>CAVVTY010000015.1:0-51227 GCA_963751225.1 uncultured Acidobacteriaceae bacterium
CCAACGCGGTAGTCGATGAAGCGTGTTGTGCCGAAGGCATTCGCGTGTCCGTAGAAGGTGGTCAGTTCGCGGCCGGGAATGAAGAGCAATTCATCGAAGTAAGACTGCAGTTCACGCTCGGCGTCGTAGTGCGAGGTGGCGTTGTGGTCGCTGATGGCAATGAAGTCAAGACCGCGTTGGGCTGCAGCCTGCACGGTGAGGAAGAGGGGGCAAGGGACAGACTTTCCGGATTGGCTGGGGCAGCTTCCATCGCTGTGCGCCGTGTGCATGTGCAGATCACCGCGATACCAGCCCGGAGTGTCGTGCAGGGGTTGCTCGGTGAATGAAGAATCATCGATAGCGCGATTGAACCAGATCTCCGCACGCCAACTCGAAATCACGCCGGGACGAATGTTTGGGATTGAGAAGAGAAGTTTCCAGCGGCCCGGAGGAATGGCTCCTGGGAGGTAGGAGGGCGTGGCATCAGTCTCGCTGATAGTGAAGTGGTCCTTGTTGCCACCGCTGGACCCACGAAAACGGACCGGGTCGGCAATTCCGAGGTCCATGACGGTGTGCTGATCGTGGCCAAGGTTGTGGAAGGAGACTGAGATGCGATGCGTACCGTCTGGAACAACAAATGGAGCCTCGATATAGGTCTGGTTCTGATTTGGTTGGACGTTGCCCTCGAGGATCAGGTTTGGAGGCGGAGGAACTTGCGCTGAAGCAAAGAGGCAAGCGCAGAAGAGAATCAAGAATAAATAGTCGAGGTCTTGAATACATTTGAGAAGGGTCCGATCCGAAGGCCAGACTGGATTGCGGCCTGGCCTTCAGTGATTGTTTGAGTCTAAAACGAGAGACGCATCGCGGACTGTATTCCGTTGCGAGTGCATCTGAGCGATCCCTAGAGCGACCATCATGCGCAGGCTCGGTTTCTGTGTTGTTGCCGTATGGGTGTCTCTTGCTGGTGCGTATGCGGAAGATCGTGATGCGGTCTCCTATGTCAATCCGCTGATCGGGACACAGAAGAGTGCGATCGGGTACGGCGGTACCATGCCGTTCGTTACGCCGCCATTCGGCATGACTGACTGGACGCCGCAGACAAGGCAAAACAAGATCAGCGTCACGTCCTACAACTATGACGATCAGGCAATCTCCGGCTTTATCGGCACACACCAGCCGGCGATTTGGATGGGGGACTACGGATATGTGACGATCATGCCGCAAACGGGAGCGTTGCGCACGACACCTGATGGCCGCAAAATGCCATTCAAGCACAGCACCGAGAAGGCTCGACCGGACTATTACGGAGTTTCGCTTGAGGCCGGTGAGGGCAACGATCTTCGGGTGGAGATGACCGCGACCGAGCGGTGCGCAATGTTCAGGTTTCGCTTTCCGAAAAGCGGCGATGCGCGCGTGCTGGTGGAGGCTTCACGACCCGGTGTGCCTGGCTATGCCGCGATTGATGCTCAGTCCCGCGAGATCTCCGGTTACAACCCGGATCGCATGGATGCCCACCTCGGGCCGAGCAAGCTTCTGAATTTCAATGGCTATTTCGTCATCCAGTTTCGCCAGGCTCCTCTCGATGCGAAGACGTATGGCATGGAGAAAGGAGAAGCAGCTTCCAGCCGGTGGTGCCTACGTAGAGTTCAAACCGGGCGAAACTGTTGAGGCACGAGTGGGACGTGCTTCCGGAGCATTGACCAGGCGCGTAAGTAACCTCAAGGCCGAGATCCCGGAGTGGGATTTCGAAGGGGTCAGGCAGCGGCTGCGGGCAGTATGGAACGAGAAACTGGGCCGGATGCAAGTAGATGGCGCAACGGAGAAGGAGAAGACGCGGCTCTACACGGCGCTTTACCACTAATCTGTAATATCCCCGCATTTTCTGGGAAGGCGGCCGTTATTACAGTGCCTTCGACGATCATGTCCACGAGGGCGAAAGCTACACGGCATATTCGATCTGGGACACATTCCGTGCAGAAAACAGCCTGCTGACGCTGCTTGCGCCCGAGCGCGTGGACGGCATGATCAGGCATTGCTGCAGAACTACAAAGAAGGCGGGTGGATGCCGAGTGGCCGATCCTGGCTATACGAACATCATGATTGGAACTCACGCGGACTCCCTCGTAAGCGAGGCGGTGCGCAAGGGTTTTCACGGCTTTGATCGTGACCTGGCGTGGCAGGCGGTTTATAAGGACGCGATGACGCCGCCAGATGGAGACACGCGCGACGGTGGCTCGATCGCGAAGAGCACACTCCGTATGAAGCCCGGGCGGGTCTGACGTATTACAAACAACTCGGTACGTTCCGACAGACAAGACCGATGAGGCGTCCTCGCGCACGCTTGAGGACAGCTATGACGACTGGTGCGTGGCCCAGATTGCAAAGGCGCTGGGTCGTGAAGAAGACTTCAGGTTCTTTCTCATCGCTCATTGAACGATCGCAATCTCTACAATCCGGCAATTGGCCTGATGAACGGCAAGACTTCGGACGGAAGAGTGGGCACCGCTTGGCGGAGCGGAAGATACGCGGCCAACCGGTCGATCTCGGGCTGGACTGAAGGCGATGCGTGGGTGTACTCATGGTCGCCGCTGCACGATCAGGCGGGTTTGCTGCAGTTGATGGTCGGCGCCGAAGCCTACGACGCCAAGCTCGACTGCATTTCAGCGGCGGACACAATGTGCATAGGAACGAGCCGAGCCACCATTATGGATATCTATACGATTTCGGGGGGGGCAGCCATGGAAAACACAAGCGAAGGTCGCGAGATCGCCGCCAAGGAATACGGGTATGACGCCGGAAGGTCTGGATGGGGATGACGATTGCGGGCAGATGTCGGCGTGGCTGTTGTTTACCGCGTGGGCTTTTATCTCGTGAATCAGCCAGCGGCGAGTACATGATTGGTAGCCCATTATACAGCGCCATGAGTTTGAAATTAGGCAACGGCAAAACCTTCCGCGTGGAGGCCGAGAATAACTCAGAGACGTAATGTTTATATTCAGTTCGCAACGCCTGATCACAAACCGCTTGACATTCCGGTAATCACGTGGGAACATATTCAGTCTGGAGCCACACTGCATTTTGTGATGGGGCCTCAACCGTCGCTGTGGGGAAGAAAATGGCGGCCCTACACCGATCCCCGAGCGTTGAAGCACCGATTCCACCTCGGACGGTAATCGCAATTGCTTCCTCAAGAGTCGCTTTTCCTTTGGGTGCAACTTGCGCGATCCTCTGCTCTTATCCGGTTGGCCTGTCATGGGCGCCGATGGCTTTGGATTTATCAAAAAATTCACCAGCGATCTCTCGTTGACAAAATAGAGTCTTCCGTATAGACAAAATGGTGCATTGTGATAGCGCAAGCATAAAGTCATCCCCACGCATCTCACTCACTTTGGAGGCCGAAGTGAAAAACAACTGGTTTGAAATTCGCATCGTATTGCTCTTCGCGCCGTTTGCTCAATTGCGATTGGGCAAGAAGCTCTCGTCTAATCGGATACGTCATCTCTGTCCGGCACAGTCGCGGACACCTCCGGCGCCGTTGTCGCGGGGGCCAGCGTCACGGTACAAAACGCCGCGACCCGAACCGAGGCCCGCGGCACTACCAACGAAGGTGGCAACTTCACCATCACCAATCTTGTCCCGGGTAACTATAACGTGCGGGTAGAGGCGGCAGGTTTCCAGACGACATCACTCAGCGCAGTCCAGATTGATCCCAACATCGGCCGCCGCGTTGATGTCACCATGAAGGTCGGCGAGACGAGCACATCCGTTACTGTCGAGGCCAATGCCAACACGGTGCAGACCGAGAGCGGTTCGGTGGGCCAGCTCATCTCGCAGGAGCAGGTCAAGAATATTCAGCTCAACGGCCGTAACCCTCTCTACCTCGCGCAGATGGAGCCAGGTGTAGTGCGCAGCAATTCGATGGCGGCCCTTGGCTTCGGCCTTGATAATGGCATCAACGTCAACGGTGCACGCAGCCAGGAGAGCGTGATGACCTTCGACGGGGCGCCGATGGTGCGCACACGCTCCAACGGCACCAGCGTTGGCGTTGCCGATGTGGACTCCACCTCGCAGGTGCAGGTTTTGACCACCAGCTATCCGGCAGAGTACGGCCGAACATCGGGCGGCCAGATCCGCATGATCCCCAGGAGCGGTACGAGCGACTTTCATGGCAGCGCTTTCTGAGTACTTCCGCAATAACGTGCTCAACGCCAACACCTGGCAGCGAAACAACGCCAATTTGGGACGTCAGGCCTTTCGCTACAACCAATTCGGCTGGAATGTCAACGGCCCGATTTTCATCCCCGGCCATTTTAACCGGGACCGCAGGAAGCTCTTTTTCCTGGCCGGGCAGGAATGGCTAAAGTACAACCACGACGACACCACATCCGCCACTTTAAAAGTGCCCACGCCGGCAATGCGTACCGGCGACTTCAGTGAATTGCTCGGCGCGAACATCTTCTACAGCAAGCCTGTCCAGATCGTGAACCCCACCACCGGCGTCCCGTATCCGAACAACGTCATTCCGAGCGCCCAGCTCAGTCCCAACGGCATTGGGCTACTGAACGCGTACCCGGCGCCCAATCTTACCGGCAACCCGTCCAGCAACTGGATTGATACGGCGCTCTATACCGAGAAGCAGCGAAAGGACAGCCTTGTCGTCGATTACCTTCCTGCCGATGCTCACCACTTGCGCTTCAGTCTTCTCAACTACAACTACGACGACTACGAGCCGCACTTCGGGCAATTTCAACACCAACCCGCGCATCTTCCACCGGCCCAATCAGATCGGGGTCTTGCACTGGACCTGGACGATAAGTCCCACCATGGTTAATGATGCTTACGTATCGGGTGCCGCTGACCACGTCGACATCAATATCGACACATCGTCAGGCCTTTACGACCGCACCAGGTACGGCATCAACTACCCGTACCTTTTCGGATCCGCAAGCAAGGTGGTTCCCAACAAGATACCTACGATCCAGCTTGCGAGTTTCGGCACACTCGACGGTGGTCCTTACCCGTCACGCTCCGGCGGCATCGTCTATGACGTCGGCGATACGATCACCAAGGTCTGGCGCAATCACACGCTAAAGTTCGGTGCATTGTGGGAGTATGCCGGTGAGAACAACTATGACCAGATCAGCGTGGACAACACACGTCCCGGCACTACCAACAATCAGAACGGTTTGTTTACATTTACCGATACCCGCGGCGGCGGCGCGACCTCAAAGGCAGCTGTCGCGAACACCGCACTCGGTCTATTCGACACCTACGGCGAGATCTGGCACGCGTTCGTACACGCTCTTCCGCGGCAGTATGTTCGAGGGCTTTGGCCCAGGACCAGTGGCGCATGAATCCTGAAGTCTGTGCTCGAGTATGGCATTCGCTACAGCGTCATGATGCCCTACCACGCGCTCTGGGGTAACCAGGCATTCTTCAGCGAGAAGGACTACGACCCGGCTCTTGCTCCCATCGTCAGTCCAACCACGGGCTTTCTTACTGGCGGAGACGCTCTATAACGGGGTTGTCATCCCGGGCAGCGGCTTCCCAAGCGCGGCCCAGGGGCACGTTCCCGACAGCATCCTCAACGGCGGCTACCAGCGTCTCTTCCGCGGCTATGACAAAGGCTACTCACCCACCGTCTATAGCGACATCCAGCCGCGCGTGGGCTTCGCTTATCAGGTCGATCAACAAACAGTCATCCGCGCAGGGGCTGGTCGTTATGTACAACGTCTCGGCATCAGTGATACGGTACACGTCGGCGGCAACGCTCCCTTCCAGCCCGCATCCACAGTAACGCGCGGCAGCGTCGACAACCCAGGTGGCCTCGGGCAAAACGCTTTGCCGCTCGCCTTCACCTCCCACCGCTATACCTACCCCAGCCCCGAGGCCTGGGGATGGAACTTGACGATGCGAGCACGAGTTTTCGAGCTTCGCAACCTTTACGCTCAGCTACGTTGGGCGCCGCGGCTACCATCTGGAGCAACTGGCAAACGTGAACCAGCTTCTGCCGGGAACTGTGCAGGCGAATCCGAAAGGTACCAATCCAGACGCACTTCGACCGTACAAGGGGTTCTCGACCATTATCGAAGCGCAAAACACGGGCGGGGCGTTCTACCACGCGATGCAGGCCAACCTGAAGCGCCGACTGAGCAAGGGCGTTCTCTTTGGCGCCTCTTACACCTGGTCCAAGGGCCTCGATTACGGGTCCTCGAATGGTACGAACATCACGAACGCATACGACAACAGCATTATGTACGGACCCAGCGACTTCGACACTCCCCAAGTGTTTGTGTTGAATTACGTCTGGAATATTCCGTACGGAGCTCAATCCACCCATGGGTTCGTGCGCTCGATTCTCGGCGACTGGCAGTTCTCCGGAACTTTTCAGGCTCAGTCTGGCCGTCCACCTTCAGGAGCAGTCTCGCGGAACCTTGACCAGGCAGGCGTTGGACCCGGTTCGGGCAATCAGTACTACCTCGCTACGCGCTCACCACACCTGTATCACAAGTTCGGCTCCGCCGCTGGCGCGCAGTGGTTTGAGCCCGGTGTTTTTCAGCCCGCCCCAATCGGCACCTTTGCGCCTCGCGACTCCCGCAACATCGTGTTCGGCCCAGGTTTCGCGGGCTTCAGTGCCGCGCTCCAGAAGGGCTTCCACATCATCCCGGGCCATGAAAACCATGAACTGGTCTTCAGGTCAGAGGCATTCAATCTTCTCAACCACCCCAACTGGGACAATCCTGACGTGAACCCAACCGAGCAGCACGTTTGGAAAAGTGACGAGCAAAGGCACAACCTATGCTTCCGAACGCCAATTCCAGTTCAGCCTGCGGTACGCGTTCTAACCAGAGCATTGCAAATCAGTGACGCTGTTCTGAAATATTGAGACCCGGCAAAGGCTTGAACTTGCCGGGTCTTTTTCACCTTACGAAGAATGCCAAATCGGATTGTTCGCTGTCTGGCCAGTGAAGGAAAGGGCTCTACCTATGCGATTGACGCAGTTCTCACGTTTGCTTCTTGCTTCAGGTAAGAGCGGTCGCCAGTGCCTTCGTAGCGTCTGCTCTGTGTCTGCGATTGCGGCTATCTCGCTGCTTTCTGTTGCCGCTCGTGCCCAGGTGATGAAGGCCCCCGACATTACGAAGGTTCCTACGCTTTATGTTGTTCCGTATGCGCATTTGGACACCCAGTGGAGATGGGAGTTTCCGCAGACGATAAGCGAATATCTGTTGAAGACCATGCGGGTGAATTTCGATTACATCGAGAAGTACCCGCATTATGTCTTCAACTGGACAGGAGCTAACCGCTATCGACTCATGAAGGAATATTTTCCAGCGGACTACGTGCGAATGCAGCAGTATGTCGCGGCGGGCCGCTGGTTTCCGGCAGGCTCTTCGATCGAAGAAGGGGACGTGAACCTTCCAAGTGCCGAAGGAATCTTCCGCCAAATACTTTACGGTAATGAGTACTTCCAAAGAGATTTCGGCAAGGCGAGCACGGAGTTCATGCTGCCTGATTGCTTCGGATTTCCTGCTTCTCTGCCCAGCATTCTTGCTCACGCAGGCTTAAAGGGATTCTCAACGCAAAAACTGAATGCGCAGTGGCAACCTGCGCCGAAGATTGGCGGTCCTGATTCTCCCGAGCAAACACCGGAAGGCATCCCCTTCAATGTTGGAATGTGGGTAGGCCCCGATGGAAAGGGAGTGATTGCTGCACTGAATCCCGGTGGCTATGGCAGCAATGTATACACCGACCTTAGCAAGGAACCTCACTTCGCCCCCGTCGGCATCCGCCCCGCAATTGACCAGCGAGGAGAGAGCGCGACTCACTGCACAGCAGGCGAATGCTATAGCGAGGCAACGGCCGGTGGAGCAGGACTGGGTCAAGCGTATCGACCTGAATGGCAAGGTAACCGGCGTATTTGCTGATTATCACTATGTGGGTACAGGCGACATAGGGGGTGCAACGCAGGAATCAAGCGTGAAGCTCCTGGAAGCTATCGTCACGAAGAGTGAGACTGTACTGCCATCCCCTCCGACGTCGGCCTTCGCAATGGGAGAGGCGCCAAAATCAGAACCGACCGGATCCGAAGTGAGAGTCGGTGAAGGTCCGGTACATGTGATCGAATCCGCCGCGGATCAGATGTTCAACGACATCACTCCGGCGATGACATCGAGATTGCCAAAGTACCAGGGCGATCTCGAATTGATAAATCACTCTGCCGGTTCACTGACATCACAGGCATATCACAAGCGGTGGATTCTCAAGAATGAGTTGCTTGCCGATGCGGCAGAAAAGGCGTCGATCGCAGCTGCGTGGATGGGAGGTCGTACTTATCCTCAGCAACGGATAAATGATGCATGGATGCTTGAATTGGCTGGACACTTCCACGACACTGGCGCTGGAACCGCGACGCCCCGCGCCTATCAATACGCGTGGAACGACGACATAATCGTTGCAAACCAGTTTGCCGGTATCCTGACTGACGCAACGGAGGCAGTCGCTTCGGGGCTCAATACCGAGACTGCCGGAATACCTGTTGTTATCTTTAATCCTCTCAATATTGCGCGCGAAGATGTTGTTGCAGCCAACGTTGTATTTCCACATGGAACCCCGAAGGCCGTTCGTGTGAATGATCCGCAAGGCCGAGAAGTGCCGTCTCAACTTGAGGACGGTAAGGTTCTTTTTGTAGCCAAAGGCGCCTTCTGTTGGCTACGCCGTTTACAGTGTGCTGCCTGTCGAGGCGTCTAGCGAACACTCAACACTCAAGGCAACAAACTCATCGATCGAAAATGCTCGATATCTCGTGCGCTTAAATGAACAGGGCGATGTCTCCAGCATTTATGACAAGGATTTGAAAAAGGAGCTACTCGCGGCGCCGATCCGGCTCGCAATTTCGAACGACGCGCCAAAGGTTTACCCAGCCTGGAATATGGAATTCGAACAGGAGCAGGCAGCGCCGCGTTCTTATGTCGGTGGCCCAGCCCAAATTCGGATTAAGGAGAATGGTCCAGTTCGGGTCTCTCTCGAGGTATCACGCGAAACAGAAGGTTCCAAATTCGTCCAGACGGTCAGCCTTTCAGCAGGAGACGCCGGCAATCGTGTGGAATTTGGCAACTCTATCGATTGGAGAACATTGTCCGCGAACTTGAAGGCAACTTTTCCGCTGAGCGCTTCGAATGAGAATGCTACTTACAATTGGGAGATCGGCACGATTCAAAGGCCCAATGCTCAGGAACGTCAGTTCGAGGTCGCTTCTCACCGCTGGATCGATCTGTCCGACAAGACAGGTAGCTTCGGGACGACTCTTCTCACCGACTGCAAAAACGGCTCCGATAAGCCGAATGACAACACCCTTCGATTGACACTGCTGCGGTCACCCGGGATGCAGCCTCCACCCAACGGACGTCCGCAGACTTACACTGACCAGGCTAATCAGGATTGGGGACACCATGAATTTGTGTTCGGACTTGCAGGCCACAGCGGCAGTTGGCAACAGGCCCAGACAGATTGGCAAGCTTATCGGCTTAACGATCCGTTGATCGCCTTCCAGACCACGAAACATGCTGGATCACTTGGGAAGAGCTTCTCTCTTGTTGAGATAAATAACCCACGCATTCGTGTGCTCGCTCTGAAGAAGGCAGAGGCGAATGACGACGTAATCCTGCGCATGGTGGAGCTCGATGGAGAGGCAGCACAGGACGTTCGCGTCTCCTTTCCCAGTTCTGTGGCGGCCGCCCGGGAGGTCGACGCCCAGGAACGGCCCATTGGATCGGCGACCGTTGACAATGGCTCATTGGTGACTTCGTTTACGGCTTACCAGCCACGCACGTTTGCGTTGCGTCTCAATGCACCGCACGCGCAGCTCGCCGCGATCCGCTCGACGCCAGTCACGCTTCAATATGATCTCGCTGTTGCGACGAATGACGATACGAAGACAACTGGCGGCGGCTTCGACGGCAAGGGAAATGCGATTCCGGCGGAGATGCTGCCAATTACGGTCGGATATCACGATGTGCAGTTCAAGCTGGCTCCTCCCAAGACAGGTACCCCGAACGCGATTGTTGCGAGAGGGCAGACAATCAAGCTGCCTGCTGGCCGCTACAACCGTGTCTACCTGTTGGCAGCTTCCGCAGACGGTGACCAAGATGCCGCGTTCCTTGTCGGCGACAGAAGAATCAGGTTAAATATTCAGGATTGGAGCGGGTTCATCGGACAGTGGGATACGCGGCAGTGGAAGCAACAGCCAGAGCGTGACTGGGCAATCTCAGCAAATCACGCCGCCTGGCCGCCCGCAGACGAGCAGCAGCGAGAACAGCGCCCTGTTTCACCTCGTTATCCGGAAGACTACATTGGCCTCCAGCCGGGGTATGTAAAGACCGCGGAACTAGCCTGGTATGCCTCACATCAACACACAGCCGAGGGGCTAAATCAGCCTTACCATTACTCCTATCTATTTGCTTATCCAATCGTGCTGTCGCCCGAAGAACGAACCCTGACTTTGCCGCACAACGATAAGATCCGTATCCTTGCGATCTCTGTCGCAGAGGAGACTCCAGAGCTGCATCCTGCGCAACCTCTTTACGACACGCTCAACGAAGCCGAGCCTGCACGGACTTCGGCGAGTGGGGCTCAATCAAGATAACTTCAGTATTCATCCGCACAAGAACCGCAGGTCTAATTTCCGCTATCTGACATCGAAGGAGGCGCGGTCCCGGTGTCCCACTGGGTAGGCTTGTCCGTCATGGTGAGCCGTAGTTCGCCGCCCGCCATCAATTGATCATGCGTGAACCAGGAGCGTTTATATGGCTTACCGTTCCACATAGCTTTTGCGATGTAGACGTAGGTTGGCGAACAGTTCTCAGCGACGATGGAAAACGTCTTTCCGTTCTCGAGGTTGATTGAGGATCTGGGAAAGGTCGGCGAGCCGATCAGATAGAAGCTCTGTGCTGCAACCGGGAAAAAACCCAACTGGTTGAAGACCAGAAATGAGCCCATTGCACCTGAATCGTCATTGCCCGGCAGGCCGTCCGGACCTGTGTGATAGCTCGCGGTGAGGATGGCACGGATGGTCTTCGCTGTGCTGCTCTGGTCACCAATCCAGTTGTAGAGGTACGGCGCAAGAAAACCGGGCTCGTTCCCCACGTCGTAACGGTAACGAAGAGCAGCGCCTGGGGCAAAAAAGAGATCGAGGCGCTTCTTGAAGCCGGATGCTCCGCCAGCTATCTGGATGAGGCTGCGAACGTCTTGTGGAACGTAAAGAGAATAAGTCCAGGTCGTGGCTTCGTAAAAGTTGTCCTGGTACCACGTGCCGACCAGATGAGGATTGAAGTTCTCTTTCCATCGACCATCGTCGTGACGCACCCAAATGAAGCCTCTCACATCACCCAGCTCTGTGTGGTCAACAGCGTCAGCGTCCCAGAGCTTTTTCCAGTTCTCAGCGCGAGTCATGAATGTTTTAGCATCGGCCTCGTGCCCCAGCCCCTTCGCCAGCAATGCGACGGCATAGTCGTTCGCGGCATACTCCATGGAACGCGAGCCGGGCCGATCGGGCCCACCGGCCGGATCGGAGTGTTCGATGGACAAGTATCCCAGACGTTTCCACTCATCCATATCGCCCCGGCCGTAGCGTATGGGATCACTGGACTCCGTATCGGCATCATGCACCATTGCCCGATAGACTCGCGCCCAGTCCAGTCCGGGAAGGCGCTTCACAAAGGCGTCGGTAAACATCATCTCGGCATCTGACCCGCCCTGGGTTCTGCCGGCGAAGTTGCCAGAGCGACCATCAACGAAGAAGTGGTCGTGATCCTGAATATCCAACAGCGCCTGCAGGATGGCGGTAACCCGCTTGGGATGGAGCAGCGTCAGCAACGGTGTGGATGATCGGAACGTATCCCAGATGCAGTAGAAATCGTCATAGTACGGCGCCGCGCTTTGCCACAGCGGATTCTCGCCCGTCCGGTCTACCGGCATCAGCATAGAGTGGTAAAGACCGGTGGCAAACTGTTGGCGTTCGCCTGGAGTGCCTCCTTCGATCTTCACGGTCGCGAGCTCTTCGTCCCACGCCTTGACAACAGCTTTTCGAGTGCCATCGAAATCGAAGTTGGCAACCTCAGTCATCGCGTTCTTCTTCGCCTGCTCGATCGATACAAATGACATCCCAACCTTTACCGTCACCGAAGTTTCCCCGGCAGCGAACGTCAGATATGCTCCAGTGCTCACGATCGGGGCAGGAGGCCTGGGCAGTGTGCTCATCGTGAACGGCATCTTGTAGCTGGCTGTTTTTGTTCCCGGCTGCACGCCTTTGCCGTTTTCCCACACTCCGGTTGAGACTGCAGGAGTATCGGTCACGAGATAGAAGTAGACTTTCATGGGCGTGGTCTGGATGTTCCATCCCATGACGGATGCCTGCATCCCGGCAACCTCGGTCGGCGACAGTACCTGTACGTCGGCCGAGTAGACGACCTGGCTTTCGGGATAGCGGTGCGGGGATTCATGCCTGCGCATGAGCAGGTGTCCAACATCAACTAACAGCGTTCGCTCGCCGGTTGGGGGATAGGTGAACCGGTAGACCGGCGTCCGGCGCGCCGTTGTAACCTCTGCGCGGATGCCCGAGCTGCCCAGTTTTACAGAGTAGTATCCGACTTCCGCATGCTCGTCTTTACGCGGTGCGGAGCTGTGTGCAGGATCGGCTTTGCCCATCATCGGCTGCACCAGGATGTTGCCATACTTCGGGCCGCCTCCTGTGCCCGAAACATGCAACTGCGAGAAGCCGTTCAGAGCGCCGCTCGCCTCCCACCCGGCATTGCCTTCATTATCCCCGTAGTCTGGTCCGGGCTTCGCCATTCCGAAGGGAAGTGTTGGCCCCACGAAGACATTGCCACCCTTGTCCGCGCCAAGCATCGGATCGATCTCCGACGAGTTCTGCGCATGAACAAAAGCCGTTGTGATCAGAATGAGAAGCGAAGTACCGCGCATTAGAAGAGTTTGCATGTCACTTCAAATCTTTATACTCCACGAATGGTCGGCTTATGGTGGGAATCACGAACAAAGGGAATTCAGCTGCTTCTGATCGAACCAGTTCTTTGCCGGGGGGGACCGCAGCATCAAAATACCGCTTTGGTCCGGACATTCATTGCGGCTTTTGCGACATCCCGAAGCAGCGAAGAACTCACTTCTTAAACTTCGTCGCGAACCTCACCGCAGAGAGCGCCGAAGTGGTCCCAATCGGCCTTTCGGCTCCAGATAGTTATTGATGGCTCTAACGCAGAGATATGAATATACGCGCACTTAGCCGACCGGCTGCAGGTTGGATTCCTACCGCGTCCACCATCTTTCCGGCGCCATCGCAGAAGATCCAGCTTTCCAGCTACCTTGTGCTTATCACTCTTCTCGGGCTGATTGTCCGGGGGACCAATATCACGTAAGGAACAACTGCGTCAGAGAACTTATCGCGCAGAGCCTGGTTGGCAAATGGCGGTTCGTGATCGCCGACAACGACGAAGACAGTGGGGCGGAACAGCGGTCCGAGCGCCAACGATGAGACTGCTGTGTGGACATTCGCGATCAACTGGTACCAGGCGCAAAAAGCTGGTTGCGATGAGAGGCTTGATGAGAAGGAGCAGGTGGCAGGCCCTGGAAGCAATGGCGGGTTGGGCACTGGAAGGTGAGAGTTCAACGTCATCCAATAAACGAACCTCGGGTTGACTTCAGGCTCTCTCAAGCGCTTCCCGATCCAGTTCGCGATCGCCGCATCGCAAGTACCGAGAAATGCACCGGGACAGTTAGGCAAGTTTTGAGCCTGAAAGCGGTCCCGGAACCATTGTTCGTCAAATCCGATCTTGGGGTACCAGCGGTTACGATGGAACAGATGTCCGTCCATGCCGTGCACCGCAATTGTGTGGTAGCCCTTCGCCTTCAGCTGGTCGGGGAAGCATTTCTGTAATTCGGATGGAGATGCATCGAGAATATGGAAGCCTTCAGTGCTGCCGCAAAGCTCGCGCGCCTCTCCTGAAACAGTCGGTCCCGAAAAGGGCACTGATCCCTGGAGAACCTGATATTTTGCCGAGACACCGGAGCCTGAATATGTCTCGACAAGCGAGTCCCGAATTGCAGAATCATTCGAGAGTCCCCACGACTCGACCATAATGACAACCAGGTCAGGAAGCTGATTTTCAGCTCCCGGTAGAATGCCGGATGCGTTGAGTCCAATCTCCGCAGCACTTTGAGTAGCTAAAACCTGTGTGGACGAGTTCTTCCCCGCGCGCCGCACCTGCAGGTAGAAACGCTCGCTGGAAATGACCCATCTGGAGGGAATGCGAGCGAGCCGAGCCTGCTGATAACGAGCCACGTTGACGGCGTCGGCATCGGTAAGTGCTCGAATCGGATTCAATGCTTGTCCCGTTCCGGCGACTGCCCGAGCAAAGTCCGTCGCCATGCAGACCATGAGGAAGAGGGCGAGTGCCAACGCCGTCCTTGCACGACCAAATCCATGGTCTCTGGGTAGGATTCTCGAGAGACTGGCAACGACAAATGCGAACAGGGCTATCGCAACGATGTTCGCGATGCGCATAGCGGGGAACTGCAGAAGCGCGCTCGAATCACTAACAATCTCCGCTGGTGGGAGAAAGTACGTTTGCCCCACGCCGCAAACAAGATCAAGCGCGATCGCGATTCCAAGCAATACAGCCGAGGCGGTGCGGGACAAGTAGAGGGAGATGATTCCTACCACAACGTAGTCGATGCAGAAACAACCGCGTGCAACTAAGCCGGTAATACAGGTTGCCAGCCAGAACGGAAAGTTTGCAAAGACGGTATAGAAGACGACATATAGGATCCACGAGGATCTTTTCATGGCCCAGGCTTCTCGGTCCCAAAGTCCAGCAAACCGTTCACCGTAAGGAGAGAGATCAACCGAAAAGTGCTGCCGAAAGGCCAAGGAACAAAAAGCCGTCGTGCAAAACCCTGAGGCGATTTACGTTGAGAAAAGCTGGCGAGTCCAGTATAAACTCAGTTCTCTGCCGTAGCCCCTGATCGAACGCGAAGCAAAGCTGGTTCTTCATCTTCCGTCCATGATTCGCACAAGCCCTCTCCATCGACTGAAAAACAAATTTCGACTTTGTTCGTCTCTGCAGTTACCGATCGGGCTGCGCCTGTGCCAAACTGCATCTGAAGAAC
This sequence comes from uncultured Acidobacteriaceae bacterium, assembly GCA_963751225.1. Taxonomy (GTDB): domain Bacteria; phylum Acidobacteriota; class Terriglobia; order Terriglobales; family Acidobacteriaceae; genus Telmatobacter. The sequence goes on from CAVVTY010000015.1 coordinate 15,157, forward strand.
CAGGGGGTCCCAGTATGGACTGGACGCCGGGTGGACAAAGTCAGGACGTTGAAGACCGCCGGGGATCGAGCGGAGGCGGATTTGGAATTGGTGGCGGAGGCCTTGGAATCGGAGGTGTGATCCTTCTGCTGATCATTAGCGCGATCACTGGCAGAAATTTCTTTTCAGGCTCTCCTGCGGCAAATGTTCCGAGCGATCAACCGGGGGGACCGGTTTCGCAGTCCTTTGCGGGCGAGGACCGCGATGTACAGCTCGTAAGCTTTGTGCTCGACGACGCGCAACAGACCTGGACCAAGGTCTTCGCAGAGCACGGACGCGAGTATCGCCATGCAAAGCTTGTGCTCTATCGCGATCTGACCTACTCCGGCTGCGGCACGGCGCAGCAGGCCACGGGCCCCTTCTACTGCCCGGAAGACGAGAAAGTGTACATCGACCTCGGGTTCTGGCGCGAGCTCAAACACATAGGCGGAGACACAGGCGACTTCGCGCAGGCCTACGTGATCGCGCATGAGCTTGGCCATCATGTTCAGAAGCTTCTGGGAATTGAAGGCCGCATGCGGCGCCTTTCGCAGGCGGCTCCGGACGAACAAAATCCATTGTCTGTTGATCTCGAACTGCAGGCCGACTGCTTTGCAGGTGTCTGGGGCCACAGCACTCAGCAGCGAAACATCGTGCACGAGGACGATGTTGACAGCGCATTGAAGGCAGCGGCGGCGGTGGGAGACGATCACCTGCAGCGGATGAGCGGCCGCGCGGTCAGCCCCGAATCCTGGACGCACGGCTCCAGCGCTCAGAGAATTGAGTGGTTCCGCAGAGGCCTTGAGGGCGGAGATGTCCAGGTCTGCGGTACGTTCAACGGGAAACTCTCACCTTAGAGCGGTTCCGCAGTTCATGCAGCCATTTCCAGCTTTTATGGAAGGTGGCTTCTTCTTAAGGAAGAAGCCACTTTACCGAGATGGCTTCCGGACACAGCAACTGCGGAACCGCTGTAGCTGTCAGTGAATTGTGCGGGACTTGTGGTTCATGTAGTCCATGAGCAGGTATTCGCCCAGAGTAGCGGGCGTGGTGAAGTATGCCTTGCCGCGGCACATCTCTGAAACCTTGTGCACAAACTGCACGAGCCCGAAATCAGAGGCAAGCATGAACGTATTGATCATCACGTTCGAACGCTTGCAGCGCGCAACCTCCTCCAGCGTTTCGCTGACCACGAGTGGATCAAGGCCGTAGGCATTCTTGTAAATCCTGCCGTCAGGCAGGGTCAGCGCGGACGGCTTTCCGTCTGTGATCATCACGATCTGCTTCATGTCTTTGCGCTGGCGCGCCAGGATACGCTGGGCCATGCGCAGGCCCTCGCAGGTGTTGGTGTAGTAGGGGCCGACTTTCACCCTTGCAAGTTGTGAGACAGGCAACTCCTCCGCGGAGTCGTGAAACAGCACCAGTGAAAGCGAGTCACCGGGATACTGTGTGCGAATGAGGTGCGACAGCGCCATCGCAACTTTCTTGGCGGGCGTAAAGCGATCCTCTCCGTAGAGAATCATCGAGTGAGAGCAGTCGAGCATCACCACTGTTGCGCATGAACTCTGGTACTCGCACTGGTGCACGTGGAGGTCGTCATATTCCAGGTTCAACGGCAGGCTGATGCCTTCGCGTGCAATCGCCGACTTGAGCGTCGTGATTGCGTCGAGGTTGAGCGTATCGCCAAACTCGTAGCGCTGCGATGCGCCGTGGGCTTCAATTCCAGTGGCCCAATGCCGCGTATCATGGCGGCCAAAGTTCGACTTGCCCAGGGAGCCGAGCAGATCGCGCAACGTCTTGTAACCGAGGAAATCGAGGCTCTTGTCGGTCACCTCGAACCGGACCTCGCCCTGCACATTGCCTGCCTGACCCATCATCTGCGACAGACGTTCGGGATCGGGGCGCTGAGTTGTGGAGATGTAGTTCTCCTGCTCCATGCGCTGGATGAGTTTCTCGATCAATTCATCCAGCTTGCCCTCCTGTGCCATTTGATCGAGGGCCTGGCGAATTTGTTCATCGAAAAAGTCTCCCGACTCCAGCAGCTGCCGCAAAGCATCGCGCAGGCTATCGAGCGTGTGGTCCAGATCCTGAAAACGGCCGTAGGGGTCATGAAAGCCGGAATCGAGGAGAAAGTCGGAGAGCGCCTTCAACAGGTCTTCCATGTCCATCTCGGAGGCCAGGTCGCCGACGAATTTGGTATAGCGAACACGCTTCATATTGATCCTCGACGTTCGTTCCGGCTGCCCGATGGCCTTCTCTGGTCGCGTGGGAGAAGGGAACCGGCCGCCCCGGATCTAGTTGAGTCCGCCACGTCCTGTGCGGCGTGCCCTTTGCCAGTCGTCATACTCGATTTCCAGATCGGCGCGTTCCTGTTTGCGCGGAGCCTTTTCCTGTGCGGCGAATCCGCGCTCCTCGCTGCGGCTCAGCTTGCGATGAGCCACCAGGCCCTCGAGCAGGAACTCCGCTGCGGCAACGGCTTTCGGCGGAGCATCCGACACCTTCGTCTCCAGGGGCGACAGCTTTTCAAATAGTCCCTGAATCTTTTTCAGGTCGGCAAGAGCAGTGGCGCTCGACTGATTGTCATCGAGTTTGACCGTGCCACCGAGGTTGAACCACTGCTCGATCTGCTGTGTGTCGACGTCTGCAAAGTAGCGATCGTAGATTTTGCCGACCGCGTTGCGAATCAATTCGCGGACGACTGTGTCGGCGCCGCGCATCTCGCCTTCATATTCGAGTTCGAGCTTGCCTGTGATGCCGGGCAGGGCCGCGTAAATGTCGCTTACACGCGGCACCGCGATCTTCTCGCCATGCAACAGGCGCGTCTCTCGGCGTTGGACACAACCAGCTCCATCGTCGCGATGGGAAGGCGCTGGCTCACGCCGCTTCGCTTATCCACTTTCTTGTCGTCGCGTGCGGAGAATGCGACTTGCTCGACAACAGCCCTGACATAAGGCGGAATCTCAATTTGCGACGCGTCCCGCTCTGACCATGCTTCCTGCGCGGTGATCGCCATGCCTTCTTCGAGCGTCTCAGGATAGTGTGTGCGAATCTCCGAGCCAATGCGGTCCTTGAGCGGCGTCACGATCTTGCCGCGCGCCGTGTAGTCTTCGGGGTTCGCGCTGAACACGAGCGCCACATCCAGGGCCAGGCGCACCGGGTATCCCTTAATCTGAACGTCACCTTCCTGCATGATATTGAAGAGCGCAACCTGGATCTTGCCCGCCAGGTCGGGCAGTTCGTTGATCGCAAAGATACCGCGATTTGCGCGAGGCAGCAGTCCGTAGTGCATTGTGAGTTCGCTGGAAAGATCTTGCCCGCCGCGCGCCGCCTTGATCGGATCGAGATCGCCGATCAGGTCGGCAACCGTCACGTCGGGTGTGGCAAGCTTTTCCACGTAGCGCTCATCACGGGAGAGGTACGCAATTGGCGTGCTGTCGCCGCGCTCCGCGATCAGGTCTCGACAGCGCTTGCAGAGTGGCCGATAGGGATCGTCGCGAATCTCGCATCCCGCAATGTATGGCAGCCGCTCGTCAAGCAACGCGGTCAGCGCTCGCAAAATACGGCTCTTTGCCTGGCCACGCAATCCAAGCAGAATGAAATTCTGCCGCGACAGTATCGCGTTCACGATCTGCGGCACCACCGTATCCTCAAATCCGATAATGCCCGGGAAGAGAGGTTCCTGCGCCCGAAGCCGGGCAATCAGGTTGGCGCGCATTTCGTCCTTGATGCTGCGCGTGTTCAGTCGCGCCGCGGAAAACACGGTGCTGCTACGCAGTTCCCCCAGCGTTTGGGGAAGAGGGTGAGCTGCCATCGATGGCTCCTGTATCCGGCCCGACCAAAACCGGTGTGTTCATATCTGTAGACGCGCGACGACGGGTTTCCGGTGCATCGGCCAGCCGCCGATTAGACAATCAGGGATGAAATCTCAACGTCGTTGCGTGTATCACTATCCATCGCAACTTGCAGGTTCTTTGCGACTTGCCGGTTGATCACTTCGCCGCAGTTCCTTGTTCCGAATTGCCGCTCTTCCTCCTCAAGCAGCGCAAATTGCCATTGAACCTCCGCGCGACCGGAGCAGGAAACCAAGATTGAATTGATATTCCCGCGAACCGGGCTCGATAGCAACGGCTTTCTACAGTTCCGGCGCAATTCGCAGGTTTGGATCAAGCGCGCCTGGCGCCGATCGAATTGCAGATTTCCATCTGCATACCTCCCAAACGCAAGACGGCGCGATCATTGCAGATCGCGCCGCCGATTGCCAGTCCGGATTGATCCGGGTTCGGTCGCCTAGAAGAGGTTCCAGAGCGACTGGTTGTAGATCTCGTGATGGTACTGCACCTCAGAGGCCTTGACGAACGTGCCGAGTTCACGCGGAGAGCGGTTGGCAGAAGCCTGCTTCAGGTCGACATAGCGGCCCTGTACGTCCGATCCGAGAATCTCTGCAATCCAGTCCGACGACTTGAAGTCTTCAATCGCTGCCTGGATGTTGTCCGGCAGGAAGCGTCCGCCGGCGCGCAGGTCATCCAGATCCAGCAATCTGCCCGTCGATGCCCGTCTTGAAGATCGAATAAAGCGCAAGGTACGGGTTGGCGTCTGGCGCAACCGCACGCACTTCGGTGCGCATCGAGCGGTGGTTGCCGATGGGCACGCGGACCATTGCGCCGCGGTCGGTCGCGGAGGCCCGAATCTGGTTGGGCGCCTCGAAATGAGGATCGAGACGCCGGTATGCGTTCACACTCGAATTGAAGATCAGGCAGATGTCGAGCGCGTGGCTCAGGATGCGATCCAGGAAGTCCCAGCCAAACTTGGAGAGTTGCTCTTCGCCCTTCTCGTCCCAGAACAGGTTGGTCTTGCCCTTTGAAACTGAAACGTTGGTGTGCATGCCGCTGCCGTTCACACCCACCACGGGCTTGGGCAGGAAGCTCGCCGTATAGCCCATGTTGTTGGCAATCTGGCGGGTCAGCAGCTTGTAAAGCTGAATCTGGTCGGCCGCGGCCACCACTTCGGAGTAGCCGTAGTTGATCTCAAACTGGCTGGGCGCTACCTCGGGGTGGTCCTTCTCGTTCTGGAAGCCCATGGCGCGCTGCACTTCTGCGGACGTATCGATGAACTGGCGCAGCGGATCCAGCGGAAGAACATGGTAGTATCCGCCCGTGTTAATGAATTCGAACTTGCCCGTCTCGTGGAAGCGTCTCTCCGCATCGCGGCCGGCAAACAGGAAACCCTCGATCTCGTTGGCCGCATTCAGCGTGTAGCCCTTCTCCTTGTACAGCTTGTCGGAGTAGTTCTTCAGCACGCCGCGCAGGTCCCCGGAATAGAGGGTGCCGTCCTTGTCGATCACCATGCCGAAAACCAGCACCTTGCCGTTGCCGAACACATCCGCCGGCACCCAGTAGAAGGCGCTCCAGTCGATGCCCAGGCGAAGGTCGCTCTCCTTTTGCGCGGTGAAGCCGCGAATCGACGAGCCGTCAAACGTCAGGTTCTCGTAGGCGCCAAGCAGAAACTTCTTGTCGTAGTCCAGCAGGTGCAGGCGGCCTTCAAGATCAGAGAACAGCACTGTCACAGCCTTGATCCGCTTCTCGTCGGTCAGGTACTTCAGACGCTTCTCGCGAATTTCGTCAATTGGCACGCGATTCATGCGGTCAGCCTTCGCTTGCAGGTTCAGCTCTTCAAGCTCTCCGTATGGGAGTGCGAGAAAATTGCGGTACTCAGTCGACATGGTTCTCCTTCCGGGCAGGAAAAATGAGTTGTGGCAGTCAGTTGATAGTTTAGGGTTCCGGGCATAAAGAACCCGTGAAGATCGCCAACCGGAGACGCCCTACCGGTGGCGTGCGACAAGCACCATCAGCAACAGAATAACAACTGGAATGAGGGCTAAAGCTCCATAGTAAAGCACGGCGCGAGGCTTGTGCGATTTTCGCTTTTCCCAGTTTCGGAGTTCGGGTCGGTCTTCGACGCCGACCTCGTCCAGATGCTGCAAATCATGTGCAAACTCGCGTGCGTGCGCGTAGCGGTTCTGAGGATCGCGTTCGAGCGCCCGGTACAGGACTTCCTGCAGTTGCGGCGAGATCGGCCGGCTCGGCGACCGAGGGCGGCATCGGGTAATTCAACAACCGGTCGTTCATCACCTCCATGGGCGACGAACCGGAGAAGGGAAGTCTCCCCGTGAGCATCTCGTAGAGAATGACGCCCATTGCGTAAATATCCGAGCGTCCATCGCCCCGCTTTCCCTTGACCTGCTCCGGAGAAATGTAGTCCGCCGTGCCCAGCGTCGCTGTGAAATTGGCATAGGTCAGCCGACGCGCCGCGGAATCGCCGGCAATGCCAAAGTCGATCAGCTTGATGTTGTCCTTGCCATCGACCATGATGTTTTCCGGCTTCAGGTCGCGATGAACAACTCCATTCTCGTGAATGTACTCGAGCGCATCCAGGACCTTCGAGTGTGATGCGGAGTGGCCCGGTCCTGCGAAATTCGTCCATCGGCGAGGATCTGGCGCAACAGGCGTCCTTCGCACCACTCCATCACCATGTACACGCGCGAGCGCTTTTCGGCGCTGTAAACGCGCATCACCCCCGGGTGATTGAGTCTTTCTCCAATGGAGGCTTCGCGCTGAAAGCGATCGAAAAGGATGGGATCAGCTTCCATGTCGGGGTGCGGAATCTTGAGCGCGACCCGTTTGTTGTCGTGCAGGTCCACAGCCCGGAAGATCGACGCCATTCCGCTTCGGGCGACCGGCGCCTCGATGCGGTAGTGGTCGATTTGCGAGCCAGCTTCAACGCTGTCGAGAAAACCCATCAGCGACTTCTCTCCAAGTGGACGCTTGAATCTACTTTATCGGGTGCCGGGTGAGTATCTCTAAGGATTTCGTAAGTCTTTTCATACGCATCGCCGGAGGGCTAGGGTTCAGATGGGAAGCCGGTAGGGACGGCCGCGGTACATGCCAACCTGCTCCACCGAGCGGACACGAATCACCTGCGCCGTACGTGTTGTCGTTCCCATCCATGTCGACGGCGCGCGCCACCAGTTCGCGGGCAATCTCCTCAATGTTCTTGTTCTGCGAAACGATCTCAGCCAGCGTCGCTTCGGGCAACTCATCATGCAGGCCGTCGGAGCAAAGCACCAGGACATCACCAGGCTGCACCGTCAGGGCTGTCGTGTCAGGAGAAACGAACATCTCGGGTCCAAGCGACCGGATCAGGACATGGCGCGCATCGGACTCCGCGATCTCGCTTGCCGAGATGAGCCCCATCTTCCTCTGCTCGTTCACCCACGTGTGGTCCTGCGTGATCTGCCTCGCCCTCCCATTGCGAACGAGATAACAGCGCGAATCGCCCACATGCGAAACGACTGCCTGGTCGTGGCGAAGCGCGCACGCCACCACCGTGGTCGCCATCTTCTTTCCGCGATACTCGGGAGCCAGTGTGCGGTCGTGAACTGCCGCGTTGGCATGCTGCACCAGGCGCGGCAGCAGGCTGATCAGCATGGAGCCTGACTGGGCTTTCTCAAACTCGTCAGTCAGCACCGAGACGGCCGTGGCTGAGGCGACCTCGCCGAGGTCCATTCCGCCCACTCCATCGGCAACCGCGAACAGATAACCGTGCGACCGGGCCTGGTGCCGTGAATTGGGAATGAAGGATCCGAGCGAGTCTTCATTGTTGGTGCGAACTTTGCCGGGATCGCTTGCCTGTCCAAACACTACGTCCAACATTGGGCCGTCGCCTCGGTCGCTCCCCGCAATCGAGGGGGAACTTTTGGGATTTTTGCTGCAATACTCTCAAACGAAAACTGGGTGGTTCCCCATTCGCGGCCCTCTTTTGAGAGTCGGGATGGAATGCCACCCAGCATCTGCGGTTTGGTTGACAGTGGTTACGATTTGACGGTGATCTTTTCTTCGAGCAAAACGGACTTGCCCTTCGCCTTGGACGTTCGCAGGAAGTAAACCGCGCCGTACAGGCCCCAGACCGCCGAGATGCCCAGCGCCGTCAACGGCTCCATCTTGGTGCCGAGGTTGAAGAACGGACCGGCCACGTAGAAGCCCATGCAGACCAGGTTCGCCAACGAGTCCGAAGCCGGGATCAGAGTGTGCCTCACAAAGCTGTGGTCGGGCCGCTTGTGAAACGCCACGATGCACAGGAAGCAGCTCAGCGCGTAGAGAATGAACGTGCCGAAGTTCGAGGTCAGCGTGATGGTCAGCAGCGAGTTGGGCATTGCTGCCAGCTTGTCGTGCGTAGAGTAGCCAAAGCTGGAGAAGATGCCGTGCGGCAGCGCCGCGATGGTGGCGTCGGTCGGCGCGCTGGCGTCGGCGAAGACCAGCGAGACAGCAACGACTCCGATGATCGCGGAGATGACGGCCAGCGTCCAGATGGCCGCCGCGGCGACAGCGACTCGGCGTGAAGCATGCCGAAGTGCTCAGGCGCTTCGTCGTCCTTGCCCATCGCGTAGGTCACGCGGGCGCCGGTGTTCATGCAGCTCAGCGTGGTGCCGATCAGCGCCAGGAACACCGTGACCGCCTCGGCCAGCATGAAGTACTTGCCATGGCCCTGGCCGAGCAGCGCATCGCCGACGATGATCATCATGTCGCCGATCGGCGCCGCGGAGCCCGCCGCGCTTTGCATCGTGTACCCCGAGTTGAGGAAGTAGTTGGCGCAGAAATACTCGATCAGATAGCAGACCAGCCCCTGGATCAGCAGCGAGGCGATCACCGCGATGGGAATATGCTTGGTCGGGTTTTTGGCCTCGCCTCCCATCGCCGTCACCGATTCAAAGCCGACCAGGATCAGAATCGCGACAGTCGCCTGAATGAACACCCAGTTGAGATTGTGCGTGCACAACCACCGAGACTTGGCGGAGGTATGCGTGAGCATGTTGCCGCTGGCGTCCTTGTCGGGATAAGTGATCGTGAAGGGAACTGGCTTGCCGGCCGAATCCAGCAGCGGCTGAGGCACGCCGCTCGCATCGCGAATGGTTGCGCCGGTCTTGTCGGTGGCGAACTGATAGGTGTAGGTAGCCAGCGTCTGCGAGTCGTACTGGAATGCCGGGCGTGACCCGCTGGGATGATTGACGCGATAGCCAAATGCCAGCACGCTGAAGACGATCAGCGCGGAGATCTGGACGACGTTGATGGCGAGGTTGACGGCCGTCGATGCGCCTGCGCCCTTCTGCGCGATCCACGCCACAAAGAACGAGAACGACAATCGCAACCAGGGCCATGAAGACCGGGCCGGGGTTCGCGCCGCTGATGAAGTTCGGATAGAGGAAGCCGACCACATAACCCACGAAGACGCCGGTGACCGCCACCATCACGCCGGGATAGACCCAGTAGTAGAGGTGCGAGCCCCAGCCGACGATGAACTTTGCGACGCGGGCATACTTGAACGCCTTGTCTTTCGACAGCAGCGCCTGTTCCGCGTAGTAGTAGCTCGACCCGGTGCCGGGATAGAGCTTGGAAATCTCGGCGTAGGCCACGGCGGTTGCCAGGCAGAGCAGCAGCGCAGCGAAGATGCCGGCCCACATTGCCGGCGCGGTGGATGGCTGTCCTGCCACTCCGGTCGTTGCCTGGATGAAGAAGGTGAGCCATAGGAAGGCGCCGGGAGCAATGAGCGCCATTGCATTGCTGGTCAACCCGGTGAGACCCAGGGTCGCCTGCATCTGTGGTGCTTTCTGATCTGCCATGAACATTCTCCTGGAATTCGAAATTCTTGGGTCTGTTCCCGGCTTGGTCCCTCCGGGATTTTTCCTGGGCTCGCCCGTTTGTGATTTCCGGGCCTGGCTGGTGTGGCTTTCTGGTTTATGTGAATGCTAGGTGCGCTGAAATGAAGATGAAATGAAGAACCGAAATTCTCTGAGTCGCCTTCTTAACGCCGCAGCTTCCAGTTGCACAACTGTTGCTGGAGCCGTCTGGGCACATAGAGCGACCATGGCCATGGAAGGTGATGAACCTTCCATGCGGACGAATGCTCAATCGCCAGTTGATGCGGCTATTTCTCAGTTATGTTGTTGCCAAAGATGAAGCCGAATTCAAGTACGCCCCGGAATTGGTTCGCATCCGTTCCCGTCGTGCCAAAGACAGCTGCCCGGCGTGTAGTTCGTTGCGTGCACCCACGCGAGATCGCTGCGAAGGTACATGCCTCCCTTTTGGTAGGTTGGCGTTGCGGTGAAAGTGGTGCCTGCGCTGCCCGCTCCAAAGCCCAGCATGTTGACCGATCCGTCGGTAGCACTCCCCGAACTCGTGAGGTATTCCACGCGCGCCGGAAGCGAGAAGCCGTTCTTGAATGCGTAGCTGACATTGATCGCACCGCCGGTTGCGGATGTACCCTTGACGACGCCGACCGTCGGGTTGGTCGGCAGGTTGCCGTACTGGAAGTACGGCGAAACGATCCACGGGCCCTTGGTGTACGTATAGATCACCGCGTGCATGTAGCCGTTGTTCTGTATCGGCGTAGCTGCCGTTTGAAAGACGGTCTGTCCGAGGTTCCCCATCCCGTCGTACACCAGGACATGCGGCCCCTTCGTAAAGGTCACCGAGCCCGAGAGCCACGAGTAGCGGTTGGAATAGTAACCGTCGTTCCAACTGAACGAGGCGCTCAGGTACTTACCCAGGGTTTGATTCACCTGGATGCCGCGATTGACCGCGTTTTCCTGGTTCCAGACGATGCCGCGCTCGATGTTGAAGTTCTGGTACGTAAAGGTGGACTCGGCGCCCATCAGCGTGGGAAGAGAGCCGATAAGGAACTGGGTGGTCTTTCCTACCGGCAGCTTCAGGTAAGCGACCGGAACAGGCCCGTAGAAATTGGTCACGGTAGTTTGGGCGCTAGCAAACGGCACTGACAAGTGCCGGCATGGTGTAGACGCCAGCCTGGATGAAGTACTGAAACTTTCCGTCCGCTTTTTGAATGAAAATCTGCCCGTTGCTCAGCGTGGCCTGCGCACTCTCGTCTCCCGGCACGTGATTGCTCTGGAACTGCGAGAAACCGGTCACAATGCCGTTGACGGACAGCTTGCCCAGCGGTCCGGCATCGAAGGTCGCCGGCGGCAGCCATTGCAGCGGACCCGTGAGAACGAACGTGGAAAGCGGGGCTGGCGCTGTTGCCGGTGCGGGTGTCGTTCGGCCGAAGTAGCGGCAGCAGTGATGGTAGTAGCAGGTGCCGGCGCGGGTGCAGGCAGTTGCGGGCGACTGTGCATGAGCGGACACCAATAGCGCGCAAGTGCCAGTGCTGCACCGGTAATTGATTGAAGAATGATGTGACTCGGCTTGATGAACATCGACACATTCCTCCTGGAAAGATGGTGAGGTATGACACGGATGAATTCGGGCCGGGAGAAAGCTGGTGAGCAATCTCTTTATGTGCGGACTACCGATCAATTAGGCCAGTCGAGACGCACAAACGGCGTACCTCTGTCAGGCAAAGGTGCAAACTCTAATGCGCACTAGCGCTGATCTTTCTGTTGCCTTTGAATCGTTGCGGCTAACACTAGTAATGCAAAGCAGGCATAAAGAACAGATGAGGATTAAAAAAAGAATTTATTGCGGTCGCGAAACCGAGCCGCACGTTTGCGGGCATCCAGGCTTCGCTCCGCTACACCGGGCCACATAAAGATCACATGAGGATGCTGTTAAAATTACTTCCAATCCCCTGTGCAGCGAAGCCTTGCTCAGTCAGAGCACAGACAAATTGAGCACGTAGGAGGTTTTCCCGGAGTCGTCGTTCACCTGCAACAGTTTCTTCCGGCAAAGCGGGACAGAGGTCCGCGGGGCGCCGCTGCAATCAGGCTCAAGCGTATTACACATTGGGTCTGCAGATTCACTGGCGCGACCCATTTTGCTGGCTCAACTTATCACCCGTGGCTGCAGCACGGAAAGGCTGGTATCTGGTTGTCTGGAACCTACATTCCTCTCCGCACTGCTTTCGGAACGCGCCGCATGCGTGGCGCCGGGCAGAAGGCATTCCTTTTCTCGATGGAGTGCGCGCTGGGGATCGTGTCGGTTGTCATGCTGGGAGCGCTGGCTCACTGGCTGCAATGGCTGCTGCCGGTCGCTGTTCTGCTTTACCTGCTCATCGTCGTGCCCACCGCTCTGCTGTGCGGATTCTGGCAGGCCGTCATCGTTTCCTTCTCGGCCGTGGCGGTCCAGAGCTACTTCACGGCGCGCCAAACCCGGCTCAATCTTGCCGCCGACACTGCCAATTCCGTCACCCTTCTGGCTTTCGTTCTTACCGCACTCGTTGTCAGCCGGCTGTCTGCTCGCGTCACGGAGCATGCCCGGGAGTCCGATTCGTGGGGCGGCCAGATGCACGATCTCTACGAGTTCACGCGGCGCACGCTGCAGATGAACCTGCATGTCGAGCCCGGCGCGCAGCTTGCGGAACTGGTCCACGAAATATTCGCTCTCGAAGCGGTTGTCCTCTTCGATGCGGATCTGCACGAGACCTACCAGGCCGGCTTCTGGAACGTCGATCCGCAGGAACTCGCGCAGAACGTCTATTACTTCGAAACCTCCGACGACGATCCGGAAACCGGCATCAGCCGTCGCGTTGTTCGGCTCGGCACCGTTCCCATCGGCAGTCTGTGTTCTGCGCGGCGACACCAGCCCGCTGACGAACAACGCGATTGCCTCGCTGATTGCCATCACCTTCGACCGCTATCGCGCCTTCGCCAACGAAAGCCGCATCGAAACAGAGCGGCGAACAGAGCAGCTTCGTTCGACTGTGCTCGACAGCCTGGCCCACGCGTACAAGACTCCGCTGACTGCGATTCGCGCCGCCTCCACAGGACTCAGCGAGATGGGCAAGCTCTCAGCCGGACAAAGCGAACTGGTTTCCCTCATCAACGAACAGACGGATCTGCTGAACGAACTCACCACGCGCCTGCTTACCACCGCTCGGCTCGATGCCGGCGAGGTCGCCGTGCACGCTGTTCCCGTCGGCGTTGGCGCGCTGATCGACGAGGTCGTCAGCTCTCTCAGCGATCGACTGGCCAGCCATGAAGGTTTCGATCGATCTGCCCGACGACGGCCTGATTCTCTGCTGCGATCGGCAATTGATGGTCATGCTGCTCTCGCAGTACATCGACAATGCATGCAAATATTCGATCTACGGCACCACCATCACCATTCGCGCCGTGCAGTCCAAGGCTGAAGTCATCTTTTCAGTGCACAGCTTCGGTCCCGTGATTCCAATGGCAGACCGCGAACGCATCTTCGATCGCTACTATCGTTCGTCCAATTCATCCAATCGCGCCGCGGGCACGGGCATCGGGCTCTCCGTGGCCAAGCGCGCGGCAATGATCCACGGCGGGTACGTCTGGGTGACCAGCGAGCGAGGATGAGGGCACAACCTTTTATCGCGGCAATCCCAGCCCAGGCACGAAAGAGAGAAACATCATGAACCAGTCTGCAATTCGCAGTTCTCATTGTCGATGACGAAGCTGCCATTCGCCGTGCCCTCAGGCCGCCACTGGTGGAACTGGGATTTCAGTTTGCAGAGGCGTCGCGCGGTGAAGAGGCTCTCCAGTTGCTGCATTCCGGCCCGTACGACGTCGTCCTGCTCGACATCAACATGCCCGGAATCGGCGGCATCGAAACGCTGCGCCGGATCCGTGCGTTTGCGCCGCGCCTGCCTGTACTCATGGTTACCGTTCGCGAAGGAGAAGAGGAAAAGGTCGAAGCGCTTGAGCTTGGCGCCGACGACTACGTGACCAAGCCGTTCAGTACCCGCGAGCTTATCGCTCGCATCCGAACCGCTGTCCGTCGCGTGCATGCCCCGGCGCGCGCTGAAGATGCTCCCATCGAGATCGGCGAAATCCGCCTCACCCCGGCGAAACGCAGCGTTACCAAGCGTGGACAGCCGGTTCACCTCACGCGCAAGGAGTACGACATTCTCTACTGCCTGATGAGCCGCGCCGGTCGCGTCGTCACCTATGCCAAGCTACTGACCGCCGTGTGGGGAGCCGATTGCCGCGAAGAGGTGGAGTATCTGCGCACGTTCATCCGCCAGCTGCGCAAGAAGATCGAGGACGATCCCTCACACCCGATCTACCTGCTCACGGATGTGTATGTCGGATATCGCTTTGCCGACGCGCAGATGCTGCAGGGCGACGGTTCTGAAGAACCTGCCAAAAGCATGACTTCAGAGAGCGCCACAAAAGAGATGCTGTAGCGACTACTCGTTGTAGTGCAGAAGGCTGAAGACGTCGTACTCCTTGAATCGGTCGCGGCCCTTCAGGAAGTCAAGCTCGACCGCAAACCCAAGGCCGGCAATTTCTCCGCCGAGCTGCTTCACCAGCTTGACCGTCGCTTCCATGGTGCCGCCGGTGGCGAGCAGATCGTCCACCAGAACCACGCGCTGGCCCGGCTCGATGGCGTCCAGGTGGATCTCCAGCGAGTCCGAGCCATATTCCAGGTCATAGGTCACGCGCGCCACAGGGGCGGGCAGCTTGCGCGGCTTGCGCACCGGAACAAACCCGGCATTCAGGCGATATGCCAGCGCCGGCCCGAAGATGAAGCCCCGCGCCTCAATGCCGAGCACCAGGTCAATCTTGCGCTCGATGTAGTGTGCCGCCAGCGCATCAATCAGGCCTGCGAAGCCGGTCTTGTCTTTCAGCAGCGTCGTGATGTCATAAAACAGAATCCCCGGCTTGGGAAAATCAGGCACCGTGCGTACCAGCGCCTTCAGTGCTTCAACGTCGATGGGCTTCACAGTTTCGCGCACTAACACTTGCTCCTCGAGTCTTGTTCAAGCTGTGGCTTGAATAAAATTGCAGGAAGGGAACCGATGGGGAGAAAGGTCTTCTTCCTTAAAGATTATAGAAGAACAGGGATCAGTAATCAGGGATCAGTGGTCAAGAACCTGACAGCGTTCTTGCCAGCATTCGTCAGCCAGCCAAGCCACGCTCCTCACGACAACGAACGCGCGCACCTAAAGTTGCAAAGCCTAAAGATGCGTCAGCTTGCCCCTGGGCTTCTGACCACTGATCCCTGTTCTCTGACCCCTGCGCGCGTAGCGCGCGCTACCACGCCCCTTCAATGCGGAACGATGTCAGGCCGGCGGCCTCTCTCTCATCGAGATAATGCTCGATGAGCCTGTCTACCCGGCTTCCACGCGGTCCACGCCGCAGGCTGGCGCGCAGCTCAGCAAGATCTTCGATGGAGCCCGAGGCGACCACCTCAACATCGCCGTCCTCGGTGTTGCGCACCCAGCCGCGCAAATCCAGTTCGCTCGCCTCCCGGTGCACATACCACCGGAAGCCCACGCCCTGCACGCGACCTTGGATCAAGAAATGAAGAACCATAGATGACGGACCAGTGCCAGTGTTGCAGATGCCGCCGTAGCGCAACCTTCTGCATTTTCATCGGATCTTACTCTTCCGCCAGCAACTCCCTCAGCTTTCGCAGGGCCTGGCCGATCGCCGCGCGTTCTTCCACGGTCGCTCGCTCCAGCGCGACCTGCAGCGGTCCTCTGCGGAGCACGGGAATGCGTTCGCGCACAAATTCCTCGACCACCGCTGCCGGGTAGATGCAGCTGACGCGCCCATCGGCGGGATTGGGCCGGCGTTCAATCATTCCGCGCTTCTCAAGCCGATCGACAATGCCGCTGACCGTCGAATGCGCAAGGCTCACGGCGCGGCTCAGGTCCTTCAGGCTGATTCCGTGATGGCGCACCACCTCGCGCATGACCGCCTTCTGCGGTAACGTCAGGTCGCCTCTTGCAATCTCGGCTTCGAATGGTTTCCGCAAAGATCGGCGAATGCCGCTCAGGTCCTGCTCCATCTGCTCCGCTTGCGTGGCAATGTCCACGTTCAGTTCTCGCTGGTCTTCCTTCGTCTCGCTCACGTACACCATCTTCTTACAGCAGACCCGGAATCAGCGCCTTCACACGCTGCCGGTACCGCGGATAGGCCTGAGGAAACGTCTGCAACATCAAGCGCTCTTCCTGGCTCATCTTGATCATCAGCCCAAGTACGAGGACTCCAATGCCGAAGATGCATCTCATCTGGCCAATCGCAAGCGCAGTTCCGAGCGCCGCCGTGACAATTCCCGTGTAGATAGGGTGCCGCACCAGCGCATAGGGACCCGTAATCACGAGCTCGTGGCCTGCCTTCACAGTTGCCTGTCCGCTCCAGTTGGAACCAAGCGTCAGGCGGGCCCAGATCGCAAACAGGCATCCGGCAACCGTCACAGCCAGCCCGCAAAGCTCCAGCGTCCTCGCGTAGGGAAGGAAACGCTCTGCAAACCAGCCGTATTCAAACCAATGGCTCCCAAGCAGCGTGAACCCCGTCAATACCAGGGCCAGGTGAAACAGTCGCGCCCCGCTCGGCTGTCTCCGCACCGTCCGCTTGGTAAACGCCAGTCCTGCCAGCCAGACCAGTCCAAGGGCATCCCATGCGTATCCAATCGCTGAACTCACGTTAATGTGGGTCATCTTCAATCTCCGTCGCATACGATACGTCGTATACGACATATAATCTTGCAGCCGTGTTCTCCTGTCAAGAGGCTTTTTCGCCTTAGGACAGTTTTACGTCGGCTGCTGGCCGGATTGCACCTGCGGTGCGTGCTGGGTGCCCTTTTCCCAGCCAACTCGTCTCTTTCCTCAAGCTCTCGAGTCATCGCGCTACACTGAAACTCACCCATGGTCTTTGTTCTCGACAACTACGATTCGTTTACCTACAACCTTGTCCAATATCTGGGCGAACTTGGCGCGAAGGTTGAGGTGCGCCGCAACGATGAATTGACTGTGGAAGAGGTTGAGGCCCTGAAGCCCGAGCGCATCCTGCTTTCTCCGGGCCCATGCACACCGGGCGAGGCCGGGATTCTGGTACCGCTGATCCGGCACATGGCGACTTCGTCGCGGCGAACGCCCATTCTTGGCGTTTGTCTCGGCCACCAGGCTATTGGCGAGGCATTCGGCGGCCAGGTGGTGCGCGCTCATCAGCTCATGCACGGCAAGACAAGCAAGGTTGACCATGATGGGAAGGGCGTCTTTGCCGGCCTGCCCACTCCGCTTACCTGTACACGCTATCATTCGCTCATTGTGGCTGAAGACTCTCTGCCTTCCTCGCTCGCGATCACCGCGCGCACCCCCGAAGCTCACGAGGCCAAAGATAAGGGTGCAGGCGTCATTATGGGATTACGCCATCGCACACTTCCAATCGAGGGTGTCCAATTTCATCCCGAAAGCGTCCTGACCGAGGGCGGTCACCAGATGATTCGCAACTTTCTGGAAATGTAGGCACGATGCGAGCAATTTCTCTTTCGACAAAATGCCGGGCCTCTTCAAACTTCAGCTCAAGGGTTGCTGATCTTGCTTTGTTCGCGACTTTGTCTGCTGTGCCGCATCTCTGTGCGCAATCCGCGGCTGCACCGGAGCGTGCCCCCGCCGCAAGCGTTCCGACTCAGGCGATTCAGGTGCAAAATGGGGTGGCAAACGGGCCCGCGCAGCGCGGACCCGCCGAAAAAGGTCCGATAGCGATCGTGCCGCTCGACAGCAAGGAGCCGGGCAGCGCCGCCATGGTCACTGGCGCGCTCCAGGTTGCGAATGGAAGGGCCATGATTGCTTCAAGCGGCGCGGTTACGTCGGGAGCCACTACGACCGAGGTCACACTGCCACATCGCGGAATGTTGCGGGTGTGTGCCTCCACCACCGTCAAGCTGGCCGTCGATGCAAGCGTGCCAGCGGGCGAGGTTCCCGGCCTCATGATGGTTTTCGATCACGGTGCGATCGAAGCGAGCTTTGCGACCGGCCGCAACTCCGACATCGTGCTGACTCCCGATTTCCGCATCCTGATCGGCAGCCCCGGCGCAGCAAACTTGAAACTGCGTCTGGGACAGCACGGAGATACTTGTGTCGACAATGCGGGAATCAACGCGCCTTACGTGCTTGTCACCAGCGTCTTTGACGGCAGCGTTTATCGAGTGCAGCCAGGACAGCGCGTGATGTTCCAGCACGGCAGCCTTTTCGAAGTGGTGGACCAGGAGAAGGAACCTTGCGGATGCCCGGAGCCGCCAAAGCCGAACAGCAATGAGTTTCCATTGGCGCAAAGCGCGGGGCTTGCGCCTCTTGCACCTCCCGGGCCTCCGGGGGTCGCCCCAGCGGGCGCGCCAAGCGGGGCGACTGATACCTTTGTTTATAAGAGCGGCCAGCATCAACCAGATCCGGAAGTATCTGTGAAAGCGACCCCGCATAAAAAGACCAAAGCGGTGCTAGGCGAAAACAAGCAGGAGACAACACAAAAGAAGCCCGGCTTCTTCAATCGGATGGGTCACTTCCTCCGTCGCCTCTTCGGGGCCGAATAAGAACTGCGTCTCGATCTTGTGGAATGGATGCGGGGCGCTTCTTCGCTGAAGGCGCCCCTCTATCCTTCGGACCTTGGGTTGCAGTTGAATCGCATCCCTGATCGAGCCCGAGTCGGGCTGTCGCAATCATGTTCGGGTGAGCCGTGTCAGTCTTCCTGGTGGACTTTGATGCCTACCGCAACCACTGCATTGGCATCGACGACCTGCCGGATTTCGTTGCCGTTGTCCACGATTACGAAGTGCAATGCGACTGGAAAAGGGTTCGAAGGGCTGTTGATGACAGCGGATCCCGTGCAATCTGGATTCACGGTGTACGTACCCGTTCCGGGCGTCCACGCATCCGTCGGCGCCATGCCCTCTGTCACAAGGTGATCAACCTGTGTGATGTTTCCGCGGCCATCGTAGTGCTGTAGAGCCAGGCCGCGAATATGGAAATTCGGGCCGAGAATTGTGCCCTCGATAGTGAAGCCGTAGCTCCCAGAAAGCGTTCTGTTTGAGCAGTGAAAGCCGGGGACTTCAGCCACGGCAATCGCCGAGGAGAAAGCAAGCATCATTGAAGCCGCAAGAATACTGAAGAGCGATTTGCCTTTCATAGAGACCTCCTTGGGGTCTGTATCGGACTGTTCGATTTGCGGTGCAGCTTCCAATCGGGATTTGCTGGCCGCGTCGGTTTTTCTCACCGCCGAGGGGAAGACGCAAGACCCGGCGACTTCAACGTGAGGTTCAGAGGCTCACCGGTCAGCGATCCTCTTTCCCGTGTGCCGGAAGGTCGCACGGCTTGCACAAACGAATCAATGCACCAGCGGTGAACTGGTGGTGAAGCGCAATAAATCTATGAGGATGTGCGCTTTGGCAGCAAAGGTGAACTGATTGTCAGCTTTGATGGAGACATGGCGTTGCGATTGAGCTAGACTCCACATCGGACCTGGTCGGGGTTCCTGGATGGCAACGTCTTCTCGCTCGTCTCCCCTTAGCGCGCGGTTCGGGCCTTTTCAGCTCGACATGAGCAGCAGGGAGTTGCTGCGCTCGGGCAAACGGATTCCTGTGCAGGACAAGCCGCTCCAGATTCTGCGACTCCTGGTGGAGGCGGAAGGACAGGTCGTCACACGCGAGCAGGTCCGCTCCGCGCTGTGGCCGGAAGACACCTTTGTCGACTTCGAACATGGAGTCAACACTGCGGTTAAGAAGCTCAGACAGGCGCTGGAAGATTCGGCCGAGAATCCCCAGTACATCGAGACTCTGCCGCGGGTTGGATACCGGTTCGTGGTTCCCGTGGAGTGGATATCGGGCAGGGAGGAGACGCACAGCCTTCCGAACGTTGTCGTCATGGCGTCGCCCGAGGCGGCGGTACCCCACCTGGTTACGGTCGCGGGTCAAAGAAATAGCCGATGGAAACTGAAGGCTACTGTAGCGATAGCAGGAGTCGCCGTGGTAGCAGGCGTAGTTGCGATACTCATCGGATCTGACGTTCAACGCCAAACTCGCCTGGCGGGCCTGTTGCGTCGGGTCGGAATCGGGAGCCGGGTGGTCGCTCGTCCGGCGCCAACCCGGCGGCGATTGACCGCGAATCCCGGCGACACTCCACTGACAAGCAGCGCGATCTCGCCGGATGGCAAGTATCTGGCCTACAGCGACTCATCCGGCTTTTATCTGCGACTGGTAGACAGCGGCGAAACGCATCGCGTTCCCCTGCCGGAGGGATTCGCTCCGGCTGTGGAGAGCTGGTTCCCTGACAGCGTCCATCTTGTCGTGTCCTGGATCAAAGATCCAGAGACTCCCCCTCCGAGCCTGTGGATGATCTCCATCATGGGCGGGACTCCCCGAAAGCTTGTGGACGAAGGCTTATGGGCAAGAGTGTCGCCGGATGCAAAGCAAATTGCTTTTGAGAAAGGTCCGTGGGATGACGAAGAGATCTGGCTGGTTGATGCGGACGGAAACAACGTGCGAAAGATCGTCGATGCTGGTGCTGATCTGCTGGGGACGGTGGCTTGGGCGCCCGACAGCAGCCGAATCTCGTACGTCAGAGTTTCGTCTGAGAATCCTGTCGCAAGAATTGAAACATATGACTTAAAGAGCGGGCGTACTGAAACCGTCTTGTCAGCTACCGGACTGGGGCGGGAGATCGTCTGGACCTCGGCCGGCCGTTTGATCTATTGCCTGCAAGAAGAAAAGCCGAACCAGAGCGATGCCAACTTGTGGTGGGCCCGGGTTGACACACGAACCGGCCGCCCGACCACCTCACCGGCCCGGATCACGAACGATCGAGAAGGTATTCAGTCCATCAGCATAACAAGCGATGGGAAGCGAATCGCAACGCTTCGCGCCAGTTCGCAGGCAGATGTTTATCTGACCGATGTGGAAGCGCAGGGCAAGCGGTTGAGCCCGCCGCGCCGACTCACATTGGACGAGAGGCAGGATTTTCCGGCTTCCTGGACGCCCGACAGCAAGGCGGTGCTGATCGTTTCAGATCGCGATGGACCCAGCCATATCTTCAAGCAGAACATCGACCAGAGACAGCCTGAGTTGCTGGTTGGCGGCGAACATGAGGTGTTTCTGCCTCATCCAACTCCCGAGGGATCAAGCGTCTTATACATGGCCGGCCCTTGGGTCGTCGGGCCTTCTGACACCGTCCGCATCATGCGAACTTCACTCTCCGGCGGTTCTTCCCAACTTGTGCTCGAAAAGCCGGGAATTCAGAGTTATCAGTGTGCGAGGCTGCCTTCAACCATCTGCCTCTACAGCCAGATTGATTCTGAATACTACCGGTTCTTTGCCTTTGATCCTTTGAGCGGAAAAGACACGGAGCTTTCGGCTGCCAGATTGAAAAAAGAAGTCGGAATGAACAGCTGGAATCTCTCTCCCGATGGCAAATACCTGGTGACCAGCAGGTCGCAGAATCCGTATGACAAACCAGTACTACGCGTGCTTTCTCTCTCTGACAACAAAGAACGATATCTTCCCGTGTCTGGTGTGAAGTTGATCATCGGTACAGACTGGGCTGCAGATAGCAAGAGCATCTGGGTCGGGGGCTATATGGGACGGGGTTCCTGGGGCACACGCTCGGGAATCATCAGTATGGACCTGAATGGCCGGGTCAGGAAGTTGATCGAGGGTTACAGCCCCGTGATTTTGGGAGGCACTCCATCACCTGACGGTCGCCACCTGGCTCTCGGGGCAAACACGTCGAGCTCAAACGTATGGCTGCTTGAGAACTTCTGAACGGCTGCGGAATAGAGTAGAAGCCTCTCTATAGCTCGCGCGCTCGTTCGATGGCGCGGATCACTGCCTGCGCCTTGTTGAGCGACTCCTGATGTTCGAGCTCGGGGACGGAGTCCGCCACGATGCCGGCGCCGGCCTGGACGTAGCCTTTGCCTCCCTTTGCCAACAGCGACCGGATCGCGATGCACGAGTCGAGATTGCCTGAGAAGTCGGCGTAAAGGACCGCTCCGCCGTATGTGCCGCGACGCGATGGTTCAAGCTCTTCGATGATCTCCATGGCGCGAACCTTGGGCGCGCCGGAGAGAGTACCGGCAGGGAAGCAAGCACGCAGGGCGTCAACGGCGGTGAGTTCCGGCCTGAGCTGGCCTTCGATTGCGCTGACGATGTGCATGACGTGACTGTAGCGCTCGACAAACATGAGCCGGTCCACCCTCACGCTGCCGAACTTGCTCACGCGTCCTACGTCATTGCGGCCGAGGTCAACGAGCATGACGTGCTCGGCGCGCTCCTTTTCGTCATGCATCATCTCGTCTTCGAAACGCTGGTCTTCTTCCTCGGTCGCACCGCGAGGACGTGTTCCCGCGATGGGCCGGTATTCGACCTTGCCGTCGTGCACGCGCACAAGCAGTTCCGGCGATGACCCGGCAAGTTCGAGAGGCGCAGCCGCTGACGCTTTCCCTTTCTTCGATGTGCGCCGCGCACTGCCAAGCGCACCATCCGGCGTGAAGCGCAGAAAGTACATGTACGGGCTCGGATTTACCGTGCGCAGCGACCGATAGACCTGGAAGCTGTCCATGCCGGCTTCCACGTCGAGGCGCTGCGATAACACAGCCTGAAAGATGTCGCCTGCGGCAATGTACTCCTTGGTGCGCTCGACGGCGGCAAGGAAATCCCGTTTGGGCGTACGCCGCGTGACCTTCACGGGTCTGTTTGCCTTCGGACGGGGAAGCTTGGGCAACGGCTTCGCGAGACGCTTTTCCATTCTGCCGAGCCGCTTTAACGCGTCCTCGTAGGCTTCGTCCGGCGAGGACAATGTCACGTCGGCGGTGACCACCATCCAAATCTCTTTGCGCACGTGATCGAAGGCCAGCACCTCGTCGAAGAAAAGCAGGCATGCATCGGGAATTCCGAGCTCGTCCTTTGCCTGTGCGGGCAGACGCTCGATCTGCCGAACAGCATCGTAGGCAAAGAATCCCACCGCGCCCGCCGTAAACGGTGGCAATCCGGAAATTCGTGCGGGCTTGTGCCCACCCAGTGCATCGCGCAGCACGGCGAAGATGTCGCCTTCTATGCGCGCGGTTCGTCCGCCTTCAGTGATGTCAATCTGGCGGCCCCGCGCAACGATGCGTTTGTACGGATTGAGACCGATGAAGGTGTACCGGCCGACCTGCTCGCCGTTCTCAACCGATTCCAGCAGAAAGCACTCCTGCTCCGGCCATGCCGCTCGCAGAAAGGCCGATACCGGCGTCTCCAGATCGGCAGTGAGCGTGCGGTACACGGGCACGAGCGTGTGATTCCTGGCGAGCGCCAGAAACTCTTTGCGGCTGGGCTGGATTATTTGCGCAGAGTGCTTCACAGGGTCCAGTGTAACCGGTGGAATGCTGCTTCCAGCTTTCCGGTCCGGGCCTTTGGCCTGAAAGCCCCGAGATCAGATGCGATGCGCCGGTCCGATCAGATTCCAGTGAATCGCAAACCAACTGAGAATCAGGCATGAAAGCCCAACCAGGGAAAACTTCACGCGCGTGATGGTGCGCAGATTGTCGCGTCGCCAGATGAGAATGCCCGACGCAATCGCAAACAGGCTGAAGAAGAGGGCCACCGCCGTGACCCAGTTCATCAGGACGAACCATTTGAACCAGTCGGGTGTCGGCGGCATCAGGTCGTCGCCTTCAACCGCCATGAAGATCAGGATGGTGCCCAGAAACGCAACCCACACGAACGCGGCGATGCGGGATGCCGCTGAGATCCACACGGTTCCGGGCTGAGGAGCAGGACGCGGACGTCTGCGCAGGAAGAGCCGTCTGCCCACGCGGATGAACGAAGCGATGACGACGAGCACGAGGATTCCGAGACTCGATCCGAGCAGCGGGCAGCAGCACGTCGCTGTTCTCATACCACGGCACGCGCTGCAACTGCACGCCTGGAAAGTCGACGGCGAGCCGGACAATCTTGTTCCTGCTGTTGCGAATGGCGAAGATCTTCTGCTGGTCGTCTTCGGCCTGCCACAGGTCCTTGCCGACCGGCTTCCACTTGATGGGATGTCCGCGCAGATCCTTCACGTCCTCGATTTTGAGTACGCCTTCCTTGTCCACGCTTGCACTGCGCTGCTGAAACAGATTGAAGATCTTGAGTCTGGTGGTGTCTTCGCGCCGGGTTGTCTGATATTGCCCTTGCAATGGCCTTGAGTTCTTTCACGGGCGTCTTGAGGAACTCGCCGTCGGGCGCGCCGGGAAAGTAGCGGTCGGAAAAGAAGTTGATAATCTCCGGACGCGGCGCTCTGCCGCCTCCCGCGGAGTTGTAGGAGACAAAGAGCACGATCTTCTGCTGACGGCTCAACAAAGAACAGGCTGTGGAAGGCAATCAGATCGCCTTCGTGCCCGATCCAGCGCAGATTGTTGCGCCACGTCTGGTAGAACCCCATGCAGCTGCGGCGGCAACTGATCGCTCGCGCGAAATTGCGGCGTCCACATCCGCGCGAGCGTTTCGGGCTTCAGGATGCGCTTGCCATCGAGCTCGCCGCCATTGAGCAGCGCCTGGCCAAAACGGCCCATATCCGCCGCGCTCGATGAGACTCCCGCCGGCACCGACCGGGTTGAAGATCTCAAAACCCACAGCCGGCTTGGTGGTGTTCGAGCGGTAGCCCTCCGACGGCAGGTCGGCCAGCGGTTTCTGCAAGCGGCTGGTAGAACGACGAGTGCGTCATGCCCAGCGGCGCGAAGATGTGCTCCTGCACGTATTGCTCGAAGGGCTCGCCGCTGGCGCGCTGCACGATGTAGCTCGCCAGCCCGACGCCGTAGTTTGAGTAAGCCGGAATCTCGCCGGGAGGATAGATGCGCATCGGCTGGTTGCGTATCAGATAGTCGCGCAGTGAGACTGCCTTCTTTGGGTCGGTGATGATGATGTCGTCGATCGTTTCTTCAAAGCCACCGGTGTGCGTCATCAGGTTGCGCAGTGTGATGGGCTTGTTGAAGGCGGGGCGAATCTGAAAATCGAGATACTGGTTGACGTCGGTGTCGAGATTCAGCTTGCCCTGCTCTTCCAGTTGCATCACCGAGACCCAGGTGAAGAGCTTGGAAATCGATGCGAGCCGAAAGATGGTCGACGCCGGATCGACCGGCTTTTTCGATTTCACGTCGGCGTAGCCGTAGCCCTTTGCGAGCAGAACGTTGCCGTCTTTCATCACCAGCACCGAGGCACCCGCAATGTCGCTTCGCTCAAGCTGAAGCGGAAGGATGCCGTCAAAGAACGCGGTCAGGTCAGCCTGGTCGAGAGGATGTGGACGGAACAGGCGCGGTCGGGGCGGTGCGCTCGGAACTGGATTGGCCAGGCGATTGTGCGAGCGGGGTCGCAGCCGGCGCGGGCATTGCCGGCGCTGAGCCTGCGCGTGAGCAACAACGGCAATACGATAAGCAAAACAGCGCCAAGCAGCCGCGCCTGCGAATCTTCGCATAATTCATCTCCAATCGTCCGGATGCGACACTCCGCTGACCGCCAGTAAACGCGGATCAGAGGCTGGATCTGACTGAAGTGAGGATGTTTGATCAGAGATTGTTGTCGATCGCAGTGAATGGCGATGCGGAATTACTGTACTTGCTGGGCGCGATGGGTTTCAAGCCAGCGAACGATGTCGTGCGGCGGAAGCGCACGGCTGAAAAGAAATCCCTGCACGCCATCGCAGCCTTTTTCGCGCAGAGATCTGTATTGCTCCTCGGTCTCCACTCCCTCGGCAATCACTTCCATGTCGAGTTCATGACCCATTTCGATGATCTTCTCCACCATCACCAGGTCCGCGTGATTAGCGTGCATGTGCTGCACAAACGTCTTGTCGATCTTCAGTTCGATCGCGGGAACGTTCTGCAACTGCGTCATCATCGAGTAGCCGGTTCCGAAGTCGTCGATGGAAAGCTGGAAATTGCGCATGCGCAGCCGGGTCAGCACGTCGAGCGCGAGAGAGAACTCCATCAGGCCCGACTCAGTGATCTCCAGCACGATCCGCTCGGCCGGGAAAGTCGTATTTGCGGGCAAGGTTCAGAAGATGTCGGGAATTTCGAGATCGCGCAGGGAACTGACCGAAACATTGATGGCAAGCCGCGGCAGATGACCATTCGGACCATGCAAACTGCTTTACCTCGTGAGTGCGCGTTCTGCGGTGATCCAGCAGAACCGGTCCATCAGCCCGAGCGCCTCGATCCGGAAATGAAGTTGTCCGGGAAAACAAGTCCCAGCTCCGGATGCTTCCATCGCGACAGCGCCTCAACGCCGGTCACGACGTCCGGTGGCGATGTTGATCTGTGGCTGGTAGTAGATGAACAAACTCGTCGCGCTCGAAGGCCCGACGCAAGTCCTCGTCGCGGATTGCGACCTGTCGCTCCTTATGCGCTTGTCGGCGAGCTTCTCGGGCCCGATATTGGCGCGAAGCAATTCCTGAGCTGTCGCGAGTGGGAAGGGCTTCTGCAGGTGTCCGACCACGGAAAGACCAAGCGATTGCGCCAGCTTCTTCGCCGTCTCAATCACCCGGATGTTGATGCCGCTCATCAGGACGATGCGGGCCTTGCAGTTGCGTCTCGCCCAGCAGCCGAAGGATCTCGATGCCATCCATCTCCGGCATCACCAGATCGAGCAGGATCAGGGTTCGTCTCCGGAGTGACATGCGGTCGAAAAACTCCTCGGACGTCCGGGTCACATCGCACTGCAGACCCATTGCGTTAGCCAGGGCGGAGACGATTTCGCCGACGACGCGATCGTCGTCAATGACCAGTATCTTGTCGCCAGATGACATCGGTTCTCCAGGTGCGCGGCAAATGAGTCGGCTCTCTGGCGTAACCGCGAGTGCTGGAGATTCTGGTAGGAGTAGGACAATGGGCTATGGTGAGTTTAACTTAGCCCTTAAATCTGCGTGACCTTCTTATCGAGAGCTCCGAGTTACCAACGTTGTAGGGCATGGCCATCTTATGTTATTGCACGTACATCGATGCTATATGTCGATACCCGAGGCGCAGACCCGCATCCAGACAATCACCCAAGGCGAGTCAGCGGACTTCAGCACATGAGATTCGGCCGGTGAATCTCGAGCGCCCGTCGGTTCCACTCGGGATACCATTTGCCGTTTCCAAGCGGAGATCCCGGTACCAAGGGGTTTCCAGGCAGGTTCTCACCAGGCTTGACGGGGCTGTGTGGGAGGCCTAGACTCACATGGGTTTGGGCTGATGGTGACAGACCCCGGCACTCCCAAAGATCCGGCCTGCAGGGAAATCCCCGGCTGGCCGAATAAGAAGTACCTCCGGGTTAACCGGGGAAATCCTGCTGCGTCTATCAGTTGGCGCGACGAAAGGGCCTCGGCCTTTCCGCGGCAGGCGAGAGAATTGGAGATAGGTATGGCACCCGCAACACCGAGCATGACTTTGGACCAGGAGATCAATCCCTGGGAAGCGCAAAGCGCGCGGTTCGACTTTGCAGCACGCAAGCTGAATCTTGACGAAGGGCTTTGGAAGCTGCTCAGGACCCCCGCGCGCGAAATTATTGTTCACTTTCCCGTGACGATGGATGACGGTCACATCGAGATTTTCACGGGCTTTCGTGTTCAGCATTCCATCGCACGCGGGCCTGCGAAGGGCGGCATCCGCTACTCGCCCGAGGTGACTCTCGACGAAGTGCGCGCGCTGGCGAGCTGGATGACCTGGAAGTGCGCAGTCGTGAACATTCCGTTCGGCGGCGCAAAGGGCGGAGTCATTTGCGACCCCAAGAAGATGAGCCAGGGCGAACTGGAGCGGCTGACGCGCCGTTATACGTCCGAGATCATCGACTTCATCGGACCGGAGAAAGATGTGCCCGCGCCCGACGTGAACACCAACGAACAAACCATGGCCTGGATCATGGATACCTACTCCATGCACGTGGGCCATACGGTCACCAGCGTGGTGACTGGAAAGCCGCTCAACATTGGCGGATCGCGCGGACGCGTTGAGGCAACAGGACGTGGCGTCATGGTGGTCTGCGACGAAAGCCTTCGCTATCTGAATATGCCGATCGACGGTTGTCGCGTCATCATTCAGGGATTCGGCAACGTGGGCTCGAATGGCGCGCGCCTGATGATGGAGCACGGCTACAAGATCGTCGGCATCGCCGAAAAGGACGGCGGCCTGCTCAATCCAAACGGCATCGACATTCACCAGCTCGTTGAGTACAAGTACCGGAACGGCTCGATACTCGGCTTCCGCGGCGCTGAAGCGGTTCCCAGCGATGAACTCCTGGTTTCCGATTGCGACATACTTATTCCCGCTGCAACCGAGAACGTGATTACCAGCCGCAACGCCGACAGGATCAAGGCGCGCATCGTGGTGGAAGGCGCAAACGGCCCAACTACCGCGGTCGCTGACGAGATCCTCGCCGACAAGCGCATCTTCATCGTGCCCGACATCCTGGCCAACGCCGGCGGCGTGACCGCGAGCTACTTTGAGTGGGTGCAGGACCGCCAGGGCTACTTCTGGAAGGAAGCCATCGTCAACGAGCAACTGGAGACGATCCTGCGCGACAGCTTCGACGACGTGGTGCGCTATGCCGAGGCCCACAACGTGAACAACCGCATCGCGGCATACATGCTGGCCATCGATCGCGTCGCATTCACCATCAAGCAGCGCGGCATCTACGCGTAGTTGGCAAGCTGCATCAAGGAAGAGTCGAGGACGGGTCGCTTCAAGCGGCCCGTTTTGTTTTTGCCTGTCAATCCGCAGTCGCCGGTGTTGGACCTGCAAAATCGCAGACCAGCAGCGTCAGATCATCGTCCTGCGACTTGGCCCACTGTTGGACCTCAGCGATGATTCCGTTCGCTGCATCCGCGGCGCTCATCGCGGCCGTCCTCTTCAGCGCTGCTGACAACGATTCTTCGCCGAAGAGTGCGCCTTCCGCGTTCCGTGCTTCCAGAAGTCCATCGGTATAAAGCAGAAGTCTGTCTCGATGTTGCAGCGGCATGGACTTTTCTGTGTAGACCGAATTCTCGGTGGCCGCCAGCAGCAAGCCGTTTTCCGCGATTTCTGTGACCGCTGCCGTCGCGCAGCAGCAGCATCGAAGGATGGCCCGCCGCCGCGTAGCGCATCTCACCAGCCTCCGCATCCAGATGGACATATGCCGCGGTGACGAACTGGCCCTGCGTGCTGCCGCACAGCGCGGTATTCATCTCCGACAGGAGCCTCGCTGGATGAGCAGCGTGCGCACGCTGCGACGTGGCCGCCATCTTAACCATCGACGCAATGAGCGCCGCCGGAACGCCGTGGCCTGAAACGTCGGCAATCAACAATCCAGCTCGGATGTCATCGGCCACCAGGAATTCATAAAGGTCGCCAGCAACCGCAGTCATGGGCACATATCTTGCGGCGACCGAAAAGGCAGCGGAGGCAGGGAACTCGGCAGGCAAGATCGAGAGCTGAATCTTGCGAGCGACGTCCAGTTCCTTCTGGATTTCGCCAAGTTGCTGGTCGCGCTCCAGAGTGCGGCGGGCCGCAATGTAACCCATGCACGCGAGAAAGATCGCGAAGCCGTACGGCTCTACGCTGCGCAGGTGCCAATAGTCTCCTGCGGTGTTGTCCCAGATGGCAAACGCAACGAAGCAGATCAGGCCGCGGCGAAATACCACGTAGTCACGATCCGCGTGACGATGCAGGAGCGACCTCAGCGCCAACCCCGGCAGCGCAATGATGATCAGCATGTTGTTGATCAAATGCAGAGCTTCCAGCGGCGCGCCGAAGAGTGCTGCCACGACGAGGCCGAGAAAGAGAGTGGTGGTGACAGCTACCACGGCTTTGCCTCGCTTCCCCAGAAGACCTGCCGACTGGAAAAACAGAAAGGCTGGAACCGGCACAAGAAAGTTCGCGATGGCTCGCAGCAGGTTGAGGAGGCTTCCTGCGGGTACGCTCATGCCCACTAGTTGTGACTCCATCCAAAGCCTTTGCCCGTAGAGTGCGGAGAAGATCGCCAACCATATCAGCAGAGCATCAAGGCGCCGTCGCAAAACGCATAGCGCAATGGCGACCAATCCCACGGTCCCGAATGCCGCGCCGAGAAATAGAAACGGCTCGTCGTGACGAAAGGCTCGTAGGACCTCACTTGCAGTCAACTGAGTTTCAGCCAGGAGCATCGCAACTCATACTACATGATGGCTGAAACTATACTAGTTCGGATGGCCAGGCTCACGAAGCGAAGCGCAGGGTTGTTGATGTACCGGCGCCGGAACGACGAGGTCGAAGTGTTCCTCGTGCATCCGGGAGGGCCTTTCTGGCAGAAGAAAGACGCAGGGGCGTGGACCCTTCCGAAGGGCGAATATACAGAAGATGAGAATCCGCTTGAGGCAGCCAAGCGCGAGTTTCAGGAAGAGACAGGCTTTGCTGTCGCCACTCATTTCCTCGAACTTGGCGAGATCAGGCAAGCAAGCGGGAAACTCGTGTCTGCATGGGCCTTCGAGGGCGATTGCGACCCCGCAAAACTGGTCAGCAATTCGTGCCAGATCGAGTGGCCTCCGCGCTCCGGCCGCCAGATTGAAATCCCCGAAGTTGACCGCGGCGGGTGGTTCTCAATAGCAGAGGCGCGCGGGCGCATCCTCAACAGCCAGGAACCCCTTCTCGACGCCCTGTTGCGCAAGTTGACGGCCGGCAACCAATACCGGTGAGCCGGCAATCGAGAACTGCACAGAGACTGCGAGCAGCGTATCCAATTGAGGGCCTCGCCTTACGCGACTATAGTTGTATTGGTGACCCCGCGTGACGGAACGTATGCGGGTACAAAAGTTTAGGCGCCAGCAACTGAAAAAGTTGTAAACCTGTGCACATCTCGCAGGGAATCTGCAAGTCTAAAGGGACAGACGGTGAATCTTCCCAACTCCATCACGATGAGCCGGAATGCAAATCCTATTTTTTAAATCAATCACTTACTGATTAAAAAGCACTTAAAGAATCGATAAAACCGGAAAAACCGGCAAAACAGCGATTTGGTTCTGCAATTCTTCAGCAAAATGTGCGTTTGGGTTTTGCAGAGGAATTGCAGAACGCAGGGTTGAGGTGCCAGTCGGGGTCCTACTTCCCGCACGTTAGAAATAAGATGTCCGGCCCCGAAGGACCGGACAAGGTGATAGGCGGGAGCTACTTCGCCTGGAGCCGACAATGGACCCTGTGAGCAACGGACCGGGGAATGCGAAGCGAACAGTAGCCACGCTTGTGCATTGTTTCCGGTCGGTTGATCTTGAGCACTCCCGGTTCATCGAGGAACGTGTCCCGGATGAAGTCGGAGGATAAACCCCACATCTCTGCCAGCTGAGCTGGAGAGAAGTGCTGCTCGAAGGCCGCTGCTTCACTTGAGCGGACTGCTTCCATACAACCTCACGCATTTCTGAGATTGCCGGTGGGCTGCTCCTGAACCGCAGCATGGCGTCCAGCTATAGCCATCTGAGTGCGGTATGGGAATGAATCGAAGCCCGTGCAAGTATTGCATCCCCGCCCGGCTTTGCACTGTGACAGCATGCAGCCGTGGCTGACCAGAACCTCTACAGGAAACACCTTAGAGCCGGCAGTTATATGTAAGTTCGACCGAATAAGGCGAAAGGCGACACTGCAAGAAGTGATATCACGAGTGGGGCAGACAGAGGGCCGGGCTGGCGAATAGTGGCAGGGGAGTTTGAAGGTATTTGAATGGTACAGGAGACTCGAATCCCCCTCTCTCCGCCAGCAATCTCCCTATCTTCTTCATTCCAAAGACAAACATAAGATAATAAATAAGTTGATAGGATTCTCATGCGTCGCATTTGTCGCATGAATTCTCATTCGTAGCCCAAATTCCCGCGAAAAACTATAGCAAGCTGAAATCGCTATAGCACGGTCTTCAGGCGCTTTCGCCGCGTCCCGTTCCTTGGGCAAGCCTGAGGACGCAAGGGCGGGATCGAGATGGACCCCTGATCATCCATGATCATCCATTTGGTTTGATCGGCCAAAACCCTCTGGCACCCTTTTGTCACGCACAGGAAGGCGTTCTGGACGAGTTGTGATACCTGCCTGACTCATCGACGAGAGTAACCGAGCGTGAGGCCTAAGCCCTGTCTTCTGGGTGGAGTTCATTTGACAGGTCAATGGCCCGCAGGTCCGCCAAGATTCATCAGACTCGCAGCTTCCGGCTAACCATCGTGATGCCCGGGAAGGCAATCTTCTTGGGCACCAGAAATCTCTTTACGAAGGTCCGTCGCGCCCAACTCTTAGGTCGGGAAACACCGTCTTTCAGCAAACTCAGAACTGGTGCGTCCTAGCTTAGATCCCTGGCCCGGCCACATCCTTCCACGTGAATAGCTCGCTCATCCTTATACGTGCGCCCTGCATCTCCCTGGTCCTGTGCGCGGCTACTTCATAAGCATATGCTTGGCGGCTTATTTGGGGGCATTTGTCCGAGATGCCGGTTATACGGCCACTTGCCGAGAACACTTACTGACTTGAAAGCTCAATGGGCGCTCTGGCCTGTTGTTCTGTTGTCGCTAACAGAGAGGCCTCTCAGGAAACGTCCTCGCCGCTTATGAGCAACTGGAAAGAGCGGTGCAAAACGATGAGGCGGATAATACCCGTTACGGTCTAGCGAAAAGGCTGGAAAACTGCTACTCGGCTCCTTCCACCGCGACACTGAGTTGAACGGGATTGCCGCGCGGCAGCTTGATTGAAAGGACAGCAGCTAAGAAGACCATCGCAGCTGATCCCCAAAGACAGCCTTGAAAGCCTGCCCATTGGAATATGAGGCCAGAGAGAAGCGTGCCAAGCAGGCGTCCTCCCGCGTTCGCCATGTAGTAGAACCCGACGTTGATTGCCACGCTGTCTTCATCCGTATATGCAAGCACCAAGTAGGAATGAATCGCGGAGTTGATTGCGAACAAGGCTCCAAAAGCGGCGAGCCCGACCATCAGTGCGACGCTCGGATTGAGACCGGCATGGAGTGCGACGGCCAATCCTACAGGAACAATCAACAAGATGAATGCCCAATGCTGTGCGGCCGGGCCATCGACCTTCTCCCTGCCAACAGATCGCAGGATATCTGGGACAAATGCCTGGATGATGCCGTAGCCAATGAACCAAAGTGCAATGAAAGCGCCCACACCCGCAAAGGTCCACCCGAGTTCTGAAAGGAATACGGGAAGTCCCACGACGAACCAGACATCGCGCGCTCCGAAGAGGAACAGCCTCGCGGCAGAGAGCCAGTTGATTGCCGCGCTCTTTGAAAAAAGGGCGGTGAACTTGACCTTCTTCTTCGAGCGGCCAATCTCGGCGGCAAGGCAACGACCGTACCGAGCAGCACAACCAAAAGCCCGGCCGCCATCGCGATCAGCGCTCCGATGAAGCCGAGGGTAGTAAGAAGTAGACTGCCGACGAAGAATCCCGCTCCTTTAAGCGCGTTCTTCGAACCCGTAAGTCGAGAGACCCATTTGAAGAGGGTGTTTTCGGTATCGTCCGGCACCACCAACTTGACGGCGCTCTTGGCGCTCATTTTGGTCAGGTCCTTTGCAATACCGGAGAGGGCTCTGGGCCGCCATGACATATGCGACGGATAGGATACGTGCCCAGGAGGGTTGCAACAGCCCCAGCATGAGCAGCGCGAAGATCTGGAGCGCCAAGCCACCGTACAGGGTGGTTTTCAGACCTGATCTGGAGGCAATCCATCCCCCGAGGAGATTCGTAACGATGCCAAAGAACTCATAGAACAAAAACAGGAAAGCGATGGTGATGTCGCTGTATCCAAGCTTGTAGAAATGCAGGACGACGAGCATGCGAAGTGCGCCGTCAGTGAGCGTAAAGCCCCAGTAAGCACCGGTAACGAGGGCATAGCTGCGGATGCCTTTCACGTAATCGTCCTCACGCCCTAACCGGGAGCAACGCGGCGATCTTCGCTGCGAGTTCAACCAGCCGATTGGCGTAGCCCCATTCGTTGTCGTACCAGGCCAGAATCTTGACCTGGGTGCCGTCGATTACCATCGTCGAAAGCGCGTCGATGATGGATGAACGTGGGTCATTGAGGAAGTCCACTGAAACCAATGGCCGTCCCTCATACCCCAGAATGCCAGCGAGTTCACCCTCTGCCGCAGTCTTCAGCAATCCGTTGACTTCCTCAACTGTCGTGGACCGCTCTACTTCAAAAACGCAGTCGGTCAGGGATGCATTCCAGTAACGGCACCCGAACGGCGATTCCGTTCAATTTGCCCCGAAGTTCTGGATAGATGAGCGTGATCGCCGTGGCCGAACCGGTCGTGGTTGGAACAAGCGATGTGATCGCAGAACGGGCGCGACGAAGATCCTTATGGGGCGCATCAACAATCGTCTGCGTGTTGGTCACGTCATGAATCGTGGTGATGAGACCGTGACGTATGCCCAGTCCCTGATGGATCACCTTCACAACTGGAGCAAGGCAGTTAGTTGTACACGACGCCGCGGTAATGATGTCGTGCACCTGGGGATCGTAAAGATGGTCGTTGACTTCCATTACGATGTTCAGCGCCCTCTGCTTGACGGGTGCGGCGACGACAACCTTCTTGACGCCGCGTGCGAAGTAAGGCTTGAGTGTCTCGGGCGTTAGCATCTTTTCGCTGCACTCAAGTACGAGATCAACGGCTGATCCTTCCCACGGGACATCGCCGGGCTGCGATGCTTCCGAAAATGCGATCTGTTGCCCCTCAACAGAGAGACCGCCCTTGTTTGCCTCGATTCGCCTCGGCCATTTTCCATGCACACTGTCAAACTCCAGCAAGTGTGCAGAGGTGTGCGAGCCACCTTTCACCTCGTTGATGTGCACAATCGAAAGATCATCACGATCCCACGCCGCGCGAAATGCCAATTTTCCTATACGGCCAAATCCGTTGATACCGATACGTGTCATATCACTTCACCATGAGACTTTCGAAATGCGCCAGGGTGAACCTCGACTGCAGCCGCGACTCCAGCGAGCATCTGAGGCGGGCCGAGAGGACGAGGGCTTGCACTGATTACTGGATCAACTAGGGACATCGGAGAAGTCCGTGCATTCTGCGCACAGTGAGATCACTTTCGAATCCTGCACCTCAACTCTTTCCGATGTTGTCCAGTTCCTTCTGCAATGCGAATGTATCGAGACTGGCAAGGGGCAAGCACAGGAAGAGGCTGATGCGGCGGTCGAGCGTGAGGAATGCGTTGGAGAAGGCCTTCTTGACGTCCTCAGATGTTCCCTGCGTGCCCACTGGATCAGGTATTCCCCAATGCGCTGTCATCGGCTGTCCTGGCCAAAAGGGGCAGATCTCGCTAGCCGCTTTGTCGCAGACGGTGAATACGAAGTGAAGCGGGGGCGCTTCAGGTCCTGAGAATTCATCCCAGGACTTGCTACGAAGATTCTCAGTACTCAGGTGCGCCGCTTCGATCTGACGAAGCGCTTCCAGTTGCACGAATCCGCAGGGTGGCTCCCTGCACTATACGCGGCAAAGTTTGGAAAACCTTTGCGGTTCATGATTGCTTCAGCCATGATGGAGCGTGCTGAATTTCCAG
The DNA here is from genome assembly GCA_963751225.1 of uncultured Acidobacteriaceae bacterium. GTDB lineage: Bacteria > Acidobacteriota > Terriglobia > Terriglobales > Acidobacteriaceae > Telmatobacter. The sequence continues at coordinate 50,420 of CAVVTY010000015.1, forward strand.
TGCAAAGAAACAACACGTTATAGCGGGCCATATCGAGCATCCCTCCGGGAAGCAGTCAGCGGTGAGTTAACGTCGGTGAGCGGTCATCTACTGTAGGCGCGGAATGTCGGCGCACCTTTGCGATACATGATGGCCTCGGCCATGATTGATCGGGGCCGAATTGCCGGTGCACAGGAAGAGCACGTTGTAATTCGCCTTCATCGTCGCCTTTCAGATGATTCAGGATGAATCGCACCGTCAGACGTGACGGCCGTCACCACATTAAGCGCAGTATATGCTAAGATTGGTTTATTCGTCTAGGCGAATAAACAGTTCTGGTTGGTTGGTGACAAAACAGTTCTGAATAAGATCGCAGGTGATTTCCTTTAAGCGTGTCCGATGAATGTTACAGGAGTTTGAAAATGGCGAAAATGCAGGTGTTCGATCCCGCAATGTGTTGTTCCACTGGCGTGTGTGGACCGAGTGTCGATCCGGCGTTGACCCGATTTGCCGCGGACCTTGACTGGATGAAGAGCAAGGGCGCGGAGGTGGAGCGCTTTAATCTTGCTCAACAGGTCGCTGCATTCACAGCGAACGAAAAGGTGAAGCACTCGCATTGAATTCCCAGGGAACCAGAGTCTGCCGGATGATCCTCGTCGATGGCCGCGTTGTTGCAAGCGGAGGATATCCGAGCCGGGCAGATCTCGCGAAGTTTGTTGGTGTCGAGTTCGAACCTGCACCCGCCGCTTCTGCATTGCACCGGACCTGGTCGGCATCTCGTTCAAGAGGAGCTAGTCGTGCTTTTAGTTGGCAAATTGACGCGCAACGC
>CAVVTY010000016.1:0-393471 GCA_963751225.1 uncultured Acidobacteriaceae bacterium
ATCAACCGTCAGAGACCCCATTCCGAAGCTAGAGCTAATTACACAAATCAGGTTTTGAAAGGGCACGGCTTTAGCCGTGCCGCCGAAGCCGCAAAATACCTGGGGCTTTAGCCCCTGAGGGTTGCTCTGCACTCGTTTTTTATCCAACCAGTTCTAACGACGCGCGCCGATCCCTCCATGAGTCATTTCTGCTCTCTGCTCCATTACCGCATGCGCGGATGCTTCAAGCGCGCTGATCTTCCTGCTCGCCCGCTCCTTCATCATCAGAAAGAAGACCGGCACCAGGATCAGCACATGAATTGTGGAGGTGATCATCCCCCCCACGATCGGCGCCGCGATCGGCTTCATAACATCCGATCCAATTCCTGATTCCCAGAGAATGGGAATAAGGCTCGCCAGAACTGCCGTGACCGTCATCAGCTTCGGACGCAACCGGCGAACCGCGCCTTCTATCACTGCTTCCTCAATCTCTCCGCGTGTCAAACGCACTCCCGCCGCGCTGCTCTCAAGAACACGCTTTTCAAACGCCTCGTGAAGGTAGAGAACCATCACCACTCCGGTCTCCACTGCGATTCCAAACAGCGCAATGTAGCCCACCCAGACCGCGACGCTGAAGTTGTAGTGAAGCCACCATTGCAGCAGAAGGCCACCCGTCATGGCGTAAATTGTCGGGAAGATCAATACCAGCGCCTCCGTCACTGAATGAAAAATCAGGTAAAGCAGAATAAAAATCACCACGAACACAGCCGGAAGTATCAACATTAGCCGCTGTCGGGCCCGCAGTTGAAATTCGTACTCGCCTGACCACTTGTAGGTGTATCCGGCCGGCAGACTCACCTGGTTATGCAACCTCTTGGTTGCTTCCGTCACAAACCCACCGTAATCCGCAGTGTTTAGATCAATGAAGATGTACCCGGTGAGCGCCCCATCTTCATCGCGGATCATCGCCGGTCCCCGAACATAGTTGACGGTGGCCACCTGTCCTATTGGAATCTGTGCACCAGTTGGCGTCGCCAGCAGAACACTGCGCATGCGGTCGATGCTGTTGCGAAAGTCCTGCGCGTACCGCACGTTGATGGGATACCGCTCGCGCCCCTCTACGTTCTCTGCAATATTTTCCCCGCCAATCCCCGATGTGACCGCCGTCTGCACATCGGCCACAGTAAGCCCGTACCTCGCCGCTTCTTCTCGATTCACTTCAACCTGGATGTAGAATCCCTGCGAAACACGCTCCGCAAATACTGATCGAACTTGTGGCATTCCCGACAGCGCGGCTTGAATCTGGCCGGCCAGATGCTCGATACCCTCAACACTCGCGCCCTGCACTTTCATTCCCAGGGGCGTCTTGATTCCGGTCAGCTCCATATCGAGACGGTTTGCGACAGGCATAGTCCACGTGTTGGCTAGACCCGGGTACTGCAGCTTCTGGTCCATTTCGGCAATCAATTTCTCGTACGTCATTCCAGCACGCCACTGATCGCGCGGCTTCAGCATGACGGTCGTGTCGTACATGTCCAGCGGCGCATTATCCGTGGCACTGTCAGACCGGCCTACCGTTCCAAACACCTTCTCCACCTCTGGAAAGCTGCGCAAGACCCTATCCTGCGACTGCATCAGCGTCTTCGCTTGCTCGATTGCAATTCCCGGCAGCGACGTCGGCATGTAAAGCGTTGAACCCTCGTAAAGCGATGGCATGAACTGGCTGCCAAGTTTGAATGCAAGCGGCAGCGTCGCCGCGAGAAACAGCAGATTCAGTAGCACCGTCGTCTTTCGGAACCGCAGGCACATGCGCAGCACAGGCAGATACAGCGCCTGCGTGAGCCGCGAAACCGGGTTCTCGCTCTCCGGCTTCAAGTGGCCGCGTATCAACAACACCATGAGCGCTGGAACAATCGTGATCGCGAGAAGCGATGAACAACTGAGCGCCAGGGTCTTCGTCCATGCCAGCGGCCTGAACATCCTCCCTTCCTGTGCTTCGAGCAGAAAGATCGGAAGGAACGAAACGATGATGATCAGGAGCGAGAAGAACAGTGCAGGACCAACCTGCCGCGCCGCTCCGATGAGAATCTCCTTGCGCTCTGGATTGGAAACCGGCGCAGCGTCCTTCTGCTGCCGCTCCGCCAGTGCCCGGTGCCCGTTCTCGACCATCACAATTGCAGCATCCACAAGCACCCCGATGGCCAGCGCCAATCCGCCCAGCGACATGATGTTTGAGCTCACCCCAAGCCAGACCATCGGCACAAACGAGATGAGTACCGCAATGGGGAGCGTAAGGATCACAATGAGAGCCGAACGGAAATGAAACAGGAATACAAGGCACACGATGCTCACGATGATCGCTTCCGCGATCAGGTCGCGCTGAAGCGTCGCAATGGAATCGCGAATCAGGCCCGAGCGGTCGTACCCAGAAACGATCTGAACTCCCGGAGGAAGCGACGGTGCGATCTCCTTCAAGCGCTTCTCGACACCCCGAATAACATTGAGCGCATTCATGCCCTGGCGCATCACCACAATGCCGCCAACGGTTTCACCCTCGCCATTCCAATCGGCGGCGCCCTCACGGATGTCAGGACCAAAGCTCACGGTCCCAAGATCACGCAGAAGAACGGGCGTTCCTCCCTTGCTTCCCACGGAGACCGCTCCAAGATCGTCCAGTGAACGCAGATACCCCACGCCCCGAATCATGTACTGTGCGCCATTCAGATCAAGCACACGCCCGCCAACCTCATGCGCGCTTGATTTCACTCGATCGAGAACCATCGGGAGCGGAATGTTGTATGCGAGCAGCTTTTGCGGATCGAGTTTCACCTGGTACTGCCGAACGTAACCGCCAATCGTGGCTACCTCGGCCACGCCGGGCACGGTTTCGAGCTGATATCGCAGATGCCAGTCCTGCAGACTGCGCAAATCCGCCAGGCTGTGTGTGTGGCTCTTGTCGATGATGGCGTACTCATATACCCAACCGGCGCCGGTGGCATCGGGCCCGATGACAGGACGTGCCGCTTCCGGAAGGCGTCCGCTGATCTGCTGAAGATACTCAACCACGCGCGAGCGCGCCCAGTAGAGATCGGTGCCGTCCTCGAAAACAACATAGACATACGAGTCCCCCGGCATCGTCTGCGCACGCACCGCCTTCACATGCGGCGCCGCAAGCAGCGACGTCACAATCGGGTAGGTCACCTGGTTTTCAATAATGTCCGGAGGCTGCCCCGCCCAAGCCGTGTGAACCACAACCTGCACGTCTGAAATGTCAGGCAGCGCGTCAAGCGGCACGTGCCCCAGGCTCCAGATTCCAGCAAGCGTCAGCAGCAGGACGACGGTGAAGACCAGGAATCGATTGCGCGCGCAGACATTGATGATGCCCGATAACATGTTACATTCTCCCTGCTGCATCCACTGACGCTGATTTCACCCCAACCACCTGCCCATTACGCCTCACGGTGATTGTCACTTGCCAGGTGCCTCCGGAGTTCAGCCCCACCTCGCCGGAATAAGTTCCTGCACGCACCTCGCTCAGATGGGCAGAAGTGCGTAGCGCCGGCATTCCCATCGCCGGCATTGCAGGCATGAAGAACACCGCGCTCACGTCCGCTCCTGTGCTTGCCGTTCCGTTCGGATCTGTGACGCTGACCGCCACTTGATTGCTGCCCTTCGCAGGAGGATTGGGGCTCGTGCTGAAATCGATCTTCACCTGACCTGGCGCAACGAAGCGCTCGCGGGCGCTGGAGTCACCGTTGCCTCCTGCGCACCGGCCGCTGCCTGCAGTTGGCTCTCTGAATCGATCAGAAAATTGGCAGACGTCACAATCCTTTGTTTCGGCTCAAGCCCGCCCGTGACCACAAGCATGTCGCCAACCCGCGCGCCAACCTGGATCTCTTTCGGTTCCAGACGCCCTTCGCCATGATCGACGAATGCAATGTGGCGAAGTCCCGACTCAATCACCGCGGAAGCTGGAACGACAAGTTGCTTGCCGAGGCTCGCTTTGAGCGAAGCATTCACATACATCCCCGGCTTCAGTCTCAATCCGGGATTCGCCACTGACAACCGCACTGCCACCGTGCGCGTCGTCTGGTCCACTTGCGGCAGAATGCTCTGCACCGTCGCGTGAAGCACCTGCCCGGGATAGGCGTCCATCGTGATCTCCGCCGCCTCTCCCGGCCTCACTCGGCCCAGGTCATCCTGAAAAACCTGCGCGTCAATCCACACGCGCGAAAGATCGGTAATCGTGTAAAGCCGGGTCGACGGCTCGGCGTAGAGATTCGGCAGCGCATTGCGCTCCGTAATGAATCCGGCGACCGGCGCGTTCACGGTGATCTCTGTGATTGGCTTCCCTGTCTTTCGCAGCCTCTCGATATCCGAGTCCGAAATGTTCCACTGCCGCAGTCGCTCCTCTGCAGCGTGCACCAGCGATGCGGACCCGCTTGCAAAACCCTCCACTCCGCTGCCCGACATCGCTTTCTCGTCCTGTTCAGCCAGAAGAAATTCCCGTTGTGTCTGTACCAGGTCAGGGCTGTAGACCGTGAAAAGCGGTTGCCCTTTGTGTACCTGCATGAAAGTCGCACTGGCAAAAACTTCGCGAATGTATCCCGGAAATCGAATCTGAACGTAGGAGACGCGCGACTCATCAACTGCAACTGTTCCCGTCGCACGTATCTCGTCACTGAGCTGCTGGTATTCAACGGTGCCCGTCATCACGCCGATACTTTGCATGCGCTCCGTGGTCAACTGAATTGGAACAAGCGGAGCGTCTGACGCGTGCGCATTCACCGCGGCCGCGGATAAGTCCACCGACGGTCCTGACGCCACGGGCTCGGACTCGCGTCGCTCATCCTTCGGAGCTGCACGCACGCCGCTGCGATACCGCATCACCCCGATCGCTCCGGCAATCAGAAGCAGCCACACAAGAGAAGTTCGCCAGATATATTTGTTCATCGCAGTTCCGCTCCTGTCAGAGTCTCCAGATGTGCCAGCGCAGTCTCGCGGTCGAGCAGCGCTTGCTGATAGTCGTGCTCGAACGAGATGCGCTCCATGAGCGCATTCAAAACGGCGCTCAGCGTGCTTCGATTTGATTGGTAAGCATTCAGCTCCGAGCGGAAGACGCTCTCGGCTTGTGGAATCAGGCCCTGCTGATACTCCTTCATCAGTTCGGCCGAGCTCTCAACCGCGATGGCTTCCTTCCGTGCCTCCGCCACTAGTTGTTGCTGATCTGCATCTGCTTCTGCCCGCGAGCGCTCAAGCATCTCGGCGGCTTCTGCAATCTCCGCGTTCACACGCTTCTTGCGCGGAAAACGCACATTGAAGGTGGCCACATAGTAGTCGCGATAGTCCGAGCCGGTTGCCTGAAACATGTATCCGGCCGTGAAGTCAGGCTTCGTCCCGCGCTTCGCCGCTTGCAGGCGCGCTTCCTGCTCCACAGCCATCGCGCGATCCGCTTTCAACGTCGAGTTCTGATCCGCAACAAGAGCGGGCGCGTCCTGCTGCTGCGGAGAAGTGTCCGTCGCTTTCAGCGGCTCCGGAACGATGTCGTCCGACTCTTGCGGCCTGTGCAACAGCGCCTTCAATGTCGCTTCAAGCTGGCCCATCTCCTGCTCGTGCATCGTCGTCTCGCGCAAAAGCTTTGTGCGCTCCAGTTGCGCCCGCAGAATGTCGGCCTGGCTTCCCTGCCCCACGCTGTAGCGCGAAACCTCCGTCTTGATCAGTGCATCGATTACGGTCGTGTTCTGATCCAGCAGGCTCACGCTCTGCTGCAGATACGCCAGGCGAAGATAAGCCGTCTTTACCTGGTCGGCAATATTGGTGCGAGCCACTTCAATCTGCGCCTTCTGCGCGTCAGCCTCTCGCTCCGCCGCCACTCCGCGCAGGCGAAGCTTGCCCGGATACGGCAGGTCCTGCGAGATGCCGAAGCCCACATACGCAAAGTCACTGTTGCTGAACCCTGCCCACGGCTTGGGGCTGCCGACACTCAGGTCCTGCACGGTGATTTGCGGGTCAGGCAATGCCGTAGCCTGTGCCGCAAGGTATGTCGACGCACGCCATGCATGATCGGCCACCGATACCTGCGCGTTCCGGCTCTGCGCCTCGGCTACAAGACTGGCAAGAGAGGTCGTTGGGCCCTGCATTCTGTGATGCGCCTGGCCCCATGCGCACACGCTTCCCGCCAACCCAAGGATGACGGCGAATCGCACTACTGCTTTCATTGAAGAACTCCGGTCCCGAATGTGCTCGTAAAGAAAGCAAGACGCTGCCCCGCGCTTCACGCGGAGGCGTCGGGAGACAGGAGTTCTTCTAGATTCTGAGGTGTGTTGCGAGGGAGGGATCAGGGCCGGGTGGATGCGTCTGCAGCCACTCCGCAACTCCGTCGGCGCTATGTGGATTCACTCCGCCATCGAACGGGATCGGCGAACCAACGCTTGCCATTTCATGTTCGAAAGAAAACGGCTTGGGTGAAATCGCCTGGAGATCTCTGCCGTCCGTCTTCCGCACGCAGCAACCCGCGGAAGAGGATTTGCTCTCATTCCCGCACATCGACTGCATATGCCTGCAACAGGCGCGCTCCGCTCCAAATCCCTGTGAGAACCGAAGGAGACAAGTCATCGCCGACGGAGCCGGCAGCACTTGAGCCACCATCACCGTGATCGCAAGAGCGACTTGGTATAGCCGTTGCATTTACTGGGGTCTGTCTCCTGGACCCGCACCTGGTGTCCCGTCCAAACTTCGCTCTAAATGCGCTGTCATCCTGAGCGTAGTTTGGCGCGCTTTTTGCGCCAAACGGAGTCGAAGGACCTGCATTCGGGACTTCGACTTATGCAACGAATTTCTGGAACGCCACACCTAGAATGGCACGAGCCGCGGCTCCATCAATGTGATCCAACTCACACCTTCAGCGTGAAGCTGAGGTGTCCCTGAGTCTACCCCCAACTCTTCATTTGCTCAAGCGACCGGTAGTGTCCTAAGGGTACGTTGCTAGTTGGCGTCGTATACTGGGTCTCGCCTTTTGGAGAGACCCCATGTGTAGGTTTCGAGTCTTGCCGTCGGCGTTCGCCCTTTGTGGAGTTTTCGCTCTTGGTCAAAATTCCCCCGTCTCACAACGTCAAGCATGTGCCAATTTTAGCGACGCGGTAATCGAGATTAACGCCGCCGGTCAGAGCCACGGGTCCGGTTTCATAGTTTCGCCCGACGGCTTCATCCTCACTGCCTCCCATGTAATCAGGGGCGAAGATGGCACCTATTTCTCTGCGATATTCGTCACCTTGCCTGATGGGAGCTTAGAGCCTGCCGTACCCGCTCTCGTCATTTCTCCGGATAATGTTGGGCAGGATTTCGCGTTGCTCAAAGTCGAGGCAAAGAAAAAGCTCCCCTTTTTGACCTTGGGGAGCACTGAAGAAGTAGTAACCGGGGCAGACGCCACAATAATCGGTTTCCCATTCAGCGCCATGTCTCCCACTAATTCCTCTATCTCAAAGAAGTTTTGTATTGCTGCAACTTTTGCTGCAACAGAGTTGATTACTGTCCCAGTGAACGGCACAAATAGGACTAAAACTGGCGTGGTTCCATTCCAGAAGAACATTAAGGTGGACATTATCTATTTCCAAGGCCCATCTGTGAAGGGAATCTCCGGTTCTCCCATTATTTCCCGCGATACTGGAAACGTCGTCGGTATCGTAAGCACGAAATTGACCGGCCTTGGGTCTTCATTGACTGAGCTCAAAAACCAGACAGCGAAGGGGCTTGGAGGTGACGTTGTCCTTAGTGGACTAGCGCCCGGTCCAGTAATCAATCAAATACTCGTTGTGTTGGATGCCCAACTCGCAAACGGGCTGGGCTCGGCTGTGGGGGTTGATGATCCCAAAGAAGAACTGAAAAGGGCACAACGCAAAAAGAAATAGCGACGCTTGTCTGATCAACACAGAGCTGGACCCTACCCAAGCCGTCCGCTCATTGGGGTGAAATAAGCTCTGCATGCCAGGTTTTACCATCCGGGCTCACCCAGGTCTCAATCTTGTCCGTAACCAATTCAAAAATCGCCGGTTGAGGGGATATCCCGGCCTGTGTCGCAGTCGGTCGCGCGCGAACAAGAACTGCGCGCCCCGTCCATTGGGTCGCAACCGGCATCCACTGCCCGCCCACCGTCTCGCTCAGGTACATCGCTCCGGCCGAGTCGATCGCGACAGTTCGTCCCTGCGCCGTCGCAACCGAGAGCGCGTTCGTCCCGTTTGGCAGCACGGTGACCTTCTTCTTGCTATCGAGAGCAACTCTGTCCGTGGCGCCACTGCTCTTGGCCTCCGTCTGCATTGCAAGCTCGCGCGCGGCTGTCGGCGAGGGCGCCATGGGAGCCGGTTGGCCTTGCGCATCGGCTCTGCCGGCACTTCCAGGCGCCGCTCCGCCCACTCCTCCCGCTTTCGCCGTATAGCGAGCGCTATGCAATTGGTCTTGCGCGATTTCCTGTTGCTGGCCGGCCAACTGCTGCTGAAATGCGTTGTTCGTTGTGTTCGGACCGCCAATGTTGCCGGACTTTTGTGCTGAAGCAACCTTCCCATGAACGGACTGCATTTTTGCAGCCACAGACGGCTCTGTCGTGACAGCACTCATCTCTTGAACAGGCTGATCCTTGTCACGAACAGTTACCGGAAGATTCCGAGACTCCGGCGTCTTCCGGGCAACCACACCCAGATCCTTGCGGTTCGCTAACGTCGGGCTTCCCGCTTTTTTCGCGATCGCTTCATTCGCCAACGCCGACCCGGTTATCGCGGGCCTCGAAGCCGGCTCTGCCTTTGTTGATTCCGGCTCCGTCGTTGCTGAAGCGTTGCTCAGGGCCTCGCGCGGAGTATTCCGCGCAACCTCCGTCTCAGACGGCGTGCTCCGGAAATGATGCAGCACGGCAAATCCCACGAGTCCCGCCAGCGCAGTCGCCGGAACCCACGTCCACCGCCAGCCGGCAAACCACCTGCGCCACGACCGGCTCGGCTCAGACGACACCACAACCGCGCGCGCGTCGGCCTCCGCGCTGGCTGCTTGTTGGGCCAGGAACACAACTTCGCGGCAACGGCCACAAAGAGCAAGATGAGCCAGAATCTCCTGGCGCTCCGCCGCGGGCGATGCCTGCTCGACAAACGCATTCAGGCTCTCCGCGTCGGGATGCACTCCGAGTTGTATCGTTGGCTTCATCCTGCAGTCTTGGCCTTGTCTGAAATCGCCTCGTTCGAAACCGCGTCCCGCAATGCCTTTCCACCGGGAGGCGCCTTATCTGGGAACGCCGTCGCCTCCGGACTTTGCAGCAGTTTTTTCAGGTCCATCTTCAGTTCCACATCCCGCGGATCCGTCCCAAGCGCTTCTTCCGCCTCTTTGCGGCTCATGCCCGCGCTCACCAGATTTCGCAGAACTTTCTTGCGCACCGCGTCCGTCGCGCGACGCAATCTTCGGCTCACTGTCGCTTCATGCACGTGCAGCACCCCGGCGATCTGCGCAAGCGTCCTCTGGTCGAGATAATAGGCGGCCAGCATGAATCGTCCCTCCGCATCCACGCTCTGCAAGCCGCCCTCCACTGCCTGCACCAGCATCGGCATCGACGTCGCGGGTGCATCGCCACTGCTTTCCAAAGCAGGCGCATCAAGTTCATCCAGCGGCTGTTCGCGATAGGTGCGGCGATGGTGGTCCACGAATCGTTGTGCCAGCGTTGTCCTCAGCCAGCCTAGCAGCGAACCGCGTCCGCGATAGGAATCCAGCGGGCAGCGTCGCACTCCATCGCGCTCGCTCAGCCCGTACAACTCTGCATAGAACGCATCGGCCAGATCGCGGCCAACGCTCTCACTTCCGCAGATCGCAATTGCGGCGCGCGTCAGAGGCGGGCCGAAATGCGCAACAAAGTGCTCCCACGCGCGCTCATTACCCGCCGCACACGCCTTCGCCAGAATCAGGTCATCCAGCTTGAGTTCACTGAAGAAGGCCGCCTGATGTTTCGTCGTCGCGGACGCCCCGGCTGAAAGCCCGAAATTCTGCGCCGTTCCCGCAGCGACCAGAATGCGCTCGAACTCGTCTTGTCCGAGCCCCCAGGTCTTCGCATCGCTCTTGCGCCAAAGCTCCTCCATCAGCCCGCGATCAACACCGCACGCCTCAGCAGACTCATCTGCTGGCAGCGGCTCATCGACAGGCTCAAACGGCGCAGCGTCCACCCCTCGAAGATACGCCAAAAAAATCATGCAAGAAAAGTCGAACGCCCCGTTCTCCGGCTGAGTTGGTTGCATAATCCACGTTTGAAAGGACACGACTTTGGGCAGTCTCTGACGAATCTGGACTCGGGGCTGGGAGAGAGCAGGGGCCTTCAGGCCCCTGAATGCAGGCCTAATTTCCATGGGCTTTAGCCCTGGGTCCTTCATGGGAGCACTCACAATCTAAATCCGATTCGTCAGACACTGCCTGGTCTCTGAGGTACGCCCTGCACTCGTCATGCAACAACTCCGGTTCGAAATGACCCGGTGGAGGAGAAAGATGAACAATCTGGTCAAAATGAGTCTCAGCGCTCTCGCAATGATGGGAACTGGCTTCATAGTGATCACGGGAACAATTGTGTCAACCTGCCGAGCCGCGGAAAGGCCCGCAGAATACTATCGCGTCCTTGCGCCCATCGAGAGCGGCAATCTGCTCCTGTTCCCGGTTGTGCGATCTGCGAAAGCCGCCGCCCCCACGCCATTTCTCACCCTCGACGAGGGAATCAAAAGCGGACAAGTCGAAGTGACCGAGGCAGGCAACGTGCGAGGCCTGGTGCGTCCGCGGCCCGCGCCATCAACTCCATACGATGGGCCATATCGCCCTGCCCCCGAGCCGCAACACCCGTCCTATCGAGGCGACCAGGTCAACACCCTCGTTCTTGTCAACAACTCTGACAAGCCTCTGCTGCTTCTCGCAGGCGAGATCGTCACCGGCGGCAAGCAGGACCGTGTGATCGCCAAGGATCGCATCGTCCCTCCCGGAAGCGACCCCGTCGATCTCGGCGTTTTCTGCATTGAGCCCGGCCGCTGGACTGAGGCTTCCGCCACGTTTGGCGCATCGGCAAACGCCCCCACGGGCAGCTTCATGGTCCAGCCCAACGTTCGTGAAAAGGCCATGGTGATGAAGGACCAGCATGAGGTTTGGACATCCGTGAGCGACTCCATCAATCAGATGGCCGCCGCGTCCTCGCCCGCTTCGTCCGGGTCATCGGGCGGCCCACGCGGAAACCCCCGCAGCAACCTCAACACCACCAGCTACGCGCGCGTCATGCAGGACAGCGGCGTCAGCGCCAAGGTTGATGAAGCCGCAGCCCCGGTAATGAAATCCCGCGATCAGGTCCTGGCCCAGCTGCGTCAGCAGCGCGCGGTTGGAGTAGTCGTCGCCGTGCGCGGCGAAATTGTCTGGGCCGACATCTTCGCTGACACGGATCTCCTCGCCCGTTACTGGACCAAGCTTGTCCGCTCGTACGCAGCCGAAAGCCTGCTCGCCGGCGACACACACCCCACGCCAACCCTGTCCGACGCACAGCATTTCCTCGACGCACCCGCGGGCGGAACCGAGACCAGCGAGGGGAACGTCGGCGTCTACCGCTACCGCGAATTGCGTTCCGGCGGAACCGAAACCTTTGTCCTTGAGTCGTTGCTTCCCGGCACCGGCTACGACGTCCACATCAGCAAGGTGAAACTGCGCGGCGAATTGCGCCGCACCGCATCCCCGCAGATTTACCGCTGACTTCCGACACCGCCGGCGAATCACAGATGAAACGGCCAAATCCCCCCGATTTGGCCGTCACAAACGCTGCACGATGATGAAGCTCGTAACCAGTGTCCTGAATCCAAAGCTCGCACCATAAATACTGCTGTCATCCTGAGCCATACATACTGCTGTCATCCTGAGCGGAGTAAGCCGCGTCTTTTGCGGCTTACGAAGTCGAAGGATCTGCGGTTGCCTTTCGGAAACTATGCCAGGAACTTCAGACTCAGAACCGAGTGGTGTCCGCCGCACAGATGGTCATTTATGTTTTGAAAGGGCACGACTTCAGTCGTGCCGAAAACAGCCCAAAATGATCTGGGCTTTAGCCCCTGAGGGAAGCCTCTTCTATAGATTCAAACCATTTGCGGGCATCGGTAAATGACCCTATTTGCGGCGGCCTACACTAGCCGAGATTGGCATCTCCAGCCACTAACAAGCGTTCTTCAACCAGGGATAGTGATCACCCACCGCATCATCGTGGGCGTTGCACGGCACCGTGCTCAGATACGTCCAGATTGCAGTCAGTTGACGATCAGTCATGTGCCGATACAGCGGCCAGGGCATAACTTGGAGCAGGGCTCCATTCACAGGCGGCAGGTAACAATTATCCGTGACGTTCCCCCCACAATTGAGGTGTAGCTTGTCGAAATCATGTCCTGTTCGCATGATTTTGATAAACCTGTCCAGACCATTACCGCCCTCTGGCTTACCGGTGTGATCGGGTGTGAGGTTGCGGGTGATGATGTTCGGGCCCAGCCCCGGGCCGGCGTAGAGTGGGCTGTTCACGTCTTTGACAATTCCCGGCCCCACCGGACCGAAGTTTTGACCACCATTCAGGTAGGTTGCCTCGTTGTATTCTGCGGGCTCGTTGCTCGACAGAAAGTACGGGTTTTTCGTGAACACATACTCATTCGCGGGATCCGACCCATGACAGCCATTACAGTCCGCCTGCGCGTTGACGATGTAGCTTCCCAATCCAACCAGCGCTGGATTCTTCCCTTGCGTGTTAAGAAACGGGGGAGCAATACGCCAACCGATGGTTATTTGCGATTCTTCCGAATTACGGTCGTCATCGGCGTGCACTCTCGTAGAAACGAGCTGTACGCCGACGAATGCGATGAATCCGCCAGTGCAGAGCGCCAGCGTAGCCGCCCTGAAGGTTCTTCCAAATCTCATTTCAGACCTCCGTGTGAGCCAGCATCCGGCCATAAATTCGAGCTTGCCTTCAACGGAGATGCTGGGCTATCAATTGTTCCCCGAGCGACTGCTGAGGTTTCCATCAGTCATCATCCCGGTCATCATCGTTCACCGCACGCAGGTTGTTCTTGTAGACTGCTGTGCCGACAGCGCGGCCCAAACGAGCTCCTGCATCCTGGTCAGTTCGAAAATGGATCCCGCCATAAACGCGAGCGTCGGAGACGTCGTCGGCAATCTGCCTGAACGAGGTGTATTGCAAAACAATAGCGGGCACTGCGGGGTTTGACACCGTGATCGAATGTCCAGCTTCGCCGTAAAGACGTCTCATGACCTCGGCTGCCGCGTTGGTTCCGCTGCCGTGGTTTGAGGGATAGCTGGGGAAGCACGGGGTCAGGATGAAGGGGAGAAAGCTCGGATCAGCCTCGGTTTTCCGGTTGCTCGTGAGTGCCGGTGGTGGATCGAGTAGAAAATCACTGGCGCGCTTGATCCCAAATGGGGTCACGTTCTGCCATTGAAATAAAGTTCCGACCGCGACTCCATTCACGACGGGGCAACTCGGCGTGGCCTGGTATTCGCCAGGAACAGGCGGTCCGGGTATTTTGAATTGCGCCGGCGACGAGCCGTCGTTGGCACGAAGAGCGATCATGGCCAGGGCCGCGGAGTCGCCCGTCGCGATGCTGTCAGTCTTGGCCTGGCCGTCTGGTATCGATGCCAGTGAGTTCGTGCGCGCAGCATTGAGCGTCGCCGCGCTACCCGGGAAATAGGTGCTGAGCACCCGATACGCCGCCTGAATGGCGGCTGCGTCGGGTGAGGCGCCGTGGGGCGCGACGATCGTTCCAAGATACGGTCGATAGTCGCCGGTGATGGAGTTGACGGCTTCAAAGACAGCGAGCTGTACAATCGCCCCATATCGCGCCTGGGCGAACGGATTCTGGCCGTTGGCGATGGCTGTGTTAACAGCAATTTCGTTCCAGTCCAGGACGGCATCGGCTTTGGCGACCGCAGGCCCGGATAGTAGAGTTGCCATCAGCATGCATAGGCCAAGAGTCCTCTTCCTTGCGCTAACACGCATCCTCTTTATTGTGCTTCCTCCCAATTCTCAATGCCCTCAATCAGATGTGACCGTGCGTTTGATTTCTTGACTTAGGGAAGTCGGAGTTGGGGCCCGATCGCACGGGAAGTCTATACCGCAATGACAAAGCATTCGTGGATTTCGCGTCACGCGAGGACCACGGCCACTCCAAGCGACGTGCAAGCGACTCTAGACCGAAGATGCCTGATCGGATAGTGGACCAAGGTCCAATCATGCAACTTAGCACTGAAATTGATCAGGGGTACTGGGCGTTCATGCGTTTGCCGGTGAATGTGATCGCCGTGTTGGTATCCACGCAGTTGTCACCGTTCGGATCGCAAACATAGGCTTCGCCCGTACCCACGATTTCGTCGTCAGCATTCAGCTCAAAAGTCGAGTAGTTCTGGAGCATGGCGACGGCGTTGCCTGCTGGGTCGAAGATGAAGAAGCTGAGCGAGTTTGCGTATCGGTTGCCGCCGATGCGTTTCCAGGTGCCGAAGAGCGGTGAGATGGGAGGAGGTGGAATCCGATCGATCGTCCCTGTGGCGTTAGTAACCCCGCCAGCAGTAAACGACTGCATGGCAGTGAAGGTGATGTTTTGTTGAACGCGGTGGACCTGCATGATCCAGGTGCCCTCGATGGGCGCGGACGAGTTTACGTTTTGAGCCCTGGCCATACTTGGTATAGCCAGCGCAAGAGCCGCGGAGATTACGAGCAGCCCACATACCTTGCGAGACGAGCCTTTCCAGTTTGCGATAGTGTCCATTCCGGTTCTCCTCTTTGATTTGAATTTCCGCTCGCGCCTGTCATTGATTTTCCAGCTGGACTGGCACGCCGTAGTAGCGACCATAAGTTGCCTCGGCGAATGTGTCGATGCAGCCGCGATGATTTGCGGGTGACATAAAAGTCGCGGGGCATCTACCTGATGCAGCGCAGCTTAGGGTCATGTGTAAGAAAAATGTGCTAGACTCTCACCCTGGCCACCTGAACTCGGCCTTCGCAGATGGAACAGAAAGCTCCATATGGCCGCGGAGTTTCCGAGCCTTCCTTGATTCGTTTTGGGGCGTTTGAACTCGATCTTCGAGCCGCTGAACTGCGTAAGGACGGTCACAGAATCCGGCTCCAGGAACAGCCCTTTCAAATACTCGTCGAATTGCTGGACCGCCCGGGTCAAGTCGTGTCGCGGGAAGAGATCCGCAACAAGCTGTGGCCGAATAACACGATTGTCGAGTTCGACCACAGTATCAATACAGCCGTAAAGCGGCTGCGGGATGCCCTGCAGGACTCGGCGGAAAGCCCTCGCTACATTGAGACACTCGCGCGACGAGGGTACCGTTTCATCGCGTCTGTCTCGCCACAGCCAGAGAAGGTGCATCAGCCGGGAGTTGCGCCCTTCACTCCTGCTGCCGCTTGGCCCGTGGAAGGTTCGCCCCCGCAGAATGCGTCAATCGCCGTACTTCCATTTACGAACATGAGCGGCGATCCTGAGAACGAATATTTCTCTGACGGCTTGACAGAAGAGCTCATCAACGAACTGGCGCACGCGCCCGGGCTGAAAGTAATTGCGCGAACGTCTGCATTCGCCTTCAAAGGCAAGCAGGAAGACATTCGAAGTATTGGACGAACTCTTGGTGTCGCACATATTGTCGAGGGAAGCGTGCGGAGAGCGGGCTCTCGCGTCCGCATAGGCGCCCAACTCATCGCAGCTACAGATGGAGCGCACGTTTGGTCCGAGCGCTATGACCGGGAGATGGCCGACATATTTGCTCTTCAGGATGACATTGCTCAGGCAATCGCAACAGCACTTCGCCTTCACCTAACCGGAACATCAAGGCAATACCGCCCTTCCTTGCCGGCATATGAAGCGTATCTTAAGGCACGAAATTGCCTCGCAGCGTTCACGCGAGAATCGCTGCCCCAGAGCAAAGATCTTTTCGAGCGAGTGATCACGCTGGACGCAGACTTTGCTCTTGCGCAAAGCGGACTCGCCATGGCCTTAGTCACCCTGGTCCTACCCGGAATCACTCCTGCCCATCTCGCAATGCCGCTGGCGCGCGCCGCTGCAACAAGGGCACTGGAAATCGATCCCGGATGCCAGGAAGCGAACGCAGTGCTTGGGATGGTGGCTGCGCTCTATGACTTCGACTGGAATGAAGCAGGACGCCGGTTCAGGCTGGCCACTGCTCGCGAAGCCGTCGCGCCCTACATTCGCTGGTACTTGAGCTTCTCCTATCTTCTACCGATGGGCCGGGCTCGTGAATCGGTGCAAGAGTGTATGCGGGGCTTGGACGACGATCCGCTGAACTTCATGGGTGGGTTCCACTATGCGGGCGCGCTGCTCGCGGGAGGCAATGCGGAGGCTGGGGAGTCTCACTTGCGGCACCTCGCCGAACTTCACTTTAGCCTCTATCAGCCCTGGTATCTGCTGGCATTGAGCAAGGCTGTACGAGGAATGCACAAAGACGCCCTCACAGCTGCCGAAAATGCGTATTCACTGGCCCCTTGGAGCAAGACAGTGGGGGGACTGTTCGGCGGGCTCCTGAGGTCTACCGGTGAGGTAGATCGAGCTGGCCAACTGTATCGCGAACTCATCACCGCCAACGCTTACGGTGCAGCCATGGGTCTGGTGCTGTTCCATGTCGGCTGCTCCGAGATGGAGCAAGCAGCGGACGCGGCCGAAAGAGCAGTCGAGCAACGCGACACAAGAATGATCCTGTTGATGGGACTAATGCGTGCCTTCCGCCCGAACCTTGTTCGCAAGGATGGTAAGTGGTCTGCCATCGCCCGCATGCTCGGAATTCCGTTCGCAATGCTGGACGAATAGGCCGCCATAGGTTATCGAATCACGCATGTTGTCTTTTTGAACCCACTGTGGACGACTCTTCCCTATGCCAATTCTTCGCCTGAATACCAAGGCAGGTGCCCCAAAATTGAGTAAGGGAAGGATAGGCGGTAAGAACGAAGCCGCAGGCGCCGCGGCCGCTACAGCTTTGGCCTTCGAGTAGTTTTCCAGCCGGTTTAGCGTTTTGGTCACGAGGAGGTATTCGTGACCCACCTACGCGACATCATGCTGGAAGAACTCCAGCGCCGCAACTACTCCGACTCCACGATCCGGCACTATCTGCGGTTCGTCGAGGAGTTCGCACAACACTTCGGCAAGTCACCCGACAAGCTCGGCCCAGATCATCTTCGCAGCTACCAAGCTCATTTGCTCAAGGATCGGAGGCTCAGCCCGGGAACAGTCGAGCACCATATCTCCGCACTACGGTTCTTCTTTGTTCGCACTCTGCACCGGCACGAGTTCCGCCAGTTCCTTCCTTTCCCTCGGGTAAGGAAAAAGCTGCCCAAGATCCTCAGCCGGGAAGAAGTCGCTTGCCTGATCAACGCCAGCAGCGGCCTGTTCCAACGCACGCTCCTGATGGTTCTTTATGGCACCGGGATGCGCCGCTCCGAGTTGGTCCGGCTCAAGGTGGGCGATATCGACAGCCAGCGCATGATCATTCATGTGGTCAACGGCAAGGGCGGAAAGGATCGTGACCTGCCCTTGAGCCCGGCTCTGCTGGAGACCCTGCGCACCTACTGGCGATGGCTCAAGCCACGCACTTATCTGTTCCCCTCACGCGTTGCATCGCGATCACGAACAGCCCATCACCGACAAGATCGTGTGGGTGACCTGCAACGAAGCTCGAAAACGCGCCGGTATCCGCAAGAGAGTCACCCCGCATCTGATTCGACACAGCTGGGCGACACATCTGCTCGAAGCCGGCACCGACCTGCGCACCATCCAGCTTCTGCTCGGTCATGAAGATCTGGAGACCACTGCCAAGTACCTGCATTTATCGCAACGGCATCTGCACCAGATCACCAACCCGATCGAAGAACTTAAGCTGTCGAGCGTCGACCAGAGCCGCCGATCCTATCACCGTCCGCGCCGTCCATGACACGGCCGGCCATCGAAGTGGCCGACATCGCCCGCGCGAAGAGAAGACAGTTTTATGAACGCTATCACTCCAGTCTCAGCTATCAGCAGCTGAAGGCATATGGAGCTGTGGAGCGTTGTCGAACTGCAGCTCTGGGCGGGCATAAGGACAAGTGTGTCGGCTGCGCGTACGAAGCACCTATCTCTTACAACTCCTGCCGCTCGCGTTGCTGCCCGAAGTGCCAGGCGCAAGCCCGCAAGCGCTGGCTCGAAGCACAGCAACGAGACCTGCTCGACACCAACTACTTCCATGTCGTCTTCACCCTGCCTCACGAACTGAACCCGTTGGCTCTCACATCTCCCAGGCCGTTCTTCGATCTTCTGTTCGAGGCCAGTTCGCAGACCTTGCTCCAGGTGGCCGCCGATCCCAGGCGACTCGGAGCAGAGATCGGATTTCTCTCCATCCTGCACACGTGGAGCTCGAACCTGCTCGGCCATTACCATATCCACTGCGTGGTTCCCGGAGGCGGACTATCGGCCGATCACCATCGATGGATCCCGACCAGCCACCCGCTGTTCCTGCTGCCCATTCCCACGCTGCGTAATGTGTTCCGCAACAAGTTCCTTGCCGGACTACAGCAGCTCTGTCGAAAAGGCCTGCTCGACTGCACAGGTCCGGCACGCGATTTCAGTGATCCTGCATGGTTCAAGGAGCTCACCGCGAAGCTGGCCCGGAAGAAATGGTTCGTCTATGCCAAGCCGCCCTTCGGCGGACCGCAACATGTCCTGCGCTATCTCGGCCGCTACACCCATCGCATGGCCATCTCCAACCATCGCCTCACAGCCTTCGACGGCGAGCGCGTCAGCTTCCGATGGAGAGATTATGCTCACGGCAGCAAACAGCGCGTCATGACCCTTGATGCAGTGGAGTTCCTGCGCCGATTCCTCCTCCACGTGCTGCCCAAGGGCTTCGTGCGCATCCGTCGCTACGGCCTGCTCTCCAACCGCTTCCGTAAACAGCTGCTGCCCCTGGCGCGTACCTTGCTGGCGGCCGATGGCCGCCAGCAACTTCCTCCGCCAACGCTGCCCAACTGCGAACTCTGGCACTGTCCACGCTGCGGCAACGCCATGCGTGTCGTCCAACGCCTCACCGCAGCACAACTCTATCTGGCAGGCTTTGATTCCTCATGACTGTCTGCGCCAAGCCGTTCTGCCAGCTTGCTCCATGCACGCCTTCGCGGAAGTGCGTCCGCAGCGTCCAACCAAGCGCTAAAGCCACCTTCATCGGCATCACCCAACGGCCTGATCGTAAAGGGATCTTGAAGTTGTCCATCCGCGATCAGCACCAGCGGCAACCAAAACTCCCCCCAGACGCATTTGCACGACACCCAAGCAGCATTCAATATCCATAATTCCAGCCTCGATCACCGCGTCCGCGGCGCCTGCGGCTTCCTTCTCCCCACCAAATCGAAAACGCCTCGGATCCACTCCGAGGCCCACTCTCAACTCTTCGCTCGAGGCGTTTCCGATGTTGGCTAACGGTTACTCGACCACAACATGCTCACCCTCGTTAAAATAAACTCTCAAACGGCCAAACTGGGATTCTAATGGACGACTCAGCAAGATCAGCGGGCGTCAGGATTGTTCAGCTTCTCTCCAAGCTCCTGATGGTGTTTGGGGCATGTGTGTTCTTGTTCGGCGACAAGTTCCTCGAGGACTTCGCTCATTTTCGTTTTGTGACGGGTGAGGTGGTCGGCATCCTCTCAGGTTTGCTGCTGTGCGCAATTGGTTTTGCAATCGGGGCTTCAGTAAGCGGCGGGAAAGGGTGGTGAAGAGCGTTTCCTGAGACTCTCCACATTGTGGCCAACCCTTTTACTACTCAGTAACGGAAGAGTAGATGGGATGAGAAGGTCGACCCCGATCAGAGCCAGCGCTAAGCTGTCTAGATCAACGCACTCAAAGGTGCAATCCCGAAGGATGGAGGCCGACCCGTGAAAAAGCATAGCAATTCTGTGAAGAAGAGTGAATCCCCGATGAAGCGCAGGAACTCGCGAGTGGCGGAGCGACGGGATTCAAGCGAAGTGATGGCAGAGTTGGTTTCACAACTCAGGCAGCGGTTGGAAGTGAAGGGTGTTCCGGTTGTTGAAGTGGGGAGAGATGAGCGCGATGCAGTGCGTCCGAACCTGGATCGTCTGACCGTGGGAGTGGATATTGGAGATCAGTGGAGCAACTACTGCATTTTGGGTTTAGGCGGGGAGACGCTTGCCGAGGGCCAGTTTCGGACGAGGCGGCAAGAAGTTGGAGAGTTCTTTCAAGGCCTGGCGATTTCTCGTGTGGTTATCGAAGTGGGAACGCATTCGGCGTGGGTGCGGGGCGTGATCGCCGGATTTGGACATGAAGTGTTGGTCGCCAATGTGCAACGGATGGAAGGCTCGAAGCGTCGCCGGCGCAAGAACGACCGGATCGATGCCGCTAAACTGGCCAGGCTGGGGCGTGTGGATCCGAAATCGTTGTATCCGATTCAACATCGCCGCACCGAAGTCCGCGAGGACCTGCTGGTAGTTCGAGTTCGCGATTCGCTGGTCGAGTCGCGGACGAAATTAATCAGTACCGTGCGCGGGATGGTAAAGACCATGGGAGCGAGGTTGCCGGGCTGTTCCAGCGTAAGCTTCTCCGAGAAAGCGGCAGACCAGATTCCCCACCAAGTGCGAGAAACGTTGCAACCGTTATTGCGTCTGATTCAGACGTTGAGCGAGGAAATCAAGAGCTACGAGAAACGCATCGAAAAGCTGGGCAGTGAGAAGTACATGGACACGAAATTATTGCGGCAGGTGAATGGAGTAGGCCCCGTCACCTCACTGGCCTATGTGTTGACTCTGGAGACTCCGCAACGATTTAAGAGGAGTCGTGATGTTGGTCCGTATCTGGGATTAGTGCCCCAGCAGGAGGATTCCGGAGACAGCCAGCCGCAGCTGGGCATCAGCAAGGCTGGCGACAGGATGCTACGCAAACTGCTGGTGGGCAGCGCGCACTACATCCTGGGTCCGTTCGGGCCGGACACCGACTTACGACGATTCGGAATGAAACTCTGCCAGCGTGGCGGAAAGAACGCCAAGAAACGAGCATCCGTCGCGGTGGCGCGAAAACTTGCCGTCTTACTGCATCGGCTTTGGTCGAGCGGCGAAGTCTATGAGCCTCTGGGCTACGGAATTCCAAGGACGATAGCCGAACCAGCCACTGCGTAGAAGAAAAACACAAATCCGTTTTGTTCGTTTCGAGACGATCTGCTTCTCGAGAGTTGCTTGACAATAACATCCACCGCCTTGTTCGGACGACTGCGAGTGACCGCCCGATCCTTTAGAGATCGCCGAGTAGATCGGCAGCGTCCCAACAACCCAGGTCCATCATCGTTGTGATGGACCTGGGCTTTAAATCGGACCCCAATATGCACCGGGCCCGCAGTGGCTCATCAGAGTGCGGATAGAAGGCAGGCAACGTGGGTGGCGTCAATACAACCTCGAGAGCAATGGTTGAGGAAACGAATCAGATTATGTCCGTGGGACGACTCCCACTCCAGTATGGAACGAAGCTGAACTGAAAATACGTTCCGCTTCGTTCCCTGATCGAGTGTCGGAAGGTGTTGAACAGTGTCAAGGGTCAAGACTGAACGTCCTGACGGACGCCCTTGACACTGTTCAACACCTCTGCCGGAAGGGCTCTGTGTCCAGACTAGAACGGCCGCCACGTCGGCCTTGACTTTTTTGACCTTCTCATAGAAGGCGGTGACTCGACCGGAACTCCATGAACCATGACCTCGTTCCCAAATGGCTCCCCGATCCTCGGTGAGTGACTCGGGGATTACGCGCACATTGAGAATTCGTGAGCAGATCGCCGGAGTGAACCGCGTTCAACCGATCCGCTGGCCCGTGTGTTCCGTACATGCCGGACTTACTGCGCCGACCCGTGCGTTCAGGAGCTCACGTAATCTTGCGTGAAATGTTTCTCCACAACGCGCATAGATAGATGAAGGCTTCCCAAACGCCAAGTACCGAGTTCCCCATGAACGACGAGATCTGGAAATGGCCTTGGAATACGCCTTGTTGGGTCACTTTCAACATCACTGAAAGCGCGATATCAACAGCTGCAACACCCAGACCGAATCTCAGAGGCGTTACGCCTTAAAGAGTGAAAGCGGTCGAATCAAGACATTTCACCGAGAGGAGAACTCACATGAATCGAATTTCAGCAATTGCCCTGCTCACCATCTCTTCGTTGGCAACGTGTACCGCTGCCATCGCTCAACAGCCCACTGTCAAAGCGAATATCCCCTTCGACTTCACAGTAGGCAATACCTGGATGCCGGCCGGTGAATACAGAATCTCTTCGCCACTTCGGGAGGTCGTCGAAGTTCGAAGCGCCGACCTCACCAGAACCGCAGAAATCGCGAGCTCTGAGAGCCACATCGAGCTCGGTTCAGGAAGCAAGCTGGTGTTTGACAAGTACGGCGATCAGTACTTCCTTCGCCACGTCTTGTGCCCCTCCGTGGCTTCGTTGAACCTCGACATCCCGCAAGGGAAGGCTGAGAAGAACGCGCGCTCTCTTGAGGCAAAGCGTCACAGCGGAGAGCAAACGATGGTTGCTGCGAAGTGATGTCCCAATCAAGTGGCCATGCGCCTGGGGAAAACACATCTCTGGAGCATGGTCACTTCTGTTTTTCCCAGCAGAGAGGGAACAAGCGCGAGCGCATACCTGAAGCGTCACGCGCGCGAGATCTCACGTCAGCGGTCGAGCATTCCTGCAATATCACTTGACATGAATTCTCATTTGCGAGTAATTTGCGGTCGCTCTCGCCTTTTCCCTCTTAGCATCATGTTGGGTTTTGGCAGAACGAGATTCCCCGTTGCAAGTCCGGTTCTCCCCATCCTCAGGATTAGCAAGCCAGGCTGATCGAACTGGATAACTCGATTGGACCAGATTCACTTTCCCAGGCCCCTGTCCAATTTCCGCGTCGGGTTGTCTTTCGCCGCCCGACCCAGGAGGGAGCATTATGAAGGGCAAATCCTTTACCGTCATGGCCGCTCTGTTCGTGTGTGGCGCTTTGAGCACGCCCACAGAGAGTGCGGCTCGCTTAAATCCCCTCGATCCGCTTCAAGGGCATCATTACTTCGATGTCGTCAATCGCAACAACTTGACCTCGACCGCAAAACCGGTTGTGACCCTCTCACCTACTTCGTTGCTATTTGCGTGTTATTCCCCGCCCGCCACATGCCCATCTACATGGCGCAAGAAATTTGTGACGCTCAAGAACTCCGGCAACGCGGTCCTCCGAATCACGAGCATTGTCGAGTCCGGGGGCGGTTTTTCTGAGTGGAATTACTGCGGCTCAAGCCTAGGACCTGGAAAGTCATGCACGATCGTTGTGTATTGGCGGTTCCCCCGCATCAGTTGGGGGAGCTTCATCGCCATCACAGACAACGCGGCAAACAGTCCGCAAAAGGTGTCTTTAAGAGGCGTTATTGGTCATTCCCCGGCATGAGTTGGGGGGGAGCATCGCCATCACAGACAACGCGGCAAACAGTCCGCAAAAGGTGTCTTTAAGAGGCGTGCTCCGCTCGGGCAACTAAGACCAAAAGACTCATTTGACCGTCGCTGAAGGTCCTAGTGCGGAATTTTCCGCTTCGAAGGAGAATCCAATGAAATTCTTACGACTGACAATCGTTACTTCAATGGCGATGTTTTGTCTGATCGCTCTCCAAGTTCAGCTGATAGCACAAGAACTGCAAAATCACAGTTTTGCAAGTTTGATCAACGACACGGATGAAATCGTTGGCTTTTCGGAGACTTCGACTCCCAATCCCCTGGTTGCAACGACAGTGAGACTCTCTCCTACGCACCTGAGCTTCGGTTCCATCACGATTTACAGTCACAGTTTGCCGCAGACTGTGACTTTGACCAATGTGGGCACGAGTAGCCTGACCATCTACAGTATTGCCATTACCGGAATCGATCCAGGCGATTTCGCCCAAACCCACACCTGCAACACAAAACTGACAAAGGGTGCAAGCTGTGGCATCAAAGTCACTTTTTATCCCTCAGCACCGGGAACTCGTACGGCTGCGCTTAGCATCCGTGATAACGGCGGCGGCAGTCCACAGCGGGTTTCACTCAGTGGAACGGGCATTGTCCCGCGGTGCGTTGGCGCGCACTTTCCATGCGGCCGCCCGTATACCAAGTGCTGCGCGGGGCTTGTTTGTCTAGCAACGTCGACCCGTGCCTACTGCTTCTGATCGCTGTTCATCAGCAACTCCGGCGGTCCGTCCGGCGAACTCCGCTGACCTCGCGGTAGTGCTGAGTTTCCCAGTTCCGGTTGGATGGTAGCTAGGTTAGATCGGAAACGCCTCGACGGAGATGGAGCGGAAAGTGGCGTGACTAGTGCGAGGCGTTTTCGATTAACGCACGAGAAGGAAGGCGCAGGCGTAGTTAGCGGACGCGGTGATCTGCCTTATGTCTATGGAGATTGAATACTGTTTGGGGATCGCCGGGAGTGCTTCTGGGGGGTCAATGGGAGCCGATGATGTTGGAAGCAGGTATGGATATGAGTGAGTTGTCGCTTATCGAGCGCTATATATGGATTGAAAAGTGCGATGGCATCGCAGCGCATCGAGCCGTGACGACAGGGGTGCGTGGGCGTGCGTTGAGCAAGTCGCAGGTCCGGACTTGAGCTGATGGTCATGAGGAGTCGAGATCTCTGCTGAGGGATAACTCGGCAGCGGTGAATCTTCGTGC
The DNA here is from genome assembly GCA_963751225.1 of uncultured Acidobacteriaceae bacterium. Taxonomy (GTDB): domain Bacteria; phylum Acidobacteriota; class Terriglobia; order Terriglobales; family Acidobacteriaceae; genus Telmatobacter. Next base: position 24,714 of record CAVVTY010000016.1, read on the forward strand.
GACGCACATGGGTCCGCCGCATTTCGGACAGTGCCAGAGCGGAGCGTATTGCGGTGCGGAGCTGTCGGGCGGGCTGCAGACAGCGGATCGCGGCCATCGGGGGCGAGCAGTCTTCGCGCCAGCGGCAGGCACTCTGGTTGCGGAAGCGGTTGGAGAGCAGTCCGAAGTGGCGGATGCGCACGAAGCCCTTGGGCAGCACGTGAAGGAAGAAGCGGCGCAGGAACTCGCTGCGTCTCGAGGGTCATGATGCGCTGCTTGCCGCCGTGGGCATAGTCCTTCCAGCGGAAGGTGACGCGCTCGCCGTCGAAGCCGAGCAGGCGGTGGTTGGAGATGGCGATGCGATGGGTGTAGCGGCCCAGATAGCGCAGCACATGTTCGGGACCACCGAAGGGCGGCTTGGCGTACGACGACCCATTGCTTGTCGGCAATCGCTCGCAGCAGTTGCGGAGAACGATCCCGATCCTGGAAAGCCGGCTGCTGGCCCGCGGCAGTCGAGCCGTCCCTTGCGGTAGAGGTGTCCAGTCCGTCGAGGAACTTGTCGCGGAACGGTTGCGCAGAACGGAATGGGCAGCAAGGAAGCGCGGTGCGAGGTGCGGATCCAGCGCTGATGGTCGGGGGAAAGTCCGCCGGCTGGAATGACACAGTGGATATGCGGATGGAGCAGGATGTTCGGCCCCCAGGTGTGCAGGATGGCGAGCACGCCGATGTCGGCACCGAGCCGCTTCGGATCGGCTGCGACTTCCAGCAGGGTCTCGGAACTGGCCGCGAACAGCAGATCGTAGAAGCGCGCCGGGTTCGTCAGTGCCAGAGGGTTGAGTTCGTGCGGAACGGTGAACACGACGTGGAAGTAGCCGGTGGGGAGCAGTTCCTGTTGCCGGGCTTCGATCCAGCGTTCGCGGGCCTGCGCCTGGCACTTGGGACAGTGGCGGTTGCGGCACGAGTTGAAGGACATGCCGGTTTCGAAGCCGCACTGCGAACACACGTCGAGGTGGCCGCCGAGCGAGGCGGTGCGACAGCGCGAGCACGGCTCGAAACGCCTTCAGCTGCTGATAGCTGATCGAGGACTGATAGCGTTCGAGGAACCGGTTGCCCTGGGCACGGAGGATGTCGGCCACCTCCAGTGCGGGCTTGCTCATGGCTTGGGAGGCGACGGAGCGGAAGCGGCTGTGCTCGACACCGGTGAGGTCGAGGTCTTCGAGCGGGTTGGCACCTGCTGCAGATGCTTCGCTGCGACAGGTGCAGATATTTCGCCGTGGTCTCCAGGTCGCCGTGACCGAGCAGCAGCTGGATGGTGCGCAGGTCGGTACCGGCTTCGAGCAGATGCGTGGCCCAGCTGTGGCGCAGCGTATGCGGAGTGACGCGCTTGCGGATGCCGGCGCGTCGGCCGCTTCGGTGCATGCCAGCCAGACGGTCTTGTCGGTGATGGGCTGCTCGAGTCGAGACGGGTGCGTGAGGGAAACAGGCAGGTGCGCGGCTTGAGCCAGCGCCAGTGCGCGCGCAGGGTCTCGAGCAACGCCGGGCTCAGAGGCAGATCGCGGTCCTTGCCACCCTTGCCGTTGACCACGCGAATGATCATGCGCTGGCTGTCGATGTCGCCCAGCTTCAGATGCGCAGCTTCGCGCGGCGCATGCCGGTGCCGTAGAGAGCCATCAGCAGCGTGCGCTGAAACAGGCTGCCGCTCGGAGTCGATCATCCGTGTGACTTCTTCCTTGCTCAGAACGCCGGGCAGCCGCTTCGGCACTCTCGGATAAGGGATCAACTCACGGAACTCCGGCCGCTTCAGCGTGCGCACATACAGGAAGCGCAGCGCAGCAACATGGTTAACAACGCTGCCGACCGACAGCTTGCGCTGCTTGAGCAGGTAGGCCTGATAGGTGCGCAGATGGTCCAGGCCGAGCTTGTCCGGTGACTTGCCGAAGTGACGGGCAAAGTCTTCGACTGTGTGCAGGTAGCGACGGATCGTCCCCTCGGAGTAGTTGCGGCGCTGGAGTTCTTCCACCATGATCTTGCGTAAATGGGTCACAAGTACCTCCTTGTGACCCAAACCCTACACCGACTAAAAACCTACTCGAAGGCCAAAGCCCTAGAGAATTTCTAATTTAAGTGTAAACATTTGTGCGATAATCATCCTGTCCCTCGAAGGGAGGGCCTGGATGCAATCGTATTCGCAGGATTTGCGTGATCGTGTGCTTCGCGCGCTGGCCCGCGGGGATGGCCCATCGGCGGTTGCGCGGCGCTTTGAGGTCAGCCGTTTCTACGTTTATCAAGTGCGAGACCGGGAGCACGAGACCGGTGTACGGAGCAGTTTTCAGATCGGCGGCCATCGCCGGTCTCGGCTGGAGGAAGCGGAGCCGAGTTTGCGGGCCTGGATCGCAGCCGAGCCTGGGCTGACTCTGGAGGAGTTGCGAGAGCGATTGGCGTTGCAGGGTATTGGGACCAAAATTGGTGCTCTTTGGCACCAGTTGAACAAGTGGAATCTGACCTTCAAAAAAAACGCTTCACGCCAGCGAGCAAGAGCGCGAGGACGTGCAGGCGGCGCGGCGCGCATGGAGTGAAGCGCAACCGGCGATGGACGTCGAGAAGCTTGTATTTATTGACGAGACCTGGGCTACGACCAACATGACGCGAAGTCATGGCCGTGCCCCCCGGGGTACTCGATGCATCGGTTCTGCACCCCTCGGCGATTGGCAAACAACGACCTTTGTCGCCGCTTTGCGCCACAATCAATTGACTGCTCCCATGGTGGTCGACGGACGCCCGCGCTGCGCTTCGCTCCGCGCTCCCCGCGTCGGGCCAGCGCCGCGCGTCTTGTCTCGCCCGGCCCGCGCGCGGGTTTCAGCCAGGACACATTCCTTGCGCCCGCTTGCGTGCCTCCCGCCCGGCGGGGATGCCGTGGTGTCCATTGTGGATAACGCTCGCTGTCCTCTGGTGTCCACCGACGACCCGGACACCAACCGGACACCAATGTTCACCCGGGTACGGACCATATACTCGGACTTTCGTGAAACTTTTGGGTAATACTCCCACATCGAAGCCATTCACCATGACTTGCTTGAAACGCGGACAGAATCGGTCGTATACTAAATACGGACCTAAGAAGTCGGATATTAAATGCTGAAGCTGACGAAAAAGGCTGATTACGGGTTGATGGCGCTCAAATTCCTCGCCGAGCACCCTGATACGGCTGCGTCGAGCGCGAAGGACATTGCCGACACCTATGGAATCCCGGCGCAGCTGCTGGCGAAGATCCTGCAACAGCTGACCAAATCCGGGTTGCTGAAGTCGCATGCCGGCATGAACGGCGGTTATGCGCTGTCGCGGGACGCGAAGACGATTTCGGCTTTCGAGGTGATCCTGGCGATTGACGGCCCGTTCTTTATCACGTCGTGCAGCAAGGGCGCGAAGGGCTGCGAGCTTACGCCGAGTTGCACGATCAAAGAGCCGCTGGCGCGCGTGAATGACACGATTGCCGGCGTGCTGAAGAGCATCAGTATCCAGGATCTGGCCGAGCATGAGCACCCGACCGGCCGAACGCATGAAACAAGCAGACTGGTTTCATTAACGACTTAGAGATTTTTCCCGCGACAAGCGGGGCGGAAGCAGGGATGGAGAGGTCAATGAGTACAGTTGCGAGCCAAGTGGAAGTTCCGGCCGGGGTGAAGCTCCCGATCTATATGGACAATCACGCGACCAGCCCGCTCGATCCGAGAGTGCTGGAAGCGATGATGCCTTACTTCACCAACAAGTTTGGCAATGCGGCGAGCCGCAACCACTCGTTTGGCTGGGAAGCGGAACAGGCCGTTGAAACGGCGCGAGAGCAAATTGCAAAGCTGATTGGCGCGAGTGCAAAAGAGATCATCTTCACGTCGGGCGCGACAGAGTCGAACAACCTGGCCATCAAGGGCATCGCGGAGATGTACCGCGAACGCGGCAATCACATCATTACGCAGGTGACCGAGCACAAGGCTGTTCTGGATACATGCAAGAGGCTCGAGAAGTACGGTTACCGCGTCACCTATCTGCCGGTGAAGGCGGACGGACTGATCGACATCGAAGACCTGAAGAGAGCCATCGATGACAAGACGATTCTTGTTTCGATCATGGCGGCGAACAACGAGATCGGCGTGCTGCAGCCCATCCGCGAAATCGGAAAGATCTGCCACGAAAAGGGCGTGCTCTTCCACACTGATGCGGTACAGGCAGTGGGCAAGGTGCCGGTGAACGTGCTTGCTGACAACATTGACGTGCTGTCGCTTTCCGGTCACAAGATTTACGGGCCGAAGGGGGTAGGTGCGTTGTATGTGCGGCGGCGCAATCCGCGCGTGCAGATTGCGGCGCAGATTGACGGCGGCGGCCACGAGCGGGGCATGCGTTCCGGCACGCTGAACGTGCCAGGCATTGTGGGTCTCGGCAAAGCCTGCGAGATTGCGCGCGAAGAGATGGACACCGAAGCGGCATATCTGCGCGGACTTCGTGATCGTCTGAAGGGCCAACTCGAGTCGGAGCTTGACTACATTCACGTCAATGGTTCGATGGAGCATCGCCTGCCCGGCAACCTGAACATGAGCTTCGTGTACGTGGAAGGCGAGTCGCTGCTGATGGGCATCAACGATGTGGCGGTATCGAGCGGTTCAGCTTGTACGTCGGCGACCCTTGAACCGTCGTATGTCTTGAAGGCGCTTGGTTTGGGAGACGATGTGGCGCACAGTTCGATCCGATTTGGATTGGGCCGCTTCAACACCCAGGCCGAAGTGGATTACGTGAGCCGCGAAGGTGATCGATATCGTGAAGAAGCTGCGCGAGCTTTCGCCACTCTACGAAATGGTGAAGGAAGGCATTGACCTGACCAAGATTGAGTGGCAGGCACATTAGAACAGCCTCCCCGGATTTTCCGGGCAGGCAAAAGCATCGGCAGGTGGACCTGCCGAATCCAATAACAGGACGCGGCTTCCCGCAGAAGGAGTTCGGAACATGTCATACAGCGATAAGGTCGTAGACCACTACAACAACCCGCGCAACGTGGGCACACTCGACAAGAGTTCAAGCGAGGTCGGCACGGGGCTGGTGGGCGCGCCAGAGTGCGGCGACGTGATGCGACTGCAGATCCGCGTGAATCCCGAGACCCAGGTTATTGAAGAAGCCAAGTTCAAAACCTTTGGTTGCGGCTCGGCGATTGCGAGTTCTTCGCTTGCGACCGAATGGATCAAGGGGCGCACCGTTGAGAATGCGCTTGAGATCAAGAACACCGATATTGTGAAGGAGCTGTCGCTGCCGCCGGTGAAGATTCACTGCTCAGTGCTGGCAGAGGACGCAATTCGCGCGGCGATCGGCGACTGGAAGAAGAAGAACGGCGTTGCGGAAACCGCGCAGGCAGCGGTCGAAGCAAAGTAAGTTCAGTGTGTGATGGCGCGGCTTGAACCGTGCCTGAAAAGAGAACAATGTCGAACGTTGTGACTATCGAAAGCAAGCCGGCGGAGGGGGCGAGCGCTGCTCCTCAGGCGAGCCCGAACCCTGCTGCGCCTTCCGCCGGGCAGAGTATCCAGGTGACCGAGCGCGCCATCAAGCGTATTCGCGCTGCGATGGAGAAGGAAGGCGTCTCGCCAACCGAGGGCGGGCTGCGCCTGGGCGTCATGGGCGGCGGGTGCTCTGGGCTTTCGTATTCGATCAAGTTCGACACGCGGCCGCGCGAACGCGACCGTATCTATGAATTCGACGGTGTGCGTGTCTTCATCGATCCAAAGTCGTTCGTCTACCTGCATGGTGTGACGCTGGATTACGAAGAGACACTGATGCGGCAGGGCTTCAATTTCATCAATCCGAACTCCTCGCGCTCCTGCGGCTGCGGTTCGTCGTTCACCTCGTAGGTGTATTGATCCAGTTGCGGGAGTTTCATCATGTTGAAAGTTTCAGCGTCGGCTATTCCAGTTGCGTGCTGGTCGTGTTCCGTTGCGCACAATGAGTCCACTCTATTCTGTCCTCACTGCAGCAAGATCCAGCCCGCCTCGGCGGGCGATTATTTTTCGGTCTTCGGATTGACGCCGCTGCTCAACCTGGACCTGGGTGCGCTGGAGCATGAATTTCATCGGCTGAGCCGCAGGCTGCATCCCGATCGCTTTGCACGCGCGGGGGAGAACGAGAAGCAATGGAGCCTGGCAGATACAGCGCTGCTGAACGACGCGTATCGCACGCTCAAGGATCCGATTCGGCGAACCGAATATCTACTCAAGCTGCACGGCGCGGAGATCGGCGAAGAGCACGCGGGCAAGGACCGCCCCAAAAACGATATGGGCACATCGCGCGTGCCTGCCGACTTGCTGGAAGAGGCATTTGATCTGAACATGCAGCTGGAAGAGATGCGCATGGCTCGCAAGATGGGAGAGGCCGACAACGAGTTGCAGGGAAGTCTCGAACAGGCCAAGAGAAAGTTTGACGGACTGCTCGACGACGTCGATCGCGACCTGCGCGGTGAGTGGGATGCGTGGGACACGGGAGATGCAGGCACTCGCGCCGCGGCCCAGAAGAAGATGGTGGCCCTGCTCGATCGGCGGCGCTACATCAGCAACCTGGTTCGCGACGTGACAGAGACCCTTGGAGCATAGAAGAGAGCATGGCGGAAGGACGCGTAGTAGGGATCGATCTGGGAACCACGAATTCGCTCGTCGCATACATGGAAGGCGATGCTCCGGTGGTGATTCCCGGCGTTGACGGCTCGAATCTTGTTCCTTCGGTGGTGGCACTGGATCCTGTGCCGCCCGAGGGTGGCAGGCCCACGGTGACCGTTGGCAACAGCGCACGCAGAGCACTGATCGAGACGCCGGAGCGGGTAATCTACTCGGTCAAGAGACTGATGGGTCGCGGCCTCGAAGAGGTGCAGAGCGAGCTGAAGCTTTTCCCGTTTCGCCTGGCCGATGATGTCGAAGCCGGCGAGGTGCCGCGCATCCAGTTAGGCGAGCTCCGGTTCACGCCGCCGGAGATATCGGCGTATATTCTGCGTCAGCTCAAGCGCAACGCGGAACGGTTCTTCGGCACGCCTGTGACGCAGGCCGTAATCACGGTTCCGGCGTACTTTAATGACGCACAGCGGCAGGCCACAAAAGACGCGGGCCGCATGGCGGGGCTCGAGGTGCTGCGCCTGGTGAATGAGCCCACGGCTGCGGCACTTGCCTACGGACTGGATCGTGCGAAAGAAGGCACGATTGCGGTTTACGATCTTGGCGGCGGAACGTTTGACATCTCGATTCTGAAGCTCCGTGACGGGATCTTCGAAGTGCAGTCGACAAACGGCGATACGCACCTCGGCGGCGATGACATCGACAATCTGCTGATGGCGATTGCGCTGGATGAGATTCACGCGGAGCATGGCGTGGAACTGCGCAAACATCCGGGAGCGGTCCAGGCATTGCGCAAGGCTGCGATCGACGCGAAGGTGCTGCTCTCATCGGAACAGTCGGCAAGGTTCGATATCGAGCTTCCGAATGGCGATCGCTATCAGCGAGAGATTCCGCGCGATGTGTTCGAGCAGTTGATCGAGCCTGTGCTGCAACGCACTGCTGAACCATGCAGGCAGGCGCTGGCAGATGCCGGTATAACGCCTGAGCAGATTGAGGAAGTGGTGCTTGTAGGCGGCTCAACGCGAATCCCTGCAGTCCGGAGGCTGGTGGATGAGCTGTTCCATCTGGGAGAGCGTGGAAAGAAGCCGCATATCGAGCTGAATCCTGATGAAGTGGTCGCATTGGGTGCGGCGGTGCAGGCTGACATTCTGGCGGGCGCGTCAAAGACGACCGAAGAGTTGTTGCTGCTGGATGTGACGCCACTCTCGCTGGGCATCGAAGCGCTGGGCGGAACGGTGGCGCGCATCATTCAGCGGAATTCGACCATTCCGGCATCGGCGACGGAGCACTTCACAACGGGGGTCGATGGACAAACGAACGTGGCGATCCACGTGGTGCAGGGCGAACGCGAGCTCGCTGCCGATTGCCGATCGCTGGCGCGCTTTGACCTGAAGGGGATTCCGCCGATGAGTGCGGGATTGCCGCGGATCGAGGTGCGATTCCTGATTGACGCGGATGGAATCCTGCAGGTTTCAGCGCGCGAACAGCGAAGCGGGAAGGCTGCGCAGATTGAAGTGAAGCCGACGTACGGGTTGACGGATGAGCAGGTCGAGACCATGATTCTCGATTCGTTTGACCATGCGGAGGAGGACTTTGCCAAGCGCCTGCTGATCGAAGCGCGCAACGAGGCTGACTCGATCCTGTCTGCGGTGGAGCGTGCACCCGAAAGTCCTGCGTGGCAACAGCTGCGCGGCGAGGAGCAGGCTGCGATTGAGGCAGCGCGCAGGAGACTGGCGAATGTGAAGCAGGGCGACGATCTTGCGGCGATTCGCGAGGCTACGGTTGCGCTGGACCAGGCCACGCGGCGATTTGCGGAACTGATGATGGAAGCCGCGGTCACGACGGCGATTCGCGGGAAGACGATGGAGACGGCGAGCGATGAACTGGGCGACGAAGTAACGGCGCCGCATCCGATGGCCCCCGCGGAATTCAAGTGAGAGAGATCAAGTTCGCAGAGAAGGACAATACCTATGAGCGAATCCAACAACAAGAACATTCCGCCCGATAGACTGGTGCGCGTCACGTTTCTTCCCGAGGGGAAGACGGTTGAATTTGAATTCGGCACGATGCCTTATGAGCACCATGGCAAGCCTATGTCGTTTCTGGACGTCGCGGAGAATCACGAAATCTTTCTCGACCACGCCTGCGGTGGTGTCTGCGCTTGCACCACCTGCCACCTGTGGATCAAGGATCAGGAAGGCATCAGCCCAGCAGACGACGACGAACTCGATCGCCTCGACATGGCAGCGGATCAGCAGCTCAACTCGCGGCTGGGATGCCAGGCGGTGATTACAAAGCCGGGCAACTATGTTGTCGAGATTCCCAAGTGGAACCGGAACTACACGTCGGAAGGCAAGCCGCTGGCCCTGGCCGAAAACAAGTAAGGCGCGACCGGGAACCGCTTCAGAAGCCGAGCCAGACTCGCATTGAAAGAGGAGAAAATGCCGCGCGAGATTCATTGGACCGACGCCGAGGAGATCGGCATCCAGTTGCAGGAGAAGTATCCGGAGATTGATCCGCTGACCGTGCGCTTCACTGACCTTCATCGCTACGTGACCGGGCTCGACGGGTTTGCGGACGATCCGTCGAATTCAAACGAGTCGCGACTGGAAGCTATACAGATGGCATGGCACGAGGAGTTCGAGGACGCGAAGGGCTGAGCGGGATCGCTTGCAGCTTTCAGGCGGCGGCGGTTGAGATCGAGGTCAAATGCAGGTCCCTCGACTCCCTGAGCTTCGCCCGGTCGCTCGGGATCACGGCAGGGGTTGAGGTTTGTGGTTTCCCACTCATGCGCGATGAGACTGCGCATGAATGGGGCACCCTGACGCGCCGCATTATCGACGAGGTTACCGCTGGTTTTGAGAAAGACGACGGTTTGCGTTAGTCGCGGTCATTCTCATTCCAGCTGAAGGCGGCTTCGAAATGCTCGAACTCCGATTTCCGTCCGGGTACGAGATAGACGCTGACCACATCGAATCGGACCGGAGGGGCGGTCGGCTGCGGAAGCTGCCGCACATAGCGGCGAGCCAGGCGGCGCAAAACCGCGCGCTTGTGGCTGTCGACGGCCACCTCGGCCGGCGTGATGGTGCGGGCGGACCTGGTTTTCACCTCAATGAAGCAAAGAACGGGACCGTGCCACGCGATCAGGTCCACGTCCCCGGGCACGTCGCCCGATGACCAGCGCCGGGCCACCACGGTGTATCCCTTGCGCCTGAGGTAGAAGAACGCCGCGTCTTCACCCTCCATGCCGAGCGCAAGGTGCGCAGGGATTTCGGCGCCGCGGCCACGCAGGCGAGCAAGCTGGTTCAAGCGCGAGAGGGTGCGCTCAAATCCCGTGATCCGTGCCCGCCTTATTTTCTCCATGGCAGACCATTCTCGGTTACGCGTTCGAATGATGCAACTGTCGGTATCTCGTCCCCCCACCCATGCGCGATGAGACTGCGCATGAATGGGGCACCCCGGTTGTGGGTGAGTGGGCCATCCGCCGAGTGGACGATTCTAGAACTCTTCTGCTGCGTGCGGGATGAATCATCCCAGGTCTCAAAGGCGAGACCTGGGGCACCCAATTCAGTGGTCCAATAAGATGCGTGATGTGGGCCACCCGCCAGGCTGTGAAGTCGTTCCCTGTTACGAGGCACACGCCGTGAGTCGTTTTTCCGCAGCCTGTGAAGCCGTGCCCTTTCAAAACCTCAATTGTGCAAACAGCGTCAAGCGGTCGCAGTGGCCAGTTCTGCGGTGTGGGCGTGTTCCTTCTCTGCCTGCGTCAAGGCGTCTTCGAGGATGTCGAGGGCGACGGTGGCTTCCTCTTCGCTCACGATGAGCGGCGGGCAGAGGCGAAGCGAAGTCTCTCCGCAGCCGAGGATCATGAGGCCGCGCTCGAAGGCCAGCGTCTCGACGCGGTTGCGCAGCTCCGGAGCCGGTTCGCGGGTGGACTTGTCTTTCACGAGCTCGATGCCGATCATCAGGCCGCGCCCGCGCACATCTCCAACCAGCGGGTGCGTCTTCTTCCAGCCGTTGAGGCGCTCGAGCATCTTGCCGCCGACGCGCGCTGCGTTTGCGATGCCTTCGCGCTCGAGGATGTCGATGGTGGCGAGTGCCGCCGCGATGGAGATGGGATTGCCGCCGAAGGTGGAAGCGTGCGAGCCGGGCACCCAGTCCATGATTTCGGCGCGCGTCATGCAGATGCCGAGCGGCATGCCGCTGGCGATGCCTTTGGCCATGCAGACGATGTCGGGCTCGACGCCGGAGTGCTCGATGGCCCACCACTTGCCGGTGCGGCCCGCGCCGGACTGCACTTCATCGACGACGAGCAGGATGCCGTGACGATCGCAGATGCCGCGCAGTTCGCGCAGGAAGTTGTCGGGCGCGACGACGTAGCCGCCTTCGCCCTGGATCGGCTCGACGAAGATGGCCGCGACTTCTTCAGGAGGAAGGATGGTCTTGAAGAGCTTCTCTTCGATGTAGCGCGCGCAGCCGAGGGCGAACGCTTCTTCTTCCTGCGGGCCGCCGGTGCAGCCGCGATAGGCATAGGGATAGCGAACGTGGGTGACGCCGGGAACGAGCGGTGCGAAGCGGCGCTTCTGCTGCGGCTTGGATCCGGTGAGCGAGAGAGCGCCCATGGTGCGGCCGTGGAACGCGCCGAGGAAGGCGATGATGTTCTGGCGGCCGGTGTGGTAGCGGGCCAGCTTGAGCGCGCACTCGATGGCCTCGGCGCCGGAGTTGCCGTAGAAGAAGCGGTGCGGACCGGGCATGGGCGCAATCGCCGAGAGCTTGCTTGCGAGGTCAGTCAGCGGCTCGTTGTAGAAGTCGGTGCCCGAGATGTGAATGAGCTCGGCGGCCTGCTTCTGGATGGCTGCGACGACCTCGGGGTGGCAGTGGCCGGTGGAGATCACGGCGATGCCGGCGGCGAAGTCGAGGAACTCGTTGCCGTCCACGTCTTCCACGCGGATGCCGCGGCCGCGCTTGGCAACGAGCGGGTAGGAGCGCGTATAGCTGGGCGAGATCAGGCGATGATCGGCGTCAACGGCGGCCCTGGCCCTGGGTCCGGGAAGCGGACAAACGAGTTTGGGTCCAAATTGTGCGTGCATTTCTTGTCTGGTCATGTTCTTGTCTCCCCGGCAGATTCGTTCGGTGGCTGGAGGTGTGGCGCAGCCAGTGACCCTGTTGAATGGGTCGTCCAGTTCAGCGGACCCGAATGGGCGCGCAAAGCAGGCGAGGATCTTCGGCGGTCAGAAGCTAGTCGCCGCCGAAGAGACTAGGTCGAGTGCGGGTGGGCAGCACGCGCAGGTGGCGCCGCGGGTAGTCACCCCAATGACGTGGACCTGTCATCGGGGACCCCGACGAGATGCAACGCGCACGCAATCCCAACCAGCATTTGGAAGCCGGCACGGGCGCGACGGCGCTGGGAGAGTGCCTTTGCATGGGAAGCCCCGCTGGCATGAGGATAGCACGGCAATGGATTGCCGACACGGGTTGGAACCGGCTGGTGAGGGCGCGCGCGTGGCAAGTACTGGGCGCCAAGGAGTTATCGACAAGAATGGGAAGCCGGCGCGGTAGCTCCGTGTCAGTCGCCGGGCTTGTGGTCGAAGGCAGTCGTGGGAACCAGAGCCGGGAAAGGATCGCCATCCAATACAATTGCACCGCCTTCGAAGATGTGTAGTGTGCTTTCGTCCGGCGCAAGCGTCATCCAGCAGACGGCGGCTTTCTTCAACAGTCCGCAGGCAATCTCAACCGTGTAATTGATCTCGGGATGCCCTTTTGGGCGTGCCCTTCGCACGCTCGATCCAGATGGGGTGGCTGCCGAGTGAGTAGGTGGCGTGGACGGGCTCGGACAAGTCGAACGCCTGCTTCAACCCCTCTGAGCCGCCCTCGGCAAAGCCCGGAAGGTCCTTTTCCGACATGGCCTGACCAAAGCAATCGAAGGGCAGAGCCATGGCAACGATGACCGCGGCGGGGTCGCCGTGCCGGGCCGTCATAGCAACCTGCAGGCAGGCAATGCCCTTCTTCTCGTCTTCGCTCTTGGCTTCCTGCGTCTGCTTCTCTTTGATCTCAGGCGGCGTTGGCTGGGCCTCCGCCACTTGCCAGTCAGACGGGACGCTGTAGCTGAATCCGAGTTCGCTGGAGTGGACGACAGGGGTCGCAGGCGCTTGCGCCAGCAGATTGGCGCTTCCAATGACGAGGAAGGTTGTCAGCAAACGAGCATTCATCGCGCGGCAAGTCTAACACGGACGCAAGTGGCGAAACCGTGACTGCCAAAACAGGCGTGAATTGGCGAAACGGCCACTGTTTGGTTGAAATCCAAAAGTTGTAAGGTTTTCCACGCACTGAGCGATAGGCCGACTTGCTGTATTACTAGTGACTGCCGATGGCGGTGGTGACACTCCAATCAAAGTTCCTATTTCATTTTGCTTGTTTGAAGTCTTCGACAAGCGGCCTCATGCAGCAGTCTCTCAAAGGATCGCCCGAGCCACAAATACAGGGAGAATTGGAGCGTACACCGCGCAATCGAGCTTCATTTGTGAGTAGTTCTCTTGACCGCGCCCTCCAAAGCCAGAGGCTAGCGTCTCCTGCAGTTTGGTCTGCCCACACGGCGTTAGCCGATGCTGTAGCTCCGCTGGCCTTAACTAAAGACGAAAACTTGTTCCTTGCCGCTTGTAGCAAGGCCTTCGGAATTGCGCTCTTGAGGCTTCCCTCAATCGCAGCAGAGAATTCGTCCCCATCGTTTGCAGTAAGACGGTCCGCCACCTCCCGTCGCAATGCCTCTGCTTCGTGCGTCTCGCGGAACTTGAGAAGGTCGAGAAGCGTTCTCGGGTTTCGTTCGATATAGGCGCTGAGATTCGAGCCAAACGCTCCGCTCATGACGAAGCTGGCATAATCGAATGCGGTTTCGTTGCTACGCTGGATGCTGAACGCGGCGCTCAATAGGGATACGCCTCCAAAAGGAACTCGCGCTGCGCGAATGCTTAGTTGACTGCAAATCAACCCGGTCTGCATGAGGTGAGCAAACCTCAACGTCGGGTAAGCGAGCCAACGCGGAATTGCATTCGGTGTGGCGAAGTCCGAGTACCCGAGAAGTCGGGATACACCGGGCATGAGAAGTCCGTTACGCACCATCCCAGCGAGGTTAAGCGGTTCCGAGTCAGCGAACTGAACGATATACGGTGCGATGCTCTCAATTAGTGCTCCGCCCTCTGCCTCCTTTCCCGGCAATGGATGCAGTGTTTTTCTAACGACGCTCATCGAGGTTCTAGTTTCAACATGTTCGGGATCTTGAAGTCGAACAACTCCGATGCCGCCGGTGATGCTTTCCGGTTTTGAGATGTAGAGAGGTAGATGCACGACGTCCACCAGTTTGATTGCGCCGCTTTGGATGAGCGCCCAAAATACCTCGGAGGTCGCCCGCTCATGAAAAACGCCTACTGCCTCTAGCGGTAGGAATGCGCGATCAAAACAGGTGAGACCGACCGCAAGGTCGTGAAATGCGACAGGTTCAGTACTCGTCAGTTCTCCCTGAACGAAGCCCAAACCGACCATCGCGTTAATTCGATTGTTCTCCGGATTATTCAATTCAAGGAACTGTCCCGAGGTGTAAGTACCAGAGGGCTTAAAGTCACTGATATAAAAGCCCGACTCGGCCTCTGTTGCAGCAGGAGCCCGTCGGGGTGAAATTACCTCAAGATTCAAGCTCTCGCTCTCTTGCTCAACAAACTGCAGAACCGCCAAGGCCCCGCGGTGATCCCCATGTCGAGCCGTTTAGTAGCCTATCGAATTGACTCCATTGACTGAGGGGCCCGAATCTGTGAAAACTGCCAGTTCATTGCATCGAATCGTCGGGCGAGAGGCACCATCAGTAAGAATCCAAGCACAACAGCGCACAAGCCGGTCAACACGCCGCTCTTCATCTGTGAGCGTCCATGTGAACATCAGAGTGATTGCTAGTTCAGCTGCAAGTAGTTGCTGCGAATCCATGATTCGGTTGTTTTGTCAGCTGCCTGATCGCTATTTGAGCAGGGCGACCGAGAGAGCAGAGGCGATGCCGCAGATTGAGAAGACCATTCCCAGATACCAGTAGATCCTGCTGCGAGTCAGCAACGTAATCGAGGTGATTACGAGGCCAATTTCGAGGAGCGCCTCGGCGAGATCGAAGCGGTCGGCGCGGGCTTCAGCTTGTTCAACCCGCTTCTCGAGTGCTTCGGCCTTTTCTTTGTCTTCTTTCAGGTCTTCAGCCCACTTGGCCTGGTGGTCGGCGTAGGCCTTTGCAATTTTGGCCTCATCATCCTTGTTGGCGATGGTGACCACGCTCAACAGGTCGGAAACGAGGGCCGTGTCGTTGGAACGAATCTTCTTGGCCTGATACTCGTTCCATTGGTCGGTCGCCTTGTTCTGATAGAGAACGGCCTCGGTATGGGTGCGATGTCCGAGCACGGTGGTGACGGCAACCATGACAGCAAACAGGCTCATGGTAAAGGCAACAGGGCGCATTGTCGCCTCGTGCGCGCCGTGCTCGGCGTGCTCTTTCAGTTCCTGGATTTCGTTGGCTTCCATCTGAGAATGATCTCCTGAATTGCTACCACTTCGATACTTGATGTTGAGCCGGGTGCAATTGAACTCGGCCCTCGGGGGCTAAAGCCCCAAATCCTGTTGAGGCGCTTGCGGCACGACTGAAGTCGTGCCCTTTCAAAACCCGGGGGTTTTCCGTCAACCGCTAAAAGCCCTAAATCTTGTTGCGGCGCTTGTGGCACGGCTAAAAGCCGTGCCCTTTCAAAACCTGACGCCCAAATTGGTTTTTTCGCAGCCTGTAAAGCCATGCCCTTTCAGAGCATCGACTCTTTTTGCAGCTTGTAATCACGCCCCTGCCAAACCCATTTGCGCAACTGCTTCTATTTTCGTTTCCAGCGTACGCCGTCTTTCGAATCTTCGAGGACGATACCTTTTCCGGCGAGCTCCTGGCGAATCTGGTCGGCGCGGGCAAAGTTGCGATGCTTCTTCGCGAGCGTCACGCTCGGCAACAAGCGCATTGATGGCGTCGTCGGTGAGGGACTGCTGCGCCAGCAGTTCGGGAGCGACATCGGCGATGCGGCCTGCCTTTTCGGCCCACTCCACAGCGCGCTCGCGTCGCCTTGGCATCATGGTCTTCGATGCACGTCGAAGACGGCATCGAATGCGGCGAGCACAGACAGAACAGCGTCGCGATCGCCTGCGAAGAACTGGCCCTGATCCATGGCTGTGTTGGCCGCGCGGATCAGGTCGAAGATCGGCGCGCGAGCCTCGGCGGTGTTCAGGTCATTGGCGAGCGCCGCCATGTATTCAGAGTGCGCTTCTTTTGCTGCCTTTTGAATCTCAGGATTTTCGCCGGCCGTGATAGGTCCCTTTCAAAAGGCGCTCATGGAAGTTGCGCAGGCGCTCGATGGCGTTCGTGGCCTCAGACGAGCCCGTCAAAGGTGAAGTTGAGCTGGTGTCGGTAGGGAACGGAGATGAGCGCGAGGCGAATCGCGGAGGCCTTGTAGCCCTTGAGCAGCAGGTCGCGGAGCGTATAGAAGTTGCCCTCGCTCTTGGACATCTTGCGCCCATCGACCAGCAGGAATCGCACGTGCATCCAGTGATGGGCGAGCGGCTTGTGGGTGACGCTCTCGCTCTGCGCGATCTCGTTCTCGTGGTGCGGGAACATGAGGTCTTCGCCGCCGGCATGGAGATCGAAGCTGTCGCCGAGGTACTCCATCGACATGGCTGAGCACTCGATGTGCCAACCGGGGCGGCCGCGGCCGATCGGCGTGTCCCACGAGGTTTCTCCGGGCTTGGCGGCTTTCCAGAGCGCGAAGTCGCGGGCCGAGTCCTTCTCGTATTCGTCCACGTCGACGCGCGCGCCGTCTTCCATGCCGCTCAGGTCCTTCTTGCTCAGCTTGCCGTACTCGGGAAATGCGGAGAGCCGGAAGTACCACGAGCCGTCGTCGGTCTGGTAGGCCGCGCCGGCCTCGGCGAGGCGCTGAATCAGTTCGACCATCTTTGGAATGTGTTCGGTGGCGCGGGCGATATGCTCAGGCCGCTCGAATCCGCAGCGAGTCAAGATCTTCAAAGAACGCATCGACATAGCGTCCGGAATATTCGGCGATGGACAGTCCTGCCGCGGCTGAGTTGCGGATGATTTTGTCGTCGACGTCGGTGATGTTCATGACGTGGCGAATCTGCAATGCCGCTGAGCTTCAGGAAGCGACGCAGGACGTCGATCTGAAGGAAAGGTGCGGAAGTTGCCGATGTGGCCGTAGTCGTAGACCGTGGGCCCGCAGGCGTACATGCGCACGGCCTGACCGTCTGACGGAACGAGCGGGTCGATTTGTCCGGTCAGGGTATTGAAGAGGCGAACGGGCATCGATAGCTGGTCGAACTGCTTGACTCATGGATTTCGAGCCAAAAACCGGCGCGGTTTGGCCTTTCCGATTGTAGCAGTGGGGATTACGAGAGGGGTGCGGGTGGGCAACGGGAAGGCATGAAGGAACATGACTAAGGCGTATGCTTGCATAAGGTCGGCGTCGTCTTTGGCCGAACGCTTATGGAAGATCACGTTCTGTCGCTGCTCTGCGATCCCGATACGCGCTTTGCGCTCGAGTTGACCGGGAACAACCTTCGCAATACGGCGACGGGCCGCATCTACCCGATCCGCGATGGAATACCGCTCTTCGTGAGCACCGTTACCGGTCCAAACCTGAAATACCAGACACTCTACGACCGAATCGCTCCGGGATACGACCTTGCGGAGCGACTCTACCACTGGTTCACGCGCAAGCCAAACTATCGGCAGGAGTATCTGAGCGAACTGGAGATCAGGCCGGGCGCGCGCGTGCTGGAAGTCGTCCGTCGGCACCGGCGCCAATATCCCGCTATCTGCCCGCGCGACATCGACTTCTACGGTCTCGATATCTCCTGGGGCATGCTGCGGAAGTGCCAGCGCAACCTGCTCACAGTGGAATCGGCAGTGCGCACCTGTTCCAGGCGGAGGCCGAGCGGCTTCCTTTCAAGGTGGAGGCGTTTGACTGCGTATTCCATGTGGGCGGCATCAACTTCTTTACCGACAAGGTGCGGGCCATCAAGGAAATGATCTGGGTAGCACGTCCAGGCACGAAGATCGTGATTGTCGACGAGACGGAGAAGGACGTCCGGGAGAACTACCAGCGCAACCCGATGATTCGAAATAGCTTCGAGCCGGGAAGCGAGAAAGTTTGCTGTCCCATTGATCTTGTCCCTGACGAGATGAAAGAAGTGAAAGCCCGCGAGATCTGCGACGGCAAGATGTATTGCCTTAGTTTCCGCAAGCCGTAGTTCGTCGGAGTTGCCGATTCCGCGCTGCATTATTGGGCGAAGGAGCAAAAAGAGCGCCCGCGCAGTTCTCCTCTGCGCATGCCCCCTCAAACGTGCGCTGTTATGTGCTCATCGGCTTCTGATCGGAGCAAATGAGACCACGTTTGAACGGAAAGGAGTGGCGGATTGTGCTTGTGCGGCCATCTCAGCAACAGAAACCTGCTTGAGCACGCCCGTCATTGCCTGCTGGGCGCGCGCCCAGACCGGGTGCGCGGGGCACCAGGCGCTTCGATCGCAGCCCCGCTCAGCAGAGAGACACACGTTGAGGCAAATGGGGCCGTCAACCGCTTCAATCACCTTATATAACGAAGCTGCGCGCCCCTGTGGCAGGATTGCGAATCCTCCAAACTTGCCGCGGCGCGAGGAGATAAGCTCGGCCCGCGTCAAAGCCTGCAGCACTTTTGAGAGAAAGCTCTCGGGTGCATCCGTGGCCGCTGCCAGCACCGGCAATAGCGCGCGCTCGTTGAAGGGGATTCCGGCCAGGTGGACCATTACGCGCACGCCGTAATCCGCGGCGCGCGTCAATTGCATCGATGAGTTGAGTTTCTCCATAAGGAAGACTCTGCGAGGCCAGGCGGCCGATTCAAGAGCTGCAAGGCCAGTCCCAGTGCAGAGTATCGGAGTCTGTCACAGGCGCATGTGTCAACTGTCACAGACCTTCGTTCACCTCATCGGATAGTTCTATCTCTTCCAATTGAATTGGAGAGAAATGGTCCAAAATGCTCCACGCATGCGCCTCCGCTCCCGTTCTGTCCAGGGATGAAGTGATCGAGGTTGTTCGCATTTAATGTT
This sequence comes from uncultured Acidobacteriaceae bacterium, assembly GCA_963751225.1. Classification (GTDB taxonomy): domain Bacteria; phylum Acidobacteriota; class Terriglobia; order Terriglobales; family Acidobacteriaceae; genus Telmatobacter. The sequence goes on from CAVVTY010000016.1 coordinate 43,469, forward strand.
TTCGTCGCTCCCGGCTCGCACGGAGATTGAAAGGGGTTTCTTAGGACTTATGCAACCATTTCCTGCTGTCGATCCCATTCCGTTGCCGGCTCCGATATGGCTGATCAAGTTGCTCCATATCGTGACGTTGTCATTGCATTTTGTTGCGGTGGAGATGCTTTTGGGGGGACTGCTTATCGCGGTCCTGCTCAGTCTTTTTGGAAGATCGCCGCAAGCGACCGTCACCGCTCGCGCGTTGGCGCGCCGTCTGACAATTGTCATGACGTATGTGATCAACCTGGGAGTGCCGCCGCTGCTTTTTGCGCAGGTGCTTTATGGGCGCGCTATTTACACGAGCAGTGTCCTCATCGGCCTTTACTGGATCTCGATCATCGCTGTGTTAACCGCAACCTACTGGTTGCTTTATCGGTTCAGTGCGCGTCTTGAGGGGGGAAAGTCGGCGTGGTGGGTGGGGCTTTCGGCGTGGGTGCTTGCGGGTTACATTGCGCGCATGCTCTCCACCAATATGACGCTGATGCTGCGGCCCGAGACGTGGCGCGGGATGTATTCCGCTTCAGCCCTGGGTGCGTATCTGCCGACCGGCGATCCAACCTTGACGCCGCGATGGTTGCTGATGATGGCCGGTGGAATCTTCATCTCCGGCTTGTGGATGGTGTATCTCGCAGGGCGAAGGACCTTTACCGAAAGCGAGCAGCGGTTCATGGCGGGCCTCGGCGGAAAGCTCGCGGCTCTCTTCGGCGTGATTTATCTCGCCGCTGGTCTCTGGGCAGCGAGAGTGCAGCCTGATGCTGTCAAATCGGGTCTCGAGACGCATCCTCTTTATCACTTTGCGAGCTTTGCAGGCGTATGTATGGCTGGTGCTGGTGGCTGCAGGAGTGCTGGTCGCGGCGTTCGCAGGACTCCGGCGAGTGGCTGCCAACTGGCTTGGATGGGCGGGCGCACTGGTAGCGCTGCTGGTTGAGATCACGCTGGTGGTCTACCGCGATGCTGTTCGCGATCTCACGTTGCTGGACAAGGGCTTCGATGTCTGGAACCGGACTGTGGCGACGAACTGGTGGGTTGTCGGCTTGTTCCTGATTCTTTTCGTGGGCGGCCTGGGCGTGATCGGGTGGCTGATCTCGGTTGTGGCACGCGCGCAGAAACCGATGGAAGGAGCGGCGCAATGAGTTCGCATATCGTACTTGAAGAGCGAAATCCAAGGCATGACGCCGAAGAGTCGGGCGAGAAAGCTTCGCGGCGCGCATTTCTTGTGGCCGCAGGCGCGGCTGGATTGTGCTATGCGGGCGCTCTGGCTTATCCCGTTTATCGCTACCTTGCGTCGCCGGAAGAGATGGCCTCGAACGCCACCGCAGTTACCGAGGTCTCGCTGAAGGATGCGCAGAAACTGCCGGCGGGCTCGGTGCTGATGTTCAAGTTCGGCACATCTCCCGCGATGCTGATCCATCACCTTGACGGCACGTGGGCATCTCTTTCCGCGGTGTGCACACACCTGGGATGCACAGTCCAGTACGAGCCCCAGGCCGATCGTATTCACTGCGCGTGCCATGGAGGCGTCTACAACGCCTATACCGGCGCGAACGTGAGTGGCCCTCCCCCAAAACCGCTCAAGAAGTTCAAGGTTGCAGTGAATGAAACTGCCGTCGAAGTGTCGCGGACATAACGCAGAAGGATTGAAGGCATGACGTCAAAGACCGCATCTATCTACGACTGGGTTGATGAGCGCCTGGGCCTCTCTGAGCTTACCGCCTTTGCGCGAAAGAAGAGCGTTCCGGTTCACTCGCAATCATTCTGGTACTACTGGGGTGGCATCTCGCTGTTTTTGTTCCTCGTGCAGTGTTTCACCGGCGTGCTACTGCTTGTCTATTACCGTCCCGGCGCGGAATCGTTCGAGTCAGTTCGGCAGATCACTTTCGTGATGCACTTCGGCTGGCTGATCCGTTCGGCTCACTCGTGGTCAGCCAACCTGATGATGTTTTCGATCCTGGTGCACATGTTCTCAGTCTTCTTCATGAAGGCCTACCGCACGCCGAGGGAATTCGGCTGGCTGAGCGGCATGGGACTGCTTGGATTGGCATCAGTATTTGGCTTCTCGGGTTACCTGCTGCCGATGGATGAGCTGAGTTACTTCGCCACCAAGGTAGGATTGCAGATTCCGGCAGCGATTCCGGTTGTGGGACCCGCAATTGCAAGCATGCTGCGCGGCGGACCGGATGTAAGCGAGTTCACGGTGCAGCGCTTCTTTGCACTGCATGTTGTGGTGCTTCCGGCGCTGTTCCTGCCGCTGCTCGGCTTTCACCTCTGGCTGGTGCAGCGTTATGGCAACGCTTCGCCGCCGAGCGAAGAAGCGAAGCCGTTGAGCGAGCGCAAAAGCATGCCGTTCATGCCGAACTTCCTGCGCAAGGACCTTGCGATGTGGCTCATCTCGCTGAATGTTCTTGCGCTACTGGCGTCAGTATTCCCCTGGACACTGGGTAAACAGTTTGATCCGCTGACGCCGGCCCCCCTTGGCATTCATCCCGAGTGGTACTTCATGAGCCCCTTCGAGATGCTCAAGATCCTGGGCGCAATTCTTCCCGGTGAAGCGGGAGAGATTGCCGGCATTCTGCTGTTCACGCTGGGCATCGTGCTCTGGCTTCTGATTCCGTTTTACGATCCAAGCAAGGAATCGGGCAAGCGAGGCCGCAATGCGCATTACTTCGGCCTGATCGCGGTGGTGCTGTTGCTGGCCACCACCATGATCGGTTACTGGACCATTCGGTGAAGCCAGCCTCTAGCCGCTAGCTTTTAGCTTCAGCTCATCCCATTGTGAAAGAAGACATCGGCAGGGATGAGAGGAAGCTGGTAGCTAGAGGCTGGAAGCTAGGAGCTGATTGATGAACTATCCATTCTGGGACATTCCGTACCTGGGCTCGGGCTGGGTGATTGGCATCATTGCCATCTTCCACGTCATGATCTCGCAATTCGCTGTGGGTGGCGGTCTATATCTGCCGATGGCGGAGCGCAAGGCGCTCAAGATGACGGACGCGGGAGCGAGGGCGGACTGGCTCAAGCAGCTCGCGAGCCACTCGAAATTCTTCCTTGTTCTCACCGCTGTCTTCGGTACTGTGTCGGGCGTGGGGATCTGGTTTGCGATTGGTCTCACACATCCTGAGGCCACGAGCACGCTGATTCACAACTTTGTTTTTGGCTGGGCCATGGAATGGGTGTTCTTCATCGTTGAGTTGAGCACCATTGCGGTCTACTACTACACGTGGAATCGCATTGACGAGAAGCTTCATCTGAAGGTGGGCTGGGTCTACGCGGGTGCATCCGCGGCCACACTCATCATCATCAACGGCATTCTGTCATTCATGCTTACGCCTGGCGACACATGGATTGGCGTCGCGGGGACAGGCCACGAGGCAAGCAAATTCTGGAACGCCTTCTTCAATCCGACGTACTGGCCGAGTCTCTTCCTTCGCACGTGCGTTTGCACCTCGCTGGCGGGAATCTGGGCGCTGATTACGGCAAGCCGCATCGATGGCGACAAGCAGCCTGAGCTCAAGACGAGCATGGTGCAGTGGAGCGTGAAGTGGCTCGTGCCGTCGTTTGTGGCCATGCCGTTCCTGATGATCTGGTACTACATGATGGTTCCGGCATCGCAGCGCGCACTGCTGACCCTGGGAATCGACACCATCAATTCGGGCACTTTCTCTACGGTGACCCGCATGGCGCTCATCATTATCATCACGTCGGCGACCATCATCTGGGTGGCATACTTCCTTGCGTATCGCAATCCGGTCGAGTTCAATCTTTCGCATGCGATGAGCGTGCTGGTGCTGGCGCTGATGGCAACCGGCGCAGGTGAGTATTCCCGCGAGATGCTGCGCAAACCGTACGTGATCGGGCGCTGGATGTATTCGAACGGGGTGCGCGTTCCCTACATGAGCAGGATCAATGCGCAGGGGTACCTGGCCGACTCGGCGTGGGTTTGGAATGGATCATCGTCCAGCTACTCACGCGGGGAGGCCATCTTCCGAGGCGAGTGCGGTTCGTGTCATACGCTCTCGGGGTATCGGCCTCTGCGTCATTTGCTTGAAGGACGCGATCGGGCCAACATTGCCAACTTCATCAACATGCTTCACGAGAACAAGGCGGATTCGCCGTACAGGCGCTTCATGCCGCCGATGGTCGGCTCGAAGCAGGATGTTGAAGATCTGACGAATTTCCTGAATGCGCAGGTGAATCCACCGGCAATCGCTGCAAGCAAGCCGGTACTCACTGCACAAAAGTAGCTTCCCTACCACTGCCAGCGAAGGCCCGCATTGCGCGGGCCTTTTCTGTTAGAGCAGGGAACCGCAGCTCGTTCCTCGGGGGCTAAAAGCCCCGCCATTTTTGTGCGCGATTGCGGCACGGCTGAAGCCGGGCCCTTTCAAAACCGCCAAGCTGCCCGACCATTGCAAAACTGGATTTGTGCGACGGGTCTAGTGTCCTGAGTCTGAAGTTCCTGGCATAATTTCCGAAAAGCAACCGCAGATCCTTCGACTTCGCAAGCCGCAAAGAACGCGGCTTACGACGCTCAGGATGACACCAATATTTATGGTGCGAACTTTAGAGACAGGACACTAGTCGCCGGCCAGTTCGTAGGGAATGCCGAATCTGCCGATCTGGATGAGCGCCTTGTCGCCGGGCGGCCAGATGTGAAGGCTTTCGACGCGGCTTGTTCCGTTGATGCGATGCGCATCGACTGTTCCAACGAGAGATCCCGTTGCAGCGATGTGGAAATGCACGCTCAGGGCGTCTCCCGACTTCGCGCGCGTCCATCCAAACACATATTCGCCCGGCTTGAACTCGACAGTGCCGATTCGAATCGGCTCCTGCACGACCAGGTAATGCGAATACTTTCCATCCGCAGAGTATCCCGCGGTGAGTAAGACGACACCCGCGATGTAGCGGCCGCGTCCATTCACAATGCCACTCGCGGTGCGCATCTCGGTTTCGATGTGCTCCTTCTCAACCGGAGCGCGGGCCGGGAGCAGCGAAGCAAGCTCGGCGTCAGTGGCCTGACGCCAGCCCGACTTCTGGCCCTGCGCATAAGGCGCAAACAACAAGAGGAAGAATGCAAAAGAAATCGAATACTTCGTGATGGTCCTGATCATGGTTTCGGCTTTCTGAGGGATTCGAGTGGAACGATGCCACGCTGGATGGCTGCGGTAGCGGCCTGAGTCCGGTCTGTCACGCCCAGTTTGCCCAGCAGGCTGTTGATGTGTGTTTTGACCGTGGCCTCTGAGATGTCGAGAGCTGAGGCTATCTCCTTGTTGCTTCTGCCGTGGACGATCTGCTCGAGTACATCAAATTCGCGGGGAGTCAGTTCCTCGGTGCCCATGCGCTCTGCAAGGCGCTGCGCGATGGCGGGGGGAATGTGCGATTTGCCTGCGTGGACCGCCCGAATGGTTGCGACCAACTCATCCGAGGTCATGCCCTTGAGCAAGTACGCACGAGCTCCGGCTTGAAGCGCGCGAAAGATATCCTCGTCGCCGTCGTAGGTTGTCAGCACGATGAACCGAGCCTGCGGCGTCTCCATTCGGATCCGCTGAATGACTTCGACTCCGGAGAGGCGCGGCATGCGCAAATCGATCAGCGTGACATTCGGCTGATGTTTACGAAACTGCGTGATGGCTTCGACGCCGTCGGCAGCCTCACCAACAACTTCGATACCGTCCACCACATTCAGGAGCGCTACGAGCCCCTGGCGGACCACGTGATGGTCTTCCACCACCAGGACCCGGATTGATTCTTGTGCTGCCATCACTCCCCCGACCTTTCCTTTGCTTCTTTCGGCACGGGCGCCTGCAACCGCACCGTTGTGCCTTCGCCGGGCCCGCTGGTCACTTCGAGGGTGCCTCGAATGGTCTCGGCGCGCTCGCGCATGCCGGTCAGGCCGATAGTGGCCCGGCGGCGATGCCGCCCCATCGTCCGTGGCGAAGCCCTTCCCGTCGTCGCGCACCACGAGGGCAATGTCTCCCGGGCCGTATTCGAGCTGTACCCACAAGTGCTTTGCACCCGCATGCTTCTTCACATTATGAATGGCTTCCTGTGCCACGCGCAGGAGAGCACGTTCCGTTTCAGGCGGGAGGGGGCGGTAGGCGCCGTAGATGCTGAAGTTCGATTCGACATCGTGTGCGGCTGCGTTCTCGGTTGCGCGGCGGATTGTCACGGGCAGCGTATTCTCAGTCGAATCCTGCGAACGCAATGCCCAGATCGACTGGCGCGCGTCGGCCAGTCCCTCACGGACGAAAGACCGCGCATCATCGAGATGGCTTGCGGCGGCCTCAGTCTTGTTGTGGCGCAGCAGTTCGGAGATGACTTCAAGTTTCACGGATACGCCGACGTAGCCCTGTGCGAGCGTGTCATGCACTTCGCGCGCAATCCTGCTTCGTTCGCCAAGGACAACGCGGAATTCGCGCTCCGCACGAAGAAGGCGCAGCCGCAGAAGCAGGACAACCAGGCCGGCCGTGAGAGCCGCAAGCAGAAGGTAGAACCAGACAGTCTGGTAGAAGTGCGGACGCAGCTCAAACTGCAGAGCGGCACCCTGCGTGTTCCAGACTCCGTCGTTGTTGGCGGCCTGAACGCGAAATGTGTAACGCCCCGGAGGGATGTTGGTGTAGTAAGAGGTGCGGCGCGCGCCGGCTTCGGTCCAGCGATGATCGAAGCCATCGAGCATATAGCGGTAGCGAACTTTTTGCGGAGCGGTGAAGCTCAGGCCTGCGTAGTCGAATTGAAAGTGCACGTGCCCCGCGGCAACCCTCAGTTGAGAAGCGGCTCCCTGCAAAGCCTGATCGATGTCATCCACTGCGAAGCGGACCAGCGCCACGGGCGGCGGAGAGGTGTTGACCGGGAAATGGGCAGGGTCAACTTCGACCAGACCTTTAGGTGTGGCAAACCAGAGCAAGCCATCCCGTGAACGAAATGCCGAGGGATGACTGTTGATCGCGGTCTCGCGACTGCGCAAACCGTCTGCCGGTCCGAACTCCACCCAATGCGAGCAGCCGCCTGCCATATCGCAATCGCACCGGGCGATGCCATTGCCAGTCGCAAACCAGAGATGGTTGAACCCGTCGTCGAGGATTGCGTGAATCGTCGTCTGCTCCAGGCCATTGCGGGCGGTGGGCGAGAACCGCTGTCCGTCCCAATAGCTCCAGCCGTGATCCTGCGTGCCGACCATCATCGACCCACCGCCGCGCGGAAGGAGCGCCGTAATGACGTTGCTCGACAGGCCATCGGCCGCGGTGTAGTTCGTGATTTTGAGATTCGCGGCTCCTGCGCCCTGCAGGCGCGACAGGCCGGCCAGAGTGGCCACCCAGAGATTGCCGTTTGTATCGCGCTCCATGGAGCCGACGAGGTCGCTGCCCAGCCCGTTTGCCTGGGTGAGGGTCTCCATGTGCGCGGCGGGATCGCCGGACCAGTGCGCGAGTCCGCGCCGCGTGCCGATCCACAACGAACCATCCGCGTCCACGAGAAGAGAGCGAATGAAATCGTCGGGAAGTCCGTCGGCCGAGGTGAACGAAGTGACTGCACCCTTTCGAATGCGATTGAGACCGTCCGGCGTGCCCACCCACAGGTCGCCGTTCGATGCTGCGGCGAGGGAGAGAATCACGTCGCTGAGCAGTCCATCACGAACGGTGTATGTCTTGACTTTTCCGAGGCCGCCACCGGCGCGCGCGACGGAGTTCAAGCCACTGCCAGAGGTGCCAACCCAGAGTGTGCCTGCGTGGTCCTCGACCACGGTCGTGGTGGCGTCGGAAGAGAGACCTTCTCTTGCTCCGAAGGTGCGAAACCGCTCATCGCGCAGAATGTGGAGGCCGCCGGTTTCAGTGCCGACCCAGAGGTTGCCCTCGCGGTCCTCCATGATCGTCAACACGGAAGCGGATGCCAGCGGATCGGTGACGGGGAGCAACTGCAATTTTCCGCCAGCCAAGCGGGCAAGCCCGCTGTTGGTGCCAATCCAGAGGCAGCCTTCCCGGTCCGCGAGCAGAGCCTGAATGCGGCTGCCGGGAAACTCATGTCCGGCAGTAAATCTCGCCGTAGTGCGGCCGGCTTTTTGCGTCACCAAGGTACTTTTGGTTGCGAAGGCAATTTCGTCGGTGCGGGACAAGTCGACAAATTCAATACCGTCTCTTGGGAGACCGGCCTGTGCTGCTGCCTGCTTCCACTCATCTTCAGAATGAGGCGAAAGATCAACCCAGTGGCTACTCTGTCCATTGGCTGTGGTTGCGGTAATCGCAGAGCCTGGACGCCAGTCTCCCGCTGCCTCAAATCGTTCTTCGACTTTTCGCGCCAATCCCGCATTCGTGAAGACCCAGATCGATCCGGACTTGTCTTCGGAGAGCGCCCGGATAATGTTGCCGGGCAGTCCGTTCGCGGTGGAGTATGCAGTCACGGCGCCGTCTTTCCACCGTGCCAGTCCTTCGCTTGTGCCGATCCAGAGGGCCTCGTCGCGGCTCTCAAGCAGACAGCGCACGTCGCTGTCTGGAAGCGCAGGACTGGAGTTGCGATCGAAGACGACGAAGCTGTTGCCGTCGAAGCGCACCAGGCCGACTTCGGTTCCCAGCCAGACGAAACCGTCGCGAGTCTGCAACAGGGCCTGAACAGTGTTCTGGGGAAGGCCGTTTTCCATCACCCATGACTGGCGGGCGAAGCTGGCGAGGGGGGTAGTGGGTTCGAGCGCCCGGGCATTGAGCGCGTATCCCAATAGAAGGGCCGACAAGCAGAATGCAGTGAGGCTGGTTTTGACTCTGCGGTTGACCGGTGGGCGCACGGCACCCATGGGCGAACCTGACCTCGAGTTGGCATGCGTGTTATCCAAGTCGTTCGGTGGGCCTGCTCCCAAGAGCGCCACCCCGTGCGAGACGTTGCACCTTCCACAGTACTAGGCCGGGTGCAGAATTGCACAAGTCCTTTCGATCCATGATGCTGAAACGCGGATTTTCCTCCACCTATTGGTGGAGTGCAGGCTCCCCCCAAAGACTCAAGACACCGAACGGAGCCGGAAGTACTCTGTATTTGCCTCCTGAAAGACATTTACATCATTGGCATGTGACCTTAGGGGTGGCGCTGAAAGGTGCCGCCCTTTTCCTTTCTGGCTGCATGCGGGGTGCCCGCCCTTCTGCTAACCTCGTCCTCGCATGGACTACGCGAACATTCGCTTTGAAAAGCGAGCACCGCTCGCTGTCGTTACCCTCGATCGCCCAAATGTCCTTAACGCACTGAACTCCAAGACCCTTTCCGAACTGGATTCCGCGTTTGCGGACCTTGGCGCCGATTCCACGATTCGCGTGGTTCTGCTGAGCGGTGCTGGTGGCCGCGCGTTCGCGGCAGGCGCCGACATCCGCGAGTTGGAGGGGCTTTCAGGCGAGGAGGGGCGGGCGTTTGCCTTGCGCGGACAGAGTGTATTCCGCAGGATCGAGACGCTTGGCAAGCCGGTGATTGCGTGTATTCAAGGGTTCGCCCTGGGCGGAGGCTGCGAACTGGCGCTTGCCTGCACGCTCCGACTGGCCGCGGATGATGCTCGCATGGGGCAGCCGGAGGTCAAGCTGGGAGTCATTCCCGGCTACGGGGGATCGCAGCGGCTTCCGCGCCTGGTGGGACGAGGAGCGGGATTGAAGCTTTTGCTTTCCGGCGCCATTATTGACGCGCAGGAGGCATTGCGGATCGGGCTGGTGGACGAGGTGGTTCCTGCCGCGGAGCTGACGGCGCGAGCTGAAGCCCTGGCCATGACGATTGCGGCCAATGCTCCCCTGGCTCTAGCAGAGGTGCTCAAGGTGGTGGATGAGGGGCTGGATATGCCGCTGAGCCTTGCGCTGGAACGCGAGGCGGAGCGGTTTGGCCGGCTTTGCGATTCCGCCGACAAGGCCGAGGGAACTCGGGCGTTTCTTGAGAAGCGTCCGGCAGCCTGGAAGGGCAAGTAGACTTAAGACTCCCGACGTGATTTTGAAGGAGGTCGTAACGCTCATGGTGAATGGTTGCGAAGAGATTCGACTCGGGCAAGTGGCGGTCCGATTTCTTCTGGAAGGCCCCGCATCAGGGGGTGCGCTGGCGATGTTTGAGTTTGACGTTCCCGCAGGAGCGAAGGTGCCGATGGCGCATAGCCATGATGCGTATGAAGAGACAATCTACGGACTGAATGGCGTGCTGACGTTCACTGTGAATGGAACCAAGCACGATATCGGTCCCGGAAAGGCTCTGTGCATTCCGCGCGGCGCCGTTCACCGTTTTGACAATCTTTACAGCGCCGATGCGAAGATGCTCGCGGTTGTGACGCCGGGAATTCTGAGCCCCGATTTCTTTCGCGAGATGCGCAGATGTTGTCAAGGCAGCAGCGGGAGGACCTCCTGATCCGGCGGCGATGGCCGCGGTGATGAAGCGGCACGGACTCACGCCTGCGCCTTGAGGGCGGTAAGAATCGTTGGGCGTGAGCCAGTGAGTCGCTTTGACAATAGGGTTAGCTGGATCGCCTCCTGCTATGCTTGGGTGGTGAATCATCGCTTAAAAGTGAGCCGAGCAGCGGTGATGTCGCTGGCTCTGATCCTGACTTTGGGGGGCGCTCTGACCGCCTGCCACAAGGAAGAGCAGGCAGTGGTTGGCGCGGCGAAGAAGGCCGTCAGCGCGGAGCAACAGGCTCAGGCAAAGGCCCAGGCGAAGGCCACCACGCGCGAAGAGCAGAGGGTCGCCTTGTCCCGCATCCCACTGCCGACGAAGAGCCAATATGTGAATGTGCATGAGCCTTCGGCGTGGGCGAATCCTTTCCTGTCAGTAGGGGCCGAGACAATCGATCTGCGGATCGTGCTGGCCGACGCCAATACGAGCGAAGTGGGCCAGGGAACGATGCTCCGGCCGGAAGCCGCACGGCGCCAGGAGCTTCAACTGCGTCCGACTGACCTGGCCGAAGCCATCGTCGCCCTTCCTGAGGGAGCGTGGCGCTACGGCCGGGTGATCGCGGTTGCCGAGATTCCAGGGGCCAATCGCGAAGGACCGGCCGAAGATTCGGCGCAACGTGGAAGCCGCCATTCAGCAGCTCAACGATCTGGGGATTGTTGTGGACGAGTGGCCTACGCGTTGAGGCATCGCGCGCCGGACGCGCTACTATTCCCCCGTGAGCACTTTCTCGATTCTCGGCAATCTGCCGCCGCTGGAGCACGAGCGCTTTGCGGCGCACCGCGAACTTGAATCCCGCCTGAAGGCCGCGATCCGTGGCGACGTTCTGTTTGATCTCAGTTCCCGCGCGCTCTATGCAGCGGATGCTTCGAACTATCGGCAATTGCCGGTAGGTGTCATCCTGCCGCGCGATGAGGCCGATGTAGAAGCAGCGATGGCGGCGTGCCGTGCGACGGGAGCAGCTGTGCTGCCGCGCGGAGCGGGCACGAGCCTGGCAGGGAATTGCGCCAACGTGGCGGTGGTTTTCGACTTCTCGCGCTACATGAACGGGCTCAACTCGATCGATCCCGACGCGAGGCTTGCGACGGTCCAGCCGGGCATTGTGCTCGACCGGCTGCGCGACGCGGCGGAGCGGCATCACCTGACCTACGCGCCCGATCCGGCGACACACTCGCGCTGCACATTGGGAGGGATGATCGGCAACAACAGTTGCGGCGTGCATGGGCTGCTGGGCGGCAAAGTTGTCGATAACGTGGAAACGCTCGATGTGGTGCTCTACGACGGCACGCGCATGACCGTGGGCCGCACCAGTCCCGAGCAGTTGGACGCGCTGATGCGCAGCGGCGGGAGAGTGGGACAGATCTACACCGGCCTCGCACGCCTGCGCGACCGATACGCGGATCTTGTGCGCGCGAAGTTTCCGCGCATTCCGCGACGCGTCTCGGGCTATAACCTCGACGAGCTTCTGCCGGAGAACGGGTTCCATGTTGCGCGCGCGCTGGTGGGCAGTGAAGGCACGTGCGCCACGGTTGTTTCCGCAAAGCTGAATCTCACCGCGAGTCCGCCGTTTCGCGTGCTCACCGTGCTGGGGTTCGGGGACGGGTTCCTTGCCGCCGATGCCGTTCCGCTCGCGCTCGAACATCGCCCGATCGGGCTTGAGGGATTCGATCATCTTCTCGTTCAATTCATGCGGCGGAAGGGGCTTGCGCTGAAACAGCTCGATCTGCTGCCGCCGGGGGTCGGGTTTCTGCTGGTGGAGATGGGTGCGTGGACAGCGGAAGAGGCGCAGGCGAAGGCTGAAGCGCTGGTGCGCGATTGCAGGCGCTGGCCCACACCGCCCGCGGCACATATCTGCACTCCGGCGGAGGCTGCGAGCGTGTGGTATGTGCGGGAGTCGGCGCTGGGAGCGGTGGTTTTTGTTCCCGGAGAACCGAACCGCTGGGAAGGATGGGAAGACGCGGCCGTGCCACCGGAAAAACTCGGCGCCTACTTGCGCAGCATCATGAAGCTGATGGGCGAGTACGGCTACACCAGCCCGCTGTATGGGCATTACGGGCAGGGATGCGTGCACATGCGCATCAACTTCGACTTCAGCACCGAGGCAGGTTTGCGCAAGTTCCGCGAGTTCCTGGATCGAGCTACGGATGTTGTTCTTCAGTTTGGCGGATCGCTGAGCGGCGAACACGGAGATGGCCAGGCGCGCGCCGCGTCTGCTGCCGAAGATGTTTGGTCCCGAACTGATGCAGGCGTTTCGCGAATTCAAGGCGCTCTGGGATCCGGACAACAAGATGAATCCGGGCAAGCTGATCGATGCCGTGCGCGTCTACGATCCAATCGAGAACCTGCGGCATGGGATCACGGCGCATGCGCACGAGGCTGATTCCGGCGGAAGCGGAGAAAGAGAGGCCGACGCGATTCACGAGCTCGAGACGCATTTTGTCTTCGCTCGCGATGGCGGATCGCTGGAGCACGCAACGGAACGCTGCGTGGGTGTAGGCGCGTGCCGCAACACGGTGGGCGGCGTGATGTGTCCCAGCTACCGGGCGACGGGGCAGGAACAGCACTCCACGCGCGGGCGGGCACGGCTGCTGTGGGAGATGCTGGCGGGCGCGCTGAAGGAAGAAGGCTTTCAGAGCGAATCGGTTCACGAGGCGCTGGATCTGTGTCTCAGTTGCAAGGCCTGCAAGACGGAGTGCCCGGTGCAGGTGGACATGGCTGCCTACAAGGCGGAGTTTCTGGCGCAGCGCTACAAGGGAAGGTTGCACCCGCTTCGTCACTATGTTTTTGGATTCGCGGACAAGCTTGCGCAGTTCGGGTCGATTGCGCCGGGAATCACAAATGCGTTGCTGACAGGCCCGCTCACGAGCTCGGTAATCAAGCGCATTGCGGGTGTGGCGCGGGAGCGCGAGCTTCCGAAGCTCGCTTCGCGTTCGTACCAGCAGTTGCGAAATAGGGGTGCGCAGAACGGATCAGGAGGAGCGCGCGCGGCGCGTGCTGCTGTGGCCGGATACGTGGAACAACTACTACCATCCGCAGACGCTCGAGGCCGCGGAGACGGTGCTCAGCCTGGCAGGATTTCGCGTGGAGACGCCGCAGGGGCATATCTGCTGCGGACGTCCGCTGTACGATTTCGGATTGCTGGATCATGCGCGCGCGTATCTGGCGAAGGTGCTCGATCGCATGGCTCCGCAGATTGAGGCGGGAATGCCGTTCGTCTTTCTGGAGCCGAGTTGCGCGAGCGTGTTCAAGGACGAGCTGCTGGAGTTCTTTCCGAAGGATCCTCGCGCACAAAGCCTGAGCAAGCAGGTCTGGCTGCTTGCCGATCTGCTTACAGCCGAGGCGCCTGAATGGATACCGAGCCGGCTGGAGGGTGCGCACATCCTGATTCACGGGCACTGCCATCACAAGGCGGTCTTTGGCGGGCCGACGAATGAAATCGAGATCTTTCGGCGTGCCGGAGCAAATGTGGAGCTGATCAAGGCAGGGTGTTGCGGCATGGCGGGACCGTTCGGGTTTGAGGCGGAGAAGTTCGAGGTCTCAAAGGCGATTGCAAACGATGGGCTGCTGCCGGCGGTCGAGTCGGCGGGACCGATGACGATTCTTGTTGCCGATGGATTCAGTTGTCGCGAGCAGATCAGCCAGCTTGGACACAAGCAGGCACTGCACTTTGCTGAGGTGCTGGGGCGCAGTTGCGCGTGCGGGGGATGAAAGCGTGGAGTAGTAATGGCGGAAGGCTTATCGAACGACTTTCAGCGATTCTGAGGCGTATCGAGCAAACTCTCTGTCGCTTGTGACGAGCGCGAGTCCCTCAACCGTTGCCTGAGAGATCAGCGCCCGGTCGAATGGGTCCTTGTGGTGGGGAGAAAGCGCGTAGATGCCGGCAATATGTTCGGGGCGCAAAAGCAGCGGCGCTGCCGCCAGCTGATCGAGCGCATCATGCCACCAGACTCGCGGATCGCCGACGTCCAGACTCCCTTTCATGCTCTTCAGGTGCACCTCCCAGAATGAAACCACGCTCAGCAAGTTGGGGCCCTTAAGAATGGCTTTGCGTGCTGCGGCTGTGAGGCGTTCGGGAGCAGCAAGGGCGAAGATCACGGCATTTGTGTCGAGAAGATTTCCGGTCACAACTCGCCCTCGAGGAAGCGGTCGGGGTCAATTGGCGCATTCCATCCAGGGAGCAGCCGGATTCGACCTTTCATTCCGCCCAGCCGGGCCTGCCTTGAGTCGCGCGGGGGCGGCCCGATCTGCGCCACAGGTTTTCCATGCCGAGTAATCACGACGCGTTCCCCAGCCTCCGCGGCGCGGACGATTTCGGTGAAGCGATTCTTGGCGACGGCGGTACTAATCTTCATCCTATAATTATAGCCATAAATTATGGCCAGATTCAATGATCTCGACAAAAGCTACACGAAGCGGCCATCCGGCGGAATTCAAGTTGGCGCGCTAGTCTGCGCTACCATTAGACACAACACCGAGGGTGCGCATGTTTGTCGTGGTCTGGCAGTTCGAGATTGCCGAGGAGAAGATTTCCACTTTTGAAGCGGCGTACGGGCCTGAAGGCGACTGGGCCCGGCTCTTTCGCACGTCGCCTGACTATCTCGGCACCGAGTTGCTGCGCGACGCCTATATTTCCGGCTCGTATCTCACGATTGACCGATGGGCCAGCGAGGAAGCATTCCGCGCTTTTCGCAAGGATCACGACGGGGAATACGAGACGCTCGACCGCGCCTGCGACGCACTGACGAGCCGCGAGACGCGGATCGGGGCGTACACGGTCTGAGTGCGCAGATGGGCGCAATCGGAAAAGCTATCGTGCCCAAGGAAGCGTCTGCCGAGCGAACTTCGCATGCCCGCCTACCAAGTGATAGACAAACGAGCCGAGGCAAAAGCCCCCGATCGTAAGCGCAAGGACGGCTGCGAGAAAGATGCCCTCGACGATGTACGCGGCGACTCGAAATCCCGAGTAAATCAGCAGAGCGGCTGCTAACGCGAAGGTTCCGGCCATTATTTGAGACACGCGCCGGGGAGTTGGCGCGGCGCCGAGACGAAGCGCCCGTGGCCTTGTGCCAAGGGTTCGGTTGTAGAGGGCTTCAAAGGGATTCAGCTTAGGAAACAGAGCGCTCCACCACAGAACGACACAGAGAACAGCGAAGATCGCTGCCGACTGGAAGAGAATTCCAGCCAGAACCCAGATGAGCACGATTCGAGGCTGAAAATGCAGGGCGGAGTACTGGAGCGAGCAGGCGCCAAGGGGCGGCTCTCCAAAACCCTGCTGCAGAATGAAGTTGCGCTTGGCTGTTTCCTGCATCGCCGCCTTCCTCATGTCATTATGCGTTCTGGGGATTTCAGATCGGGGCCGGATTGCGAGCAAGTCTATCACCTGCAGCCTGTTCTTGATCCACGGCGACAAGGGGTATCAACTTTCACCATATCTTCGCCATTTTGTCCTGTCGTTGAGTGTGCCGTCCTGCTACAATCCGAACGAAATCCAATCTAGCCGCCGCGTGTTTCTGTCGTTCCCAACATGGCCGCGCCAAGGCAAGTAATTTTTGAGGAGCATGACCGATGGCAAATGCCGACGAGCGCGCAAAAGCTGTAGAACTTGCACTTTCACAGATTGAAAAGCAGTTCGGGAAAGGGTCGATTGTCCGGCTCGGGTCAAAGGAAGCCCTGCTGCCCATTGCGGTAATTTCCACCGGTTCAATCAGTTTCGACGCGGCGCTGGGTGTGGGCGGAATTCCGCGGGGCCGGGTGATCGAGGTTTTCGGGCCAGAGTCGTCGGGCAAGACGACGATTACCCTGCAGATCATTGCCGAGGCGCAGCGGATGGGCGGCCTGGCGGCATTTGTGGACGCGGAGCACGCGCTCGACCCGGGCTACGCGAAGAAGCTGGGCGTGGATGTCGATAACCTGCTGGTTTCACAGCCGGATAGCGGCGAGCAGGCCTTGGAGATCACGGAGGCGCTGGTACGTTCCGGCGCGATCGATGTGCTGGTGGTGGACTCGGTGGCCGCGCTGGTGCCCAAGGCGGAGCTGGACGGCGAGATGGGCGATTCGCACGTGGGACTGCAGGCGCGGCTGATGTCGCAGGCGCTGCGCAAGCTGACGGGCACGGTCTCGAAGTCGCGCACGGCGCTGATTTTCATCAACCAGATTCGCGAGAAGATCGGCGTGATGTTCGGCAATCCGGAGACCACGACCGGCGGGCGCGCGCTGAAGTTTTATTCTTCGGTCCGCGTGGATATCCGGCGCATTGCGGCCATCAAGGAAGGCGACGCGGTCACTGGAAACAGGACCAAGGTCAAGATCGTGAAGAACAAGGTAGCGGCGCCCTTCCGTGAGGCGGAGTTCGACATCCTCTATGGGGAAGGCATCAGCCGCGAGGGCGATGTGCTCGATCTGGCGGTGGCCCACAACATCGTGGAAAAATCCGGCGCCTGGTACAGCTACGCGGGCGAGCGCATTGGGCAGGGCCGTGAGAATACACGCAGCTTCCTCAAAGAAAACAAGGACATCTTTGCCAAGATGGATGCCGAGGTGCGCAAGAAGCTGAATATCGGGGGCGTAGCGAAGGCCGAGGTGCCCGAGGTGCCGGCGGCTGGGCCGTCTGAGGCCAAAGAAGCGGTTCGTCCCAAACGCGGATAGATTATTGCAAAGATAATTCGCTAGAGCGTGCGTCCGGCCGCCGCTCCGGCTTGACTCTGGGTGAGTAGTGAGAGTAATGTGTGTTATGTATCTTAAAGGAGCATGCAAATGAAGCCGACGGATATCACCACGAGATTTGCGATCAAGTCCTACGTTGAGCCTGCTCGGTCGAAGGGAGAGACAACGGTTCGAATCCGGGTTGGCAAGATTCAAAAGGAGCTTGGATGGACCAATCGCACGCCTTCGGTATTCTCCACGCTGAAATCGGAGCCTTTTCAGAGAGAAGCTGGGTTGGAGTTGATAGAAAGACGTGGTGGCCCCGCCTCGGGTGGACCGAGCACCACTGTTGAGTTCATCTACCGCATCCTGAATTCGTCTGGAAGTTCGGCTGTTGAATCGATCATTCCGAATGGTGGAGGAATCATGGACCTGTATGGAATCGGAAGAGAAGTGTTCAAGCAACTCGGCGGCGGCGAAGCATATTTGCTTCGGGAGCGCGAGGAGTTGCAATTCCCGGCTGAAGGATACCCGCGCTCCAGAGAGCTGAAATGAGCCGAATCTATTGGGATTCGATGCTGTTCATTTATCTGATCGAGGGCAATCCGGAATTCGGCCCCCGCGTGCGGGCAATCCATGAAGAGATGGTGCGGCGGGGCGATATTTTATGCACCAGCGTATTTACACTCGGAGAAGTACTCACTGGTCCGCGCAAGGTGGGAGCGCAAACAGTTGTTGATCGCATCCGGAATTACTTTCTCAAAAGCGGGAGAGTTGAACTGTTGCCGTTGACACTGTCGAAACGTCGGACAGATATAGCGTCATTCGAGCTGGCACAACCGCGAAATCTGCCGATGCCATCCATTTGGCCTGTGCAGCGGAATCTGGTGTGGAGCTTTTCATCACGCACGATAAGACGCTGCAAAAACTTTCAATTCCTGGGATCCACTTCATTACAGGCCTGGACACCAGCTTGTATTGAACTCGGACTCTGGAACGAGCGCCTTGTTGCGACTTCGTACCTCCTTCGAGCCACATGCCTTTCGCATCCACTTCGAAACCTCGGAAGCCGAATGAAGAACATCGGACGCGCGTCAGCACTGCTTCTGTTGATCCTCGGCTGGAGCTGGGTTGCGATCTTGTGCGCGGGGGCTCCCGCATTGGCTGCGCAGGCCACGTCGCCGGGCAACACGGTTTCCGGCGAGATGCGAGGCGTCATCAATCTGGATGACTCGTGGCGGTTTCAGGAGGGGGATGACCCCCGCTGGGCCGATCCTGCCTTCGACGACAAGGACTGGACGAGCGTCGTTCTGAGCAAGCCGCTGGTGGAGCAGGGAGCCGTCTTTCACAACGGCTACGGCTGGTACCGGCTGCGCCTGCAACCTCAGCAGATTGCGGGGTTGGGGAGCGCCGGTTCGCGCACGCAACTGCTATTGCTCGTCACCAGCAATTCAGTCGGGCAACTCACCGTCTACGTCAATGGAGCTGAAGCCGGGCACACGCGCGGGATGACAGAGCGGCCATCGGAGTACCAGTCGCCGCCCTTTGTGGTTCAGGTCCCCGGCGATGGAGCGGCGCCGATCACGCTTGGCGATTCGAAGCTGGGCGGGTCCCACAACAGCCACCCGGCGTGGACTTCTCGAGAAGGTCGAGGTTGGCACGCCGGAAGACGTCAAAGACAAACTGGCCATGGCGACAAGCCGTGAATGGAACGAGCACGCAATCTCCTCGATGGCGGTGACATTCCTTTTCCTGTTCGTGGCTGTGCTCGGAACGGCGCTTTACGTTGCGCAACGCCATCACTCCGAATATCTCTGGATGGCGCTGCTTTGCGTTTCCGTTGCGGCCGGGGGAACGGCCGATGTGATCTTCGGACTGGGGCTGATATCTGCTTCGGTCTTTCGCATCTTGACGCTCTTCACAGGGCGCGTGTTCATGGCCGTGACGGTTGAGTTTGTGATGCGCTTTACGGCAAGCAAGCCGACGCGCGCCATTCGGATATTTCAAGTTTCAGTACTGCTTTTGCCGTTGGTTTATCTGCTGCCGGGGAGCCTGCTCTATCAGGTACTTTCCGTTTCGGCGGAGATCGTGTTCTGCGGGCTCGTCACGGTCCTTCTGTTTCGCGCATGGCGGCGGGGTCGAGGTGAAGCGGGCATCATGCTTCTCCCGTTCTTCCTTGCCGCGACGGCAGATTCCGCGGACACCATTCTCGATTTTGCAGCGAGCAGGCACTGGCTGCCGGAGCAGTTCGCGTCTCATCGCTTCCACTTCGGCCCCGTCGAGTTTGGCACCGGCACAGTGGCATATACGGTGTTTCTCGCGAGCCTGGTTGCCGTGATTCTGTACCGGTTCATTCGCGTAAGCCAGGAAGAACAGAAGACCACCGCCGAGATTGCGGCGGCGCGAAGCGTACAGGCACTGCTCATTCCCACCCAGCTCCCATCCAACAAGAACTTCATGCTGGAGAGCGCCTATCTACCGGTTCACGGGGTCGGCGGCGACTTTTTCCAGGTGCTTCCGCTGAAGGATGACTCGCTGCTTATCGTGGTGGGAGACGTGAGCGGCAAGGGACTGCAGGCCGCGATGAACTCGAGCACACTGGTTGGCGCGCTGCGCAACGAGTTGTCCCACGATCCGGGGACTGTCCTTGCGCATCTGAATCGTGTCCTGATCGGGGCGACGTCAACGCCGGGAGCGGTTCCGGAACTCGACTGCGCTCCGTGTTACGCCACTTGCCTTTGCGCCCGGATCTACCCGGACGGCACGACCACCGTTGCCAACGCCGGACATCTGAACCCGTACCGCGACGGCCGTGAAGTGCAATTGAAGCCGAGCCTGCCTCTGGGTGTTATCGCGGATTCTGCATATGAGGAGATAACCTTCCGTCTCAACCGCGGCGACAGGCTGGTTTTCCTATCGGACGGGGTGGTGGAAGCGACCAATACGGAGGGAGAGCTTTTCGGCTTCGAGCGCACGCAGCAGGTGAGTCATGAGCCGGCGCGATACATTGCCCAGACCGCGCAGCGGTTCGGCCAGACCGACGACATTACGGTGCTGTCGATTTATGTGGCCTCGCGCGCGGCGGAGCGCAACAGCGAGGGTGTGGTGTACACGAGTTGAGTACCTCAAGCATCAATTGGGGACATTCTTCGAGCCGGTAATCCTCAGTTCATGCCGTAGAATCGCAAATGAGTTGCCCCCATGAGCGTGAAAGCCCTCTATCCCGGCACCTTTGACCCACCGACCAACGGACACATCGACCTGATCCAGCGCGGGTCAAAGCTTTTTGAGCATCTGACGGTCGCGATTCTCATGAACCCGGTAAAGAATCCCTTGTTTACCGTCGAGGAGCGCGTTGAGATGCTCACGGAATCTACGGCTGCGCTGGGCAATGTATCGGTGGCCACCTTTGATGGCCTGATGGTCGACTTCGCGCGCCAACTGGGTGCGACGGCAGTCTTGCGCGGCATACGCGCGATCTCAGATTATGAGCATGAATTCCAGATGGCCCTGATGAATCGCCGCCTGGCTCCGGAGATCGAGACTGTCTTTCTTCAACCCGCTGGACGCTACTCGTTTGTCAGTTCACGTATGCTCAAGGAGGTTTTCAGCTTCGGCGGCGACGTGGCTGGCCTGGTACCCCCAAACGTGCTGAAACGGCTGCGTAATCGAATCGTGACTAACTGAAGAGTGCAAGCGCCCTGGTAGCGCGGGAGGCGCAGTTGTCAGAGTTTATAAGCCTGAAGCCTGACTCGATACACCGGGAGATCAGGGACACACTTTTCGGTGATCTGCCACTGGCGCGGCTGGTGCAGGCGCCCGCGGGCGCTCAACTGGCCGAGCCGTGGAACTCGTTTGCACGCGCGAGGGACCTGATTGCAGTGGACGACCAGCAAGGCGCCAGAGAGGTTCTTTACAAGATCCTGCAAATGCCGGAGCTGGAGACCCGCGTTTGTCTGCAGGCATGGCACTCCCTTCGCGAAGTGGGGGAAGAGCCTCCCAAAGAAAGACAAAAGGATGTGCTCGGCGTGGTGATTGAAGTGGGTATGCGAAAGGGGCTCGACCTGGTGGCCGCATATGCCGATCACCGCGCCCGCTATTTCATCTACAGCGGAGGCGGCATTCTGTGGGAACGGCAGGACGATTCGTTCGACGGTCTGATTGACGAGGTACTGAGAGCGGGAGTCACGGTGGTGCAGGTGATTCAACCCTGGAAGCAGAACCGACCACCCGAACCCACGAAGGGAAACGCGCGGATCAACCTGCTGACGCCGAGCGGGCTTCACCTGGGGCAGGGCCCGATCGAGACGTTGAAGCAGGATCCACTCGGCGGGCCTATCCTAACCGCCGCATTCAGGCTGACCCAGAAGCTGATGGAGCTGTCAAAGAAAGAGAGACCGATCGAATCGATCTGGTCGTGACGCCGGACTTCACGGATCAGGGGCTCTCGTTTTTCCCATCGCGACACTTGGCGAAGACGGTTTTGCGCCGGGCGTGAAATCTGTAAGATAAGAGCATTATGACCGTTGCTGCTCCTTCGAAGATCTTTGCCGACCGGATTGGACGTATTGAAGTCTCTGCAACCATGGCAGTTGCCGCGGAAGCCGCCAAACTGCGTGCGCAGGGCGCGAACCTGGTGGACTTCGGAGCCGGAGAGCCCCACTTCGCCACTCCGCGCCACATCAAAGACGCCGCCATTGCGGCGATCGAGGCGAATTTCACCCGGTACACGGTGGTTCCCGGCATTCCGGATGTGCGCAAGGCCATCGTGGAGCGACACGCGTGTGACTTTGGCTCGGACTACGCGGTTGACGAGGCAATCTTCACCACTGGCGGCAAGCTTGCACTCTTCAACACGATTCAGGTTCTGGTGGATCACGGCGACGAGGTGATCCTGCCGGTGCCTTACTGGGTCAGCTTCAAGGACATCATTCAGTACGCGGGCGGCAAGGTCGTCTTCCTCGAGACCAGTGAGGCGGAGAACTTCCGCATCACGGCGGACGCCATTGAGAAGGCGATCACGCCGCGCACGAAGGCGATCATCCTGAATTCGCCGTCGAACCCGGCGGGGTCGGTTGTGTCGGCTGAGGACCTGGAGCGGATCGTGCACCTGGCCCACGAGCGCGGTATTTTTCTGCTTTTGGACGAATGTTATGTCTATTTGAACTATTCCGGCAAGGCGGTCTCGGGCGGTTCGTTCACCTGGGCCAAGGAGCACATTGTCATTCTGGGGTCGCTTTCGAAGACCTATTCGATGACCGGATGGCGTGCTGGTTACGCGCTGGCGTCAAAGCCGGTGGCGGCCAATCTGAGCAAGCTTCAGTCGCAGTCGACTTCAAATGCGACAAGCTTTGTGCAAAAGGCGGCGATTGCGGCGCTGGCAGGCTCGCAGGAATGCGTGGCCGAGTTCCGCGCGGAATTCATCGATCTGCGCGATTACATGCTCGCAAAACTGGCTGAGATTCCGGGAGTGACGTGTACCAAGCCAGAGGGCGCATTTTACGTATATCCGAATATTTCGGCTTTCCTTGGCAAGGGAGGCATCCGTACGGCAACGGAGCTGGCCACCCGGCTTCTGCACGAAGCGCACGTCGTTACCGTGCCGGGAGAGGCATTCGGCACCGGCGAACACATTCGCATCTCTTATCCCGTGACGAAACAGAACATCGACGAGGGGACACGCCGGATGGCGGAGTTCCTGAGCCAGTTGGGATAGGAGTATATTTTTCAGTTCCCTGGCGTTGATGCCGGGAAGTAACTGAGCTTCCGCAGGGGCGTTCCGCGCGCCTGCGGCGAGAAGGCGAATGCGACGGCGTAAAAAGTATCATGCGTCACTGTGCAAACCTAGCTTCGGTCGAGTAGGATGTGACTTCCATGGCGAACGTGATTGATTTCCGTCCAGTGATTCTTGCAGGTGGCAGCGGAACGCGATTCTGGCCGCGCTCGCGCCGCGCCCGGGCCAAGCAGGTGCTGGCGCTCGATGGTGAGCGCTCGATGATTCAGCAGACGGTGGAGCGGCTGAAGCCGCTGGCCTCGATCGGAGAAGACGTGGGTGATCACGAATGAGTTTCTCGCGCATGAGATCGCCGATCAACTTGAAGGGTGTTCCGCGGCCAGCAGATTATTGAGGAGCCGGTGGCGCGTAACACCGCGCCGGCCTGCGGACTGGCCGCGTTTCTGATCGAGCGGGAGAATCCGGATGCTGTGCTGGGAGTCTTTCCGTCGGATCACGTAATCGCGGACGAGCCGCGCTTTCTGAAGGCGCTGCAGAAGGGCATCGCGCTGGCGGCGGCGGGCGACAACATCGTCGTGCTGGGGATCGAGCCAACGCGTCCCGAGACTGGATACGGTTACATCGAGACCGGAGACGAGGCGGAGGACGAAGCCGCACTGCACGTTCGCCGGTTCACAGAGAAGCCGAATCTGCAACCGGGCGCAGGAGTTTGTTGCCGCGGGGAACTACTACTGGAACTCGGGCATGTTTCTGTGGTCGGCGCGCACGCTGGCGAATGCGATGCGCGAGCATCTGCCGGAGACGGCTCCGCTGCTGGAGAAGATTGCCGCGGCCTTCGGCACGCCGCAGTTTGACGAAGTGTTTCGCGAGCTTTATCCGAAGTGCGAAAACATCTCCGTGGACTATGCGATTCTGGAGCCGCGCTCGGCAAAGGGCGAGCATCTCTCGCATCTCTATTGCCTGCCGGCGGAGTTCAGCTGGAACGATCTGGGGTCGTGGGCTTCGCTCTACGAGTACCAGGTGGAGACACGGCTGCGCGGCGATGGCGACGGCAATGTTGCGGAGTCCGATGGCCATCTCACGATTGAGGCGGGGAACAACTACATCTACAGCCCGAGAAAGTTTGTCGCGCTGGTCGGGGTCGAGAACCTTGTCATTGTGGATACCGAGGATGCGCTGCTGATTGCACACCGCGACCACTCGCAGGACGTCGGCAAGGTTGTAAAGGAGCTGGGGCTCTCCGGGCGCGACGAACTCATCTGAGAACGAAGAATGCCCCATCCACAAATCAAGTTTGGAACGGACGGCTGGCGCGGCGTGATCGCCGACGACTTTACGTTTGCCAATGTGCGCACCGCCGCCGAGGCGATTGCAGCCTACGTTCACGCGCAGGAAGATCCTGCGAAGGGTCTTTGCATCGGCTACGACACGCGGTTCGGGTCGAAGGCGTTTGCGCGGGCGTGCGCCGAGGTGGTGGCGGCGACGGGAATTCCGGTTGCGCTGGCCAACGACATTACGCCGACGCCGGCGCTGAGCTTTGGCGTGCGCGGGCGGGGCGCGGCGGGCGGCATCATGATTACGTCGTCGCACAATCCGGCGCAGTGGAACGGCGTGAAGTACAAGGCGTGGTACGGCGGGTCGGGCAAGCCGTCGATCATCGCGGCGATTGAGTCGTATCTCGGCAAGCCGGTGGCGCAGGCCGAGAAGCCGGCGGCGATTGAAGAGGTCGATTTTCTGCCGCCGTATCTGAAGGCGATTGAGAGCTTCGCCGATCTCGATCTGATTGCGAAGTCGGGCATGAAGTTCGCCATCGACTCGATGTATGGCGCGGGGCGGACGATCCTGTCGGACATCTTCACGCGGCATCGGCGTGGATCATGTGCAGATTCGCGGTCAATGTCGATCCGCTGTTTCCGGGGATCAATCCGGAGCCGATTGAGCCGCATATTCGCGCGCTGGGCGAGGCGGCGGTGGCGACACGGCTGCGATGCGGGACTCTGCACGGATGGCGATGCGGACCGCATCGGCGCGACGGATGAGCATGGCGAACTTTGTCGATCCGCACAAGATTTTCTCGGTGCTGCTGAGCTGGGTGCTGCGGCGCAAGGGCTGGCCGGGCGCGGTGACGCGCGCGTTCAACACGACGAAGATGCTGGATCGCATTGCGCGAAAGCATGGGCGCGAGCTGATCGAGCACGGCATCGGCTTCAAGTTTGTGTGCGACCACATGCTGGAGCGCGAGATCGTGATGGGCGGCGAGGAGTCGGGCGGCATCGGATTCCAGCGGCATCTGCCGGAGCGCGATGGCCTGCTGAATGCGCTGCTGCTGGCGAACGTGATGGCCGAAGAGAAGAAGACGCTGGGGCAGCTGGTGGCCGATCTGCAGGCCGAGTATGGCGAGCATCAGTATGGGCGCATCGATCTGCATATTCCCGACGACGTGAAGAACGCGGCGATTGCGCGGGCGCGGGCGCTGAAGGCGGGCGATCCGGCGATTGCGGGGATGCCGATTCTGCGGCAGGAGACGCTGGACGGGGTGAAGTTCTACCTCGACAATCCGGAGGCGAAGACCAAGCCGAATGCGGCGGAGACGTGGATTCTGCTGCGGGCGAGCGGGACGGAGCCGCTGATGCGGATTTATACGGAGTCGACGCTCGAAGGAAGCGGTGGCGAAGCTGCTGGAGGCGGGCGGGCGTTTGCGCTGGGTGGAGGCTGATACGATTCGCAGGTTCAGAATAGAGACTGGGGCACCCAGGCCCTGGAAGCGGGGAGGCTTCACGCTGGGAAGTTGAGCGAGAGGAGACGCCCGAGTGTTCATTCACATCTTCGGATTTCGCTGGAAGCCGCAGGCGACGGAGGCCGACAAGGCTCGGGCCGCTCACGACATTGTGGTTTTTCGCGATCACATTCTTGGACTGATCGATGTGCACGTGGGGCCCAATCTCTCGCCGCGCGGACAGGGATACACCTTCGCTGGGCTGATGACCTTCACCGACAAGGCCGCGGCCGATGCCTACACAACTCATCCGATGCATCTTGCGCTGCTGAAGTGGCTGGTGCCGCTGATCGATCCGGTTGAGCTGGATTTCGAAGCGTAAGCTCCGGATCGGAAAAAGAACAGAGTTCGTACCGGGCCGGGACGCCCTTACCGCCGCCACTGGCGAGCGCAAGTCGGCTCTATTGTTTTCCATCTTGACAAAAATGTTATGTACACACAATATACTGTCGTGCAGGAAAACAGATCCAAGACCGAGAATTCCGGCGAGAGCGGGCTGTACAACCGCATTGCGGTGCTACGGGTCGAGCGCGGAATCAGCCGGCAGGAGCTGGCGGATGCGGTGGGGGTGAACTACCAGACGATCGGCTTTCTGGAACGCGGAGACTACGGACCGAGTCTCAAGCTCGCCTTTCAGATTGCCGAGTATTTTGCCCTGCCGCTGGAGGCGATTTTCTCAACGAAGCCCTTTAAGCCGTTAAGCGAGCTGGTGTATGGGGCGAGCCTACCCGCGGCAAAGGAGAAACGATGAAAACCGACTACGTGGTAGGAAACATTCGCATCCGTTTCGCTTCGCAAGCGCGGCGGCGCTGGTTTGTTGCGCTTTTTTACGCGGTGCTGGCTGTGTTCGACCTGGCGATTTCTCACCTCATCGGAAAAGAGACCACCGGCGCGTCGGTCATCATCGGGTGCGGCATTCTCTTCGTAGGTCTTTGGATCATCTTCACGTGGATCGCCGGGGACATGCGCAGTCGCGGCGACGAGCGCGAGATCTATCGCCGCGACCACGCGCACTTTTTGGCCTACTACTTTCTCGGCTACGGTCTCATGGGAGCACTCTTCGCGGGCTATTTCCGGGGACCCAATCCGATCACCCCGCTCTTGCCTCTCGCGTTGCGCGCGTTTCTCGCGCAACTGCCGCAGGTCTTGCTCAGGGCGACATTCTTCCTCTATATCACCCTGCCGCAGGCGATTCTTATCTGGACCGAGCCGGATATGGAAGAAGCGGCCGCTAATAGGCGTCAGGACTAGACTCCTTCGCCGACACCGCCGATGATGGCGACTTTGGCGCGCTTGCCGAGGCGGACGGTGAGGCGAGCGGGCAGCGTGTCGAGCGGTGATCGACGCATTCGTGACGACTTCGCCGTCGATCTTCACGGCTTTCTCGGCGATCTTGCGGTTGGCTTCGGCACCGCTGGCGGCGAGGCCAAGCTGGATAAGCAGCTTCGCTACCCGAATCTGCAACTCGCCTGGCGGGCATGAGGGAGTGACAAGGTCGGCGTAGGCGATGTGCGACTTCTTCGAGGTCCTCGACCGCTTCCTTCTGCTGGAACATGCGTGCCCAGTTTTCGTCGGCGTGCTGCGCGGCGGCTTCGCCGTGGAAGCCGGCGGTGATGGTGCGGGCGAGACGCTTCTTGGCTTCCATGGGGTGCAGCGTGCCGGCGGCGACCTCGGCCTGCAGGGCGTCGACTTCGGACTGCTTGAGGTCGGTGAGGAAGAGCCAGTACTTCCACATGAGGTCGTCGGAGATGGACATGAGCTTGCCGTACATCTCCGCAGGCGGCTCGTTGATGCCGATGGCGTTGTTGAGCGACTTGGACATCTTCTGCACGCCGTCGAGGCCTTCGAGGATGGGCGTCATGAGGACGATCTGCGGCTTCTGGCCGTAGTGGCGCTGCAGCTCGCGGCCGCAGAGCAGGTTGAATTTCTGGTCGGTGCCGCCGAGCTCGACGTCGCATTCGAGCGCAACCGAATCGTAGCCCTGCATCACGGGGTAGAGCATCTCGTGGAGGCCGATGGGCTGCTCGGCCTGGAAGCGCTTGTGGAACTCGTCGCGCTCGAGCATCTGCGACACGGTGAAGTGGGCCGTGAGGCGGATGGTGCCTTCGTAGCCCAGCTTGTCGAGCCATTCGGAGTTGTAGCGGACCTCGGTTGCCTTTTCGTCGAGGATCTTGAAGACCTGCTGCTTGTAGGTCTCGGCGTTCTCGTCAATTTGTTCGCGCGTCAGCGGCTTGCGGGTGACGTTGCGGCCGGTGGGGTCGCCGATGAGGGAGGTGAAGTCGCCGACAAGAAAGATGACGGTGTGGCCGAGTTGCTGGAAGTGGCGCAGCTTGCGCATGAGCACGGTGTGGCCGAGGTGCAGGTCGGGCGCGGTGGGGTCGAAGCCGGCCTTGACGCGCAGCGGGCGGCCGGTTTTGCGGCTGTCTTCAAGGCGCTCGCGGAGGTCGGAGAGGCGGATGATTTCTGCCGCGCCTTTCTGCAGCAGATCAAGCTGTTCGTCAACTGGTAGGAACGTACTCATGCCGTAGTTCAGTATAAAGTCGCGTGCCTGCTGCTCGGGCTTCCTTGTCCGATCCGCGATCGATTCTTCGCGCCAGCGAAGCCGTTCATTGCCGGGGTGTTTATTCACAGAAGGTCACGAATCCTCCAACCGTTGCCTTCATCCAAGCTCGCAGGAGGTGGGTATCTTATGTCTTCAGTCACCGGCCGAGCCGTACAGGTGTCCGCTGCGGGCGGAGCCTTCGAAGTGGTGCAGAAACAGTTTCCCGATCCCGGGTCCGGACAAGTTCGCATTCGCGTGCGGGCGTGCGGGGTGTGCCACAGCGATTCCATCACGAAGTTTGGTGTCTTCCCGGGAATTGCGTATCCGCGCGTGCCGGGTCACGAGATTGCGGGTGTTGTTGATGCAGTGGGGGAAGGAGAGCCGCTGTTCAAGGTTGGGCAACGCGTTGGACTGGGCTGGCATGGAGGACACTGCAACTACTGTGCGCCTTGCCGACGCGGCGACTTCATCCTGTGCGAGAACGGACAAGTCTCCGGGGTCAGTTTCGACGGTGGCTATGCCGATTACGTGGTGGCTCCCGCGAACGCGGTTGCAATGATGCCGGACGAGCTGAACGATGTGGAGGCTGCGCCGCTGCTCTGCGCGGGGATCACAACATTCAACACGCTTCGCAACAGCGGGGCTCGGTCCGGCGATACGGTGGCGATTCTGGGGATTGGCGGGCTGGGACACCTGGGCGTGCAGTATGCAGCGAAAAGCGGCTATCGAACGGTGGCAATCGCACGTGGGCAGGACAAGGCGCCACTGGCGAAGCAACTGGGCGCCCATGTCTACATCGACAGCACAACGCAGGACCCTGCAAAGGAATTGCAGAAGCTCGGCGGCGCAACGGTGATTCTGGCCAC
The DNA here is from genome assembly GCA_963751225.1 of uncultured Acidobacteriaceae bacterium. Lineage (GTDB taxonomy): Bacteria > Acidobacteriota > Terriglobia > Terriglobales > Acidobacteriaceae > Telmatobacter. Next base: position 72,442 of record CAVVTY010000016.1, read on the forward strand.
CGTGACCAACGCCGATGCGCTGGCAGGGGCAGTGGGCGGGCTGGCTTCGGCGGGCAAGCTCATCATCAACGGCGTGCCCGACAAGCCGCTCAACGTGGATACCGTTCCACTGATCCTGGGACGCAGGTCTGTGATTGGATGGCCGTCGGGGACAGGCATGGACTCAGAAGACACGCTGAGATTCAGCGCGCTCACGGGCGTGAAGCCGATGATCGAGAAGTATCCGCTGGAGAAGGCGGCAGAGGCGTTTGACCGGATGATGAGCGGGAAGGCGCGGTTCCGGGTGGTACTGGAGATGTAAGGGCAGGGACTGAGGGATGAGGGACTATGTCTGATCGTTGCCTTCGGCGAGCAGACCCGGCTTGATTGGTTGCGGCAACGAGGTTGTCACTATCGAATTGGAGAGCTTGCGCGTGATGACCTGGAAGTGATGCCCCATCACCGCGAGTGTCATGGCGGATCCGAAGCAATGGCGATAGCGCGTTGCGGCTGCCAGGAGAAACTTCCAATAGCTCCATCGCTGTCGGCCGAAGACTCCCTGGCGAACGATGGAAGTGACGAAGGCGCGCGCGTTGGCTGGGGTCAACCACCGCTGCCTGGACAATCGTTCGCCAGGTAGCGGTTGTGTGCGGCTCAGGTAGAGTTTCACGCGCTCGTAGTAGGCTTCGCACGAGTAAATCCGCTTCAAAACCGAGCGATAGCCCTCTACAAGGCGCGCCGCTTCCATCTTGGGCAGAAAGTTGAGATGGAGGGCGGTATTGTTGCCGCACCCCGCGTCGACGATTCTGCCCTCGCTCCGCAGCCGCCGAAAAAGCTGAGTGCCCGGCATGGCTTGCAGCAGCCCGACCATTGCTATTGGAATGCCGCTCTTCTGGATGAAGTCGACCATGCGGTCGAAGATGTCTTCGCGGTCGGTATCGAAGCCAAGGATGAAGCCGCCCATCACCTGCATTCCATAGCTCTGAATGATAGCCACGCTCTCAAGCAGACTGCGCCGGGTGTTCTGCAGTTTGTGGCTGGCGATGAGGCCCGACTCGTCGGGGGTTTCGATGCCCAGAAAGACGGACACAAAGCCAGCTTCTTTCATCAGCTGCATCAGCTCCGGATCGTCTGCCAGGTTCAGAGAAGCCTCAGTATTGAAGTCGAAGCTGGTCTTGTATTGGCTCCGCCATCGGGCCAGCGCCACGCATAATTCTTTGGCGCGCTGTTTGTTGCCGATGAAGTTGTCGTCGACGATGAACACCGCCTCGCGCCAGCCGGCGGCACGCAGTTGGTCCAGTTCGGCAAGCACCTGGGCGATGGCCTTGGTGCGCGGGCGACGGCCATAGATCTCGATGATGTCGCAGAATTCGCAGTTGAATGGACAGCCTCGCGAGTATTGCACAGCCATGGTTGAGTAGCGGTGCATCTTGATGAGGCTGAGATCGGGGAGAGGGCTAGTTTCCATCTCGGGCCGTTCGTCGGCCTGGTAGACGGATCTTGCAGTGCCTTGCTCCAAATCGCGGGCGAGAGCACGGATGAGGCTTTCGGCCTCGCCGATGACGACATGGTTGGCGTTGAGTTCAGCGCAGGAGAGGCTGCTGGCGATGGGGCCACCCACAACGGTGCGAAGGCCGGCGGCGCGGCATCTCTCAAGGATGAGAGTGAGCGCGTCTTTCTGGATATGCATTGCACTTACCAGCGCAACGTCAGCCCAGGCGAGGTCGCGGTCGCGCAGGCGCTCGACGTTGGCATCGACGAGCCGCTTGTTCCAGTGGCCCGGCAGCAGCGAGGCTATGGTCATGAGCCCCAGCGGGGGTTGCGCGGCGCGTTTGCCCAGGAACTTGAGCGCGTGTTTGAAGCTCCAATAGGTGTCGGGAAACTGGGGGTAGATCAGGAGGGCGTTCATCGGCGTTCCGCGAGGAAGAGCGTCTGCGCGAGCACGAATCGGAGGGTTCAGGCCGTGATTCCCCGGAATGGGAAGCAGACGGTCACGCTCGTTGCGGCGGACAGGTCCTGTAACCATTGTCCCACGGACGGCGGGAAACACCGTAAAAGATTCGCGGCTGGTATGGGCATGGCCTTCGTTTGGATTCTGCCGGAGTTGCCTTAGACTGGGTTGATGGAAGAGTTTTCGAGGATTCAACGGCTGCCTCCGTACGTGTTCAACATTACCGGCGAGATGAAGGTCAACGCGCGGCGACGCGGCGAGGACATCATCGACTTCGGGATGGGCAATCCCGATGGCGCCACGCCGAAGCACATCGTGGACAAGATGGTTGAGGCGGCGCTGAAGCCGGTGACGCACCGCTACTCGCGTGTCGAAGGGGATTCCGCGGCTGCGCAAGGCGATCTGCAACTGGTACAAGACGCGGTACGACGTGGATCTCGATCCGAACAGCGAAGCGATTGTCACGATCGGCTCGAAGGAGGGCATTGCGCATCTGTGCCTGGCGATTCTGGATTCGCGCGACACGGTGCTGGTGCCGAATCCGAGCTATCCGATTCATATCTACGGGCCGGTGATTGCGGGAGCGCACGTGGTGAGCGTTCCGGTGCACGACTGCGACCAGTTCCTGGCGCAGCTTGAAGAACTGATTCCGCGCATGACGCCGCGGCCCAAGGCGCTGATTGTGAATTTTCCGTCGAATCCGACCACGCAGACAGTGGACCTGCCGTTTTTGGCGCGGCTGGTTGCGCTGGCGCGGGAGTACGGGTTTCACCTGATTCACGACCTGGCCTACGCCGATCTGGGCTTTGATGGCTACAAGCCGCCGAGCGTGCTGCAGGTGCCGGGCGCGAAGGATGTGGCAGTGGAGTTCTTTACGCTGTCGAAGAGCTACAACATGCCGGGCTGGCGCGTGGGATTTATGGTGGGCAACCCGGTGCTGGTGAATGCGCTGGCGCGGCTGAAGAGCTACTTCGACTACGGGATGTTTACGCCGATCCAGGTGGCGTCGATTCTGGCGCTGGAAGGGCCGCAGGAGTGCGTGGCGGAGATTCGCGAGAACTATCGCAAGCGCGCGCGACGTGCTGGTGGAGGGGCTGAACCGGGCTGGGCTGGCCGGTGGAGCTGCCGAAGGCGACGATGTTTGTGTGGGCGCAGATTCCGGAGCAGTACCGGAAGCTGGGGTCGCTGGAGTTCTCAAAGCTGCTGCTGACCGAGGCGAAGGTTGCGGTGTCGCCGGGGATCGGGTTTGGCGACTACGGCGACGGGCATGTGCGGTTCTCGCTGATCGAGAATGAGGAGCGGACGCGGCAGGCGATGCGCGGGATCAAGCAGATGCTGGCGAAGGGCGTGCTGGTAGCTGGGTGAAGCTCGCGCTTTCCAACAGTGATCAGAGAACAGAGAACGGTGGTCAGGGCAGGATCTGAGGCGGTGGTTTCGCGATGTTGAAGAGTGTTACTCCGTTTTTTATTGTCGATGACCTGGGCGCCACGATTGCCTTCTATCAGTCCAAGCTGGGGTTCGACGTTCTTTATAAGGGCGGTGACGGAATCGGCGGAGACTTCTGGGCCTTCCTTGGACGCGACAAGGTGATGCTCATGTTCAAGGCCATCACGCCCGAGGTCCATCCGCAGCCGAATCGGACGCGTCACGAATGGGCCAGCTGGGACGCCTACATCTACACGGATGATCCCGACGCGCTGTACACGGAGTTTGTGGGCAGGCAGGTTCCCATGCATCGGGAACTGGCCAATACGAACGATGGACTCAGGGCCTTCGATATCACCGATAACAGCGGATATGTGCTGTGCTTCGGGCGCCTTAGCAAGGTCGGAGATTAGTGTGAACCCTATAGTTTTAGACAGGTCAAGTGAGGGTGAGATTGTCTGGATTCCGCCCGGATAGGCGTCGCCCTGGCGGACCAGGATCCTTGGGCGAGCTCAGGACAGGGTGAAGGCACCCGACAGATTCCGGGGAAGGGCGTTGTACTGGTGGGAGGTTCGTGCTTTCCCAGGTCTTCCGCCGCGGCGTGCGAGACTTGGGCACCAGACGCTTCGTACCATATTGTGATACATAACTGCCTACCCCCTCCCCTATCTCTGTAAGGAAATTGCTTGTTTTCATGATGTTACGGAGAGAGTGTGTCGCCAAATTCCTCTCACCATTGGACTTATCCGCAGATTCCTCTCAGCAAAGGAGTTACGGGATGATTTGTGGACGCTTTTCATGTCCTTGTGTCGCATTGTGGTATCGGTGTTTGACAAAGACACCATGGGGTGACGGTCTTCAGCTCGGAGTTCAACTTCTATTCTGGGGCGCGGAAGGGAAATGATCTGCAAAAGGGGAAGGGTGGCTTTCGCTGAGGCTGCTTGAGTGTGAGGCTGGCAATTACGGCGACGGGCACGTGCGGTTCTCGCCGATGGAGAGCGAGGGGCGGACACGGCACGTTTGAGCAGGGGAGATTAGACAGGCTCGACGCTCGTCTGAACTGGAGGTGTGATATCGCTCGCACTATCAATGGGTCCCGGTTCTTTCTTTTCAGGTTTAGCTTTCGGGGTGAGCTCTTCCTTGAGGCTGAGGACCTTTTTCCGGCGCTCTTCTCTTAGCGCGGGTACTACATATATTTCATGTAGCACCTCAGACAACGCGAAGAGGATCACCCGGAGGTGGCTTGATTCCCAACCATCATAGGATCCTTCGTGCACCTTTGTGCTTGTAAGCTGCTGAACTGTTAGCAAGGTATCGAAGAATGTGGGATCAATTTCAGGCAATAAGCTCTTTAACGACTTGATTCGATCCTCATAGTTGTCTCCATTTGCACCTTTGAGAACACCAAGTTCATAGACCACTTTGCGAGCGCAGGCCGAAGCCCCAGTAAGATAGTTGCTCTTCATGCATCCTTCGGCTTCTGAGAGGAGTTCTCGAAGGATCCGGGGTATTCGCTCATCAAGAACAAAAAATGAAGTTGGGACTGAATAAAAGAACGCATCATCAAGGAATTTGCCAGCATCAACTTCGTTCGTCAGTTCAAAAATGATGCTTTGGTTTCGGTTTTCTTGACTCCAGTGATAAGGGATCTTCTTGAAGGTTAAGTGCATTGATCGCTTATTACAAGCATTGCACCTCACGATGAAACATGTGGAAGTCTTTTTATCGGTCCAGTCGAACGCGAACCTGTTCTCCACTGTATACGGAACGTGATTTCGGTTGCAGAAGGGGCAATTATAGACGCTTTCATCGACAAAATAACGTTCATCGAGATGGGCAAGGTTGGTCATGTTTTTACAATCAATATACTCTTGAATCGCTGAATAGTGGCCCATCCTTCGAGATGCAGGTCGGCGAATCTTCTGGCTTGCGGGTTGGCGCAGAGGACGTTCGCGCACCAAGTTGCGATTGCGTCACCCCAGGGACTTGTGTGCGGGGCCCCAGGCGTGCCGCACAGAATGACAATTTTTCGGTGGTGCTGCGATCGTCCGGGGCATGAATGCCCCCTGCTCCCTCAGGTTGTTTGGTGGGTGAGGTTGGTGGCTTCCCACTCATGCGCGTTGCCACCCCAACGACGAAGACCTGTCGTTGGGGACCCCGGAGTGCGTGCGCATGAATGGGGCACCCAGATTGTGGGTCAGTGGACACCCCTCTGTGTCTCAGGGCACGCAATGTTTACTGTACGGCGCTGCTCGCGGTGTTGCGGCAGGCGGACTCGAATTCCGAGTAGGGTGCGTAATGCAACGTTACGGTTGCATTATCGATGAAGGGGCCGGTGTTGAATTTGATGCCTTGTTCATTGGGGCGGTCCATGACGAGTTCCGGTCCGTGCCAGGTTCCGGCCACGTCGAAGAAGCCGCGGCGCTGATAATTGATCGCGAACGGCTTTCTCCATTCGAGGAGGCGGAAGTCGAAGAGGCTGTTGTCGGCGCTGGTGTAGCCGCCATACATGGTTCCGCTGAGTTGGAGTCGCTGAATCTGACCGGGCGCGATGCAGAGCCACCCGGTGCCGCCAAGGTGGGCGCTTACGAGCTTGCCTTCGCGGCGTCCGCCGCCGTGGATTCCCTGGGGTCTGCCGGGCCAGAATGAGACGTAGAGCGGATACGTTTTTCCGCCCTTCGCCAGGACGGTACCCGCGCCGTGCCAGAAGAGCAGCGGCGTGGAGCGCTGGCCGATGTGCAGCGCCCAGGGGTTCAGCACAACCAGCAACGCCCACGCAGCGGCGAGGCCGGCAACGGTCAGGAGCACCAGTTTGGTGAGGCAACCACTCAGGCAACCACTAACCCCGCGCATGCGCCGAGTATAACCGGCATTTGGAGGTGGCGAGGAACGGGCCTGTTCTGGTTTGGCAGAGGCGCATTAAGGATGTTCTCTTTCACCGCAGCAAATTATCAGACTCGCGCGCACCATAAGTTGCAACCAGCAGGAGTTATCAGTCGCGGTTGGGTTCGCGCACTTATTGTGTGGTGTTGCGATGATCTCTGAGAAAGTTTGCGAAGTTGCACCGTTCCTGGTGATATCCACAGAATTGACAGGGGTTTTGCACTTGCTTCCACAGATCGATCAGGCCTAATGTCTCTAACTAGCTGGTGACCGTGCAGCTGATTGGAACTGCATAGGCTACCTGGCAGGAGACGCAAGTAACGGTTTCGGTTTTGAAGTTTATCGGCTGGAAACGGCTGGTGAGTGGAAGGACAGAGATTGAGAGTGCGTCGAGAGTCAGACTGGCAGATGCCGTGACCCGATTGGACACCGAAGATTCATCCGTGGCGCAAGCCGAGGATGCAAAGTTCGATTCAGCTGGGGATACATCATCGACCAACCGTCGATGCGGACGAGGGGCAACCCGAGAAAGCAAAGACGTTGAGCCGGGAGACGAGAAGCCGGGGCAACCCGGGGACGAGTCGATCGGCGACGCCGAAGGACCTAGGTTTTTGAGGTAACTCAGGAAGTTAGTCCGGCGGCGGGCCAAAGAAGGAAATTCGGGACAACCCGGAGATTCGACGATGGCAAAACCGGATGGTACGTGAACCGGGGCGACCCGGGGAAACGAATCAGCCGGTGCCGGAAGATACAGGCTCTGGGGCAACTTGGAGACTGATCGTCGGCGATACCGGGAGTGCGAAGAATCGGGGCGACCCGAGACTTTCAACACCGGCACCGCCGAAGGATGTGAGAATCGAGGCGACTCGATGATCCATCGCCGGCAAAGCCGGAGGTGAGGACGAGGGGAAACCTGAGGACTCATCGGAGGCGGGGCAGAGGCGCAGGAACCGGGGCAACCTGGAACTTAATAGCCGATGCCACGCGGAAGGATCCGGGATTCGGGGAAACTCGAATTTCGATCGCCGGCACAGCCAAAGGGCCAAAACGAGGGGCAACCCGAGGATTGGTCAACCGGCGAGGCCAAAGAGTGCGGGGTACGGGGCAACCCGGAGACGCAAACTTGGTTGAGCGGGATGATTCAGGCGGCGGGGCAACCTGCAATCTGAACGAGAGGTTGACGGGCCGATGCATGATCCGATGAACTGCAAGATCACCCTAGGAAGCGCCAGAGGCTGAAAGGTCTCTGGCGCTTTCATTTTTGGGAACGAGTGGAAGCTCCAGGTCTCCTGACGCCAAGCACCGCGAGGGAGACCTGGAGCGGGGCTTCACTCGACTAAACGCAAAGGTCCGCTACGATGAACGCCCGTGGGGTGAGGTTCGTGGTCTCCCACTCATGCGCGATGTGACTGCGCATGAATGGGGCACCCGGCGTGGGACGGGTGGACGTCTGCGGGGTGAGGTTCGTGGTCTCCCACTCATGCGCGATGAGACTGCGCATGAATGGGGCACCCGAGCTTTGTGCTTGCGTTTGCGAAGGGATCAGTGCATGGCGGAGGCGCCGGGGCCTTGGCCGGGGCGGTTCTTGCTGAGCATGAAAGCCATGAGGACGAGGAAGAACGACATCCACGATAGCTCCATGTAGACATCCTGATAGCCCTGCATCAGCGCCTGCTGATTGAGCTGGTTGTAGAGGTTGGCGAGCGCGAGTCCGCTGCTGTTGTGGCTGCCGACACTTCCGCCCAAAAAGCCGTTCAGCGCCTCGCGATGCTGTGTGAATGCATCGGAACCCGACTGCATAAAGTTCTGGAGATGTTGCTGGTGCCAGAGAGAGCGGCTCGTGACCTGTGCGTTGGTGATGGCGATCATGATGCTGCCGCCGAGGTTGCGCACGAAATTGATGAGTCCGGCAACCTGGTTGCTTTCTTCCTTGGGCATGCCGACGTACGCGGCGTTGGTGATCGAGATGAAGCAGAAGGGCAGCGGAAGCATTTGAATGACGCGCAGCCATGAGGCCTGCGCGAAGCTCATTTGGAGCGAGGTGACGTAAGCGGCGTACCGGAAGGTGAGGATGAACATGATGAAGCCGCAGACGGCGAGCGTGCGCGCGGAGACTTTGCCGGTGGCAAAGCCGGCAATGGGCATGACGATGACGAGGGCGATGCCTCCGGCGGTGAGCGCCAAGCCAGCGGTGGTGGCGTTGTAGCCGAGCAACTGCTGCGTGAATTGTGGCTGCAGGACAGTGTTGGCGTTGAGCACTCCACCGACGAGCATCATGAGGAAGCAACAAATTGCGAAGTTTTTGAAGCGGAACAGCTTGAGATTGATGAGCGGATTTTTCTGCCGCCATTCCCAGAGAACAAGAGCGATGATTCCGCCGACGAAGAGGAAGGCGAAGAAGCGGATAAAGCCGGAGGCGAACCAGTCGTTCTCCTCGCCCTTGTCGAGCATGATCTGCAGGCCGCCCATGGAGATGGTCAGGAAGGCGAGGCCGAGGTAGTCCATGTTGCGCAGCTTCGAGGGATCGGCCTTGATCCACGGCGGATCTTCGACAAGGCGCGTGACGAGAACGAAGGCAAGGATGCCAACGGGAATATTGATGAAGAAGATCCAGCGCCACGAATAGTTGTCTGTGATCCATCCGCCAAGCGTTGGGCCGATCGAGGGAGCGAGCACGGCGACGAGGCCGTAGAGCGCGAAGGCCTGGCCGCGTTTGTGGGGCTCGAATGAGTCGGCCATGATGGCCTGAGCCATGGGCTGCATGCCGCCGCCGCCCGCGCCTTGAATGACCCGGAAGACGAGCAGCATGCGTCAAGCGACGGCGCAGCGCCGCAGAGGAAGCTTGCAATCGTGAAGACCGTAATGCAGAAGACGAAGAAGTTGCGACGGCCCATCAGGCTGGAGGCCCATCCGCCGAGGGGAAGCACGATGGCGTTTGCAACCAGATAGCTGGTGAGCACCCACGTGCCTGATCTGTACTGGCGCCGAGATTGCCGGCGATGTGCGGCAGGGCGACGTTGGCGATGGAGGTGTCGAGCACCTCCATGAAGGCGGCGAGTGGCGACAGTGGCTGCGATGAGCCATGGGTTAACCCGCGGCTTCCATTGCGCATGATCAACCGGATTCGGGTTGGTCATCTGCCGGGGCCGGGGCACGGCGGGAGCCGGGGGTGCAGTCTGCAACTCGGGCAAAAACTCTCTCCTGACACTTCGGCTGCGGATCAGAATCAGTCAAGGGGTCGGTGCGGTCTTCACGCATGCAGGCGCGCAGCCGGTGATTCGATTTTCAAAAGGCCGGCCGGCACCATTCTGATATAGATGTGGCTTCCTGCCCCTGGGGTTCACGGATTGTGGTGAGTGCTTCACAATGCGGCACTTGGCCGGCTGAGCTGCTGGCGATCGGAGACCGCCAGCCGATGAGGGCAATGGAGAGCGCGATGATCTGCATGACGACGATGAAGGCGACGCAGGCAGGCCACTTGCCGAGAGCCCAGAATGCTCCGGGGATGACTCCGGCCGCGGTGCCACCGAGGTAGTAGCAGGTGAGGTAGAGTCCGGCGGCGGTCACGCGCGCCCCTGGAGAAGACGCAATGCGGAGATGGCTCTGCGAGGCGGTTTGCGCGATAAAGACGCCGCTGGAAAGCATGGTGAGCCCGAGGATGACCACCGGGAGCGAATGCACGAGCGTCAACAGTACTCCGCCGATGGAGCAGCAGATGGCTCCGCCGATGCCGGCACGAAGACCGACGCGGGTGATGAGGTATCCAGCCGCCGGGGTGACGACGAGGCCGATGAGGTAGACGAAGAACAACGAACTGAGCGCGGTGGTGGATAGCGAGAAGGGCGGAGCGGCGAGGTAGAAGGTGATCCAGGTGAAGACGCCCACGAGGGAGAAGAGCACATTGAAGCCGACTGCGAAGGTGGCGATGAGGCGGCGGTTGCGGAACATCGCCTGGACCTGGTCGGCGAAACGATGATGAAGTCTGGGGTGGGGCGGCGCGCCGGCGTCCGTGAGGCAGCCACGCCGCCACGGCTGCCGCGCCGGCAAGCGATGCGATGCCGAGAGCGAGAAAGCTGACGCGCCAACTGAAGTGGTCGGCGAGGATGCCGGCGGAGACGCGACCGACGAAGCCACCGAGTGCAGTGCCGCTGACATAGAAGCTCATGATGAGCGCGACGCGCTCCGGCGGCCATTCTTCTCCGATGTAAGTGACGACGACGGCGACGATGCCGGGGACCATAATGCCCTGCAGGAATCGCCAGAAGATGAGTTGCGCGAGAGAAGTGGAAGTGGCGGCGAGCAGTGTTGGGACGGAGACGCCGAGAATCGAGAAGACGATCACGCGTTTGCGTGCGAGGCGCTCAGTCAGCGCGCCGAAGATGGGTGCGGAGATGGCCACGCCGAGCGTAGCGGCGGAAACAGTCATGCCGACGCCGGTTTTGGAGGCGTGAAAGAGATGGGCGAGAAGCGGCAGGAGCGGCTGCGTGCAGTAGAGCTCAAGAAAGGCGCACACTCCACAGAGTGTGACGGCGGCGGCGGCCCACCAGCCGGGATCGTGATGGCCGGGGAGTTGTTGTGAAGTGTCCAACCCTCAGGATACCGGAGAGGCGGAGCGCAGACGCGTGGAGCATTGCGCGAGGCTCTCAACATGGTGGCGCGACGTTATAACCTAAGCGGAGATGGATTCCCCTTCCTCAAGACCCCAGCGGCGCGGCATGGAGGCGTTTGCGTCTCGCGATTTCAGGCGATATCAACTGGCGCGGGTTGCGGTAATTCTGGGCGCCGAGGCGCAGTCAGTGGCGGTGGCGTGGCAGGTGTACTCGATCACGCATCGCGCACTCGATCTGGGGTACACGGGGCTGGCGCTCTTTTTGCCGGGGCTGTTCTTTCTGCTGCCCGCGGGGCATGTGGCGGATCGCTTCGACCGGCGAAAGGTGATCCTGCTGTGTTACAGCCTGCAGGTGATCTGCACGTCGGCGCTGGCTTTGCTTGCACACGCAGGAACGCGCAACGTCTATCTGATCTATGCGGTGCTGTTTCTGATTGGGATGGGGCGAGCATTCTCAGCGCCTGCGAGTTCCGCGCTGCTTCCGCACCTTGTGCCGGAGAAGCACTTTGTGAATGCGGTGACGTGGGGCGGCGCGATCTTTCAACTCGCAAATGTGACGGGACCAGCGCTGGGCGGAGTGTTGTTTACGCTGCCGCTGACGCAACTTATGCCGGGCAGCGGCCTGGAAGGCGCGGGCATTGTCTATCTCTTCACGCTGCTGACGCTGGCGTGGTTTCTGACACTGATCCTGAGCCTGAATGTGCGGCCGGGACGCATGGAGCATCGCGCTGCATCGCTGAAGGTGGTGCTGGCGGGATTCCAATACGTGCGGAGTTCGCCGCTGCTGCTGGGGTCGTTCTCACTGGACCTGTTTGTGGTGTTGCTGGGCGGGGCGGTGGCGCTGATGCCGATCTTCGCGAACGAGATTCTACACACGGGCCCGCGAGGACTGGGCGCGCTTCGGGCAGCTCCGGCGATCGGCGCGTTTACGATGTCGCTGGTGATGGCGCGGTTCCCGATCAACAGGCGGGCGGGTGTGCGGCTCTTCACCTGCGTTGCGATTTTTGGTGCGGCGATTGTGGTGTTCGGGCTGTCGCGGAGCTTGTGGTTGTCGCTGGCGGCGCTGGCGGTGAGCGGGGCGGCGGACATGATCAGCGTGATTATTCGCGGGTCGCTGCTGCAGCTGGCGACTCCGCCGCAGATGCGAGGGCGGGTGAGCGCGGTGAATTCGCTGTTCATCGGCGCGTCGAACGAGCTGGGCGAGTTTGAGAGCGGGCTTACGGCGCACTGGTGGGGCGCGGTGAGGGCAACGATGATCGGCGGGCTCGGAGCGCTGGCTGTGGCGGGAGTGTGGGCTGTGCTGTTCCCCGAGTTGCGGCGCGCGAACGAGTTGAGCGCGGATGCGTTGAGGCCGAGGGCGGGCGAGGAGCAGGCGGCGGCGACGGGGTAACAAGGGACTGGGGACCAGGGACTGTGCTGGCGCGTGTTTTCCCAGGTCAGAAGCGAGATCCTTCGACGAGCTCAGGACAGGCTCTGGGGCACCCAGGTTCATAGCTGGGCTGGAATCAAGAAATGCAGGTCCTTCGACTCCCTGCGCTGCGCTTCGGTCGCTCAGGATGACAGATCAATAAAAGGTCGCTCAGGAGGACAACCGGTGATTGAGGTTCATGCTTTCCCAGGTCTCAGAATCGAGACCTGGGGCACCCAGGTTCATAGCTGGGCTGGAATCAGGAAATGCAGGTCCTTCGACTCCCTGCGCTGCGCTTCGGTCGCTCAGGATGACAAATCAATAAAAGGTCGCTCAGGATGACAACCGGTGATTGAGGTTCATGCTTTCCCGGGTCTCAGAAGCGAGATCCTTCGACGAGCTCAGGACAGGCCTGGGGCACCCAGGTTCAGAGCTGGGCTGGAATCAAGAAATGCAGGTCCTTCAACTCCCTGCGCTGCGCTTCGGTCGGTCAGGAGGACAAATCAATAAAAGGTCGCTCAGGATGACAAATCAATAAAAGGTCGCTCAGGATGACAGATCGATTAATCAACGCTTACCCAGGTCTCAAAATCGAGATCCTTCGACGAGCTCAGGACAGGCTCTGGGGCACCCAGGTTCAGGCAAACGATTAGCGCTTGAGCAGGTCGATGGGTTGGGTGAAGTCGGTGGCGCGGATGTGTTTGGCTAGCGTCGGGTGCTGGCGCTCCAGGGCTAAATACATCTCCCAGGCGACGCGGCGGTAGCTGAAGTGGCCTGCCGGGCCGGAGCGGAGTTCGCTAATGTATTGCGCTTCGGCGAAGTCCATCTTGAAGAGGCACCGTACGCGCGTGGCTAACGGCAGCAGGTAGAGCGCTGACAGGGCGGCCTCGGGGGCAGAACTCTTGGCGATGTGCGCGCCGGCGGCGTAAGCGGAGTCGATGGCGGCTCGATAGTCGGCAAGGATGCCCGCTTCTTCCAGTCCTGCGGCGTCGCCGGAGTGGGGTGTTTCGTAGCCGTGGAGCGCGGTGAATCCCTGCTTGATCTGCACGCAGCGGCGGTGGCGGTGCATGTCGCGGAATCCGCCGATGTCCATGAGGATGTCGAAGCGAAGGGCTGCCCCGGCGTGGAAGGCGCGGAGAGCTTCGTCGTGGCGGCCGCGATGGCGGAGGCCGACTTCGATGATTTCGGCGACGCGGGCGGCGGGAAGGGATGCGACGAGGTCGCGGATCTGGCGATACGGCAGGTTGCTTGCCCAATAGATGAGTGTGGCGGCCAACTCGACTTCGAGTGTTTCTGTGCGCTCGACGAGATCGACGACGGGGGCCGCGGCGGGGGGCACGCCTTTGAGCAGGTCTGCGGCGACTTGTTCCAGGTCAGTACGGGTCTGGATGAGGTACTGGTTCGGCTCAGCGTATTTGACCAGCGTGGGCGCGGTGCGTACTTCGCGGGTGAGGAGGCCGGCGGCTTCGGCGGCGAGCGAAGGGTCGGTTGCGATCTTCTGGGCAATTTTGTCGACGAGGGCGGCGCCGGCGGCGGCGTTCACATTCCACGCGGGGCCGGTGGCGGCTTCGCGGAGCTTATCACCGAGATCGCGAACTTCAGCGATCGGATGGGAGAGGAGCCGGGCGACCTGCGTTTCGAGGGTACGTGCGTTGACGATCTGGCCGAGAGAGGTGTTGGTGGCGAGAGGGAGCAGGTAGCGGGCGACGTCGAATGCGCGGGCTTTGAGGGTGCGCTCGTAGGCTTCGGGCTTCATGTCGTCAGGCCGGGCTACCCGGTCACGGAGAGCATCGTGGACGGCGACGGTAGTGCGCTGGTAGGCGGCGAAGAGGTTTTCGATGGTTTCGGTGTACAGCCGGGCGGAGTTGGAATCTGTTGCAAAATCAGGGAGATACCAGCCGGACTTGCGGAAGTCCTGGTAGCGGGTGGAGCGCTCCTGGCCGTCCCAGCGCTGTTCGTCGACCAGGACGATGGCGGCGAGAAGGCTGAGACGTTCGACGGCAAATGCGATGTGGGCCAGGTCGGCGATGGAGCGGTGTCCGTATTGAAAGTAAAAGGTGTTGAGGAACTGCTCGGCGCGCTGGGCGCTGATTTCGCTGAGGGATTCGCGCATGGAGAGCGCGGAGCGGGAGTACTTGGCCATGGCATAGGCCAGGACCTCGGGGTCGGCTCCGTGGACGGCGAATACATCAGTCTGGTTGCGGGCGCCGGCGGGAAGAAAAGAATTGCTGGACATTGCTGAGGGCTCGCGACCAGAATACGGCATCAGGGTAGGGCGGGCTTGTGAATCCCGGGGACCGGTACAATCTTCTAAGACGCAGGGCAGGAGCGACGGTCGATGCGGGAGATTAAGGTGCGTACATCGCAGAGGCCAAGGCCATTGCCAACCGGCCGTTGGGCGATGACTCAGCGGTGGAGCGACCTCCTTTTTGCGCATTGGCGGGTTCCGGCCGCGGCGATTACGCCGCTTTTGCCGGAGGGCCTGCAGGCCGACACGTTCCAGGGCACGGCATGGGTAGGAGCGGTGCCGTTGTGGATCGACCGCTTCAATTTCCGCGGAATGCCGACGGTGCCGGGCGCGCGCCATTTCCCCGAACTGCATTTCAGAACATACGTTCACGACCAGCATTCAGGCACGCCGGGCATCTTCAACTTCTCAGTGGATATGGGGAACTTTCTTTCGATGCTGGCGGTGCGATTCGTCTTTCGGATGCCCTGCAACTGGGCGGAGATGCGGTTGAGCCAGCGCACAGAACGTGAGTTCTCGTTTTACAGCCGCAGGCTGCTTTCAAGGCGGGAGGTTATCTTCAGCGCGCGCTATCGGGGGTTGGGTCCGACGAGGCGGCTGGCGGAGATCCGCAGCGGCTCGCTTGAGTATTTCCTGACGGAACGGTATTGCCTGTTCGCGCGGAATGGGGCCGGGGTCGCGGTGAGAGCAAACATTCACACCGTGGCGTCGCCGCTGGAGGATGCGGAGGCGGACATTGAGCGCAACGATCTGCCCACGTCGTGCGGGGTGAGCATTCCGGCGCAGGAGCCCGTGCTGCACTATTCACGGCGGCTGGCGGTGTATGTGTGGCCCATTGAACTTCTGGAGCCGGCCCAGAGGCGACGCGAGCGCATTCCCGCTCCGGCTGTGCCGTCTATCTGAATCAAGCACTCGCGGTTTGCAAGCAATGCGGGCGGAGTTGAGGATCAGGCACCTGAAGCCTGAGCAGCAGCGGTACGCCGCCAGACCGAGCGAGCCAGCAGTACCAATCCCACAAGCGCCAGGACGTTGAGAACGATCTTCCCGATGAGGTCGATGGGCGACCATCCGGCCGTATTGAGGCAGGACGGAGCTTGCGGGTGCGGTCCCTATAATGGGCATTTGGATTATGCAGGCGGATTTGAACGCGTTCCTGACGGAAGGTAATCAGAGATGGCTGATTTGAAGGGAAAAATTGCGCTGGTGACGGGTGCTTCGCAGGGGATTGGGCGCGCGTGCGCCCTGGAACTGGCGCGTGCCGGGGCCACGGTGGCGCTGGCAGCGCGGAACGAGGCGAAGCTGGCTGAGGTCGCGGCGGAGATTGCGGCGGCCGGAGGTCAGGCCTCTGCATTTGCCCTGGATGTGGCGAGCGAAGAGTCAATCAAGAACGGGCGCGAAGGCTGTGCTGGATCGCTTTGGCAAGGTTGAAGTGCTGGTGAACAATGCGGGGATCACGCGCGACGACCTGATGATGCGCATGAAGCGCAGCGACTGGGATGACGTGATTGGCACCAACCTGACGGGCGCATTTCTGCTGACGCAGGCGCTGCTGCGGCAGATGATGAAGAATCGCTGGGGGCGGATCATCAACATCACGAGCGTGGTGGGGCGGACAGGGCAGGAAGGCCAGGTGAACTACGCGGCTTCGAAGGCGGGGATGATCGGCTTTACGCGGTCGCTGGCGCGCGAGGTGGCTTCGCGCGGGATCACGGTGAATGCGGTTGCGCCGGGGTATATTGAGACGCCGATGACGGCGGTGCTGGATGAGAAGCTGCGGACGGCGATGATTGCGCAGATTCCGCTTGGGCGGCCCGGGACGGACGCGGAGATTGCGAAGTCGGTGGCGTTCCTTGCGTCGGACGATGCGGCGTATATCACGGGGCATGTGCTGGATGTGAATGGCGGGATGTTTATGGGTGGGTGATGCAGGGGGCAGGCGTGTTCTCAATAGGATTTACTAGCGAACCACTGGAATATCCCTACGATGACACGAGCATCCCGGCCGCACCGGGCAGGTTACTGCTCGGGAAATCGACAGAGGAGTTCTTGGCGAACTTATCTTTATGGAGCAAATCGGACTATGAGTCTCATTGGACACGTGAATTGAGTGCGCTTGTCGAAGGGAGTTCGAAGGTTGCCTTAGTTGTGTCCTATGATGATCCGAAAGCCTCTTCGAACATGGAGATTTGGCGCGTCTATCACGACGGAGAGTTGTCTCCTATGATGATCCGAAAGCTCTTCGAACATGGAGATTTGGCGCGTCTATCGCGACGGAGAGTGGGCCCATTTCCAGAATCAGCTTCCCTTCTACAGCGATCTCCCACAAGACTTCGAAGTTTCGAAGATGAGCCAGTATATTCAGGATCGAGTAGTGATAACCGCCGAGGGCAACCGGTTTTCCGAATGGGACATCTCTATTCGAGACGTTGAATTGTTCCTGCGACATCGTGGAGCATTGTGAGGCGAGCAGGTGCTTTTTAAGGTCTTAGAAACGAGTTGTGCGGCACCCAAAATCCCGAAATGCAGGTCCCTCGACTCCCTGCCACCTCGCTTCGCTCAGTGTTCGGTCGCTCGGGATGACCTCCGTTTTTAGAGTGAGCCTAAAAGCCGAGACGTTCCTTTACGCTGCGGACGCGGTCGCGGGCGACGGTGAGTTGCGTGTGCTGCGCGTCCTTGAGCGTGAGGATGACTTTGCCTGCGAACCACGCGTTGACTTCATGAATCCAGTCGGCGTTGACGAGGGCGGCGCGGTGTATGCGCAGGAATTTTGCTGGGATCGAGGCGGCGCTCGAGCTCGACGATGGTCTGGTCAACGCAGTGCCGGCGTCCATTGACGATTGCGTAGGTGAGCTTGTCCTGCGCGATGAAATGGGTGACGTCGTCGAGGGGCAGAAACGAGATGCGCTCGCCGACGCGTGAGGCGATGCGCTGCGGAAAGCCCTGATGGCCTTCGCGAAGAGAGACGGTGAGCTCTTTCAGGAGGTTCGGAAGGTCGGGGCTTTGCTGCCAATCGGGCTTGACGAGCGGGCGGAGGCGGCCGAGCTTCTGGAGCGCGCGATCGAGGCGCTCGGGTTCGATCGGCTTGAGCAGGTAGTCGATGGTATTCGACTCGAAGGCGCGGAGCGCGTGCTGATCGTAGGCGGTGATGAAGATGACAAAGGGCTGGCGAGCGAGGCGGGAGAGCAGCTCGAAGCCGTTCATGCCGGGCATCTGGATATCGAGGAAGAGAACGTCGATGTCAGCGGAGGGGTTGTTGAGAAAGTCTACGGCCTGTGCCGGATCTGTCGCGGCGCCGGCGACATGGATGGATGGAAAGGCGGCGAGCAAGTCGCTGGAGACGCTCGATGGCGAGCGGTTCGTCGTCAACGAGATAGGCGTGGAGCGGAGCGGATTCCATGTTCTATGACTCCGCGGGGAGCGAGATGCGGGCAGTGGTTCTGCCGCCGTTGCGGGTGACGTCGAGTTGTCCGCGATCTTCAAAGAGTAGCTGAAGGCGGGCGACGAGATTGCCGAGACCGTGCTCGGGCGAGACGTCGGCGAGCGAGAAGCCGGGGCCGTCGTCGACGACTTCGAGGAGCAGTTGGCCGTCCTGGGTCGATCCGATGACCTGGATCGAGGCGCCTTCTGTGCGTTGCGCGACCACGTGCTTGACGCTGTTTTCCACGAGCGTTTGCAGAGCAAGGGGTGGAACCGTAAGGGATCCGAGCGCGTCAGGTACGGAGATCCGGTAGCGCAGTCGCGAACCGAACCGGGTTGATTCGATCTCGAGATATTCGCGAACGATCTTCACTTCCTGCTCGAGCGGAACGAGGCTGCTGTGATTGGCATTGAGTGAGAAGCGAAGCAGGGAGGCGAGCTTGCTGACCGTATCTTCGGCACGCCGGGGATCGGATGGGATCAGGGATGCGATGGAGTTGAGCGTATTGAAGAGAAAATGCGGATGGATGCGCGACTCGAGCGACGAAAGGCGTGCCTCGGCCAGAAGCTTGTTGGCGCGTTCCTGATCGACCTGGCGCGTGCGCAACTCAAGGGTTGCGGATTGGAGCTTGTGGCGCATGGTTTCATAGGAGGAAATGCTGAGGCCGAAGGCAAGCGTGATCACGATGCAGAGTGGGAAAGGAGCTCTGGACCTCGCGCCAGTAGTGGCCGGGAGGGACGAGACCGATGATCTGAAGCACAAGGGCACCAACAAAGGCTCCGAAGGTGGCGGTTGCCAGAAGTGCCGCGATGTTCATCAACAAAATCGAGGCGCGGATAGCGTTCGGTGTATCGAAAGCCGATTAGATTCAGAATCAGTGCGGACGGTAGACCGATCAGCGTGGAGTAGACGAGGGATGAGAGAAACTTGTCGCCACGCTTCAGAAAGATGAGCATGCTGGATGACGAGCAGAAGCACAGCGACGAACGACAGCAGCTGCGGGCACGATCCAGATCTTTCTGAGAAATGCAGGTGAATCCGCTTAAAGCGCCCTTTGGTGGCTTTGCCGAAGACGCTGCGCAGACGGGATTGGATGAGACTATTCATAGGTGGAACCTTATTCCCACAGAGCTTGCGGTTGCGTATGGAGCGGAACCGTAGACCGAGGTTGCGCTGCCGCAGGGGACTTCCATGTGCAGGTAGGAGGAGAAATGATTGCCGAACCAGCGACTCACGTCAAGGACGGCGGTAAAGCTGTGGTCGTTGAAATCGGTAACGACGGAGCCGGAGAGGTCCCACTCTTTCCAGCCGGGGAGCTCGCGCAGTCGCGTCTTGCCGACGCTGAAGAGTCCATAGTTCTGACGACCGGCGACGGGTGAAGGCATCATGTCGCGGAAGTAGGGAGTGTCAGGCTGCGTAAAGAATTCGCCAATGAAGGAGACGCCGGAGTGGGTGGTGTATTTCCCGCCAAGAAGCAGCGCGCCCTGTTCGCTGAACGCTGCTTCGCCATGCACTTCCCAGGCCTGTCCCAGCACACGGGTGAATGTGAGCGCGCCGAAGGTGTCGACGCCGCGATCGTTTCCTGCAATCAGCGATGTGTCGAATCCGCGCACCAGAACGTTATACCGGAAGGCGGTGGTGTCGTGCAGGTTGGAGTTGGGCGGGGCGAGCGCGGCGGTGGACCACGCGAGGGTAAGGGCGTGACGGCCGCGAACCCAATCGGCTTTGACCATGTCGCGGCCCTGGTTCACATTGAGGCGATCGGTGGGATTGGTGGGATCACGCGGAGGGTCAAGCACGCCAGCTCCCGTAAAGGCGTAGCCGGTTCCCCAGCGGACCATCTTTCGGCCAACCGTGAAGTCGAAATCACCGGCGGAGAGGCCGACATAGGTTTCCTTCACGTGGAGCTTCGTGGTGGTGCTGGAGTAGGTGGTCGTGCTGCCGATGAGGCTGGTTGAGAAGCTCCACTGGTTGCGGTAGCGAAGGTCGAATGTTGGTTCGACGAGCACCTGGTTCAGGATTTCGGGAGAGGGCACGGTGAGGTCGCTGTAAAAGGTGGCGTCGTCGATGACGGCCAGGGAATAGCGCGTTTTGAGAGTGCTCTCCTCTCGCGGTGCGGGGTCTTGCGCGCCGGCGTATGACCAGGCAACGAGGAGGAGAGCCGAGATGAGCAAGTGCGGTTTCATGGCGGTGCAGTGTGTCTTACGGCCAGTAAATGAGTGCGATCTCGATTGAGGCTGATGGCGCGGTGAGCGCAAACTTCGTTTCATCAAAGGGCGCCGGACCTGCTCTTTTGGCTGGATTGTTGGAGTAGCCATAGCCCTCGATCGGCATGCCCACTTCGTTGAAGTCCAGTTTCTCGTTCTTGTTCTCGTCGTGAATGACGGCTACGCCATAGGCGCCTTCCGGGACTTTTTCGAAGACGACGTTCGCCGTCAGGGATTTGGGATCGATGTCGACAGTTCGGGCCTGGACGATGGTGGTTTCATCGCTGCGGAGAGCAACGCGTAGATTGCCGTCGGCATTGCGAATCCCCGTGATGTGGACGGTGACAGAGGCTGTGCAAGGAGCCTGGGCTGCGAGGCGGACGCTGGATGCGATCCAGGCCGAGCAGCAGAGGATGAGCAAGAGCCCTGGAGTGAGTTTGCGAAGGCTTCCGATCATATGGTCTCCGTTCTTGATGGAGGTAGGGGGTTGAGGTCATGAGTCGTGATATGACGGTGGACGGGCGGTTCAGAACCTGTCTGCGCGACCCTGGTAGAAGAGCTTGTCGGGCAAATCCCGCGGCGCGGAGTTGGAGTACTCAAGCACGCTGTGGGAGTTGTGGCGGATTTCGTCGTAGAGCGTGAATCGGCGAAGCAGTGTCTTGCCTCCCGTTGACGCATATTCGTCAAACGTGGCGGACTTGATGTGTTTGCCGGAGGTCAGATAGAACTCGGCACGCACGGGGCGCGCATCCTGCAGGCGGAGCCAATAGAGGATGCGCTGGTAGGTAGCGCCCTTGCGCTTGGCGGTGAGTTCGAGAACGTTGCACTCTTCGTTGCCGACCTTCTCGGTGCGCACATAGACGGCTGAGTAGTCGACAGCGTAATTGGTGCGCGCGACGTCGCCGTTGGATGCATCTCCGGACAGGCGCTCGAGCGGGGTGATGCGTACTGGGCGGCTGGTGTCGGGGAGGTAGATCCACATGTCGTCGCCGAGCATGAGGAGATGACGGCCCTTATCGCGAGGGCTCATGAACTCGACGTAGGTACGGTCAGTACCTTTCTGTGAAACCTCATAGAGCTTTTCTTCATCCGACTTGCCGGACTCGTAGTTGGTGATCTTGACACGCAGCGAGTAGGAGGGCCAGCCGTTGCGATACGTGTCGGATTTTTTGAGAAGCGCATCCGCATTTACGACAGGCGCCACGTTGGCGGATTCGGCGTGGCCGACAAGCACGCACGTGACCAGAAATACAAGCACGGCGAGCAGAAGAAATGTGCGCAGGTTGGTATCGACGCTAGACATGGGCGAGAGCCTCCGCAATTTGCAGACGTGATGCGCGAAGCGCGGGAAGGATGGAAGCCAGCGCCAGCGAGACGATGACCATCAACGCAGAGCCGACCATGAGCGAGGGCATGTGGAGCACCTTGAACGCCATGTCGACGGTGGTTCCCGGTGGCGGCGGAATATGGAGCCCCGAAGCATTGAGCAGTACGCCGAGGAGGTTGCCGCCCGCGAGGCCGACTGCGGCTCCCAGGATGCCAATGAGGGTTGCTTCAACCATGAAGAGCGCGACGATCCACATTCGCGGCGTGCCCATGGCTAGCATGGTACCGATTTCGCGGGTGCGTTCCATCATGGCCATCAGGAGCGTATTCACACTGGCCATGAGCACCATGAAGAAGACGATGATGCCAAGGAAGAGGAAGATACCGCTGAAGAGCGTGCGAACCTGCTTGTAGTAGGCGGCAAGATCAATCCACTTCCTGATTTCCATCTGCTGGGAGAGCCCGTGCAGGCGCGGACCAAATCCTGCGGCGACCTTGTCAGTGTTTTCCGTTGTGTCGAGACCGACCACGAGGTTGGTGACGCGGTCGCTCTGGAGCAGACGCTGGGCCGACGGGAGCGAGATGCGCAGATAGCGATCGTCGAGATCCTTGAAGCCGGAGTTGACGATGCCGACGATCTGCACGTCGATGCCGTTTAGTGCGCCGTCGGCAGTGACTGCGAGGATCGTGAGGCCGTCACCGACCTTGACACTCATGGAACGAGCGACTCCGGTACCAATGAGAGCTTCGACTTCGCCGTTGGAGTTGGCGGCGAGATCGCGGCCCGAAGACAAGCGCGGACTGAAGCCCATGTCCCGCTCGGCCTGCGGGTCGACGGCACTGCCCATGAATACGGAGGATTTCACGCCATTCGAGAGCATGCCGTAGAACTCGATGCGGGGAGCGACGCCGCGCACGTGCTCCGCGGAGCGGACGGAGACAGCCACCTGGCGCCAGTCGCTGATGCCGGTGTCGAGTACATGGACTTCGTCGCGGCGGAAGTGCTCGGCGGTGAAGATCTGAATATGGCCGAGTCCGTTGCGGATGGTGCTTTCGCGCAGGCCGCGCATCATGAATGCGAAGAAGCCGCCCACCATGAGCAAGCCGGCCACGCCGCCGCCGACCATCATCAGGCTCATGACCGTCCTGCGGCGGTTGCGGAAGACGTTACGAAACGCAAGAAGCAAGAACTTGCCCATGGCTGGCTCCTTCAGTCGAGATGTCAGAGACTACCTGTCCGTCAGTGAGGCGAACGATGCGCGGAGTGTGTTCGAGCAGGCGCTGGTCGTGCGTGGAGAAAATGAATGTGAGGCCGAGGCGGCGATTGAGATCGCGCATCAAGTCGATTAATTGCGTGGCGTTGTGCGTGTCGAGATTGGCGGTTGGCTCGTCGGCCAGGACCAGCGCGGGCCTGTGAACGATGGCGCGGGCGACGGCGACGCGCTGGCGTTCGCCTCCGGAGAGGAGATCGGGGCGTTGGTTGGCGCGGGAGGAGAGGCCGACGCTTTCAAGCGCTTCGCCGACGCGCTTGCGGCGCTCGCCGGAGCTGAAACCCTGCACAAGCAGCGGGAACTCTACGTTTTCATGCGCGGTGAAGACCGGAATGAGATTGAAGGTCTGGAAGACAAAGCCGATCTTTTCGCGGCGGAGGGCCGTGGTGCGGGAGGGATTGAGGGTCGATGTGTCGACTCCCTCAATGAGGATGCGGCCAGAGGTGGGCTTGTCAATGCAGCCGATGAGATTGAGGAGGGTGGATTTGCCGCTTCCGCTGGGACCGGCGATGGCCAGGAACTCTCCCGCCTCGACACGCAGGCTCACGCGGTCCAGGGCGGTTACCGCGCTGTGGTCCAGAGGAAACCTGCGGGTAACGTCTTCGATACTGACGAGTGCGTCCGTTTGATTCATCGGGGCACCGTTTCCTTTCCAGAAGATTTCTTCATCCTGGAAGATAGGCGAGCGGAAGCAAGAGCGCGCGGGGTTTCGGACGAAAGGCGGGAGAAGCCGATGAAGGGGCTGAATTGGGAGACGAAGGGACTAAGGGCTGGGGACCAGGGACCCAGGGAATAGAAAGAGGGTCCCGGCGAGGGGGGATTTCGCCGGGACTCGTGAGTGAGATTGGGAGCCAGGTGCTACTGAGGAGGGGGAGGGGGCTCAGTGCCGCCTTGCTGCATGTTGCGCTGGGGTGGGGGGCCCATGACAGAGACGGATTTGGCAATGAAGTTTCCGTCTGTCAGGGCTCCTTCGACGCGGACCATGTCGCCGACCTGAATATCTGCGAGGGTGACGGGGTCGCGGCGCTTGCGGAATGTGGTGTTCTCATCGGCGACAAAGGTGTGCGTCTCGTTGCCGGGGCCGCCCTGCAGGGTGACTTTGAGCTCGTTGATGGCGGTGACTCTGCCCATGAGCCAGGTCTTGCCGTAGTTGGCTTGCATTTCGCGCATCTGCTTGGCGCGCTCAGGGTCGATCTGGAAGACGACAACGGCGCCAACAGATTTGGCTGTCGCATCGACTTCGCCGCTGGCGGCGATCGCGTCGCCGACTTTGATGTCGGTGGCCTTAATTGCTTCGGGTGGATTCGGGGGAGGGCCGCCTTCATCCGTTGCGCCGCGGCGCGCGCCACCACCGCCGCCCTTCATGATGCGCGTGTTCACACTGTAGTGCACCGTGTAGAGATCGCCGGATTCCGTCTTGATGGTGTAGTGATCGGGCGCGACTTCGGTGACGGTCCCCATGACGCCGCGTCCCATCATGCCGCCCCCCCATCCTCCGCGGCCGCCGCGCTGACCGCGGCCAGGTCCCTGCGCTGAGCCATCTCCGGGCTGTTGAGGTGGATTGGCGTCCTGTGCGTGCGCAGCGACCGCACCGGTGCCAAGTGCCAGCAAGAGGATGCACAGATTGAAAAGGCGAGGTTTCACGGTAACTCCATGGAAACGGACTTTGTTCCTCACAGGGATAGACGATCAACGCAGGCGTCGGGACGACACAGAGTGAAGTTCATTCAGCTCTGATGTGAACTTCTACTGCTGATCCTTTTCGGGAGCCACGAGCGCGTCGAATTCAGGAATGCCGTAGAGGCTGGCGAATTCAACATCCGCCTTGATCTTCTTGGGATTGGTGAATCCCTCGTTAATTGCCGCGCGCAGGTACTCGATGGCGCGCTCAGGCTTGCCGGCTCGCACACATCCCTTGGCCATGTAGTAATTCATCGCGCCACGCTCGGCGACGGACGCAGGGTTCTCAACGCGGGGCCGGGTATTGTGATCGAAGATAGTCGGGTCAACGGCGAGGGCGGCTTTGTAAGCCTCCCAGCCCTTTTCGTATTTGTGCTGTGCCAAGAGGTTGGTGCCGAGATTTTTGTGAATCAGTGCGGACTTGGGATCAATCTTAAGAGCCTTGCGATATAACTTTTCTGCGGCGCGATACTGTTTTGTTGCGTCGTAAGTGGTTGCCAGATTGTTCAGGACGTTGGAATTTTTCGGGTCGAGCTTCAAAGACGCCTGATAACAGCGCATCGCATCCTGCATGTTCAACATCAATTGATATGCGATGCCGGTCTTGTTCAGGAGGGAGGCTGAGGGCTTGGGATCCTTCTTGTAGGCCTCGATGGCAGCTTGATAGCGTTGATGCGCCATCATTGCGTCACCGAGCTGCTCGGGAGTCGGCTGAACCTTCGGCGAATTGTTCGGAGTCGCCGGCTGAGACTGTGCATCAGAAGTTGGAGCAGGAGTGGATGACGCCGGGTCCTGGGTCTGTGCAACGCTCGTGTTCGAAATGCTTACGATCGCTGCCATGACTACAAGCGCCGGCAGCAGGCGGTGTCTATGAGGTATTGTCATTATCCCCTCCTGTCGAAGGGATCAAGGCGACAGAGCCTGCATCATCGTCTGCAGGAATTAAAGCACCGTTGAAGGGACGAGCGTCAAGGTCAATTGTCACACGGTACAAAGCGGCTCAACAGAAGCCCGAACCGGTAGCGGGCGGCAGCGCATGGGTTGACTCTCAGGACACAGGATGGTGGCGATGAGCACAACGACCTCACTTCCGCAACTCGCACTGGCAGAGCGATTTCACGCAGCACGGCGGCGGACGCAGGCACTTTGCGTGCCACTCACGCCCGAAGACATGATGGTTCAGTCCTGTCCGGAGGCGTCGCCGGCAAAATGGCACTTGGCTCATACGGCATGGTTTTTTGAATCTTTCATTCTGGGAGAGTTCCTGGCGGGCTATCGAGTCTTCAACGACGACTATCCGTGGTTGTTCAACAGCTACTACAGGAGCTTTGCAGAGTTTCCGGAAAAGCGGCTGAGGTCGTCGTTTTCGAGGCCGGGGCTGGAGGAGATTCTTCGGTATCGGGAGCATGTGGATGAGGCAGTGGGGCGCCTGCTGGAGAACAATCCGGAGCCCGAGGTTCTGAGGCGTATCGAACTCGGCGTGAACCACGAGGAGCAGCACCAGGAGCTGCTGCTGACCGACATTCTGAATGCATTCTTCACCAATCCGCTGCGGCCGGCCTATGTCAATGCGGGTCCGTGTTGCGTGGATGAGGGGCAGAAGGGGCGCGCGCTGAAGTACGTGGAGTTTGCGGGCGGGCTGGTTGAAGTGGGCATGGGCGGAACGGGCTTCTGCTACGACAATGAGCTGCCGCGCCATCGCGTCTGGCTGGAGCGATATGCGCTTGCCGACCGGCTGGTGACGAACGGAGAGTACGCGGAGTTTATTGCTGACGGCGGGTATGAAAAGCCCGAGCTGTGGCTTTCAGCCGGATGGGACGCCGTGGAGCAGCACAAGTGGAGGGCACCGCTCTACTGGAGCGGCAAGGATGGCGAGTGGAGCTTGTTCACGCTGCGGGGCGAGTTGCCACTGGCGCAATTGAACGCGGCTCCGGTGAGTCACGTGAGCTACTACGAGGCGGACGCTTTCGCGCGATGGGCGGGCAAGAGACTGCCGACGGAGTTCGAGTGGGAAGCCGCGGCCGAGGGGCAGCCTGTGTGCGGCAACCTGATGGATTCAGGGAAGTTGATGCCGGCGCCGGTCGGCGCAGCGCAGTGGTTTGGGGATTGCTGGGAATGGACGGCGAGCGCTTACCTGGGCTATCCGGGATTTGAGCCGCTGGCCGGATCTCTGGGCGAGTACAACGGAAAGTTCATGAGCGGGCAGATGGTGCTGCGCGGCGGTTCGTGCGCGACTCCGCTGGCCCATATTCGCTCGAGCTATCGCAACTTCTTTTCGCCGGAGACGCGATGGCAATTTTCCGGAATCCGTTTGGCAAAAAAGTAACTCTAGTGTTCTCAGGAGCATCCTAGTAACGGAAATGACGACGATCTCTGCTTCCCCAGTAAAAACTCAGATTACCGACAAAGTTGGCTCTGCAGTTTGCGAGGGCCTCTTGTCGCGACCGAAGTGGCTGCCCTCGTGGCTGTTCTATGACACGGCCGGTTCGAGGCTATTTGAGCAGATTACGCAAATTCCCGAGTACTACCTGACGAGGACCGAACGCGGCATTCTGGAGGAGCGTGCGGCGGAGATTGTGGCGCGGGCGGCCGACGGGCAAGCGCTGCGCGTGATTGAACTTGGCGCCGGCTCCGCCGAGAAGACGACGCTGCTGCTGGGTGCGGCTGTGGACCGGCAGGACACGGTGTTTTATGAGCCGGTGGATGTGTCGGCGATGGCGTTGATCGAGGCGCAGATGCGGCTGGAAGCGCAAATACCGGGTGTGCTGGTGTGTCCGCGAGTGGCGGACTACATGAAGGGACTTCAGCTTGACTCGACGCTTCCAAGCGAGCGGCGGCTGGTGCTTTACATCGGGTCGAGCATTGGGAACTTTGAGCCAGCGGAGGCCTGCGAGCTGCTGAAGAACGTGAGGGCCGCGGTGAATCCGGGCGACTGCATGCTGTTGGGTGTGGACCTTGTGAAAGAGGAGTCCGTCCTGCTGTCTGCCTACGATGACGCGGACGGGGTGACGGCGGCGTTCAATCGCAACATCCTGGTGCGGCTTAACCGGGATCTGGATGCGGATTTCGATACGCAGGCGTTTGAGCATAGGGCGACGTGGAATGCGGCTGAGTCGCGGATGGAGATGCACCTTGTAAGCCGCGCGAAGCAGACAGTGTGGCTGCCCGCGCTGGATATGCGCGTGAACTTCGTCGAGCGCGAGACCATTCATACCGAGAACAGCTACAAGTACCGGCCGGGGCAGGCGGAGGGCATGCTGGCAGATGCTGGATTTGCGGCCGAGGCCACGTGGACGGATGAGCGCGGGTGGTTTGCGGTGTGTTTGGCGCGGGCGGAGTGAGGCGCTTGGATACTTGTGGAGAAAGCGGGCTTAGCGGCCTACTGAGCTTATCACGCGACCGCTGCTCCCTCCGTTTTGGATCGTATAGACCCCGCCCTACCGGAGCTAGGACGGAAAATTCCTTATTTTCAATGGGTTACGAGATGCGTGTGTCGCCAAATTACTCTCATCATTGGACTTAGCCGCAGATTCCTCTGGGAAAAGGAGTTAGGGGCCAAAGACAGCCACCAGCCGCTAGCTTCCAGCTCCTAGCCTCGACTTTCAGAGATCAGAGGACTGGAACTTCTATTGTGCGGTTCGGGAGGGAAATGATCTGCAAGGGCGGGGCAGGGCCAGCCGTCAGCGGTCTATTACCTCGCTCCAGCAGAGCCAGGATCCTTCGGCAAGCTCAGGACAGGCTAAGGGCACCCTAACCGCAGTTAACGACACTGTTTTGGCTGGGCCCCGCGCCTGAGGCCCTGACTGTCGTGCCCTGATAACAGCAAAAGCAGATCCTTCGCTCCGCCGGGGCGCCAGACGCGCGGAACTCAGGATGACAAATCAAAAGCAATTGCTGTGGAGAAAGGCCGGGCTGACAGGCGCCGCACACGGTGCCGGATCCATATTGCGAGGATATCGTCTTTGGTGCGCCCGTCCTACGCTGCCAAGGAGCGCGCCCCAGTAGCATGAACGGGCCCGGACTACCTCCCTCCGAGTCATACACCCTCGTGTTATGCTGCTGGCCTTTTCTCTTGAGGCTTTTGGTCCTGGATAAGTTCATCGAAGATGGAACGGTAGTGGATCATTGCGGTGCGGAGTTCTTCAGTGCTTGCGTCGGCCCGCCCGGGCCGCACCGCGATGGCGTTCGCCAGACGGTAGTTTTCCATCACACGTGGGTAAGTTACGGAGACGTCAGCGGCACGCTGCTCAAAGCCGGTACGCGGATAGCCGCGGGCTTCAAGGATCGCATTAATAAGGTCTTCGGCTTCTGTGACCGCGGCCTTGGGATGATCGACGAAGCGGGATTGAACCAGGTGCCACTCCGCGACAAAGCGGTCCCTCTCCGGTGCCCCGAGATCTCGGATTTTCAAGGCTTCCACTCGGGTTTCCCGGTCAGCCAGTTTCGCTTCAGCCTTGCGCGGGGAGCCCGACTTGGGGCGCTCAGTTTCGTTCCGAATTGAGCTGGAATCAAGAAATGCAGGTCCTTCGACTGTCTGAGATGCGCGTCGGGCGAGCAGGACGACAAATCGATCAAAGGCCGGTCGGTCAGGATAACATCCGGTGATTGAGGCTCGTGCTCTCCCAGGTCTCAAAATCGAGACCCTTCTATCGCCACGGCGAGACCTGGGGCACCCGGTTCTTTGGTGATCGAGGCTCTATTTTGATGGACGATGCGGAGGAGCAGGATGTCGTGGCTGGCCAGCTCGATGGGCATGTGGTCGGTCAGCTCGAGCACTTTTCCTGTCCAGAGATCTGTGGCTTTTTCGTGGCCGGTCAGGCCGAGCTTGGCAAGATCGAGACGGAACGGGTGGGTCGCGAGGACATCGCTTCCGGCGTTGAGGATTGCGATTGCTTTCGCTCCGCCCTGGAGATCGCGAGTCCAGACTTCGACTTCACCAGAGCTGTAGAGGTACCGGGCCTGCTTGCCGAGCGGGTCCTGGTTGATGGCAATGACCTCGCGCTTGGTGAGGATTTCCTTGACCTCGGGCTTCATGTTTGTAAGATCGTTGCCGGCGAGGAGAGGGGCGGCGAGCATGGCCCACATGGAGAAGTGCGAGCGGTTTTCAGCGGGGGAGAGCTTGCCGTTGCCAACCTCAAGCATGTCGGGGTCGTTCCAGTGGCCCGGTGCAGCGTACGGTGCGAGTCCCTTCTGCTGGCTGATGATGTCGTAGACGCTTTGCCATCGCGGCTCGATGTCGCCGGTGGTGCGCCAGAGGTTGGCGCCGACGGAGGGTCCCCACTCCCACACGTTGTCCCAGCCGTACTGGCAGAGCGAGTAGACGATGGGGCGTCCGGTGGCCTTGAGGGCCTTTCCCATCTTGTCATAGGCGGCGATCATGAGGCGCATCTGCGCGGCCTTGTCGTTGGGAGCCTGCTTGTACATCACATCGGGGATGAAGCTGCAGAGGTCGTACTTGAGGTAGTCGATACCCCAGTCGGCGTACATTTTGGCGTCCTGCTCTTCATGACCGAGCGAAGCTGGATAACCGGCGCAGGTTTTGGTGCCAGGTCCGGAGTAGATGCCGAGTTTCAATCCTTTGGAATGGACGTAGTCGGCGAGGGCCTTCATGTCAGGGAACTTCTCGTTGGTGTGGAGAATGCCGTTCTCGTCGCGCTTGCCTTCCCAGGTGTCGTCGATGTTGACGTAGATGTAGCCAGCGTCTTTCATGCCGGTGGCGACGAGCTGATCGGCGGCGGCGCGCACGCCTTTGTCGTCGACACGCGCGGCGAAGTAGTTCCAGCTATTCCAGCCCATGGGCGGAGTCTGCGCGACTGCCTGCGCGTGGGCAGTCTTTGTTGTGGCGACGGAGACGGTGGCTAAGGCGAGAACGGCAAGCGGCAGGCAGGCAGAAAAACGCATTGGCGAGTCCTCTCTGAAAACGATTTCAGTGAGGAATAGTACGCCGGGGGCGCGGGGTTGGGCAATGGTTGCATTGCCTCGGGGCTTTAAAGCCGTGCCCTTTCAAAACTTGATTTATGCAACCAGCTCATGTTGATTCTCAGTTCACGGGCGTGGCGTTGCGGGTGTCGAGGGTGATGGAGTTCTGGCCTGGGTTGATTTGCACGCCTTGTGTCCAGATGAGTGCCTGATTGTTGTAGCGGGTGGAGATCATCAGGTAGTAGGTTCCGACGGCGAGATTGGGCACGGTGGCGGTGCCGTTGGCGTCGGCTTTTACGGCGGAGGCGACGTTTCCCTTGATGGCGTTGAGAATCGACTGGCAATCCTGCGTACGGTTGGCGCAGGAGACGCCGAAATACTTGAAGGGCGTAAGGCCGGGCGGGACGGTGACGCCGGATTGCCGCACGATGTCGTCGAAGCTGGCGCGGAGGAGGACATAAGGATGATTGGAGAGGGGGTTGGGGAGGTTGGGCTGCGGCGCGAAGCCGGATGCGATGGAGAGCGTTGAGTTGCCGGTCGGCATGGGTGCGGTGATCGCGGCGGTGCGGATGGTGGGAGCGACGCCGCCGTTTGCCGGGATTGTCTTGCTGGGCGTGAGGACGGCGAGATCGCAGGTCATTTCGAGCGGAGAGAAAGTGAAGTTGTCGCCGCTCTGGCCGGTGATGGTGCGGCCGTGTACCTGATAGGGAGCGGAGCTGGCAGGGTCGAGCGAGCCGTCAGGCCGGATCGAGAGCAGCAAGGGATGGTCGGGCGCATCGATCCTGATGGCGGAGCGGGCGCCGTCTGCGATAACCGAGTAGGGATATGCGCGGGCGGCATCGGGTCCGCAGCCGAGGATGGCGGACTCAGGGAAGAACTCGACGCTGAAGCCGGTGGATGCGGCGAAGATGCCGTGCATGCGAACGCCAGGAGGAGTGGGCGGGCCTGAGTCGCCGTTGCTGAAGAGGGCTTTGAGCATTCCGGTCGCGGCGACGGTGCTGCTGGGGCCGGCGCTCTTTGCTGAGAGTGCCGGGGCGACGCAGGTGGCGCGTTTGGGCCCGTAGATGGGTTGAGGGCCAGAGGCGACGGGTGCCGATCCGGGGACATAGGTGCTTTGCGTTGATGTGCTGGCCATGTCGTAGGTCTGGCCGTTTCGCGTGAGACCGTCCTGACCGGCGTATTGCGTGGCCTCGAGCGGCGTGAGTTCCTGATGCGTTGTGACCTGTTGCGTCTCATAGTGGCCAGCGGTGCCGCCGGAGTAGCCGCCACCTTTTGTATAGCCGACGATGACGCGGCCGTCGATGGTGAGGGGGCCGGGACCGGCAAGCTCATCGCCACGGATGGTGAGCACGGTGGGCCTGGGCTCGGTGTTGAGCGTGACGACGGCGCGGTTGTCCTGGAAATGCACGGTGTATTTGTAGGACGAAGCGTCGAGCACGGAGCACTTCATTGCGGCGCCGCGATCGCCGAAGTCAATGCGCCACTTGCCTGCGCCTTCGAAGGCACCGGAGATCTCAGGGCCGGGTGGCAGATCAGGAGAGATGGTCGAGAGCACGTGGCCGGTCAGCTCATCGAAGCCTCGCATGAGGGCGTTGCCGGTGCAGGTGGCGGGCATGCGGCCGGAGGTGACACAGCGGTTGACCTTGCGCTGTTCGGGCGTCATCTGTCGTTGCCCGGTTGTGGCGGACTCGGCAGCATGCATTTGGTCGTAGGCTTTCTTTTCGTCGGCATCCCTTTGGGCCTGAAGCCGCTGATCGAATTCCTTCCGCTTGGCGAGCTGCTGGGCGCTGGGCTGCTGGCAGGTGGGGAGGAGCTTTTTGAGCTCGCCGCGCGTGGTGCTGGTGTAGGTGTCCATGCCGTTTTTGAGCTTGTCAGGGTGGCCCACGGAACACCAGGCTGCGTCAGATTTGTCGTTGATGTCGCAGCCGTAGACGTAGATTCGCTCGCCGTTGCAGACGTAGGTGACGTTGAGGACGATCTCCTGTGCGCGGGCGGGAGATGCGGGAATGATCGCGCAGAGGATCGCGACGGCTGAGAAGAAGACACCGGCAAGTTCGCGCAGATTTGCGGCGCGGTACTGCGACCGAGTGTGGACCATGCAGACCCCCAAGATTGACGGAGGGCAGTTTCACTGGATAACCCTCCGTTGAGTCGCCACAAGCCCAGAAGACACCGTTCCGGGCAATGTGCAGGAAAGGGAGGCTTGATGGTAATGCGGGTCGAGGTGGAAGCGCAAGAGGGGAGGGTGCAGGGGAGTGAGGACTTATTAGCGGTGGGCGGATTTTTTAGAGCGAGCGTTACGACGGAAGCAGTTTGGGGCGTGGTCATTGACCAGACCTACGGCCTGCATCCATGCGTACACGATGGTAGGGCCGACGAATTTGAAGCCGCGCAGCTTCAGCTCTTTTGAGATCGTTTGCGCGAGAGGGGTTGTGGCCGGGACCGGGCCGACATTCCGGATCGGCTTGCCGTCAACAAACTTCCATGCGAAATCGGAAAAGGCGAGGCCATTCGATTGCATCTCGAGGTAGGCGCGGGCGCCGCCGATGGTGGCTTCGATCTTGGCGCGGGAGCGGATGATGCCGGGATTGTCGAGAAGACGGAGAACGTCTTTTTCGCTCATGCGCGAGACGGCCCTGGGATCGAAGTTATAGAAGGCTTTGCGAAAGGCGTCGCGTTTGCGCAGCACGATGATCCACGCCAAGCCCGCCTGGAATCCCTCGAGCATGAGCATTTCCCAGAGTGAGCGGCTGTCGAAATCGGGCACACCCCATTCTTCGTCGTGATAGCTCTGCATGAGCAGGTCGCTCTCGGCCCAGGCGCAGCGGATCTTCTTCGTGCTCATCGGCGGGGACTCCGAAGGAAATTGTAGATTGTTCGCGAGGAAGCATGAAGGCTGAGGAGCTCAGGCCGTATTACCGACTAGTGGTCGAACCGGCCACTGGATTTCCAAGGAGATTGTGGCGGTAGCAGCCAACTGCAGGTCCTTCGACTGCGTTTGGCGCACTGAATGCGCCAAACTCCGCTCAGGATGACCACTTGCTTTGTCGTGGATTCAATAACCTGACAGGCTGCTCTATGTCGATAATGCTTAGTCGGCGGCGGGGGCTTCAGCGTAGCGGGGGGTTGCGGCCATAAGGCTTTCGATTTCCTCGACCGTCCCGATGCCACCGCGCGCACCCTGGGCGGTGCAGTTGAGTGCAGCGGCGGCGCACGCGAAGTCGAGCCGGCGAGGGAGCGGCCAGTTCCGCAGCAGGCCGTAGATGAATCCCGCGTGAAAGATGTCGCCGGCGCCGGTGGTGTCAGCGACCGGGACGCGATAGGCAGCGCTCGCATGGAATTGATTGCCGTCCCAGGCGAGGACGCCGTGCTCGCCGAGTGTTGCGGCGGTGACTGTGCAGCCGTGACGGCGCTGCATGACGCGGAGGGCATGCTCAAGGTCGCGTTCCCGCGTGAGGCGCGCAGGGAAGTCGCGGCTGACGATGAGGTAGTCGACATTTTCGATGAGGTCTTCGACGCCGGGGTAGATTTCGTCGAGATCAGCAATGACGGGAATGCCGGCGGCATGAGCCCAGCGCGCGGCGGTGGTCGCGGCGGCGGTTTCGAAGCCGTCGACGTGGAGAGCGCGGGCGTTCACGATCCAGGCGGGATCGAGGTCGGAGGGCTGGAGCAGCAGGCGTTCATCGCGGCGGCAGAGAACGGTGCGCTCGCCACCCTCATCGACGAGGATGAGTGACTGCGGGCTGGCGGCATGCGGAACGGTGATGAGGCGGGCGTCGACGCCTGCGCGGTCGAATGCGCGGCGATGCAGGGCGGCGGCTTCGTCGTCGCCGAGTTTGCCGACATAGCGAGTGGAGAGGCCCCACGTCTGACACGCGACGACGGTGGTGGCTGCCTGGCCGCCGGGCATGATGTGGGCCTGGGTGTATTCAGTTTTGGAGCCGCGCTGGGGGAAGTGGGCGACGGGAATGAGGGTGTCAGTGGCGTTCAGCCCCACGCCTACGAGGTCAACCTTTGATGGCTCCGCCATATTGGTTCATTGTAAACAGTTCACAGCTCGCAGTTCACAGTGGGATAGGGGGATAGCAGCCGGGAAAAGTGCACCCCCTTTCTTGACACCAAACGGGAAGTAGGACGGGTTCGAATACGACCCGTAGCCGCCGTAACCGCCGTAGCCACGGTAGCCGCCACCGCATGCAGGGCAGGCCGCCCGACCGCTCGCTGTGCGATGACCATGTACTGGTGCTGTGCATCTAGCCATTTGACCGATGATACCGTGTGCCATCACGATGAGCCTTCTGTTTTTTAAAGGCGGCGTGACCGCAACGTAGCAAAGAGCGTTTAGGAACCAAACTTCGCAGCAATTGCTCCAATG
The DNA here is from genome assembly GCA_963751225.1 of uncultured Acidobacteriaceae bacterium. GTDB lineage: Bacteria > Acidobacteriota > Terriglobia > Terriglobales > Acidobacteriaceae > Telmatobacter. Next base: position 107,141 of record CAVVTY010000016.1, read on the forward strand.
ATCAATCCACCAATCGCTCCCGACACCAGAATCGGAACCATCGCTTTCGTAATGATGGCGTCGGGCAGACTCAGCAGGATTCCGAGGAGCAATCCGACAATCCAGCCCGGCCAAGGGAGCTTTACGTTGCAGATCACGAATCCTAGGCCAAAGCGTGCGATGAACGCGCCAAGCAGCGCGGCTCGCTTGTCGGGAAAACTGAGAGGGATCATCATCGCGGCATCCAGACCGCCGAAGACCAGACCGCAAATTACGCCAAGATAGATTCTTGACATCGCACGTTTCTCCCGGTTGTGTCGTTAAGCGGAGATTCTAGCAGGAGCAACGCACTAACAGGCCCCACCTGACCGATCCAAATGGGGTCGTGGGCGTATCGTGGCCAATTCGGACATTGCTTGGAAAAGGTTTCGTCACCCACTAGGTTCGCCAGCACACCCCATCGTCGCGCATGGCATACGATTCTTTCGGATTTCTGTAGCGTAGGTGCATAGGCGATTGCCATCTGGACAACGCAAGGAGGAGGGGTGCTCTTTTCCCGGCTGCTATTCCACCAACACCGCAGTTCACCGTGCGCGGAGTCTAGAGTTGGTTGCCTGAATGCTGCCAGACGAGTGCAGAGCATCCCTCAGGGGCTAAAGCCCTAGGTATTATGCGGCTTCTGCGGCACGACTGAAGTCGTGCCCTGTTACAAAGCACACGCCGTGGGTCGCTTTTTCGAAGGCTGTGAAGCCGTGCCCTTTCAAAACCTGCTTTATGAAACCAACTCTAGTGTCCTGAGTCTGAAGTTCCTGGCATAATTTCCGAAAAGCAACCGCAGATCCTTCGACTTCGCAAGCCGCAAAGAACGCGGCTTACGACGCTCAGGATGACACCAGTATTTATGGTGCGAACTTTAGAGACAGGACACTAGGAGAAGCGCGTAGCGCGCCAGAGGGCCCATACGCAGCCGACGGCGGTGACGACGAGGACTGCGGTAAGGGCGCCGATCCAAGAGAGATTCATGGCGAGGGAGGGTATGCGGGCGTTGATGCCGAGCCAGACGAAGACTCCGAGGGCGCAGGCAATGATGGCGTAGTCCCACCAGGTGCGGCCGGGGTTCGATGCCGGAGTGGCGCCGATGGAAGCTTTCGTGATGCGATCGTAGTCGAGGTCGTAGCGGGCACATTCGCGGACGACAGCCTCGCGGGTGGACGAGAGTTCCTTCTCAGTGGCCACGGCGGTGCTGACGGAGAGCGCGCCGAGGATCATGACCAGCGAGCCAACGACGACCAGAAGGCGGTGCGGCGTGTCGGCGTGGGCAAGTTCGCCGAAGACCAGTGCGCCCCAGGCGAGTCCCCACATCTGGTTGGTGTTGGAGAGGGGAATGCCGCGGCCGATGCCGAGAAACTTGGTGGCGAACTGCTGAAAGAGGTCGCCGATGACCCAGACGAATCCGCCGAGGAAGAGCCAGAAAAGCACTTTTTTCGTTTCGGGGGAGTGGATCAGCGCGGCAGTGGCGTGCCCATCGAGCGAGAGGGCGAGCGCAAACATAGCGCCGAGTTCGCCGATGGTGAAGATGGTGACGAAAGAGAGGGGATTCATGCCGCTGATGTAGGCCTTGCGATAGGGGATGTACATGGTTCCCCAGAGCAGGCTTGCTCCGAAGGCGGCGAGAACGCCACCGGCAGCGCGTCCTGCGTGGGCGCCTCCGCCATGAATGGTGCTGAAGCCGAGCATGATGGCGGCGAAGACGATGGCGAACGCGCCGAGAACGACCTTGGCGACATTTTTGCGGCTGGCCCCTTTTAATTCACCGAAGAGGAGGCGGCCCCAGAGGATGCCGACGAGGGAATTGGTGTTCCACAACGGAAAGGCGATGGCGAGGCCGACATCGCGGATGGCGAAGACGGTGAGAGTGTTGGCGACCGCCCAGAGCATACCGGCGAGGATGGCGACGGGGATCAGGTGCCTGTGTTCGGAGAGATCGGCGAAGACCTGGCGCGTGCCTTTGAGGAGGGTGGGAATCGTCCAGCGCGCGGTGAAGACGCCCGCGACCATGCAGAGCGAGATGGCAAAGGGCGAGAGGCCGGAATTGACCAGCTTTGTGGGAGCTTCAGCGGCACCAAGCCAGACGCCGGCGGCAAGACCGCAGATTACGCCAATGCCGTGGAAGGAGTTTGTGACCCCGAGTGAGTTCGACCGGGTTGTTGCGCTCATGCGACGGTACGACAGTCCTTTCTGCGTGAGCGGCGAGAGGGGGAAACCGCTGCGTTGAGCAGACCCGGGGTAACCGGTTCAGTGAAGGGTAATCAGCAGAGCCAGGCCGAAACAAAAAACGGCGCACGAGATCAGAAAATGGGTGTCGGTGATGATGGCGTGCATCCGTTTGAAGAAATTCATCCGCTTCCTAACGTAGCCTGCGGAAGCGGAGTTGTGCAAACGGATTGAGATGGGTGACGGGACAAAGGGAAAGGATGTGCTTTCCCAGGTCTCGGAAGCGAGATCTACACCCCACGAACCAGGACCTGTTCGTGTGGACCCTGACCTGGGGCATCCGGGTTCGTAATCTCGTTCATATTGCGAAATGCAGTTCCCTCGGCTTCCCGCCATTTCGATCAGCTCAGTGTCCGGGCGCTTGGGATGATCACGGGGTTGGGGGTTGTGGCCTCCCACCCAAGGCGCGATGAAACTGCGCCTTGGATGGGGCACCCATTTTCGTGCCTGGGCTGGAGGCGGTCAATGCAGGTTCCTCGACTCCCGCCGCTACGCTCCGGTCGCTCGAAATGACCTCAGAGGAGAGAACTCATGTCGATCACGAAGCGGTATTTCACATCCTGCCTGAGCATGCGCTCGAATGCCTCGTTGATCTTCTGGATCGGGATGATTTCGACTTCGGCGGCGATGTTGTGTTGGCCGCAGTAGTCGAGCATCTGCTGGGTCTCAATCATGCCGCCGATCATGGAGCCGGAGATGGAGACACGCTTTGCAATGAGGCTGAAGGGGTGGACCGAGGGAGGTTTTTCCGGCAGGCCGACCATGGTAAGGGTGCCGTCCAGCTTGAGGAGGGCGAGGTAGGGCTCGAGAGCATGCGGAGCCGAGGCCGTGTCGAGGATGAAGTCGAAGGTGCCGGCATGGGCCTTCATCGCGTTCTCGTCCGTGGAGACGACAACTTCATTGGCGCCGAGCTTCAGTGCGTCTTCTTTCTTTTTGAGCGAGGTGGTGAGCTGGACGACGTGGGCACCGAAGGAGTGCGCGAACTTGAGGCCCATGTGACCGAGGCCGCCGAGGCCGACGATGCCGACCTTCTTGCCGGGGCCGACTTTCCAGTGGCGCAGCGGCGAGTAAGTGGTGATGCCGGCGCAGAGGAGAGGAGCAACGGCGGCGAGATCGAGATTTTCGGGGACAGTGTGAGCAAAGCGCTCGTCCACGACGTAATTGTTGGAATAGCCGCCCATGGTGATTGTGCCGTCGACGCGGTCTTTGGCGGCGTAGGTGAGCGTGGCGCCTTCAACGCAGAAGTGCTCTTCGCCGCGCCCGCAGGGAGCGCAGTGGCGGCAGGAGTCGATGATGACGCCGACGGCCGCAATGTCGCCGACCTTGAATTTTCTAGACGAGTTCCCCGCCGCGACCACCCGGCCGACGATTTCGTGGCCAGGGACGAGGGGATAGATGGCATTGCCCCACTCGTTGCGGACCATGTGAAGGTCAGAGTGGCAGACGCCGCAGAAGAGGATCTCGACGGCAATTTCAGTGGGGCCGGGCTCGCGGCGTGCGAAGTTGAACGGAGCGAGGGGCGACTGGGAATTCTGAGCGGCATAACCCTTTGAGTGCGGCATGAAGAAGCTTCCTTTCCGGAGAGAAGGATAAATCAATGGCTCAGGGCGACAAGGTGGGATGCTCGCAATCGGTATGGTGCGAAGGAGAGACAAATGCAAGTCCCTTCGACTTCCGCTCGGCGGCTTGTCGCTCGGGACGCCGCTTCGCGTTCGTCGCTCGCTGCGTGCGGGATGAATCATCCCAGGTCTCAAAGGCGAGACCTGGGGCACCCAGATTAGGTCTGTCGGTTAATTCTGAGATGTGGGCAACACGCCAAGGTTGCGTCAGGGGTGCTGGGCAACGGCCACGCGGGGAATGTTCTGGAGGTCGGAATGAAATTCGATGTGCTGGAAGCCGGCGCCGGTGAGGAGATCGTGGATTGCAGGTTGCTGGCCATATCCGATTTCGAGGGCGATGAAGCCACCCGACGCGAGTGATGCGAAGGCGGCGGGGATAAGGCGGCGGTAGATGTCGAGGCCGTCGTTGCCCGCGAAGAGTGCGAGGGCGGGCTCGTGGTCGCGGACTTCGACGGCGAGGGTTTCGCGATCGGAGCCGGGCACATACGGCGGATTGGAGACGATGAAGTCAAACTGCTCGGCGGCGACGGGAGCGAGAAGATCTCCCTGCAGAAAGCGGATGCGGTCAGCAATGCCGTTGCGTGCGGCGTTTTCGCGTGCGATTGAAAGCGCGGATGCGGAGAGATCGATTGCGGTGACGGATGCGTCGGGGAGATTGTGCGCAAGAGCAACGGCGATTGCGCCGGAGCCGGTGCCGATGTCGAGGATGCGAGTCCGGGATGGGGCAGTCTTGCTCTTTCCCTCAGGGGCTAAAGCCCCCTTTGTTTCGGGGTCGTTTGCGGCACGACTAAAGTCGTGCCCTTTCAAAGCGGATGGCGATGGTTGAGCGAGGAGCAAGGTTTTTTCGACAAGAAGCTCGGTTTCGGGGCGGGGGATGAGCACATCGGGGGTGACGCGGAAGGGCAGGCCGTAGAATTCTGTCTCGCCGGTGATGTACTGGATGGGCTCGCCTCTGCGACGGCGGTCAACAAGGCTAGCGTAACTGATCGCCGTGCATCCTCCGAATTCGTCATCGGAATGTGCCAGCAGCCATGCCGTGTTCTTCCCGATGGCGTGGAGAAGCAAACTCTCGGCGTCGCGACGCGCGCGGTCGGGATGCAGGCCGGCGCGCAGCTGGGACTCTGCCTGCTGAATTCGTTCCGCGAGCGTCATTACGCCGCCTGGGTCGCGTCGTCATCGCCTTTGAGCTTCTCCGCCTGGTAGTGGGCGATGAGCGCATCGACGATCGGCTGCAGGCGGCCTTCCATGATCAGGTCGAGCTGGTGCAGGGTGAGTCCGATGCGGTGATCGGTGAGGCGGTTCTGCGGGAAGTTGTAGGTGCGGATCTTCTCGCTGCGGTCGCCGGACCCGACCTGCTGCTTGCGCTCCTTGGCGAGCTCGGCGTTCTGGCGTTCCATTTCCATTTCGTAAAGACGAGAACGGAGGACGCGCATGCCTTTCTCGCGATTCTTGATCTGCGATTTTTCGTCCTGACAACTGACCACCGTGTTGGTGGGCAGGTGCGTGATGCGGACGGCGGAGTAGGTGGTGTTGACCGACTGACCGCCGGGACCGGATGAGCAGAACGTGTCGATGCGAAGGTCCTTCGCCTCGATCTTGATGTCCACTTCTTCGGCTTCGGGAAGCACGGCGACGGTGACGGCGGAGGTGTGGACGCGGCCCTGCGTCTCAGTGGCGGGGACACGCTGGACGCGGTGCACTCCGCTCTCCCACTTGAGCTGGGAGTAGACGCGCTTGCCCTCGATGATGGCGATAACTTCCTTGAATCCGCCGACGCCGGACTCGGAGAGCGACATGACTTCGACCTTCCAGCGATGCTGCTCGGCGAAGCGCGTGTACATGCGGAAGATCTCGGCGGCAAAGAGGGAAGCTTCGTCGCCACCGGTGCCCGCGCGGATTTCGAGGATGACGTTTTTCTCGTCGTTGGGATCCCTGGGCAGGAGGAGGACCTTGAGCTCGTCCTGAATGGCGGCTTCGCGAGGCTCAAGCGTGGCGATCTCTTCAGCGGCCATGGCGCGCAGGTCGGGGTCGCTTTCGGCGAGCATGGCGCGGGCGTCGGCGAGGCCCTGCAGGACCTGCTTGAGCTCGCGGTACTTCTCGACGGGCGTTTCAATTTCGCGGAGAGCCTTGGCGGTCTTCTGATACTTCTCGTGGTCGTTGATGACCTCGGGCAACGAGAACTGCGCCTGCAGCTCGTTGTAGCGGTTCTCCATTTGTTCAAGACGATCGATCACGGATTTGCTCCTGCCCTGCGGTGGACTGTTGGATGGGATTATGAACTCGTGGATAAGCGCAGAAAAGGGTTGGCGGCGGGCGCCGCTAGAGGAGAGCCGGGATGGGCTGGTGGAGGGCCATGCTGTTTCTATCTTAGCGCGGATTGGGGTGCGGCAAAAAGCAGGTTAGAAGGACAAATGCAGGTCCCTCGACTCGTCGCCGTGGCGACTCGCTCGGGATGACCTCATTTTGGCTGTGCTGCAGGATGAGGGGCCGTTCAATCGCGTGGTCGCTGATGGACAACTTCGAGTGGATGTCGGGCTACACTCCGAAGCTCGGGATGGTGGCTGTTGACCTGAAGAGGCAAAAGCGGACTATCAAGACGAGTGCGGCGGTGCTGGGGAATATTGCGCGGAGGAATGCTTTGTGGAGGGGAGATTTGGTTCCTTGTTCAAGACTTGTGGTTTCCCAGGTCTCAGAATCGAGACTTGGGGCACCCAATACAACTGACTAATGGACTTATGCTTCAGAAGCACTCGATGTGGTCGCAGGCGTTCATGAGGGGGACCTGGAGGTTGGAGTCGTGGTCGGGGTCGGAGTAGATGGTGTTGGTAGCCGGTTTGTAGTCGGTGGGCTTGGCGGTCATGATGTTGGGCACGAAGGTCTGCGGGTTGCGGTCGTAGAGGGGGAACCAGGTGCTCTGGATTTCGACCATGACGGTGTGGCCTGCCTTGAAGACGTGGTCGACGTCGTGAAGGCTGAACCTGTACTCGCGCACGGAGCCGGCGCGGAGTGGGCGGGCGTTCACGAAGCTGTCGAGATAGCGACCCCGGAAGATCTCCTCATTGATCATGAGCTGATAGCCGCGCATCTTTGGATCCGAGTCATTGTCGGGATACTGGTCGATGAGCTTCACGACCAGGTCGTTGTCAGTGCCGGTGGTTGAGGCGAAGATGTCGGCGAGCACTTCGCCGGTCATGATCAAGTCTTTCTTGAGGACGGGGAGCTTCCAGACGGCGACATCATTGCGGCCGGTGACGAAGCGCTGATCCTCGGTCATCCAGTTGCCCCATTGGGAACCCTCACCATAGGTGGGCTGGATGGGACGATGGCGATAGGGGATGGGATTGGCGGGGTCGCTGACCCAGGTGGTGCGTGCCTGAGCGGCTGAGTCGTTCCAGCCAAGTTTGCCATCGCCCAGAAGGTGCAGGGTGGTGGGCTCGGATTCCTTCGGCGGGAAATGGGCGTAGCGCTTCCAGGTGTTGGAGCCGGTCTGGAAACTGGCGGTGTCTTCGAGGTCGAAGCCGGGCTCATCCTTCAGATAGTGCGCAAAGAACGCGGCTTCGATTTGCGTGCGGTACTCCTTGCCGATCGATTCGCCGTACTGGAGGTTGCCGAGGCGGCGCGACGAGGATCCCCATGAACCGTGACGCCACGGACCGAGAACGAGAAAGTTCTGGTGCCTGTCGTCGTGCGGCTCGAGGGTTGCGTATTCGGCCTGCGGTCCCCAGAGGTCTTCCTGGTCGTAATAGCCGCCGACGGAGAGAGTGGGAACAGCAACGGTGTTCAGAAAGTGCTCCACGGCGCGCGAGGACCAGACGGAGTCGTAGGCGGGATGATCGAGGAAGAGCTTCCATGTGGGAAAGGGTGACTTGACGCCGGAACGCTTGACGTCTTCCGCAAAGGAGCCGCGTTCGAGGAAGTAGTCGAATCCGTCGCGCGGGTTTCCGTCCTTGTCCTTTCCGTAGCTCATGTCGGCGCGTTCCTTGTTGGACTCCATGCCGAAGACGTAGTCGTAGCCGTAGGTCTGGCGGAATGCGCCGTTGTGGAAGAAGTCGTCGCCCATCCAGACGTCGATCATGGGCGCCTGGGGCGAGATGGCCTTCACGGCAGGGTGAGGGTCGATGCCCGCGGCCATGGCAAGGAAACCGGGATAGCTGGTGCCGATGAAGCCGGCGCGACCGTTGTTGTTGGAGACATTCTTGAGCAGCCAATCGACGGTGTCCCAGGCGTCAGTGCTTTCGTCGATGTCATTGGGGGCATGGTGATCGACCATGGGGCGACCCATGACAAACTCACCTTCACTCTTGTAGCGTCCGCGGATGTCTTCGTCGACGTAGATGTAACCGGCGCGGGCGAGCTCGGGCCGCTGGCCAAAGAACGAGGAGCGCGAGGAGGCGTCCGCGCCATAGGGTGTGCGCTGGATAAGAAATGGAAGGGGCGTGGAGATGTCGGCGGGCTTGAGAATGACGGCGTGAAGTTTGATGCCATCGCGCATGGGGATCATGACTTCAGAGCGCTGATAGTCGTGGAAGACGTGATGGACGGGATCGCCAGTGCGCTGCAAGACTGCCCGGGCTTGATCGGAGACCTCAACGCTGGTTCCATGGCCGGCGGCGTCGAGTGTGAACTTCCAGGTTGTTCTGGAACCGGGGGTGGCGAACTCGGTGGCGGAGACCTGAGTGAGTGGGGTAGGTACGAGCCGCTCGGACTCGGCGACGAGCTTGCCGTCCTGAACGTAGAAGCTGACGGGGGTATCGGGCTCGCCGGGGTCAGTGTATTCGCCGGAGAGGGTGTCAAGCTGAGAAACCGGGGCCGCCGGCTGCTGCGATGTTGCGGCGAGGACTGGAGATGCGAGCCAGGTGCGACTGTGAATCGAGGAAAGCAGCGCAAGACACAGAACGGCGAGAGCAACTCGACGATGAAGCAAGATTCTGACCTCCTCAGAGCGGATCAGTGGGCGTGTCCGTGATGGCTGTGCGGTGTGCCGGCGGACATCTCCTCCATGGGAACGACGCAGCCTTCGAGTTCTTCACATCCCTGGTGCTCAAACTGAATGGTGGTGTGGCTGATCTGAAAGTGGTCGCGCAGGATGTGATTGAGCTTGACCAGGATGCAGGCGCTTTCAGACGGGGGTATGTCGGCGATGGTCACGTGACACGCCAGGGCGCTCGAATGCGATCCGAGGCACCAGACGTGAAGGTCGTGCACGTTGATGACGCCTTCGACGGCTTCCATACCGGAGCGGATATCGTGGATTGCGACTCCGCGGGGAGTGCCTTCAAGCAGGATGTTCAGGGTTTCACGCACGATGTCGATGCTGGTCCACAAGATCAGGCCGGCGATGATCAGGGAGAGGACGGGATCGATCCAGTTGCGACCTGTGTAGAGAATGCCTGCGCCCCCGGCGATGACGGCGGCCGTGGAGAGGGTGTCTCCTGCCATGTGCAGGAAGGCGCTGTGGAGGTTGACGTCGCGCGCCACGCCCCAAAGCAGAGCGGCGATGACGCCGTTCATTACGACGCCTGCGGCGGCCACGATCATCATCAGCCGGGGCTGAACGGCGACGGGAGCGCTAAGCCGGTGAATCGCTTCGACTGCGATCCAGATAGAGATGAGAATCAAGGTCGCCGCATTGACGAAAGCCGCCAGCACTCCTGCCCGCTGATAGCCGAAGGTGCGAGAGTGATCTGCCGGACGCGATTGGAAGTAAACGGCGGCGAAGCTGAGGAGCAGCGCGAGGAAGTCAGAGACGTTGTGGCCGGACTCAGAGAGCAGCGCCAGGGAGTGGGCGCGCAAGCCGGCTATAAAGGTTACCAGCACATAGACAAGCGTGGCCCCGAGGGAGAAGCGAAGGACGGTTTGTGTCCTGTTTGTGGCGGCCGTCGGGGGCGCCGCGTGGACATGCATAAAGGCAGTTTAAATGGGGCTGGGTATTGCGCGCCAACGCTGCCGACCGGCGGGGGGCGGGGGGATCAGCCACGGCCGGCGTTATAACGTCCCATATCCGCCCGGCCCCGGTTGTCGAGGCAGGGGGAAAGACCGGGAGGCTGGACCGGATTCCGGACCAGCCTTCTGCGATCACAATGCTGTTCTGCGGGTTTCCAGTCTGGTAGCGGACCGAGCAGGGGAAGCCCGCACGCATGAGTGAGATATCGATCACATTGAGCAGGGTGGTGATGTCCTGCGAGCACTCGTAGTCGACGCCGGCGCTCTTGTAGCTGTATTCCAGCATGGTCAAGGTGCGGCCGTCGTCGGTGGTCAGCTCTCGCATGTCGAGCAACATGCCGTCCACTACGCGCCCCGACTGGGACAAGGAGCTTGCGGCGTTCACGTTCCAGCTCTTCTTCTGTAGGGCGCTTACGGCGCAAAAACCAGATTGTGCCCGCGGCCAGAGTGGCGACGAGGGTGACACCGGCTGCGGTTTCCCATGCGTTTTTGCTCAAGAGGATCATTGCGGGGTGAGGAGCCGACGCGAAGACTCCAGATTCGAGGATACCGCAGAGTGAACCTTCGCGTTCCAAAAGGAGGGAGAGCGCGGATGACCAATGTCATTGAACAGCAAGGGGAGCTTTCCTTTCCGCCGGCTCGCGGCTACACTCCCTTTCACTGGAGGTCGTAATGAGAGTGGGAGTGCTTGGATCAGGAGATGTGGCCAAGGTGCTGGCCGCTGGGTTTTTGAAGCACGGGCACCAGGTGAAGATCGGGAGCAGGACCGCCGGAAAGCTGGCAGGCTGGGCCGCGCAACATCCTGGCGCTGAGGCAGGCACCTTTGCTGATGCGGCGGAGTTTGGCGAGTTCCTTGTGCTGGCGGTGAAGGGAAAGGCAGCCGCGGAGGCGCTGTCGATGGCCGGAGCGAAGAATCTAAAAGGGAAGACAGTGATAGATGCGTGCAATCCGATTGAGGACACTCCGCCTGAAAACGGAGTTCTGCGGTTCTTCACGGACATAAATCAATCGCTGATGGAACAGTTGCAGAGCCAGTTTCCCGATGCAAATTTCGTGAAGGCGTACAACTCCGTGGGCAATGCCTGCATGATCAATCCAGAATTTGCGGGCGGCAGGCCGACGATGTTCATTTGCGGCAATAGCGATGCGGCCAAGAAGCAGGTGACACAGGTGAACGAACAGTTCGGCTGGGAGACGGCGGACATGGGGAAGGCTGAAGCGGCGCGCGCCATTGAGCCGCTGTGCATGCTTTGGTGCATTCCCGGCTTTGTGCGCAACGATTGGACGCATGCGTTCAAGCTGCTGGTGAAATGAGTGGAGCGGAGCTGCTTGAGACGCAACGGCTTCTGCTGCGCCGATGGCGGGGCGAGGATCGGGTGCCGTTCGCGCGAATCAATCGCGATCCGGCGGTCTTACCTGCACTGCTCTCGCGGACAAAGAGCGACGAGATGGTGGACAGGATCGAAGCGCATTTTGAGCAGCACGGATTTGGCTTGTGGGCCGCGGAGCTGCGCGAGAACGAGGAGTTCATCGGGTTTATCGGATTTTCGGTTCCGCGGTTTGAGGCGGCGTTCACGCCAATGTGCGTTCGAGGCGCGTTATGGAAAAGATTGGGATGACGCGCAACCCAGCGGACGACTCGACCATCCGAATCTGCCGGTTGGGCATCGTCTGCGCAGACACTTGTTGTATCGATTGAGTTGGAAGGAATCGGGGCAGCGAGGGGCAGAGGTTGATGCCGTTGCGCCTTGACCCGGAAAGCGGCGTTCCGTATGCTCGGGAACGATTGCGCTCCAGCATGAGAACCGCGCCATGGCGACTGAGTAACAATGGGAGAGAAGTGCAAGTCCTTCGACTGCTGTCGCCGCGGCGACCTTCGTTCAGGATGACTAATGTTAATGTTGGCGCAAAGAGACCGCCAAACTTCGCTCAGGATGTCAGACTAAGGCTATGTCAACAAAGACACCGATGAGCACGACGGCAACGGCGGAAGTCTCCGCCGCTCGTTTTGCAGCGCAACCGCTGCTGGTGCGCCGCGCCGCGGTGCTGGGCGCGGGGACGATGGGTTCGCGTATCGCCGCGCATCTGGCGAATGCCGGGATTCCTGTGTTGCTGCTCGACATTGTTCCGGAAGGCGAGAGCGTCGCGCAACAAGCTGGCGCAGTCGGCGTTGACGGCTCTGGCAAAAGCGAAGCCGGCGGCGTTGTTCGAGCCTTCACTTGCCGCGATGATTACGCCGGGAAACTTCGAAGACGATCTGCCGAAGCTGGCGCAATGCGATTGGGTGATTGAGGCGGTTGCGGAGAATCTCGAAATCAAGACTGCGCTGCTGGGGCGCGTCGCGCCGCATCTTGCGCCGCTTGCAGTTTTGACGACGAATACGTCCGGGCTTCCAATCAGGAATATCGCCGCGGGACTTAAATCGCATCGCGACCGGTTCTTCGGCACGCATTTCTTCAATCCGCCGCGCTACATGCAACTGCTTGAGGTGATTCCGACGTCGGAGAGCGATCCGGGAGTGGTGTCGGCGTTTGCGACGTTTGCGGATCGGATGCTCGGCAAGCAGGTGGTGTTTGCGAACGACACGCCGAACTTTATCGCGAACCGAATCGGTGTCGTGGTGATGTTTACGGCGGCGTACTCTGATGCTGGAGCAGGGCCTGACGATTGAGGAGGTGGATGCGCTGACCGGGCCCGCGCTGGGATGGCCGCGAACGGGGACATTCCGGCTGGCGGACATGGTGGGCATCGACATTCTGGCGCACGTGGCGGCGAACTTTCCGCAGGGGACAACGCAAGGCGGATTTGCGGGAGTGTTGAACGAGATTGTGAAGCGCGGATGGCTGGGCGACAAAGCAGGCCAGGGCTTCTACAAGAAGATGCGCGGTGCGGACGGCAAAGACGAGCGGCTGGTGCTGGATGTAAGCACGCTTGAATACCGGCCTGTGGCGAAGGCGGCGTTGCCTTCGCTGGAGATGGCGAAGAATGCCGCGACGGTGCGGGAGCGGCTGAAACTGCTGCTGGCAAACGATCCTGACAAGGACAAGGCGGCAAAGTTTCTGTGGCCGTTTCTGTCGTCGTTGTGGAACTTTGCAGCGGAGCGCATTGGCGAGGCGGCCGACGATGCGCCGTCGATCGACCAGGCGATGCGCGCGGGGTTCAACTGGGAGCTGGGGCCGTTTGAGATGTGGGATGCGGCGGGCGTGAGCGGGACGGTCGCCCGGATGGAGACGCTGGGATTGCCCGTGTCGCGCGCAGTGAAGGCTCTGCTGGACGCGAGCTCTGAATCCGCAGATGTGTCGTGGTATTCGCCGGATGGGCCGCAGTGTTTCAATCCCGTCATCCGGCGCTTGGGAGACGATTCAGCAGCAGCCCGGCCACGCGCGCGTTGCGGATTTCCGGCGCGCGCATGGCGTGGTGCGGAGCAATGCAGGCGCATCGCTGGTGGATCTCGGCGACGGCATTGGATGCATCGAACTGCATTCGCTGAAGAACGCGATCGGCGGCGATGTGGTGGCGATGATTTCGTCGGTGCTGAATCCGGCGTCGGATGCGGTGCGGGATTTTGCGGGCTTTGTGATCAGCGGCGATCGCGAGCAGTTCAGCGTGGGCGCGAACCTGATGCAACTGCTGCTGGCGGCGCAGGAGGGCGAGTGGGACGAGGTCGAGATGGCCATTCGCGCATTTCAGCAGATGACGGCAGCGATCAAGTTCTGCCCGCGGCCGGTGGTGGTGGCGCCGTTCGACCTGACGCTGGGCGGGGGCGCGGAGATCTGCCTTCATGCGGCGCGGCGGCAGGCACATGCGGAGACGTACATCGGCCTGGTCGAGACCGGGATCGGGTTGATTCCCGGCGGGGGCGGCACGAAAGAGATGCTGCTGCGCGCGGTGGATGCGGCTGCCGCGCTGGCTCCGCCCGATCCGAAAGATCCGCCGTCGCGCTTTGCGCAATCGGCTGAGTTGAATGCGGCGCTGCAGCCGGGCGCTGGAGACGATTGCGATGGCGAAGGTTTCGACGTCGGCGGCCGAGGCGCGGACGCTGGGACTGCTTTCGCCGGCGGACCGCATCACGATGAACCGCGAGCGGCTGCTGCTGGATGCGAAGGAGGCAGGCAGTGGCGCTGGCAGAGGCGGGCTACTCCGCTCCGCAGCCGCGCACGCAGATTCCGGCGCCGGGTACCGCGACACTGGCGGCGCTGAACACGGGAATTTTCCTGATGGGCGAGGCAGGATATGCATCGGAGCACGATCAGAAGGTGGCGCGATGGGTGGCGTACATTCTGTGCGGCGGACGCGTGACGGCGGGGTCGCTGGTGAGCGAGCAATACGTGCTGGACCTGGAGCGGGAGGCATTTCTTTCGCTTGTGCGGCGAGCGCAAGACACAGGAACGGATCGCATTTACACTGAAGACCGGCAAGCCACTGCGCAACTAAAATTGGTTGCAAAAATGGCGTTGAGACGATGGAGAAGACTGCCTCCGGGGCTAAAGCCCCTTGTTTATACGTCTTTTACGGCACGGCCAAAGCCGTGCCCTTTCAAGACTGGGTTTACGCACCCAGTTCCAGGGCGCGGACACATTGAAGCAAGCGGCGATGATCGGGGTCACAGCAGCGGCGTTCGCAATGGGCGCCCTTTCAGCCGCAGGACAGGATGCGGACTTCGACGCTAGACAGAACGCACAACTGACTGAAAAGGGCGAAATCACGGTCGCCGGCAGGGAAGTTGCGTATCTCATCCGCCATTTGCCGGTCAGTTCCTTTCCTCAGCTGCCGCCCGTGGTTGCAGACTGTTCTGACACAACGCGGCTGCTCGATTCCGCAGACGTACCAGGCGCATCATCCTGAGAATGTGGTGCACGCCAGTCTGGAGCAATCGGGATCATCGGACTGGGCCGCTTTGTGCGCATCGCAGGGCAACGTCACGCTATTCGTTTTCTTCGCGAGCGCTCCGGAGCTCCCGGTGGCGCTGGCAACTGCCGAGGAGAAGCAGCGGTTGCAGGTGCACGATCTTTCGGGAGTGCTGGGATTCAACTGGGGGATCGATCCGGCATCGCCGCGGCAGGTGAGGGAAGCGCAGGCGGCGATGGAGCATCGTCCGCCATTGCTGGATCACGATGCGCTTGCAGATACCGTCATCAACCAGCGCACGATTTATCACTTTTTCACGAAGAATGCGTGGACGACGCTGGAGATGCCGGAGTAAGCGGCAGGAAAGCAAGGCACCGTTGTTGACCGATCGCGGCTGTAGCGTCTATTGATTGCGTAATGAGGCTGCGGTTGGAGTCGGTTTCAGGCGGAAGAAGATCCCTCGGGGGCTAAAGCCCCGTTGTATTTTTCTACCGTCCGTGGCACGACTAAAGTCATGCCCTTTCAAAACATTGGATTTTCCGCAGCGTAGATTTTATGTGCTCTGCAGCAGCCTTCAGGGCTTGAGGAGTCGCAATGCCGGAAGCAGTACTTGTCAGCGCCGTACGCACGCCCGTGGGGCGCGCGCCGAAGGGCGCTCTCTCCACAACCCGTCCCGACGACCTTGCAGCGATTGCGTTGAGCGGGGCTCTGGACAGGGTTCCTGCATTGGAGAGGGCCGAAGTAGAGGATGTGATTCTCGGCTGCGCGCAGCAGGAGGGCGAGCAGGGCTGGAACATGGCGCGGATGACGGCGTTGCGTGCGCAGTTGCCGATCGAAGTGCCGGGAATGACGATCAACCGGTTGTGCGCCTCGGGGCTTGAAGCGATTGCACAGGCCGATATGCGGATCCGGACCGGTACGCAGCGCGTGGTGGTGGCAGGCGGGGCCGAGACGATGAGCATGCTGCCGATGGGCGGCATCAAGCCGCGGCCGAATCCATGGCTGGCGGAGAACTACCCGGCCTCGCTGCTGACCATGGGGCTGACGGCGGAGCGGGTTGCACGGCGTTATGGCGTTTCCCGCGAGGATCAGGATGCGTTTGCGCTGGGGAGTCATCAGAAGGCGATCGCCGCGCAGGCCGCGGGAAGGTTTGATGAGGAGCTGGTGCCGGTGAAGGTTGCCAATGCGGTTCCCGGAGCGAAGGCAGGGAAGCCGGTCGTGACCGAAGCGACATTTGGCGCGGATGAGGGTCCACGGGCGGACACATCGCGCGAAGCCCTGGCCGCTTTAAAGCCGGCGTTTCACGCGCAGGGGACGGTGACGGCGGGCAATGCTTCGCAGACGTCGGATGGTGCCGCCGCGGCGGTGCTGATGGAAGCAGGTCGAGCGAAGGAGCTGGGAATCAAGCCGATTGCACGGCTGGTGGCGTATGCGGTTTCGGGGTGCTTGCCGGAAGAGATGGGTGTGGGGCCGATCTACGCGGTTCCAAAGGCGCTGAAGATGGCGGGTCTGAAGCTGGACGACATTGGGCTGATCGAGTTCAACGAGGCTTTTGCGGCGCAGGCGCTGGCGGTGATGCGCGAGCTGGGATTCGATCCGGAGAAGATGAATGTGAATGGCGGGGCGATTGCGCTGGGGCATCCGCTGGGTTGCACGGGAGCCAAGCTGACGGCGACGCTGCTGAGCGAGATGCGGCGGCGGCAGGTGCGCTATGGCATGGTGACGATGTGCGTGGGCGGAGGGCAGGGTGCGGCGGGGATTTTTGAGCGGTTGGGTTAGCGCTTTTCAGCGGAGTGGAGTGCGCGCAGGTGGAACTTTTGCCGCAGCGTTGCCGTTTCAGTAGTCAAGGAGATCTCCGCTTGCATCGAGCAATATGCGCCCTAGCGCTCTCTCTGGTGCTGTTCGCAACTTCAGCCGCCGCGCAGCACTCAATCATTCGCCCTGACGGGGGCAAGCTTACGCCCGCGCAGATTGATTCGACCGTGAACCGCCTGATCCAGGCCGCACATGTTACAGGCGCTGGCGTTGCGCTTTTCCATCGCGGCAAGATCGTCTACCTCAACGCCTACGGCCTGCGCGACACCGGGAAAGGCCTGCCGCTCACGCCCGATTCCGTGATGACCGCCGCGTCCCTGAACAAGTCGGCCTTCGCGACGGTTGTCATGCGCCTTGTTCAGCGCGGGACTCTGGATCTCGACAAGCCCATCGAGAAGTACCTCGGAAAGCCGCTCGGCGACTTCGACCGTTACGCCGACCTCGCTGGGGACCCGCGCACCTCGAGGCTTACTCTGCGTATTCTGCTTGACCACACCAGCGGCTTCGCCAACTTCCGCGGCCTCGAAGACGACCACAAGCTGCATATTCACTACGACCCCGGCAAACACTACGGCTACTCCGGCGAAGGCATCAATCTCGCGCAGGTTGTCGTCGAAAAGGTGACCGGCAAATCGACCACTGCGCTCATGCAGGAAGAACTCTACGCGCCGCTGAAGATGACGCGATCGAGCATGGTGTGGGAGGCGCGGTTCGAGAGCGACTTTGCCAACGGCTACGACGAGTACGACCGCTCCCTCGGCCCGGAGCGCCGGAACAGCCCGGCAGCCGCCGGTTCCATGCTGACTACCCCGCGTGATTATGCACTTTTCTTGAGCGCCCTCATGCGCGGCGAAGTACTCAGCTCGTCCATGCTCGACAAAATGCTCAGCCCGCAGATCCGCATCCGCTCCGCGCACCAGTTCCCTTCGTTGAACACCGAGACAACTACGGCATATGACCCCATTGAGCTGAGCTATGGCATCGGCTGGGGACTCTACAAATCGCCTTACGGGCCAGCCTTCTTCAAGGAGGGACACGACGAAGGATGGCGTAACTTCGCGCTCTGCTTTCGCAACGGCGACGGAATGCTGGTGATGACCAACGGTTCGAACGGAGAAGGCATCTTCAAACCGCTGGCCGAGGCGTTGCTTGGCGAAACCGGTTTTCCCTTCGACTGGGACGGCTACACGCCCTACGACAAGCTGCCTCCGCTGCCGAAACTCAAAGAGCATAAGCCGGTCACGCTGACTGCGGAGCAGTTAAACCGCGTTGCCGGCCCCTACGCGCTCAACGCAGACATCGTGCTGACAGTCACCATCGAAAACGGCCACCTCTATATCCGCGAGAACGACGAGGAGAAGCAGGAATACCTCGCCGAGAGCCCGAACGATTTCTACTCGGCAACCTCGACTGACGAGTGCAGCTTCAAACCCGAAACTGGACAGGCGCAGGTGCTCGTGCTGCATCTGGATAACGGTCAGAATCCGGAGCTGAAGCGGGTGCCGTAGGAGGCGCGGCACGGTTCGATGTACATATCGCTGAGTCGGTCACCGAGCCACAGATGGGGTTGCGGGCAAATCACCGCCTAACCGACATTACTGACTCCACGCCTCAGAATCGAGATCCTTCGTTGGTAAGGCGCAACTTCGAGTAAATGGCACCGCGGCGCTGCGAATTAGAGCGGTTCCGCTGTTCATGTGGCCCTTTCGAGCCTGTTTGAAGGTGGCTTCTTCTTAAGGAAGAAGCCACTTCGCCTGAATGGCTCCGGACACAACAACTGCGGAACCGCTGTAGCCCAAGTGCCATGGCAATGTTCTCGGATCTCCAATCGCTGCTGGAGAGCTATCAGGCGAGGTGAAATTCAGCGTCACCTCTGTAGCCTGCCAAGATCAAGGAGTACCTGAGGGCGGCAAAGGCCCGCCTGGTCGAGGCTCTCGATCAAGCCGTAGCCGCGACCATCGCCACCATCACGCCGCAAAACTCCACCGCCTGCTTTCAATACTGTGGCTATCGGACACAGCTACCATGAAACCGCTCTAGCCGAGGCCAGTTCGACATCTGGTTCGCAGGGAAAGTCCAGGTGCGGATCGCACACGTATGCAATCTCAAGCGCATTTCTGGAGTGGTGGGTGCCGGTCCACGGCGAATCCGGGGATTGGCGCGTCACGGCCTACTCACTTCACATTCGTCCAATCGAGAACCACCTTCCCCGCCTGTCCGGAGGTCATCGCTTCAAAGCCCCGCTGAAACTCGATGTAGGGAAACCTGTGGGTGATCACCGGTGAGATATCCAGGCCGGCTTCCAGCAGCACAGACATCTTGTACCAGGTCTCGTACATCTCACGCCCATAAATGCCTCTGATCGTGAGCATGTTGAAGATTACGGGACGCCAGTCCATCGGAGAGGTCTTTGCCGGAATGCCAAGGACAGCGATCTTCCCGCCATGGCTCATATTCGCGATCATGTCGCTCAGGGCCTGAGGGTTCCCCGACATCTCCAATCCAACATCAAAACCCTCGGTCATCTTCAGGCTTTTCTGAACATCTTTGAGCAGCGTCTGGTTCGGGTTCACCGCCAGCGTAGCGCCCATCTTCTTCGCCAGTTCAAGCCGGAAGGGGTTCAAGTCCGTAATCACCACATGTCTTGCGCCCGCGCGTTGCACAACCGGTATGGCCATGATCCCGATTGGACCTGCCCCAGTGATCAACACGTCCTCGCCCAATACTGGAAATGCAAGCGCGGTGTGCACCGCGTTTCCAAATGGGTCGAATATTGCAGCCACTTCCTGATTAACGCCCGGATGATGGCGCCAGATATTGGTCATCGGGAGTGCAATCAGCTCGGCAAAAGCCCCCGGACGATTAACACCGACGCCCTCAGTGGAGGCGCAGAGATGGCGTCGGCCCGCCAGGCAGTTCCGGCAACGGCCACAGGTTACATGACCCTCCCCGCTGACAATGTCCCCTGGAAAGAAGTCGTTGACGTTTGATCCAACCGCGACAATTTCACCCACAAACTCATGGCCGATGGCCATGGGGACTCGAATGGTCTTTTGTGCCCACTCGTCCCACTCGTAGATGTGAACGTCAGTTCCGCAGATCCCCGTGTATCGCACGCGAATCAGAACGTCGTTGATGCCAATCGCCGGTTCAGCGATGTCTTCCAGCCAAAGGCCGCGTTCCGCTTTGCTCTTCACGAGTGCTTTCATCGAGAATCTCCGATCTTGAATCCGATTCTTCGAAAGTCTAAAGGCTCCAGCTCGCTTGAGCGAAACGCGGCTGTGGGCGAATTCGTCTACTGCACGCTTTGCAGCATTCTCTCGAATGTGGGATTCAGGCGTTCATAGTCAGACTCCGGCGCAACGAACACCATGAAGATCACTGATCCATCTTGCCGCGGTATCGTCACCAGCCTGTCGCGTTCTTTTTGCGACTGTCCCTTCCCGTCCGGGAATGGCGAAGTCGACTGCATATTCACCGTTCGTCCTCTCACCCCGCCAACCTTGATATCCGACGCCTTCCCAACCGTCTGCAAGTCACTCGAACCGCTCTGAAGCGTGCGAACAATCTCGTCAGTTACCTGGTCGATCGTCATCTGCTGGTCTTTTATCGAGACTCCGTTGATCACCACTCCATAGCCAACCCCGTTGCTCACAACACCCGCGCGCGGAGCAATCGTCAGCGATTGACCCTTCTGCTGTGGAGCGATCACGTCCCAATTCTCAGGCCGGGAAATCTTCAGAGGTCCAAGATCGGCAAGCAGGAATTTCGAGCTCGGCATGACATCGTTTAATGAGACCGGGCCCGCCGCCCCGCTTCCGATATCGGCTTGCGATGCGTCCGAGGCAACCATTCCTGCGGGTGCCCTTAGGACAGCGCCACTCTTCCTGTTCAGTGAATCCCACTGGCCCGACTTAGCCCCCTGGGCAATCTCTTCCGCTGAGTACGCCTTGACTCCAGCGGCGTGCTGGCGCACCTTTGCGAATTCTGCGGAATCGGTCCTGTATTTCACCGGCGGCCATTCCTGGACCTCTTTTTGGATTGCGGCCTCGCGATTGCCCGGATTTGGATGATCGCTCAGAAACTGCGGACCGGCGCCGCCCTGCGCCTCCAGCGTCTTGAAAAAGTCCGCCAGTGCCTGCGGGTTATATCCCGCGCGATAAAGAATCATCGCCCCAACCTCATCGGCCTGGGCTTCGTCGCTCCGTGAGTACTTGAGCATCACCATGCCCGCGCCCATCTTCACACCCGTTTGCGCCAGGGTTCCCACAGCGCCGCCTCGTGCGCCGAGAATTGCCTCTGCCAATCCGGCCAGACCCTGTGTCACTTGCGCTTTCTGAATCTGCTTCGCGGAGTGCTGCATGTAGACGTGCGACATCTCATGCCCCATCACTCCGGCAAGCTGCGCCTCGTTCCCCGCTGCGGTGATCGCGCCCAGGTTCACAAACATCTCGCCACCGGGAAGTGCAAACGCATTGATCTCTTTTTGCGCCACCACGTGGAATTCAAACGGCCACGAGTTCTCCGGCGGAATCGTAGCCACAAGCCGCTCCCCAAGCTGGCGTACGTATTGCGTCTCAGGGCTGCTGTCCGGGAGCACCGGCATCTGTTTGTAGACTGCCGCCGCAGCCTGCAATCCGAGCTTCTGCTGCTGGTCGCGGGTGATGCTCGGATTACCGGGATCGGGAAACTTTGGCCCGCCCGCCTGCGCCAGGCACGGATACGCCTGCGCAAGTGAAAAAAACGTCAATGCCGTAACAACCGCGACCTTCCTGAAAAGGCAGTTCATTGGAGACGTCATCTGAGTCCTCCCACCCCGAACCCTTCTGGTATACACCTGTCCGCCAGAGGGTGAAACACCCCTGTCCTTTGCGGAAAATGGATTCCTGACGATGTCCGCTCGGGCTTAGATCCGATGAAGAGCAAATCTGGGTGCCCAGGTCTCGCCCGCCGCGGCGAGGAATCTGGGATCTAGGATAAGTGTGAATCATGTAGGCGAGTAAATGGTCGGGACGGGCAGATTTGAACTGCCGACCCCTCGCACCCCAAGCGAGTGCTCTACCAGGCTGAGCCACGTCCCGACACAATCGAGCCGGCTCGGGTGAGCCGGCCTCTGGGGTATGAGTTAAGTTTACACCAGCGGCGCGTGATGCGCCCGCACCCGGGCTCCGTGCTCAGTGCGACGGCGGAACATACTCCTGCGGCAGCGCCGATCCCTCGCCAAAGAAGAACTGCTCCATCTGCTCCACCAGGAACTCCTGCGCCTGCGGAGTCCACGGCTGCAAGCGGTACTCGTTCAGCAGCATCTTCTGCCGATCCACCCACTCGCCCCAGGCCGTCTTCGACACATTCTTATAAATCTTCTGGCCAAACTCCGAGTCGAAGGGTGGCTCATCCAGCCCTTCCATCTCCTTCTTGTATCGAACACAAAAAACCATATGCGCCATTCGTCCTAGCTCCTGCTTCCATTCTATTGGATCATCCGCCTTCACACTTCGTTTTACCGCAGTTGCCGCCTCGGCCGGATATCCTTTACCCATGTGCGGCCGGTTCGCTCGTCGATCTACCCAGGAAGTTCTCGCAGACTGGTTCGGTGTCGAACAAGAGGATATGCCCTTCTTCTCTCCCACCTTCAACGCGGCTCCCCAGAGCACGCAACCGGTGGTGCGCCTCAACCCTGACACCGGCAGGCGCGAGTTCGCCCTCATGCGCTGGGGACTCGTGCCTTTCTGGGCCAAAGACCAGAAACTCGGGCTTAAGCACCATTAATGCCCGCGCTGAAGAAGCCGCCTCCAGGCCCGTCTTTCGCGAAGCAATGAAGAAGCGCCGTTGCCTCATTCCTGCCGACGCCTTTTATGAGTGGCAACGCCCCCAGCCCGGCGCTGACGCAAAAACCAGGCGCCCCTTCGCACTGGCCCTCGCCAGCGGCAAACCCTATGCCTTCGCGGGACTCTGGGAGCGCTGGAAGCCGAAAGAAGGACCTGTCCTCGAGACCTTCGCTATTCTCACCACTGACCCCAATGAGGTGGCCGAAAAGGTCCACAACCGCATGCCCGTCATCCTCGACCCCCGCGACTACGACCGTTGGATGGAGCCGGGAGATCCCTCCCGGCCGCCAATCGACCTGCTGCGCCCCTATGCCGCTGAGAAGATGCGCGCCTGGCCGGTGCACGGCCGTGTGGGCAATGTCCGCAACAACGACCCGCAGCTCCTTGAAGAGTGCCCGCCCGATGCCTCTGACGCGATGAAAGACTCCCCGACACTTCCGCTGCTGACAGACTGAGATTCTGCTTGACAACGTTGCATGCCGGGGCTTTCTTTATCTCGACTCAACTTTACGTCTACTCCGCGCGTCTGCGGTTTCCGGCTCCACTCGGTCCGGTCTGCCTGCGTGGATCGGCGATGGACTTGAGTCACGAAACGAGTCGTGAAAGGAGCAAGGATGCCCGCATCCGCACAGTCTGGTCTCTCTGACAACGCCGCCGGCGCCATCGCCTACATTACGTTTATTCCGGCCATCGTCTTCCTCATGATGCCGCCTTATAATGCAAGCTCCTACGTCCGCTTCCACTCCTGGCAGTCAATCTTTCTCTGCGTTGCTGCATTCATTGTGAACGTCTTTCTTGACATGCTCACGCTGCTGACCTTTTTCATGGTGCCCTTTGCATGGCTTGCAAGGATCGTCATGGTTCTCTGGATGGTCTTGTGGCTCTACTGCGTGATTCAGGCGCTCAATGGCAAGCGTTACAAGCTCCCGTTCATCGGCGCCATCGCGGAAAAGCTCTCCGCCAGCTAGCCGACCCAGGGGTTGCCCCGCCCTTGCCGTTTGCTGCGGCGGATATTTGCGACAGGTGACGGTGGGGATGACGCAAATCTCTTAGCGGCGTCCGCGTTTTTTCACGAACCGTTTCTTGCCGCGAGCGCCCGATGCCGTGGCTTCCCTCCGCTTCACTTTCTTGGGCTTCGCGCTTCCCCCCGCCTTCTTCCCCGTTAGCGGAATCCCTTCCTCCACAATCGAAAACTGCAGCCGCCTCTCCTGCGCAAGAATCCGGTCCAGGATCACCTGCACGCGATCGCCCGCGCGAAACCGCCTCCCCCACCGCTCCCCGACAATTTCATGCGTGTTCTCGCGCCACGTATAGCGGTCATCCCGCAGTGTGTCGATCGGCACCAGCCCCTCCACAAACATGTCCGTCAGCTCCACAAAGAGCCCATACTTCGTGGGGTTCAGCACCAGCGCTGCAAACTCCTCACCCACGCGATCCTGCATGAACCGCACCTTCTTCCACTCCACCAGCTCGCGCTCTGCCTCTGCAGCCCTCCGCTCCGCCTGGCTCGACTCCTCCGCAATCTGCGCCAGTTCCGCCTCCGCAATCGGCGCGTAAATCCTCGACTTGTCATCCTGAAGGAACTTGGGTGCCCCAGGTCTCGACTCTGAGACCTGGGAATGAGCGAATCCCGCCGGGTGCCCCATCCTAGCGGCGTCTTTGTTCTTGCCGCTAGGGTGGGAAACGACGAACCCAGGTCCCCCCTCATGCGGATGCCTCCACGGCGAGCTGTGCCTTCCCTCCGCAACCACACCCCGTCCCTCCACGCCCTCTCGCAGCAGAGCCTTCGTGATGCGATGCACAATCAGATCCGGATACCGCCTGATCGGCGAAGTAAAGTGCGTATAGGTCGGCGCAGCCAGCGCAAAGTGCCCCTCGTTGATCTCCGAGTAGCGCGCCTGCTTCAGCGACCGCAGCATCAGGTAGCTCAGAATCCGCTCCTCCGGCTTGCCCTCGATCCGCGCCGCCAGCTTCTGATACATCTTCGGCGTCACCGCAATGTCTTCCGCCACCTCATGCGACCGCGCCGCCCGCCCGGTGCGTTGCGCTTCGCGGCGATCCCCGCGCGTCTGAATCTTCTTCACCGGCAGCGCTCCCAGCCCCAGCGAATAACCAAAACTCGCCGCCAGCTCCTCAAACTGCACCACGCGCCTCGCCTCCGGCTTCTCGTGAATGCGATACAGCGACGGCACGCCCAGGTCCTCCAGCCACGTCGCCACGCACTCGTTCGCCGCCAGCATGAACTCTTCAATCAGCCGGTTCGCCCACGTGCGCTCGGCCTTGGTCACCCCGCGCATCTGCCCCTGCTCGTCAAACTCGATCACCGGCTCCGGCAGATCGAAATCGATGCTGCCGCGCTCCTCGCGCCGTTTGTTCATCAGTACGGCCAGTCTCTGCATCCGCTCGAAATCTGGAACCAGGCTCGCATACTTCGCCCGCGTCTCCGCATCGCCTTCCAGAATCGCGTGCACATCGGTGTACGTCATCCGCGCCGCCGAGCGAATCACGCCCTCTTCAATCTCGTAGCTTTCAATGCGCCCCTCCGCGCTCAATCTGCATCACGCAGCTCAGCACCAGCCGGTCCTCTCCGGCCGCAGGCTGCAGATATCCGTCGAAAGCTCCTGCGGCAGCATCGGAATCGCGCGATCCGGAAAATACACGCTCGTCCCGCGCAGCCGCGCCTCCAGGTCAAGATCCGTGCCCGCGCCGCACATACTCGGCCACATCGGCAATGTGCACCTGCAGCTCAAATCCCCCGTCGCCGCGTCCGTCACCATCACCGCATCGTCAAAGTCCCGCGCCGTCTCCCCGTCAATCGTCACAATCGGCAACCCGCGAAAATCCCGCCGGTGCGCAATAAACTCTTCAATGAATTCCAAACGCTTGTCATCCTGAGCTGCCTGAGACTGTGGGTGCCCCAGGTCTCGATTTTGAGACCTGGGAAAGCGATGGACCTGGTCTTGTCTTTTCGCTCCATCCACCCGCGCAATCTCCCGCGCCTCCTCCAGCACCTTCTCCGGAAACACCCGCGGCAACTGGTGCTTCCGGATCATCATTTCCACGTCCACGCCAAAATCATCCGGATCGCCCAGCACCTCAATCACGCGCCCCACCGGTGGCCGCGTCGGCGTCGGCCAACTCGTGATCTCCACATCCACCACCAGCCCTTCCAGGCTGTCATGCGCATGCGGTGCCGTCTCTGCTCCGATCACGCGATGAGGCGTCACCTCCGTTGCGGCCGGCAGCTCCTGCCCATCCGGAATCAGAATGTGCTGTGTCATCCGCTCATCAAACGGAACGACCTTGTGCCCAACCTCCCGCCCTGACCGCGCGTAGTGAAACATGCCCACCACCGTCGGATTCCGCCGCTCCAGCACCCGCGCAATCCGTCCCAGCCGTCGCCCATCCGCACGCGGCGGAGCCAGCTCCACCAGCACCTGGTCGCCCTGCATTGCCCCGTTGATCTCATCCGGCGGAATGAAGACGTCGTCATCCTGCGCCGATGCCTGCCGCGCATTCGGCCTGACAAACCCATAGCCGTCGCGATGCAGATCCAGCCGTCCCCGCCATCAGGTTGTCGCGTGAGTTGCTGCCCCTTCCGCCCGCGCCGGCCGGCGTCCTGGGAATGCTCCAGTGCTCCCGATCGATCTTCATCAGGTCGCCGCGCGCAGTCATCCGCGCCAGTTGCTCCAGCAGCAGTCGCCGCTCGCGCCCGCCGCCCAGCCCCAGCTCACGCACCAGCTGCTTGTATCCCGCCTTCCCCCCAGCCGCCCGCGCAATCAGCGCGATGAGTTCCCGATCCGTCATACCTCAAGATTAGGACAAACCGCCGGGTGTCCCACCCATAGAACATCTGGATGCCCCATTCCTGACGCAGGTTCATCGCGTCATGGGTGGGAATGCGATGAACCATCGCATGGCACGGATTGGTTAGGGTTGCGCTTCAGCCTTCGCCGCACACTCGCCCAATCCAATCCAGACTCAGCGGGATAAACTCATCCAGCGCGTCATTGTGTCCCCGGCCTTCAAGTTCGTGGAACTCCTTTGGCTCATTGGCCAGCGAATAAAGCTTCTTCCCATGCGACGCGGGCACAACCTCATCTCTGGAACTGCTCACGATGAGCAGGGGACTGTGAATGTTCGCAATCTTCTTTTCATTCTCAAATCGGTCCAGGATCACGAGACCCGCGGGGAAGAAAGGAAAATGACTCAGCGCCGCCTTGGGAATGGAAAGGAATGGCGTCAACAGCATCACTCCGCCGGCATGGAACTCCGAGGCCATCTGGACAACAACTCCACTTCCCAGGGACTGTCCGAACAGAATGACCCGTTTGCTCTCAATGCCCCGCGCCATCAGGTTCCGCAGATACGCCCGCGCGTCGTCATAAAGGCCGGCCTCGGTCGGAGCGCCCGGCAATCCGCTGTATCCCCGATATTCGGCAATCAGGAATCCATAACCGGCTTCAATGTAGGGATCGGCTATCGGCGCGGCCGAGCGCAGGCTGTCGGCGTTTCCATGAAAAAAGACGATCGTGAATGGCCTCCTGGTCGCCGGAGCGTACCAGCCCTTCAGGTCGATGCCGTCCTGCGTCCTCACCTGGATTTCCCTGAAAGCGCCATTCGCCCGCGCCTCGGCCGGGGCCATATACATGCGAGTCCGGTAGTACAACAGCCTCCGCTGCGCCGCAAAGCCGAGCGCCATAAACAATTCGAAAGAATAAGGGCTAGTCAGCACGGTGTCACCATGGCCATGCGCAATATCAGCGTGCTATGCACGGAAAAACGAAGACAGCAACCTCAGCTCATTCCGAGCGATCGCACACTGAGCGGAGCGAAGTCTCAGGGAGCCGAGGAACCTGCATTTCACTTCTGCGTCCAAAACCCTGAGGTCACCTAGAAGTAAGGGCTGTCATCCTGAGCCGCAGGCGAAGGATCCGCGGCTGCTTTTTCACCCACCCGCAGACCGCAGCCCCGGCCTGCCTCCGGATAAGAGCAGAGACCACGGACGACTAATCCCTTGCAGAGTAATTTCCCCCACCCGGCGCACAATAAGAAAGATCAGCCACCAAACCTGGAACTGCCCGCCTCCGCAATCGAGCAGCATACCCCGGCCCTTTCCATACTTTCGGGAAGAAAAAATAGTCTAAGTTATTCTGCATGAACACTTTGTCGTCCAAGGGCGCCCCACATTCCTGAAAGGATGCGGGATAAGGTCAAATAGCACTGCATAATGCGTCAAAACGACACATTTAGGACGTTTTACGCGCCAGCCCAGCTCAATGCATCAGTTGCTTGCGCCGGCCTTAACCCCTTCCACTCGCGCAATCAGAGCGATGAGTTCCAGATTTCGTGCGATACCGCGCGATGAGGCATCAACCCTCAACGGTGTGTATCACCGCATGGAACATCTGGGTGCCCCATTCATGACGCCAGTTTCATCGCGTCATGGGTGGGAATGCGATGAACCATCGCTGCATTTAGCTCAAACTTCAGCGAGCGAAGCCTCCTCCGACGGGACAAATAGCTCACCCCGCGTGGAGCCCTACCGCGCCCACCCCGGCCCCCGCAGCACCTTTCCCGGCAGCGCGCCCGTCATCTTGCCCTCCGCAATCACCGGCACGCCGTTCACCAGCACGTACTCCATGCCTTCCGAGAACTGGTTCGGATTCTCAAACGTTGCCTTGTCCGTAATCTTCTCCGGATCGAACACCACCACATCGGCCCACATCCCCTGCTTCAGCACGCCGCGATCCGTCAGCCGCATCCGCTGCGCCGGTAGCGCAGTGAACTTGCGAATCGCATCTGCCAGTGTCAGTTCCTTCTCCTCGCGCACATACTTCCGCAGAATCCGCGGAAACGTCCCGTACGCCCGCGGATGCGGATGCTCCTGCCCCAAGAGCCCATCCGGCGCAGTCCCCGACGAATCGTTATCGATCGACATCCACGGCTGCTTCAGGCGCCAGCAGCACATCCGGCTCATCCATCCCGAACACCGCCACTTCCGTAAACGCATCATCCTTGATCAGCAGATCGCACAGCGCATCGATCGCGTCTTCCTTCCACAACGCCGCCACTTCTGAAAGCCGCTTGCCCTGCAAGGGCAGCAGCTCCTTGTTCTGCACCACCGCAATCAGGATCGCCTCCGGCCCGGGAATCTCCAGCCACTCGTTGTCCCACTCCTCGCCCGCCGAGTCTCTTCCCGCTGTCGTCATGTCCTTGCGAATGCGCGCCCGCAAGGCCGGATCCTTCAGCCGCTCAACCAGCTTCGCATCGCCGCCGTCGTGCGCCCACGGCGGAATGAAGGCCGAAAACGTGTTGAACCACGCCGTGTACGCGTAAGTATTGGCGCTCACGTCTACGCCCGCTGCCCGCGCCTTGTCGATCCGCTCCACAATCTGCGGCATCTTGCCCCAGTTCGATTTGCCCGCGGCCTTCAGGTGCCAGATCTCCACCGGAATATGCGCCTCGCGTCCGATCCGCGCGGACTCGTCAATCGAATCCAGCACTCCATCGCCTTCGCTGCGCATATGCGTTGCATAGATACCGCCATACTTCGAAGCCTCCCCCGCGAGCGCAATCAGCTCATCCGTCTTCGCATACGGAGCGGGCGAGTACTGCAGCGCCGTCGACACACCCACCGCGCCATCCTTCATCGCATCGCGCACCAGCGCCTTCATCTCCTCCAGCTGCGCCGCCGTCGGCTGCAC
The DNA here is from genome assembly GCA_963751225.1 of uncultured Acidobacteriaceae bacterium. Taxonomy (GTDB): domain Bacteria; phylum Acidobacteriota; class Terriglobia; order Terriglobales; family Acidobacteriaceae; genus Telmatobacter. The sequence continues at coordinate 136,154 of CAVVTY010000016.1, forward strand.
GTTCGCATCGCCCAGAACCATCCTCCGCACCGACGTCGCACCCACATACGTCGCGAGGTTGATCCCCATGCCCTGCTTTTCGAGTCGCGCAAAGTACTGCCGCAGTCGTCCGCCAGTCTGGGTTAATCCGATAGTGCTCGTACGTCGCACGATCGGCCGTCAGCATCGCGTCGTTCACCGGAGCAACAGAATTGCCCTCGCCCGTAATCTCCGTCGTTATTCCCTGGAAGATCTTCGAAGGCAGCCGCGGATTCACCAGGATCGTCAGCTCTGACTGCCCCAGCATGTCGATGAATCCCGGCGCCACAACCTTTCCCTGGGCGTCAATCGTGCGCTTTGCCGCCGCATTGCCCAGGTCTCCGATCGCTGCGATCCGCCCGTCGCGAATCCCCACGTCACCCGAGTACCACGGCGAACCTGTTCCGTCCACGATGTGCCCGTGGGTGATCACCACGTCAAACGCTGGCGCCTTCGCTGGCTCCTGTGCACCGGCTGCCAGCACCGCCAAACCTCCCAAAACACCCCAGAACAGCCCTCGTGTCTTCAAGTGCATTCCGCCCTTACCCTTTTGTAATCATCACCGATTCGTTGCTCTTCGACGGTTTTCCGCCGCCGTGTTATTGTCACATTTGACAATCGGTCAACCGCCTGCGGCTCCGGCATTCGGAGTTCTGTGCCCTGCCGTCTTAAAATAGCGTCACAGACCATGCTTGGAACCGCCGAGCAGGAATAACATCATACGTGCGGACGCCTGCCTTCGATCAGCTTGCGGGCCGCATTAGGTCAGAACTTTTAGGTATTCGGGTCACATGAGTGGCCCCTGCCTTGGAAGCCCCGTCCACCAGGACAGAAAAGGAAATTCTCTTGAGCGCAATGTGGAAACCGACCCAACAAGGCCAATCGACTCCTCCTCAGACCCCCGAACCAGCTCGTCCCATGCCTGTGCAGCCTGCTTATGAGGCGCCGCGCGCCACTCCAGCGGCGGCCGTCGGCGAGCAGGCCAGCATCAGCAAAGGCCTCTCCATCAAGGGCGAAATCACAGGTACTGAATCACTGTTTATCGATGGCAAAGTCGAGGGCAGCATCAGCATTCCCGGTAACCGCGTCACCGTCGGCAAGAACGGCGTGGTTACGGCGAGCATCACTGCGCGCGAAATCGTGGTTCTCGGCAAGCTGAAGGGCAACGTCTCAGCCACCGATCGCGTAGACATCCGCGCCGAGGGCGCCCTCACCGGCGACGTGGCTGCGGCCCGCATCAGTATTGAGGACGGCGCATTCTTCAAGGGCGGCATCGACATCCGCAAGCCCGATGCAAAGCCTGTCGCCGAGCCCGCCAAGGCTGTGGCTCACGCCTGATAGGCGCCCCGGCGCTTTTCGCTCCGCCGATCCGTGCCCGGCTTTGCGTCGTGGCATGGGTCGGCGTTTGCTGCGAAAGTCCCTTGCTCCAACGAGCCGGCGTCTCTACGCCAGCCGCAGCCGTTTCATCATTGCGCGTGGCAACTCCGATCCCCCTTTTTTCCGCACCCACAGCGTCGAGTAAGGCGGAAAACATCCCAGCGAGCCTGGAAGCGTGGCGGGATTATGCGGAAATACGTCTGACAATCTATAGGCGTTCAGTGACGTCGATTAAAGAAACGGTCGAGGGCGCCAAGACTCGCAATGCCCATCCTGTGCGTGATACCGAGATAGAGGCCGCAATAGGGCAACAGCACGCACATCCCAATCACAATTGCGTTATGGAATGGCACAACGAGCTTGATGCCAATACTCGCCAGGGCCGCCAGAATCGCCACGGCCCAAAGGCGCGCAATGCGGGACCAGTGGCTCGCGACGGCGCCGATGTCACGGGTCAGCGCGCGTCGCAGAAGCAGGAATTCGAGCCAGCCCGCGACACCAGCCGAAAGAGTGAGCCCCGCAGCTCCCCAGCGCTGGCTTATGCCGAGTAGACGCGGCAAGGGAAGCGCACACAGGTACCCCAGCGCTAGGGTTAACGAAACGCGGATCACCGCGAAACGAAGCGGGGTGCGCGTATTGCGCAGAGCATAGAACGCCGAAGAATAGAGCCGCCCGGAAGTGGACGCCAGTAGTCCTACGGCAGAACCAGCCAGCACGGCCCATACAAAGAGCACGTCATCGTGCTGAAAATGGCCGGTGCGATAGACTGTGGCGATGACCACATCGCCCAGCAGCACAAACGCTACGGCTGAAGGGATCACAAAATAGGCGATCTGCTGCAGACCGGCAGTGAGACGCTGGCGCAGGGCCTGCGCGATTTCGGCCGCCGTCCCCAATTCGCTCGACATGGCAGGGAGCTCGGCCGCTGAGACAGCCATCCCGAAGAGGCTCACGGGGAGTGTGTAGAGCGTTTGGGCATAACCGAGAGCGGAGACAGCACCGGTACCGAGAAAGCTTCCCAACCAGGCGTCGATGTAAGCGCTGATCTGTACAACACCACGGCTGAGGAAGACAGGGAAGAAATTGCTGACGACCGTCCGCACGTGCAGGCCCGCGTGCAGGTGCAGCCGTAGTGGCCACAGGAGACGCAGCACCCGCGGAAGCTGCACGGCTAATTGCAGTCCACTGCCGATCACCGATCCGATTGCGAGCAGCACGGCCAGGCGTTGCTCTGTGTGATTGCGACCGCCCCAAAGAAGCGTAGCGATCATGACCAGGTTCCACATTACAGGAGCGGCGTAGGAGAGAAAGAAGCGGCGATGGCTATTCAGGATGCCAAGGCACCAGGCTGAGAACACGAGCAACGCAGCGCCTGGAAAGAGAATCTGTACGAGCACGATCGTGAGCTGTCGCTTATCACCGTGGAACCCGGGCGCGATGAGATCGATGAGCCACGGCGTAGCCCACACGCCGAGAGCGACCAGCACCGTCGTCACAACCGCAAGCAGCGCGAAGATAGCTTCGGCGAGTTGAGAGGCCTCTTCGTGGCGATCTTCGGCGTTGAGGCGCGCGTAAACCGGAATGAACGAAGCCGACAAGACTCCCTCGCCAAAGAGATTTTGGAGAAAGTTGGGAATGCGGAACGCTGCGCGGAAGGCGTCGGCAGCATCGGAATTGCCGAAGTAATGAGCAAACACGCGATCTCGAGCAAGACCAACGAGCCGGCTCAGCAGTATTCCTGCCCCGACGGCAGTGGCGTGAGCCCGAGTTTGCGCGTGCCTGGACTCTGTCGATTTCTGCTCGGGTTCCGCTGAAGGCATCTGTGTCACTGAGTCGAATTCTACCGGGATTACTTCGGGATGCGGAGTCGCAACTCTGGCGAGGACCAGATCAGATGCTCGGCCTATAATTTCAGGAATCTCGAAACAGTCCGAGCGTGATCCAGATTCCTGGTGTCATCTTGCGCAATTCGTGAATCCAGCACTCGGGAACCTGCCCATGACGAGCACTTCGTATTCCAATGCCGCCTTGACAGAAGTGGCCATCGACAAGCCCGAGAGCCTCTGGCGCTATTATGCGTTGTTCTTCTCGTCCGGGTTTCCGGCGCTCCTTTATCAGATTGTCTGGCAGCGTGCGCTGTTCACGATTTACGGCGTAAACGTGGAATCTGTCACAGTCATCGTCACCGTCTTCATGCTTGGGCTTGGTCTCGGCAGCCTCGCAGGCGGGCGTCTCTCCACGATCTCCGGCGTGCGGGCGCTTCGTGCCTTCGGCCTGATTGAGCTTTCCATCGGCGTCTTCGGGGCCAGTTCCTTATGGATCTTCCATGGGACTGCGCAATTCACCGCGGGCAAGTCGACCGCGGTCACCGGAGCCGTAACCTTCGTCCTGCTGCTGGTCCCCACCTTGCTTATGGGAAGCACCCTCCCGCTTCTGGTTGCCCATCTCGTCAGGCGCACTGCCAACGTCGGCGAGTCGGTTGGCTCCTTGTACGCCGTGAACACTTTCGGTTCAGCGTTTGCATGTCTCTGTGCGGCCGTCTTCCTGATGCGCCTGCTCGGTGAGTCTGGGACGGTGCGGCTCGCCGCTTCCCTCAATATTCTGGTCGGCACCTGCGCGTTCCTCCTGTCGCGTCGAAGTGAGTCCGATCCTCCTTGCCCGCAAGTGCACCCAGGCAAGGCGGACGAGCCGGCCCACCAAACCATTCCATTCGGCATCGCGGTCTTCCTGGCTGCCGCCACCGGTTTCATCGCCCTGGCCTACGAAATCATTTGGTATCGCGTTTACTCATTCACAAGCGGCGGCACGGCCCCCTGTTTCGCAAAACTCCTTGCATTCTATTTGGGCGGCATCGCATACGGCGCGCTTTCGGTCCACGATGCATGCAAACGAAGACTGAAAAACGATCTTCCTCGAACTCTTCGAACCGCCTCTTCCGTCGTCGTGCTCGGCTCGATCGCCGCATTTCTTGTCGGGCCGGCCGTCGCGCTCTCAGTTTCGTCCTTTCGACTCCCCTACGACTGGACTTACGTCTTCGTTGCTGTCTCTGCCGCACTCCTCGGCTCGGCGTTCCCAATCATTGCGCACGCGGCAATCGACCCCCATGCGGAGGCCGGACGAGGTCTCAGCTATATGTACCTGAGCAACATTGTCGGATCTGCCCTCGGAAGCTACCTCATCGGCTTCATCGTGCTCGACCATTGGTCGACGCGTGCAGTGTCTGTGCTGCTTCTCACGCTGGGATTCGTTATTGCGCTTTTCCTGATGCTTCTCGGCCGCCCTGTCAAAATCGCCGTTCCTGCAATTGCGCTTTTCGTTTGTGCTCTCCTTGCCGCGTCATCGGGGCCTCTCTTCTCAAAAATATATGAGCGGCTGCTCTTCAAAGGCGATTACCAACGCGGTGCTGAGTTCAGGAATCTGGTCGAAAATCGCAGCGGAGTGATTGCTGTGGATGCAAAAGAGTACGTTTATGGCGGTGGAATCTACGATGGTCAGTTCAACACCGACCCCGTACATGGCACCAACGGTATCTTTCGCGCCTATGCAATCGCCGCAATACACCCCAACCCACGAAATGTGCTTGTCATCGGTCTCTCCTCCGGTTCGTGGACCCAGGTGGTAGCAAACTACCCTGGTGTTCAGGAATTAACCGTCGTGGAAATCAATCCCGGCTACCTTCCATTGATTCAGGAGCGCCCTTCCGTGTCCTCCCTGCTGCGGAACCCCAAGGTTCATTTCGTCATCGACGACGGGCGCAGGTGGCTGATCAGTCATCCAAACAAGAAGTTCGACTTCATCCTGATGAACACCAGCTTTAATTGGCGCGCGCATATGTCAAATCTCCTTTCGGTCGAGTTCATGCAGCTTATGCGCCACCACTTAAACGTCGGCGGTATCGCGTATTACAACACGACAAGTTCCGAGGATGTCCAGTTCACCGGAGCTTCCATATTTCCCTACGCGCTGAGAGTGTCGAACTTCCTTGCCGTAAGTGACAGCCCAATCCAATTCGATCGCTCTCGTTACAGAGACATCTTGACCAGCTACCGCATTGATGATCGACCGGTCTTCAACCTTGCCAATCCCGCAGACCGTGCCACGCTCGAAAGGATGGTTTCTCTACCGCAATCGACCAGAGAAGATGCCGAGAAGGGGCTAAATGCATCGATCGAAGATCGGGTCAGCCTACTGCATCGGCTGCAGAGTTCGCGGTTGATAACGGACGACAACATGGGCACGGAATGGAGTCATTGAATTGTCAGTTGCGAGGTGTGTGAGATCGATCCATTCCCGACCTCATTGTTAGAAGATTCTCTTGCTCGCCCGCCTTGCGCAACCGCGTATCCTGTTCGAAGTGGAGGTGTTCGATGCGGCTGGTCGCCGGCTTTCTCTCCGCATTGACTCTTTGTCTCGCTTCGTTCAGCCAGGCCATTCACGGCCGCGACGGCATCACGCTTCCAAATCCACCTGTGGTCGAAGCCGCTCCGGTCACCGACGACTACTTCGGCACCCGGATCACCGACAGCTACCGCTGGCTTGAAGACGCAAAGTCCGAGCAGACTCGCGCATTCATCGAAGCGCAGAACGCCTACACAACGCGTTACTTGAAGCAGGCCCGCATCCGCTCCCAAGCCCTCGACGATCTCGACGCGCTCGAGCACGTCTCCCGCTGGTCTCTCCCCATCCAGCGTGCCGGAAACCTTTACTTCATGCGGCGCATGTCTGACGAGGAGCAGGCCTCCATCTACGTTCGCCGCACCGGCAGCGGCCAGCCCGCGCTTGGCCCGGCCGTCAAAGATCAGCGCCTGATCGACCCCGCATCCTTCAGTCGCGATCCCAACACCTCTGTCCGCCTTGCAGATGTCTCGCGCGACGGCTTGCTCGTTGCCTACTATGTCCGTCAGGGAGGCATGGACGAATCAACCATCCGCGTCTACAACCTCAAAACCGGCAAGACACTCGAGGACGAAGTTCCGGCAGCCATCCATTACTCTGTCACATTCACACCCAATGGCGCCGGATTCTATTACACGCGCAACGACCGCAAGGGAACGCTTCTCTACCTTCACACCCTCGGTACGCGAAACTCGCACGATGAGCTAATCTTCGGCCGCGAATTCCACGGCGAAGAACTCGGCCCCATCGATCTCTTTCAGGCCGGCGTGACCGACGACGGACACTATCTCGTCGTCACCATCGAGCGCGGTGTTCCCGCCAAGCGCGTCGACATTGCTTTTCGCGATCTCACCAAGCCAAACTCGATGTTCGAAGTTCTCGTTTGGGGGCTCGATTCGCGCTTCTCCACGATCTATGCCAACCGCGCATGGTACGTGAAGACTGACTACAACTCCCCCATGGGCCGCATCCTCATTGCCGATCCCGGCATCATGCCCGAGGCCTGGAAGACAATCGTCCCGGAGGGTAAAGACGTCATTGAGGACTTCTCCATCGTTGGCGGCAAAATCTATGTCAAGCGCCTCAAAGATGTGAAATCCGAAACGAGCGTCTACACCCTCGATGGCAAGCCCGCCGGCAAGATCGAATTCGATGGCATCGGCTCAGCCTCCTCTGTCTACGGCAGGACCACTGACCGCTACGGCTTCTTCAGCTTCGAGTCCTACATCCAGCCGCCCACGCTCTATCGCATCGACACGCTCACCGGTAAGCGCGACGTCTTTGTTCAGCCAAAGATTCCCTTTGACACCGCTCAGTACGAACTCAAACAGATCTTCTACAAGTCAAAAGACGGCACGCAAATCCCGATGTTCGTCGCCGGCAAAAAGGGCCTGCATCAGGACGGCTCCGAGCGCCTCCTCATGACCGGCTACGGAGGATTCAACGTCAGTCTCACTCCTGCCTGGAGTCCCGCCTACGGATGGTGGCTGCAACAGGGTGGCTGGTTTGCCGTTCCCAACCTGCGCGGAGGCGGCGAATACGGCGAAGAGTGGCACGAGCAGGGGATGTTCGAGAAAAAGCAGAATGTCTTCGACGATTGGTATGCGGCAGCCGACTACCTGATCACCAACAAGTACACCTCGCCCGCTCACTTCGCCATCATGGGCGCTTCCAACGGCGGCCTGCTCATGGGCGCATCCATCACCCAGCACCCCGAGCTCTTCTCCGCAGTGCTGTGCGGTTATCCGCTGCTCGACATGCTGCGCTACCAGCTATTCATGCAGGGCCCACACTGGACTACCGAGTATGGCTCTGCAGAAAAGGAGAAGCAGTTCCCATATCTCCTGAAATACTCTCCATATCAAAACGTCAAACCCAGTTCCGCCTATCCGGCAGTCATGTTCTTCACCGGCGACAGCGATACGCGCGTCGACCCGCTCCACGCGCGCAAGATGACTGCTCTCCTGCAATCGGCGTCCACCAGCGGCCGCCCCGTCCTTCTTCATTACAGCGTCGCCGGCGGACACTCCGCAGGCGTCAGCGTCGAACAGCAAATCCAGGATCACACCGACGAACTGACCTTCCTCTGGACAGAAACCGGGCCCCAACGCGCAACCAAATAACCCGAAGGGCGGCTATTCGCAATGTGAGCGCACCTACGAACTCTGGGTGCCCCATTCATGCGCGCTGTTTGCGCATGAGTGGGAAACCACGAACCTTCAAGAGCCCATTTCAGAATTTCCACCCGCCTCCACCCCGAAACGGGATTCCAACCACACAACCGTCCATGATCCGCTCAAGCTGTCCTGCCCCACTCCCCTATGCTGTATCCATGCAGGAAGCGCAGAACATCCCCGCATCAACCGCATCGAGCTTCGCCAGCCTGCTTTCCTCGCTAGCCTCGTCCCCGCAGAAATCTCCCGAACCCTGGGACTTGAGCGCTCTCGCTGACGACGTGGCCACCATCAGCTATGAACGGGCCCTTCAGACTCACACGCGCATGAAGCCCTCCACCCTTCCCGCGTCCGCGTCAACAAACGCGCGCCGCGCCAAAGACAGCGCCCCCAGGGCAACAATCGTCACCCTTCGCCTCAGCCACGCCGAATCCGCCCAACTGCTCGAACGCGCCGCCGAAGCCGGCCTCACCGTCTCCGCTTATCTCCGCTCGTGTGTTTTTGAAGTCGAAGCCCTTCGCACCCAGGTGAGGGAAGCGCTCTCGCAGTTCCGCTCCGCAGCTTTACAAGATCCAAAGGTCACTTCTGCACCAGAGCAGACGCCCTCACCCACCTGGCGCAACCGCCTGCGATCTTTCGTAGCGTTGGGCCATTAGAACTCGCACCGCCTGCGTGCATCGCTGAATCTACCGGCAATCCAAAGGTTGGGTCAGACGCGCGAGCAAAGCTCCGGGAAATTCCGTATAGTCCACCACACGCGACGCCGAATGGCAATCACGCCTTTCTCCAATGCGCTGTCGTCCTGAACGCAGTGAAGGATCTGTGGTTGTTCTTGGCAACGGGTCAATTTCAGAGAAGTCAGGGAAGCCAAGGCCATTCCCATAGCGCTAGACTTGCGTCGCCCTCCCGCGCCAGCCTGCGCCAAGCCAACATAAACAGCACTGCCAGCGCAAGGTCAATGCCGCCGAAGTACAGGTCGCTATGGTCCAGCCTGCCTTGACGGTACAGAACCATCGCGCCGATGCCGAAGCTCAGCTTCTCAAGCACCGCGAAAGGAATCACTGGGCGCAGCCGCACCGGCTGGTAGGCAATCGCAAAGAACAGCAATTGCCATGCCAGCGTCACCCCTACAAATCCGTAGAAGAACATCGGATGCGTGATCGGTGGTGGATCCTGCCTGTTGATTGTCTGCTCCATAAAGTACAACGGCGCAACGGTGATCACTCCATAGGCGCCCGCGATATTGAAAACCCAGCGCGAAAATCTCATTGTCTGCTCCTTGGCAGATCCAGTGCTTTCGACAAAATGATAAAGGGAAGCGAGACGAATGCGTGATGGGCAATCCGGAAGTTGGCCGAGGCAAACCAAGGTCAGGGCCGTTTGCCAGCGCTGCTGTCCAGCCACTGCGGTGTAGGCTACAACCCGCCGAAACTACGCGATCAGCACGCAATTCAACTACCGCTTTGTCGCTCCGAGATGTGTAGAAACAGATGCACGGTCCCCAGAAACATGACCAAGTTCCCAAATGCTTGAACCCGAAGAAGAGCTTCCGCGAGTGGAGCGGGAACGAATTGCCGGATCGGTGAGACGAGCGTCTCCGCAACCATGATCGCGAGTATTACGCGCTCCGTCCCACTTGCAGGTTCACGAAGAACACAGGCCAACGAGGAAAAGCACAAAGAGCCCGTATGTCGAAGACGATTCCCAGTTATCGCCAACCAGTTTGGCAGCCATGAATTGACCGGATAAATCCATCCTGATGTGGGAGGACGGTGCTTAATGAGTGACCAGAAGCGGCTCCCTACTAGAAACATCGCGACAAACAAAGCAGCAATTGCGGCACCGCGAGTGTTGATGAACTTCGTTTCAATTTCTCGGTCGAACATTGGCACAATTGTAAATTGCTCATCTTCCGTCCTGAACGAATGACCGCCCATACAGAAGTCAAGAAATGTCTCAGTCTCTGGCAGCCGATCCGTTCCTTACTCCACTTCCAGCACCAGGCACTTCAGATACTCCGTCTCCGGCAGATTCAGCACCACCGGATGATCGAGCGAAGCGCCTCGCCGCTCCAGCAGTCGCACCCTTCGATGCGCATCCGCCGCGGCAGCCGCCACCGCACCCACCAGGTCCTTCCATCCCACATGATGGCTGCACGAGCAGGTCACCAGCAGTCCGCTCGGATTCATCATCCGCAGCGCCCGCAGGTTCAGCTCCTTGTAGCCGCGCAGTGCGCCCTCAACCGCCCGCTGCGTCTTCGCAAAGGCCGGCGGATCGAGCACGATCGCATCGAACCGCTCTCCCGCCTCTGACCAGTCGCGCAGAATCTGGAACGCGTCGCCCGCCACCCAGTCCACTTCCGCCTTGACCCGGCCCCGGTTCGCTTCCAGATTTCGCTCCGCCACTTCCAGCGAGGCACGCGAGGCATCGATTCCCGTCACCCGCCTGCAGACCTCGGCCAGGTGCAGTGCAAATCCACCCTGGTAGCAGCACACATCCAGAGCCCGTCCAGTGATCCCCAGCCTCTGGGCCCAATCCCGCGCGGCAGCGTAGTTGGCCCGCTGGTCGAGAAACGCGCCGGTCTTCTGTCCCGCATTCGGATCAAAGTGAAACACCAACCCGTTCAGCCGAAACTGAGTCTCTCCGGCCGCTGAAGACCGATCCGCCACCCACAACGGCTCCGATGCAGGCGCAGCCAATCCCTCCAGCTCTCTCACCCGCGGATCCGGCCTCTCCACAATCGCCGCCGGCTTGATCTCTTCGCGCAGAACCCGCACGCACGCCTCGCGCACCGCGCTTGAATCCAGCCCCTTCGTCAACAGCTGCAGAATCACCAGGTCGCCGTACTTGTCCGCCACCAGCCCCGGCAACTCGTCCGCCTCGCTGAAACACAACCGGCAGGCGTTCGTTTCTTCGCTCAGCAGCGGCCTTCGCCGTGCGATCGCAGCGCGCAGCCTGCTCTCCAGCAGTCTCAGCCAGTCCTTCTCGCCAATCGCCTCCCGCGACACCATCCGCAGCGCGATCTGCGAGCTCTTGCTGTAGAGCGCCGTTCCCAGCAGCAATCCCCGATTGTCCGCCACCGGTAACAACGCGGGAGTATCCCCTTCGCCGATCTCGAGGTGCTCGATGTCCGAGGCGTACACCCACAGATGTCCAGAGCGCAGCCGGTCTGCGGCACGCCTGCTGATTCGCGCACCCGGTTCGGCCTGTGCCGCTGCTCGCTGGCCATCTTTTGGATTGGGCTTTTGCTTTTCCTCACGACCCGGGGCCTGTTCGGGCTCCTTCGGGGCCTGATGACCTCGATCAGAAGGCGCCTCGGGCTTCGCGGCCTTGGGCGCCTTCGGGTTTCTGCTTGTTTGGGGTTTCTTCTGCTTTGTCATTGGCTCTCCCCGGGTCTTGCCTCATTCCGGTGAACACCCGGAGCAGCCTCGCACCCCTGCTACGGCCTCTGAATGCTCTCCAGGTAGCGGCTCAGGTTGCTGATTCTGAGCTCCTTTTCCTGGACGTTGGTCTGGTTCATCTTACCAAGGATCGGACCCCAGACGGGCATCTGTGCAGATCCGTGCGCCGGCGTATCCGCGCCGAAACGCAATACCTCAACGACATGCGTGTCTGGAAACTTCCCGTGGTTGTTCTTTCTGATGGCCGTCAAGTCTCTGGGCTGCACCGTCAGTGCGGCCGCGGCGGGACCATGGCCCCTTCCGTCGGTCCCATGACACGGGGCGCAATAGCTCGTGAACATCTGCCTGCCGTCAATGGCTGAGGTCTTCTCAACTGGAATCGTCACTTTCGCCCTGGTCTGGTTCGCGAAGCTGGTGCCGATCGCAAGCGCCGCAATCAGGACAGAAAATGAGAGGTATTTCAACATAAGTTCCTCGGTTCTGGACCTTGAGTCCGAAGGGGACTCTACTCCTCCGCCAAGACAGCCCGGCAGTGACCGCGAGCACACGCAGAGCACTCCGGTAACACTGACATCACGGTTCCGCAGCCGGAATTCCGGGACATATTCCGCACTTCCTGTGGGTTGTGCGTCGCCGGCCTTTCGCCTCATTCACGTTCATTCCTTCACTCCGGCCTATAATGGAGCATGGCGACAGTCCGGCAACCGCTTTCAACGGAACCCACGACCGCCACTCCCGACCGCAGGGGAGAACCATCTCTTTCTCCCAGTTCCCACGATCTGAAGGCCATCGACCGGCGCTTTGAAGCGCTCCTTCTCCAGGTCCAGGCCAACCGCCCAAGCGAAGATGTCAGCCTCATCCGCAAGGCATGGGACTTCTGCGTGCAGCATCACCGCGGCCAGATGCGGGCCTCCGGCGAGCCATACATTGTTCACCCTCTTGAAGTTGCGGAAGTGCTGGCGGAGATGAAGCTCGACTCCACCGCCATCGCCGCAGGCCTCCTCCACGACGCCGTCGAAGACACCCCCGCCACCGGCGAAGAGATCGAAAGCGGCTTCGGCGATCAGGTCGCCCACATCGTCGAGGGCGTCACCAAGATCGACAAGATTCAGTTCGCCAACCGCGAAGACCGTCAGGCTGAGAATGTCCGCAAGATGCTGCTCGCCATGGTCACGGACGTCCGCGTCGTCCTCATCAAGCTCGCCGACCGGCTCCACAACATGCGTACCCTCGAGCACCTCCAGCCTGAACGCCAGGAGGCCATCGCGCGCGAAACTCAAGACATCTACGCCCCCCTCGCCCACCGCCTCGGCATGGGCAAGGTCCGCGGCGAGCTTGAAGACCTCGCGTTCCGCTACACTGACCCGGTCAGCTACGAGAAGGTCGCCGCAGCGGTCGAAGCACAGCGCGTCGAGGGTGAACAATTCCTCCGCGGCGTCGAAGATACCCTGGTCGAGCAGCTTCGTGAGAACAACATCGAGGCCCGCGTTGAGTGGCGCATCAAGCGCTATTACTCCATCTACCAGAAGATTCAGCGCTCCAAGGTCACGTTCGACCAGGTCTACGACCTGCTCGCAATCCGCGTCATCACCCAGGATGTTGCGTCGTGTTACGCCGTTTTCGGCCTGATCCACACTCTGTGGCGGCCTGTCCCCGGCCGTATCAAGGACTTCATCGCCATACCCCGCGCCAATCGCTACCAGTCTCTCCACACCACCGTCATCGGTGAAGGCGGCCACCAGTTCGAAGTCCAGATCCGCACGGAAGAGATGCATCGTATCGCGGAAGAGGGAATCGCCGCCCATTGGAAATACAAGGCCGGCGACGGCTCCGTCACCGCCCGCGACGAAGAGCGCCTCAACTGGATCCGCCAGCTCGTCGAGTGGCAAAAGGAGATGACCGACCCCAACGAGTTCCTCTCCAGCCTGAAGATGGACCTCTACCCCGATGAGGTTTACACCTTCACGCCGAAGGGAAAGGTCGTTGTGGTCCCGGCGGACGGCACGCCCGTCGACTTTGCCTACACCATCCACACCGAAGTCGGACACACCTGCGTCGGCGCCAAGGTGAACGGCCGCATGGTTCCCCTGCGCACAAAGCTTCGCACCGGCGACATCGTTGAAATCGTCACGCAGAAGGATCACAAACCAAGTCGTGACTGGCTCACCTTCGTCAAGAGCCCGCGCGCCCGCAACAAGATCAAGCACTGGCTCAACGAAGATCAGCGCCGCCGCGCCGTCGAGATCGGCCGTAAGCTCCTTGAGCGCGAAGCCCGCAAGTTCAAGGTCCCCATGAGCCAGATCGACGACCAGGACCTCGGCCGCATCGCGGGCGAATACGGAGTCGCCACTGCCGCCGACCTTCTTGCCACTCTCGGCCAGGGCAAGCACTCCGCCCACCAGGTGCTCAACAAGCTCGCCCCTGGCTATGCCAGCCAGGCCGAACCGGAATCCACTGAACCCAAACCACCCGGCACCGTTGAATCGGCCATGTCTGATGCCGTGCGCAAGCTGCATCTCACCGGCTCAGACTCCCTTCAGGTCGAGGGCCAGAACGATCTCCTTGTTTACCGTGCGCGCTGTTGCAACCCCATTCGCGGCGAAGAAATCGTAGGCTACGTCACGCGCGGCAAAGGCGTCGCCGTTCACGCGCGCAGCTGTCCCAATGTGCAGAATCTTCTCTACGAGAGCGATCGCCGCATCGCCGTCGAGTGGTCCCGCGTTGGCGACGATATCGCAGGCCGCACCCAGCGCTACCCCGTCAAGATCACCATCTACTGCGACGACCGCACCGGCATGCTGAAGGAGCTCACCGCCGTCATCTCCGACGACAACACCAATATCCGCGGCGTCGACATTCGCCGTGACGAGAACGGCGAAGCCATCATCGAGTTCGTCGTCGAAGCCGAAGACCTCCGCCACCTAAACCGTATGGTCCTGGGCATCCGCCGCGTCAACGGCGTCCGCAACGTCCAGCGCACTCAAAAACTGTAGCCATCTCCATTTGCAACCTCAAAAACACAAAGTGAGGAACTATGGCATTCAATGCATATTTGCAAATCGACGGAATCAAAGGAGAAAGCACGGACAAGGATCACAAGGACTGGATCTCAGTCATCTCCTTTTCACATTCCATCTCGCAGGTCACTTCAGCCCCCAGCCCTTCAGGAGGAGGCGCAGCCGGAAAAGTGACACACCAGGAAATCGTGGTTACCAAACACGTTGATATCGCTTCGCCCAAGCTCTACGAAGCGTGTGCGACTGGCAAGCACTTTCCAAATGCGGTCATCGACGTATCAAGATCCGCCGGAGCAGCTCCGGTGAAGTATCTGGTGATCCGCATGCAGGACGTCATCATTTCCGGTGTTGCTTCATCAGGCGCGAGCGGTAATGACGTCCCCATTGAGACAGTCTCGCTCAACTATGGCTCGATTCAATGGGTTTACACACCTCAAAACCCCGACGGTAGCACCGGCACTGATGTCATAGGTACCTGGGGTCGCGTCTAAAGCACATTCGATCAATCGGGGTGTCCGATATCATCCAGGAATCCGGATACCCCGGGCTTCGCTTCGGAGACAACGCCTCAGCGCATTGCACTCGGCAATGACGCACCTGTTCTCCTCGGCGTTACCATCGATTCATGACTCTCACGCGGGCCCAATGCGCTTCCATGCTGCGCCAACTCCATATTCTCGACGGCGGCTTGGCGTCCGAGCTCGAGTATCTCGGTGCCGACATCAACGGTCCGCTCTGGTCCGCGCACATTCTTGAGGATTCACCCGAGAAGATCATCGCCGTGCATCGCGCCTACATCACTGCCGGCGCCGAAATCATCGAAACAGCAAGCTACCAGGTTTCCCGCATCGGCTACGCGGAATGCGGCCTTCCTTCGCAGAGTGCCGACACAGCGCTTCTTCGCTCCATCTCGCTTGCCCGTGCCGCTGCCGCAGAATTTCCCAATCGCAAGGTTCTTATCGCCGCTTCTCTCGGCCCCTACGGCGCGATGCTTCACAACGGTGCCGAATATCACGGCAACTACGCCTGCACCTTCGACGATCTCGTCGCCTTCCATCGTGTCCGCATCGAAGTCCTCGCCAGCGCGCAGGGTCAGGATTCGCCTGACCTCCTCGCCTTTGAAACTCTGCCCTCGCTTGCTGAAGCAGAAGCCATCGGCCAGGCCCTCGCGCCTCATCCCGAAATCTCTGCATGGTTCACTTTTACATGCCCCGACCAGCAGCATGTCGCTCACGGCGAGCTCCTCCACGAGTGCGCAGCGGCCGTCGCCCGATTTCCGCAAACCGTCGCCATCGGTGTCAACTGCACGCACCCCAGCCTCATCGTCGCACTCATCCCCGAGCTGCGCTCCGCCTCCGACAGTCCGGTCATCGTATACCCGAACTCCGGCGAAGGCTGGGACGCTACGGCGCGCTCCTGGGCCGGCAAAGCCGACCCCGCCGCCTTTGGCGCAATGGCTGCGCAGTGGTTCGACGCCGGCGCACAGATCGTGGGCGGCTGTTGCCGCACACGCCCTGCCCACATCCGCCAGGTCGCCGAAGCCGCTGGCCAAGCCTTCACATGCGGCAACGGCCATGCGCAACAAAGCCCTTCCTGAACACAAATCGGGGCGCACGTATCTCCGCGCGCCCCTCGCTCAAATCCAACTTGGTCTCGCTATTGCTCGCCGGCAATCAACTGAAATTAGTTTCCGCCCGTGACTTCAGACGATTCCCGTTCCGCCTCGGCGCTCTTTCGATCCAGTCGCTGCGTGATCATCGATCCGTATTGGACCGACCGCAATGCGCGCGAGTCGCCCGATCCGTCGAACTTCAAAACGATTCTGCGCGAGCTCTCTGATGGAATTCCCGGACCAACGACCCACGTGTAGCTCCACGCGCGATGGTCCCGACTCGCAAGGGTCACGAAATTCCCAGTGCTGTCATGTCGAACCAAGTACTCGCCAGCGGGGAGGGTTTTGCCGGCAACCTTGAAGTTGAAGGGTACCGTGCAGAGTTGTATCAGCCATCGCTGAGCTTGCCGTCATTGCCGTTGCCGCCAGAACTGCCGGCGACAGAATCCGAAAAAGTATCGATCTCATGTGCGTAACCTCCTGTCTTGGTCATCACACTAGCGGTCTTCAAAATTAAAGTCGTCAGATTCCTATCCAGAATCCGTCAAATCTCTCTGGATAATTCCTGACCTCCTGCTCCGTACTCAATCGCTTCGCGCACACCCTCAAGCTCGCTTCGCACTTCCTTTGACAGGATCCCGCGATCGTCTTCGTTCAGGTTCTCCGCGATGCGCAGCGTACGCTCCAGCAGTTGCTCCGCCTCACGATACGCCGCCCGCTGTTGCGCCTGACGCGCAGCCTCGCGAAGCGCGCTTGCCGCCCTTTGCCAGCTGCCGGCCTCCTCATAGTGGCTTGCCATTTCGCTCGCAACATCCGCTTCGCGCCCGTCAAACAGCTCTCGCAGACGTTCAGCAATGCGAATATGTCCCTCCGCACGTCGCGCCGCCGTCTGGCGCTCGCGCAACACAACGCGATACATCCCATGTGCGAATGCATAGAACTCTGAGCGCGTGCCGTTTGGCAGATCGTCGTGTCCCGCGCGATGCACAAACCAAAGCCGCCGCGCCAGTTCTTCGCACGCCTCCTCAATCTTTCCCGCGCCTTGCTTCAGGGCCGCCGCTACTGCCCAGGCCGGAAAAGCGAATTCCATCAGGCTGGCCGCTTCAAGGATCCGCTGCTCCTCCGGGCTGAGCCGCTCGATTTCGAGTTCAATCAGTTGTACAAGCTCCTTCGGAACTCCCGCTTCCAACTCGTCCAGCGACCCGTTGAGTTTCCACTTCCCCGCATCTGTCTTTTCCCGCACAAGCACACGCTGCGATATCAGGTGCTCCAATACAGCATGCGCAAACAAAGGGTTTCCCTCCGATTGCTGATAGAGAAAGCGCTCCAGCTCTGGTGGCAACTCTTCTTGATCCAGCTCTGTGCTGATCATCTGCGCCACATCCGCCCGGCTCAGTGGCTCAAGCCTCACTTCAACGCAAAGCCGTCGTAGCAGCAGGTCCTGCTTCACCGCTCTTAACAGCGATCCCCCTGTCCCGGAGAGGGGTGCGTAGGTACCAAGCACCATCAGCTTCGCCGGTGCCCTGCGGCGTGCCAGCGCTGAAACGAGTTCGATGGTCGAATCATCTGCCCACTGCAGGTCTTCGAGTATGAGAACGAGTGTCTTGTCCTGTGCCAGTTCTTCGAGCGCTTCGCACAGCTTGCCCGCAGAGCGATGATGTCCTTCTGTCTCGCCCCCGGCATCTGCATTTCCGACCTCTCGCGCCTGTGCGGGCAGCCAGCCTGGCGCGATTCTCGCAAGTGTCCGTCGAGCCTTGTCTCCGTCCTCTGATGCACACAACTGGCTCAGGGCCTCCAGCACTGGGTAGTACTCTTCCTTATGCCGCAAGTCCTTCTACGCTCTGCCCGTAGATCACAAGCCATTGCTTCGCGGCGCTCGCTGTTCCGGCAAAACGAATTCACCAGCGCTGTCTTCCCGATCCCCGTTTCCCCGGTAACAAAGACAACTTTCCTCTGGCCGGCTTCGGCAAACCTCGCCATCTCATCCAACCGCAGACATTCATTTTCTCTGCCGGCCAATTCGGCGCCGCTCTTCTCGTTGCCCGCAGTTTGAGCACTTTGAAATGTAGAGGAGGGCGCTTTCCCAGATTCGCTCACCGCGGCCACAAAACAATAGCCGCGCTTGTGGAGTGTTTGAATGAAGCGGGGACTTGCCGCCTCGTCTCCCAGCACCTTGCGCAGATCCAGCATGTAGGTGCGCAGCACCTGTGGCTGAACATACGTCTCCGGCCACAGTGCATCCAGCAGCTCATCGTGCGTAATCAGCCGTCCCGGATTCTCCACCAGGTAGCGCAGGACTGCAAACGGCTTTGGAGCCATCGCAATCTGCGCGCCATCTCGCCGGAGGCATTCATTCACCGTGTCCAGCTCAAACGGCCCAAATTGTTTCATCTGACAGGACTCTCCGGAGATTGAGATGCAGCTTACTCCAGCAATCTCATCTCCATTTTCGCGCAAAACCTCGGCCCCGCATCTGCCGCCCCTCGTTGAAGATCCCGGCGTTGCTAAACTTCGCTTGCCTTTGCAGCCGTCCAGAATCGGACAGTCTTGTTCTCACGCGAACACGCATCTCCGCCCCGGCGTGCCTTCAACTCCCAATCCTGATTCGTCAATTGAGATGTCCGTACGCGGTTACAGCGGTTCCGCAGTTGCTGCGTCCGGAACCATTCCGGCGAAGTGGCTTCTTTCTTAAGAAGAAGCCACTCCCAGATAAGTTAGAAATGGCTGCATGAACTGCGGAACCGCTCTAAAGCACCTGCTTGGCAATGGTTGCCAATTGCATATTTGACGTGCCCTCATAGATCTTCCCGATCTTCGCGTCGCGGTAATACTTCTCGGCTGGATAGTCGCGCACAAATCCGTTGCCTCCGAAGATCTCCACGCATTGGCTCGCCACGCGCTCTGCCACCTGCGACGCAAAGTATTTGGCCATGGCTGCCTCGCTCAGATACGGCTTCCCCGCATCCTTCAATCGTGCCGCGTTATAAACCATCAGCTTCGCCGCTTCGATCTCCGTTGCCATCTCCGCCAGCGCGAACTGCACTGCCTGGAACTGCGCAATCGGCTTTCCGAACTGGCGGCGCTCCTTCGCGTAGCGGGCCGCGTGTCCCCACGCGCCTTCAGCCAGCCCCAGCATCTGCGCGCCGATCCCAATTCGTCCCTCGTTTAGCGATTCAATCGCGATCTTGTATCCCTTGCCGGGCTCGCCCAGCAGGTTCGCATCGGGCACAACGCAGTTGTCACACAAGAGTTCGCAGGTGCTGCTGGCCCGAATACCGAGCTTGTCTTCCTTGCGTCCAACAGTGAATCCTGCCGTCCCCTTCTCGACAAGGAACGCCGTGATTCCCTTGTACCCCGCTGCCGGATCGAGCGTTGCGAACACCAGAAACAATCCTGCCTCGCGCGCGTTTGAAATCCATAGCTTTCGCCCGTTCAGTCGATATCCGCCGTCCACCTTCTCCGCTCGCGTCTGCAGCGCGAAAGCATCTGAACCCGCCCCGGCCTCGCTCAGTGCGTACGCGCTCACCGTGCCCGACGCCAGCCGTTGAAGCCAGTGCCATTTCTGATCCTCGCTCGCCCAGCGCCGGATCGCGTTGATTACGAGCGTGTTGTGCACATCCACCAGTACGGCTACCGCGGGATCCACCATCGCGATCGCCTCAATCGCCAGCACCGCGTCAAAGAAGCTTCCGCCCGCGCCGCCTGAATCTGTCGGGATCTCAATGCCCATCAGTCCGAGCTCAAACAGTCTGCCTACCAGCCCCGTCGCAAATTGCTGTTCATCGTCCATTGTGCGCACCAGAGGAGCAATCGTCTCCTCGGCAAACTTCAGCACGGTCGAGAAGAAGAGACTTTCCTCCTCGGTAAGCTCTGTCAGTGGTGCAGGGAACTGTCCTTTGTCAGACAAGCGGGATTCGCGCCTCCGGGCTCGCAGTGTATCAAAGCGGGCAGACCTTGCGTTTGAAGACCGGAACAGGCGTAGCGAGTGCAGCGCAGAGCCGTCATCAGCATGCGCCTCAGGGTGGCGCAGCGTAACTGATTCGCCGTCTCTCTTTAACTGATAAGTTTCAGCGCCGCCGTTGATCGTCTCTGTGGAACAAGGCCCACCGTGCGCCAGGCGATCGAGAGCTTCTCTCGATCGAGGAGCTTGCGAATTTGAGTCCGGGCATGCTCAGCCCAGGGGCCGGTTTTATCCAGCCGCACATAAGCCTGCCAGTGCCGCAATGCCGCGCGAAGCTCACCCTTGCGCTCAAACGCCAGCGCCAGGTTGTAGTGAGCGTCCGCATAACGTGGCGACAACTCCACCGATCGCTGATAGGCTGCGATGGACTCGTCAGGCCGCTCGAGTTCGTCCAGCACGTTGCCCAAATCGAAAAACGCAAGCACATAACCGGGGTCCGTTTCTGTCGCGCGCCTGTAAAGTTCCTCTGCCTTCGAGAAATGGCGCATATGAAAGTAGAGCGTTCCCAGATTGATGTACCCTGGCGCATAGTTCGGATCGAGCGCCAGCATCTCTTCGTAGAGAGCGATCGCGCGCTGCTTCTCGCCGGCCTCTTCCGCCTGAACGGCCGCCAGGAAAAGTCCCTGTAGGTCGTGCGAAACTCGGGAATTCGGGCGGCGCATCGGAGAGACATCTGCCGCTGCCGGTTGCCCTTCCCCGCGCTCAAAATCAAAGAGCAATTGCCGCCGTATCGGATCGACCATCGCTCCATTCGCGCGAAATGCCAGCCGCGTACCGGTGCGTACCACGCAGGCTTGTTGCAGAGGATTGGTCAGGCCTGCCACTGCCTGCATTGCCGCGATCGATTGCCTTATGGAAGCCGCCGGAACATCTTCTTCGCGCAAGACACGCAAGGTTCGCAATTCGCCGAGATCCTGGAACGTGTACGATTCGCGCAGGGCGATGAGCCCGGCTCTTTCCCACCCCTGAAGCTGACGGGAACTGATTTGCAGAATCCTCAAAACGTCCTGACGGCTATAGCTGGTCACTCTTCAATGCTCCCGTGGTTAATCCGGGTCGTTCTCAGGTCTCGATCTCTGGGCCTTCAATGTCGAATCCCGATCACGGTCCTGGACGTAGCTCTTGGAACAGCGTCTGAGGAACCGCTCACTTGCTGCGATTATGCCAAGAATATGCGTGGATAAGCAGGCACGAAACAATATCACGATAAAAAGTAAGTGGATAACCCGTACCTGACTTGGTTCGCTTCACCAATCGGGGCCCCCGCGCTGTGGAAATCAAAGCGCAGCCTGTTTTGTCGCCTCTGGTGTGTGAAGGCGTCCCTGAATTATAGAAATAATCTATGGAGCCGACGGTCAGACTTGAACTGACGACCTGCTGATTACGAATCAGCTGCTCTACCAACTGAGCTACGTCGGCTTGTAGGGCTCCGCACGATTTTGCCGTTGAAACCGCTCTCTCGATTGTATCGTCGCAGCGGTATTCGGTAAAGAAAGCAGCCAATCCGCCCGCTCCAGCGTCAGTGTCTATCAGGGGTGGAGAGGAGTGACGATCATGGAGATGACCCTTCAGCTCTCATTCAGGATCGCAATCGTTTGGGCTGCGGGTTTTCTGATCGCAGTTGCTGTCCAGGCACTCCTGCCCGATCGGGCGGGTATCAATCTGACCGGCAAGCAGGGCGCTCTCTTCATTCCATTCAGTCGCATGGGCTTCTGGACTTGTGTAATGGCCGCTCTTATTGTCACCGCGCTCGTGGTCGGCCGCGCCATGCTCGCTGACATCGGCTGGAATACATTCCGCTAGCGACCTCTATACTGCTGCCCATGCAGACAAATCCCACAGAAGAATGGCAGAGACTCTCCTCCCTCTATCGCGAAATGGGCGACATTGAGCTTGGCGAACTCGCTGCCGGCATCGGCGATCTCACAGAAATAGCCCAGCAGGTCCTGCGCGATGAACTGAAGAAGCGCGGGCTTCCGGAAACACCTCCGCCAATCGAGGATCGCGCTGTCTCGTATCTTGCCCACGACACCCAATGGGACTCCGTGGACGATACTCCCGAGCAGACCGACTCGGACCAGGGTGGCAGCGCTCGCGAATACACATGGAAGACGCCGTTATGTGAATGCGATACAAGCAAGGAGGCATGGCAGCTTGTCCTGGCCTTGAGACAGGCCGGAATCGATAGCTGGGTCGAGAGACCGCAGTCTGCAGCCGCCTATCCCCGTGTCTCTGTTGCCGCCGACCAGCTCGATAAGGCACGCAAAGTTGCCTCTTGGCCAATCCCCCAGGAAATCATCGACGATCTAAGTGATGAGGCACCGGTATATCAGTTGCCGTCCTGCCCGAAATGCGGTGCCCCCGATCCGACCCTCGAGAGCGTGGAGCCGTCGAACGCCTGGCACTGCGAATCCTGCGGCAACGACTGGACCGACCCCACCGATGGCGAAAGCTCTGATGCAAACGCGACCGCCTGACCTGAATTACCGCGTCTTGCGTTCTGCCACCCAACGCCCGTCGGCGCGGCCCTCCACGCGCATCCGCCCTTTCGCCGTTGCATCGTCAAACCAGCCCTCCAGAAACGCAGTCGCCGCGCCCGGGCGCGCCGTCCCGGCCTTCCGGCCAGTCTGCTGGAAACCACAACTCGACATATCCGTCGCGCCACGTTCCATGGATCGCCTTGTTGTCACCAAGTTCGCCTGACCATGTCCCGCTTATCTGGTTCCCATCGCGCGTCAACTTCATCGACCCTTCAAAAGGCCCCGCATCGCTGCCGTACCGCACAGTCCACTCGCCAGCCGCATCGGCCCCGTTCTTCACCGGCGTCGCCGCCGTCGGAGTGATCCGCACGTTTGAGAAGTAGGACTCTTCGCCCGCATAACCCCACAAGCCGACTGCGCCTCGCAGGTTTGACCCCTTCAATCCGTCCACAACAAGGCTTGGCTTTTCCGAGCCGTTCAGAAAGATGCGTGCCACGCGTCCGGCCAGCTCGATCTTCAAATGAATCCACGCCTCTGGCTGAATGTCCGCGTAGCTCTCGTAAACAAACGGCCACTCTCTGCGCAGCCGATACCAGCCATATCCGGGCTCTGCTACGTACTGCACCGTGTGATTGCGCATCCCCTGGTCGTCAGCGAGCGCGTTCTTCGGTCGAAGATAAAAGATCTGGCACTCCGTGCTGTCCGGCTTCACGCGAAATGCGATGCCAGTAAATCCCGGCATACGCACCCCCGGCGGAACGGTCGTCTTCACCGCCAGATCGGCCTCGATCGTTCCATCCTGAAGATCGCTGCCCTTCAGCACCACAAGGCCGCCATCCTGCTTGTCCATGGTCAGTCGAATCGCTTTGCGCCCCAGGTACTCCGCCGGCACCACCTTGACGTCGTGTGCATCCAGCCCCGCCACCGTGTCCAGCGGGAAAGACTGGACCGACGACATCTGTCCGGCGGCCGACCCAACGACAGCCAGCACCAGTGCGCTCACATACGCTCTATTGATCTTCCTCACTGCAAGCATGGCAATCGTCCTGACCTCCGGGAAGTCATCTATCAGACAAATGCTTCCGTGACGAGCCTTCCACGGCTGGCCAACTCCGGTGAAGAAAAATGTGGTCAGAATGCTGAAACCGGTGACGAGCACGTCTCAGCACCTCAGGACATGCTCCTCTCTCCCCGAAGACGGTCAGACGAGCTAAGTCACGGTGGATTTGGGGTTAGATCCCGATCCAAATCAGGCAGAAACGGAAAGAGCCGCCCGGCAACTGGGCAGCTCCTTCCTCAGGGAGAATAGTTCCAACGGAGGCAAAACCATCAGAACTTTCTGGCTGCATAGTAGGGGCGGGGGGGCGGAGTGTCAAGGATAAATCGGGGAAGAAATAAATCCTTTATTTTGTTAATGTTCTATGTGGTACCTTTCTTTGTTACTGCATTATCTATTCGCTTTGTATTCGCCTTTTAAACTCCGCTTACTCTCGTCTTTTCGGGGGGTTTCTTAGGGTTTAGCGCCCGTTTTCCACAGGCGCAAACTCCCCGTTAACCCTTCAGATGCGGTCTTGGGGATTCCTTCTTTCGCCTTGTCAGTCTTCAAGATGCAGCCGGATGAACTCCACGTCGTACACCGCCGAAATCGGCTTGCCTCGGGCCAGTCGGTAAAGCGCCCTCCCGCCTCCCAGAAAGAGTCCCAGCAGGATCGCAGCTGCGCTTCCGATGACCACAATCGTCGCGATCCCGAGCAGCAGCTTCCCCGTCTTGGATACTTCCGACTCCATGTGTTGCGGAATCGCAGTCAGATCGGCCTCGTAGTGGACCGTCGAGATCAGCTTGTGGCTCTCCTCCGGGATAGCATCGCCGCTGACGATCGCGACCAGAGGCCCGCTCCTCCGAACTTCAAGCGATGCAACATCCGAGTCAGCCAGCGGCTTGGGCCACGCCGGCTGAGCCTGGTTCCCCGACTTGATGTATGCGCGAATCTTCGCTTCCTGCGCCTCAGCCATCTGCGGCGTTGGATAGTCGATAAGCGTCAGCGTCGCCGGACCCGAGCGCAGCGAGTAGTTGGCAGTCACCGCCTCCGCATCGCGATCAAAGCCGACCATGTCCGGCGGCAGCACTCCCCCGCTTCCCGCATAACCTGCGGGTCCCTCTGCATAATGCGTGGTTTGCTTGTCCAGCGAACCTTGCGGCAGGCTTGCCAGCAGCGGCGGCGCCAGCGCTTTGTTTCCCTGCGGCACAGGCAACTGACTTGCCAACTCCCTCAGTTCCGCGGCAGACATCGGCCCGATCTTCGAAAATGTGGCGTCAACCACCGTGTTTCCCTGCCAGAAGAGCACGCGGTTCTTGTCTGAAGTTCCGCCCGTTCCGATATCCGCCTTCGGCCAGCCATTCTGCCGATAGTATGAGTAGGCGCCATATGCACCTGTCAGGTTCTTGAAGCTCAGCGCGTGGATGCTCAGTGTTTCGTCGCCGCGTTTGTAATCGCCCATTGCTGCGGTCGCAAACTCGTACTCCTTCAGTGCTGGAGCATTCGCGCTGTCGGCCTCTGCAGCATCCGTAGTGGTTTTGATCGGCCCCGCCACTTCCCATCCCGCAAACGCATCCGGAAGCAGCGGCTTCGGCTTTGCCGGTACGATTGGCCCGGTATTGATCATCACTGGAGAAGATTTTGCGGGCGCAGCCTGCGCACTCAAGCGGCCCCCGTTTCCAAGAAACGCCGCCGCACACAAAGTAATCGCCATCCCGCGCATCAATTCACTCCCATATTCAGGGTAAACGCTCACGCCTGCCGCTCCGTCGCGCGGCGCACACTTCTTCTTCCACTCTCTCTTTGACACCGGAGAGGAGGGAAAAGTTCGTTTTCACCCTTTCGTGCAGTCCCACGGTGTAAGGCGCGGCAGCCATCGATGCACGTTTCGGCGATACATGGCGTACTCCGCCTCAAACGTCCGCGCAAGGCGAGGCTCCTCATAGAGCCTCACAAGCAGGTTAAAACCCAGCCACGCCGCGAGAAGTTCGATGGCCAGCCCACGGCTCCGCAACAGAAGCGCCTCGCCTGCAATCGCCGCGAGCACCCCCATGTACATCGGGTTGCGCGCAAATCGATATAAGCCGCTCACTACCAGGTGCTCGGGGGGAAGAGCCGGCACGAGCGTGCCTCGGCCCACAATGATGAATCGTCCAATCGACTCGAGGAGCGGCACAAGACCCGCGGCAATGACAATCCCGCAAAGAACTCTCAACGCCAGAGGCTCACTTGCCGGAACGCGGAATCGCGTTATCGACCACGGCAGGTAGACAAGCAGAATCCCCGGCCCGCCAAACAGCGTGAACAACGCCGATACCACAACATTGCGTTGGACTGGCGCCATTCCGAACTCCGTGAGTGACTCATTGCACAGATGGGAACGGAAAGCCACCAGCCGGCGGGGGAGCCAGTATGTCTCCAAGCGCCTGATAGCGCCCGCCGTAAAACATCAGCGAGTACGTGCGCACCCAGACGCTCAACGGTCCTCCCACAATAATTCCAACGAGCAGAAGGATGCAGAATGCCGCGAGTCCAACGGCCACTTCCAGCATGATCCCCACAGCCGCTGCACTGCCGGTCGCCTGCGCGAACGCCGAATGCAGCGAGACAAACACAAGCGCCGTACAACCCAGCAGAATCAGCCCCGGAATGAACAGGATCATGAACAGCGCCACCATCCCAACAAGCGGCAGGACAATACGCAGTAGCGCGTACACAAAGAAGTTGCCCTTGTCAGCGACGATGCGCGCCCGTACTTCGGCCCACGCTTCGCCCGCCGATGCGTTCTCCAGCGCCATATGCGGCAGCATGAAATCGCGCACCACGATCTGGATCGCTATGCCGATCAGAATTGCGAGAAGAATGATTGGAATCAGCGGCAGGAAGAACGACAGAAGGTGTACGAAGTCGGGATGCCCCCCCGAAGAACGGAACACACGAAAGATGCCGATCACAAACGGCAACGCGATTATCGCGAGCATAAGGAAAAAGATGATCCCGATCACCATGCTGAGCCCGAAAAAGCGGTTTGCCTGATTGCGATAGAGATGCCATCCCGGCGCAATCTGCTTGGTCTGCCGGATCAGGCAATGAAAAAACGCGAATCGCAGCCGGGTGATCAGGTAATAGATTGCAATGCTCAATAGGACGGCAAGTGCGATGCAGACGGCGATGAGCGCGATCATTTCCGGCGAGATATGATGCAGCGTCGCACCCGGATGCAGGTTCGGTGCACTCGGAAGCGGGTTCGGTGTGGTGTGACCGTGAGACCTCCCGCCGCCCTCCACGGAATCGAATTGAAGTTGCCCCCCAGGCCTTCCGTGATCACAGCGACGAGGCAGAGCTTCAGGTAGGTTCCCAGCTCGAAGGGTCTGAACAGATAGTTCCTGGTTCGATAGATCGCTGGAGTAATCGCGTCGGCAGCAGACAGGCCTTGCATAGCGTGCCTTCCTTCGGGGAAGGCCCAGCGTAACACAGAATCGGCTGCGGCTAGCGCTGTAATGCGCGGCGAGTCACGGCGTTCGCGTTGCAGTCGAATACGCCGGCGCCGACGGCTAAGAACCGGTAGCTAGGAACAAGCCGCTCTGCCCGCGACACCTGCCCACCACGCATCGAACGCCGCAAGAGCTCGCTCGCACTGCAGCCGGTGCCGCTCCTTCTTGTCCCGCATCTTTCTTGCGCACCTCTTCTTCGAGCGGCTCAATCAGGTCGAAGGTGATATTTGCCGGTTGAAAGTCCTTTGGGTCGGCCTGCGTGATGTAGTGCACCAGCGAACCCAGCGCGGTTCCGCGAGGCACAGGCGTGGGCGACTCTCCCTGCGCAAGTGCAGCAGCATAGATCCCGGCCAGCATCCCCGTCGCGATTGACTCGGTATATCCCTCGACGCCGGAAATCTGTCCGGCGAACATCAGCCATGGTTCCTTCTTCAACCGTAGCGATTCGTCCAGCAGCGCGGGCGCGCAGATGTACGTGTTGCGATGGATCTGTCCGTAACGCAGAAACTTCGCATTCTCCAGCCCGGGAATCAGCCGCAGCACGCGCGCCTGCTCGCCCCACTTCAGATGGTTCTGAAACCCGACCAGGTTGTAGCTGTCAGCGCGCAGATTCTCCTTGCGCAACTGCACCACGGCCCACGGCGTCTTCCCCGTTCGCGGATCGCGCAATCCCACCGGCTTCATCGGCCCAAAGCGCAGAGTGTCGCGCCCGCGTCGTCCAAGCACTTCAATCGGAAGGCAGCCCTCAAAGTACGGGTCACACGCGCCTGCAGTCGCGGCATGAGGGGGAAGTACTCCAGCTTCTCCCATTCCTTGCTCTCGGCTGCCTCGGCCGCCAGCAACGCATCGAGAAAGTGGTCGTACTCCTCGCGATCCATCGGGCAGTTGATGTAGTCGGCCGTGCCTTTGTCCCAGCGCGCTGCGAAGTATACCCGCTCCATATCGATCGAATCGGCATCGACGATCGGCGAAATCGAATCGTAAAACGCCAGATGCTCCGATCCGGTGATGCGCTGAATCTCCGCGCTCAGCGCGCCGGACGTCAGCGGCCCCGTCGCCACAATCGTCAATGGCGCTTCACCCGGTTTCGGCGAGTCCAGTCGTGTCACCTCTTCGCGAATCACGCGAATCGCCGGCTCTGCAGCAATCGCCTCCGCAATCCGCCGCGAAAACTCCACGCGATCCACCGCCAGCGCATGTCCCGCCGGCACAGCCGTTTCGTCCGCAATCCGCAAAAGGGCTGAAGCCCGCACGTCGCATCTCCTGCTTCAGCAGCCACGGAGCCGTATTCGGCGATTCGCTCTTGAGCGAGTTCGAGCAGACCAGTTCGCCGAACTCGACGGTCTGGTGCGCCGGCGTCAGCCGCGGCTTGCCGTCGACAACACGCGCGCATCTCGTAGAGATCAACCTCGCAGCCCAGACGCGCCGCGGTCAGCGCCGCCTCCGGCCCCGCCAGACCGCCGCCAATCACGCGAATCCTCACCGCGCAGCCTCCGGCTTCTCCGCCGCGACCCCGGCCAGCCGCTGCAGCGCCTCTCCGGTCACGCGCACATTGCGCCACGCGTCCAGAAACTCAGCTCCCATGGCCTGGTAGAAATCGATCGCCGGCGTATTCCAGTCCAGCACCTCCCACTGCAGCCGTGGACACCCCTTTTCCACCGCAATCGCCGCTACCCGCTGCAGCAGCGCCTTGCCAATGCCGAGCCCGCGAAACTCCGGGTAAACAAACAGATCTTCAAGATAGAGCCCCGCCTTCCCCAGCCACGTGGAGTAGCTGAAAAAGTAGAATGCAAAGCCCGCCGCCGCGCCATCCTGCTCCGCCATGAGACAGAAAAAAATCGGGATTAGGCCCGAATCCGTCGCGCAGCAGGTCCGCCTCGGTAGCCGTCACCGCATCCGGTTCGCGCTCGTATGCCGCAAGCGCCCGAATGAAATCAAGAATCTGCGGTACATCCGCCGGCGTTGCTTCCCGAATCACAGTGGCCATGTCGTCATTGTAGGGTGTGATGCAGACCACAACTGCATTCGCCCGTGCAATCTACCATTTACGCAGGACTGAAAGGTTCCCCGGCCTTGTGTTGGAGTGTCGATTGGATTTAACTTGGTCCGTGCCGAGAAGAACAGCGCTGCGGGTGCAGTGTGCGCACAATCTGTTCGGCCGCTTTTCCGTTCATGGGCTTGCAGTTGCGGTAGTTGTGGCAGGCCAGGGCAAAGGCTGCGATTGCAATCTTTGCGGAAGCATGTTGTCGGGAGTCACTGAGATTTAGGAAAATCAATATTGATTGAGCCCGCGGGCTTAGCCGCTCGCCCAAGCTCCCAAGGAGACAAAAATGAAACGCACGATATCGCTCTGGCTCGGCCTGCTGGCATTCGCCGTCATTCCGGTGCTTGGACAGGCGCCCGCGACCCCTGAGGCCAAGGGCAAGATTCACGGCCAGGTCACGAATCCCACTGGAGCGCCCCAGGCCGGTGGCACCGTCACCGTCGTATTGACCACTCGCGCCGCATCGGGACCCGGCCTTACGGCGCAGACCAAGGACGCGGCCGTCCTGAACGTCGACGCGAACGGTGCGTTCTCCGGCGAAGTGCCTGCCGGCTCCTACACCCTGATCTACCGCACCCCCGGCATGGAGCAGGACAAAGAGGCCGACAAGCTGGATAACGTTAAGGTCATCGCCGGTCAGGATGCAGCTGCAGACATCGACATGTCGCGCAAGGAATACGTTGACGCGCTTCCCGCCGAGACAAGAAAACAGCTGGAAGAGATGCGGGAGCACAATGCCGTGGCCATGAAGGCCAACGCGATGATCAAGAACCTGAACGCCGATCTTAAGACAGTCGTGCAGAACATCCATGATGCCGATGCCGCGCGCGCCACTGCCATGCAGCAACTGGGTGCATCGGCTTCCAAGGCCGATATCGACGCCAAGGAAAACGAGATCAAGACCGCGAAGTACACCGAAGTCGAAACCCTGATGACAAAGGACACTCAGGTCAGGCCCAACGAATCGATCCTTTGGGCATATCTTGGCCAGGGCCAGGTGGGCTTGAAGAAGTATGACGCGGCCGAAGCCTCTTTCAAGAAGGCGCTTGAGGCCGATGCCGCATCCAAGTCCCCGAAGCCCGCCGTGCAGGGCATGGCCAATGAGGGTCT
Organism: uncultured Acidobacteriaceae bacterium; assembly: GCA_963751225.1. Taxonomy (GTDB): domain Bacteria; phylum Acidobacteriota; class Terriglobia; order Terriglobales; family Acidobacteriaceae; genus Telmatobacter. The sequence continues at coordinate 166,273 of CAVVTY010000016.1, forward strand.
CGGCTCCATCTACGCGCGCAACGGCAAAGTCGCCTGAGGCGCAGGCAGCCTACGATGCGGCCGCCAAAATCGATCCAACCAAGGCCGGTTTCTACCTGAAGAATGAAGCTGTCATCTTTTCGCAGGTCGGCAACACCGATGCGCAAGCAACCGCAGCAGACGCGGCCATCGCTGCCGAACCCGCAGGATCCGCTTCCGTACTATCTGAAGGGCCAGGCCCTCGTCGCGAAGGCCACCGTCGATCCCAAGACGCAGAGAATCGTTCTGCCTCCGGGCTGCGGCGAGGCTTATCAGAAGTATCTTGAACTGGCTCCCACCGGTCCCTACGCAGCCGACGTCAAGGGCATTCTCGACCAGGCCGGGCAGAAGATCGATTCCAGCTACAAGGCACCCAAGCCGGGCAAGAAGTAAGCTTTCCCAGTCTATTGTTCGTAAAAGGGCGTTCCCGCAATCCGGGCGCGCCCTTTGTATTTCAGGGTTGATCTCCGCGAGGTATGCTTCGCGTCTCGCGAAGCGCTACTTGGTCATGGCCTCACATCAGCACCTTCATCAGCAGTTTCAGAATGTCTTTGAGCGGCATCACGGTCAGCAGAAGTGGTGTTATCGGAAGCAGGGTCGCGATGACCAGGTGAAGCAGTAAGCGCAGGTCGATCGGCAGAGCTCTCATCTTTTCGATGAAACCAAAGCTGTTGCCAAGGTCCGCCAGTGACTGAATGTCCCCTGTCCCGAGCAGCGGCTCATTGTCTGCATTTTGATGTTCGATCCATTTCCTGTGAAATGAACCCGTGTAATCGGTTGCCAGCGTGCCGTATTGATGCAGCCCGATGCGCTTTGTCTTGAGGAGAATTCCTGCAAAGACAATCAGTGGACCGACCATGATGAGAAGCGCAACAACGACGTAGGTGCCGATTGCCGGTGCGAAGCTCTGCAGAGGGATCTTGTCATACACGATATCGTTGGCGAGCACACCCGTGCTGCCGATCGAAATAGCGAAGAGAAGTATGCCGAAAAAGCGCTGTGAGTCGCCGACAAAGCCCAGCCCTCCGGCTTGGTCCGGATGGGTTGGGAAGAGTTGTAAATCAAGATTGCGAACACGAGTGAGGAACTGGAACCAGAGGAACAATCTCCAAAGCCATCGATAAATCAGGAATTGATAGAGTGGCGTGCAAAAGCCCAGGAGCCACCACCCTGCCAGGGTTAATGAACTCCCAGCTTCTGTGTGCGTTGCGTACCAGGTCGTGACATGAACTGCGGTCTCTTTGAAGCCAACGATTGTAGTGACATAAACCAGAACAACGAGCACAACTTCCGCGATAATCGAATCGCGCGCATGCAACCCGAGCTCCACCAGTTTGTCGAACCTCCCAAAATCCTTCTCGATAACAACTCCAGATTGAGCAAAATGCGAAGCGGCTTGCGCGATACGAGGTCCAATGATGTTCTCCGCAAACACGAGCAAGGGGACAGCAAGAAGGAAGCGCGAGTAAGTGCTGAAATCGCGTACGAATGTAACCGGCACGGAATGCCCCCAGGCCCTGCCCTCGATTGCAGACAGGATCAGAAGCGGCACCCACGTAAGCAGGGCAGCGAGAACTGCCCTCCTCTTGGTCAGCGGCGCGTGCTGTTTGACGAGGCCCAAACGCTTCTCAATGTTGAAGAGCGGCCCGCCCTCCATCAAGAGAAGGGGGCGAAAATGCACATTGCTTGTATGTTCCACGATCCCTCCATCGCTGCCGACTCGGCACATCTCCGCAACCTCAGGATGCTGGCAGGTCTTCGAATGCGCTCATTGGGCCCATCGCAATTCTGCGGGCAGTGGGCACAAATGTGTACTGTCAGAAGCTGCAGTAATCTCGGAGCCTGGGCTTGGGCGCGCGTTTGATCGATTCTTCGGACCTCAATCTGCAGATGATCCCAGCCGAGGACCTTTTTGACCTGAGACTATGGAGCGCCCCGCTTCCGGACTCTACAATGCACTCCATGAGCACGGAACTGCCTAACTATGAGCAGGCTGCGGCAAAGGTAGCGGCGTACGCACGCAAGTTGCGCCAGCAGACTCAGCCCTCGATCGAGACCGTTGAATTGCGCAGTGCTTCAGGTCGCGTCCTGGCTCAACCGCTCGTCGCGGATCAGGATCAACCTCCGTTCGCCCGCTCCACGCGAGACGGATACGCCTGTCGCGCCGCCGAAATCGTGAAGTACAAGCCGTTGCCAGTCGCCGGCTCCACCCATGCAGGCCAAACCCCGTCTGGTCCCCTTCCACGGGGAGCCGTTTGGGAAATCATGACCGGCGCTCCCATTCCTGCCGGCGCCGACGCTGTCGTGATGCTCGAGCACGTCGAAAGATCCGGCAAGACGATCCGCCTCCTCCCTCCGCGCGTGATTCATGCCGGCGACAACATCGTTGCCCAGGGCGCGCAGGCTCGTCGTGGCGAAGAGTTGTTGCCCGCCGGCACCGCACTCGGAGCCCCGCAAATTGCTCTCGCGGCTTCCTGCGGATATTCGGCTCTTGAACTGTTTGCCAGGCCGCGCGTTGCCATTCTCACCACCGGCGACGAGTTGGTTCCGATCGACGCGACACCCGGCCCCGGCCAGATCAGAAACTCAAACGCCTCCATGTTGGCCGAACTAGTCGCAAACGCCGGCGGCGAGCCGTTGGTCCTTCCCACAGCGGCGGATACTCCTAAGGCACTGGACAAAGCACTGGCCAGGGCCTTAAAGGCCGACATGCTTCTCATCTCCGGCGGCGTCTCGGCCGGCAAGTTTGATCTTGTCGAACCGGCGCTGGCCCGTCTGCGTGCGCGATTTCTCTTCACCGGCGTTCGCATTCAGCCCGGCAAGCCGCTCGTCTTCGGCGATCTTCCCCGAAGCGCCAACTCCTCGTCCGAGGACGGCGCAAAGCGGCTGCCTTTCTTCGGGCTGCCCGGAAACCCCATCTCTTCCGCCGTGACGTTCCTGCTGTTCGCCACCCCGGTTATGACTGCCTTGGCCGGTAGTCACGAGCATCGTCCTCGTTTCATGCTGGCTCAACTTGCGCGCGACACTGATCGCCGCGGAAAGCCCGGCCTCACGCGATTTCTGCCGGCTCGCTGTGACTTCAACACATCTGGTGGACAGGCGCCACGCGTCGAAACCGTTCCGTGGCATGGCTCGGGCGACATTGCCGCCTTCGCGCGTTCCAACTGCATCCTGGTTGTGCCCGAGGAAGCGGACTTCCTTAAAGCCGGAGCCACGGTGCGCGTCTTGTTATTCTGGTAGGCCTATGCCTCACGGAGCGCAGAAAAATCTCTCGCACTTCGACTCTTCGGGCCAGGCCAAGATGGTCGATGTGGGTTCCAAAACGCCATCGCACCGCACCGCGACCGCATCTGCCTTCGTTGAACTCTCCTCCACCGTTCTTGCAGCCTTGCCCTCGAACCCCAAGGGCAATCCATTGGAGGTGGCGCGTTTCGCCGGCATTCAGGCGGCCAAGCGCACCGCGGACCTGATCCCCATGTGCCATCCGCTTCCGCTTTCGCACGTCGACGTGCAGGTGGATGTGGTCGAAGGCGGAGTCCGCATCGTTGCCACGGCAGCGACCACGGGTCCCACCGGTGTCGAAATGGAAGCACTCACCGCCGCCTCTGTGGCCGCCCTCACCGTCTATGACATGACCAAGGCGCTCGACAAGGCCATCGTCATTCGCAACGTGCAACTCGAATCCAAGACCGGCGGCAAAAGCGGGGATTACGCGCGCCAAAAGGAACGCCCGGAGAAGATGTAATTGCTTGCTATTCTTACGGCAGTTTGAACTATCGGACGCCTGCAGAGTTCGGGGGGGAATGAGCTATGGAAAAGACGTGGGCCTCGCCCACTTTGAAAACGCTGCCGGCATTTTCAACTTTCCCACAGCTTCGGCATCCGCTGGCCAAGTTGTAAGATCACCGTGCCGAAAATGGGGCAGGTCACGAGGTTAAGGAATCGTAACGCTCGTCATGTTGGAGGGGGCGCTTTCAACATCCGCGCTGTCAACGCTCTTGACAACGTAATCGTAGGACTGACCGCTTTGAACGGCGGTGTCGGTATACGTCGTTTGTGTGTCGGACTGATCGATGAGTTGATACGAAGAGCTGCCGCCAGGCGCTCGATAAACGTTATAGGCGGAAACGGGAACGGCCGAATTGGTCGGTGCTTGCCAGCTCAGAACCACGTGATGGGATGCGGCTTCTCCAGTCCCGCTTAGACTGATGACTGCCTTCGGGCTGGTTGACGAGTTGCTGGTGATGGTGATTTGACCGGTCGCAGCTCCCGCGGTGGCCGGATCGAACTGCACACTCAACGTCACCCTCTGACTGGGATTCAGGGTTACTGGGAACGTGGATCCGGACATGGTGAAGCCCGTGCCTGTTATTGCAGCTGCGCTGATGGTAACCGGCGCGCCCCCTGTGGAGCTTAGAGTCAAGGACTGCGTTGCTGGCGTGTTCACCACAACATTGCCAAAGCCGATGCTGGTTGCATTGATGCTCAGCGTTGGGACTGCGGCGTTCAATTGCAGTGCGAAAATCTGTGAAGCAGTACCCGTCGTGGCCGTTAGCGTTACTGATTGTGCGGAGCTAACTGACGACACCGTCACCGTGAATCCAACGCTGGCAGCGTTGGCGGGGATCGTCACCGAGGCAGGGACCGTCACCGCCGCATTGCTGCTGGACAGGCTAACGCTCAGCCCACCGCTCGGCGCAAGGCTGCTCAACGTGACCGAGCACGCATCGGTACCTGATCCAGTCATCGACGCGTTGCTGCAGGACAGGGCGCTCAGCACTGATGAGGTTGATGTACCCGTCCCGCTGAGGCTGACCCGCGCGGTGGGGTTGGTGGAAGAGTCGCTCGTGATGGTCAGTTGACCGGTGACTGAGCCTGTGACAGTCGGATTGAATTGCACGCTCAGAGTCACAGCCTGGCCTGGATTTAGCGTGCTAGGGAAGGTGGTTCCGGATACGGAGAAGCCTGTCCCTGTCACCATGACCGCGGTGACATTCACAGCAGTCGTACCGGTGGATGTCAGTGTCACAGATTTTGTGGCCGTTGTGTTCAGTTTCACGGTCCCAAACGACTCGCTGGAGGCGCTGATGCTCAGCGTTGAGATTGCGGCATTCAACTGCAGAGCGACGCTCTTTGAGACGCCATTGGCCGATGCCGTCAGCGTCACAGACTGAGCCGCGCTGACCGATGACACCGTCGCCGAGAAGCTGGCACTCGTTGAATTGGCCGGGACGGTGACGAATGCGGGAACTCTCACCGCCGGATTGCTGCTGGACAGGCTAACGCTCAGCCCACCGCTCGGCGCAAGGGTGCTCAACGTGACCGAGCACGCATCGGTACCTGATCCAGTCATCGACGCGTTGCTGCAGGACAGGGCGCTCAGCACTGATGAAGTCGATACACCTGTGCCGCCCAGGGCGATCAGCGCGGTGGGGTTGGTGGAGGAGTTGCTCGTAACGGTCAGTTGACCGGTGGCTGCGCCAGTGACGGTCGGATCGAATTGCACACCCAGATTTAGGTTCTGGCCTGGATTAAGCGTGGCAGGGAGCGCACCGCCGGACACAGAGAACCCTGCGCCTTTTGCCGTGGCTATGCTGATGGTTACGGGCGCCGTCCCGGTGGATGTTAGCGTCACGGATTGCGTAACCGATGTATTCAAGGCCACGCTTCCAAATGACAAGCTGGAAGCGCTGAAGCTCATCGTTGGAACTGCCGAGTTCAACTGCAGTGCAACGTTCTTTGAGACGCCATTGGCCGATGCCGTCAGCGTGACAGACTGAGCCGTGCTAACCGCTGACACGGTCGCCGAAAAGCTGGCACTCGTTGAATTGGCCGGGACAGTGACGGATGCGGGAACCGAAACCGCGACATTGCTGCTGGACAGGCTGACACTCACCCCACCGCTCGGTGCAGAGCCGCTTAATGTGACCGTGCACGCATCTGCGCCTGATCCAGTCATCGACGCACTGCTGCACGACAGTGCGCTAAGCGCAGGTGCGGTAGAGACTGACGCGAACCCCTTGCCGTGCAGTTTCACGCTCGCCGCGACCGGACTCGACGTGCCGGTCATGACGCTCAGCTGTCCAGTTGCATCTGCAGCGGCCTGCGGAGTGAAGAGCACCTTGATGTTAAGGGTGCCTCCCACGGGAAGAGTAATCGGGAGATTGCCTTGCCCATCGACTGAGAACGAAGGATCAGACACGCTCAGTTGAGAGATTTCCGCCGGACCGGGACCTTGATTCGAGACCGTCACCTGCGAATTTGCAGTATTGCCGACGTTGACAGTCCCAAAGTCCACCGAACTGGGAGACGTCGTCAGCGAACCCAAAGCAGCTTTGTTCTGGACAATCCCGCCACAACCGGGCAAGGCGAGCGAGATTCCGCAAGCCAATATTGTTTGCAGGACCCTTATTCGACGACCGCTGAATCTGCGGGGTTCTTGATGAGTGTTTGAAAGAGCTTGAGCTTGTTTCCAACCGCTCTCATTTAAGACTGCTACACGCGCTCTAATTTCTCTACCCGAGACGGGACGAACCTTAATTGCGTACATCCACTGATCCTTAGCGGGCGCTTGCACGCCCCAAACTCACGGTCCCCTAAATGCTCATGGGGTGTCTTAGTCACTTCTAAACAGCAATGAACACTTGCACTAATTGGCGCTTGGCCGCATTGCAATTCATGTGGATTGATTCACTGTGCTGCGGCACAGTTTGGCCCGTGGATTGTGGAATCCCGACTAACTCAAAGCAAGATCAGTGCCAAACAGGATTCTTCGCGCCGGGTTTATTTTCGGTGTGTAAATTGTTTTACTTAGACGAACACAGCGCCTCGCTCGCGCTGATGATCTGCACCTTGCTGACAGCAACCGGCGTGTAATTGTTGCAGGGCTAAGTATTATCTACTCGGTAAATACTGATTGCAGGGCCATCGCCGCTTGAGCACCTTATTGAGCCCTATAGCGTTCCCCCTCTAATTGAATCCAAACGTCGAAACTTTGACCGCATCCGCACTTCTAGTGTAGTGTCTCATTATTAGAATCGGTTATGTTTCGAGGCTCATCTTATGATGAGGAGACCTCGCTATGCGTGTCGCGCCGCCCGTTGTTCTGAGTGAAGAAGTCCGTCGCAGGCTGGAGCAGCAGTCACGTGGGCGTTGCACGCAGGCGCGTGTGGTGTTGCGCAGCCGCATCGTTCTGTTGGCTGCCGAAGGGATGCAGAACAAGCAGATTGCAGTGGCGCTGAAGGTCGCTCCGTGCATGGCGGCGCTATGGCGGGGCCGCTTTATCGAGCTTGGCATCGAAGGCCTTTTGCAGGATGCGCCTCGGCCCGGCCGCACTCCGACGATCTGCCGTGCGTCGTTGATCGACAAGACCACCCAGAGCAGTCCCTCAAACGCCACGCAGTGGTCTACGCGCAAGATGGCGCGGGAGATGGGCATCTCCAAGGCCTCGGTGTCGCGCATCTGGCGCGCCAGCGGCTTGAAGCCGCATCGTGTGGAGAGCTTCAAGGTCAGCAACGATCCTCAGTTCGCCGAGAAGCTGGAGGCCATCGTCGGACTGTATCTGAATCCGCCCGAGCATGCGCTGGTGTTAAGCGTGGACGAGAAGAGCCAGATCCAGGCGCTGGACCGGACACAGCCCGGCCTGCCGATGAAGAAAGGCCGCGGCGCCACCATGACCCACGATTACAAGCGCAACGGCACGACCACGCTGTTCGCCGCTCTCGATACGGCAACCGGAGAGGTCTACGGACTATGCCAGCAACGGCATCGCCATCAGGAATGGCTCCGCTTCCTGCGCATGATCGATCAGACCGTTCCGGCGGGGAAAGAAATCTATCTGATCTGCGACAACTACGCGACACACAAACATCCCCGCGTTCAGCGCTGGCTGCTGAAACACGCGCGATTCCATGTTCGCTTCACACCTACGTCGGCTTCATGGCTCAACATGATCGAAAGGTTCTTCCGCGATCTGACCACAAACCAGCTTCGGCGAGGAGTCTTTCAGGACCTGGAGCAACTGATCAATGCCATCGGCAACTACATCGACCACCACAACAAGAACCCAAAGCCCTTCATCTGGACCGCAAAGGCAAACGACATCCTCGAAAAGGTCACCCGCGCTCAGACCACCCTCAATAAAAGACGATCTGCGTGAGACGCTACACTAGCCCGCATTTCTCACGGTGGCTGATGTTGTGAGTGTTTGTGTTTGTGTGGGACTGTCGATTGTGCTTTTTTGAAGGCGAACGAGTCCGTCGGAAGCTTTTGATGTCCTCGCTGTGATCTGGTTTCGATTGACGGTGAGTATTTTGAGCATGGCTCCGCGGGGCCGGTCGGTTCCGGGGCGAAGAGAAGCGAGTTTCTGAGCTATACGCTGACGGTCAGCAGCGCAGAGCGCGGAAAGCCGCGGTGTAGATGCTTTTCCATGGATACGCCGAGCTCATTTCCAGCACGATGCGGCGGACACTCAGGTGCACCATGGCGCCGATCTTGAACAGCTTGCGGCGGATGGTATCGACCTGAGCTTCGGCCCACTCAGTGCCCTTCAAGGCCAGCCGGCGCAGCGCTTCGACCAGCGTGTAGGCCAGCGCGGAGAAGTAGAGACGCAACTGGTTACCCTTCATCTCATCGGTGGAGAGCCGGTCGGCGAACAGGCACATCTGCTCCTTGATGCGATTCTCCATCTCGCCGCGGGCGCAGTAGAACTTCTCGTATAAGTCCTGTGCAGCCCATTGCCCGGCGGTTAATGAGGTGACCACGAAGCGCGGGTTCTCACCTTTATCCAGATACTCGGCCTTGGCCACGACGCGACGCGAACAGGACCAGCTTTTGTGGGTCTGGTAAGAGAACTCGGCGAAGACACGCGTCGGCTTGCCGGTGGTCTGGTGCTCCAGCTGCGCCTGGCGCATCTGCTTGCCGATGATCCGGTGCAGGCGCTGGTTACGGGCCAGGCCGAACACGTAATCGACGCGGTTGTTCTCGCACCAGCCCATCAGTTCATCGCGGCAGAAGCCGGAGTCGGCTCTGAGCACGATCTTCACTTCCGGCCACTGCTGCCGCAACTGCGCAACGATCTGTGTCACCTCTTCGACCGAACCTGCAGCCGCATCCTGGTTAGCTGGCCTGAGCCGCGCACACAACAGTTGATCGCCGGCGAAGATGTACAGCGGCAGGTAGCAGTAGTTGTCGTAGTAGCCGTGGAAGAACCGCTCCGGCTGATGGCCGTACAGCGGGATGTCGGTCGCGTCCAGATCGAGCACCACCTCGGTGGGCGCCGTTGCGTGCGACTCGATGTAGAGGTCAACCAGAAGGCGGTCAATAGCCTCCGGCAGATAACTGATCTTGTGGTAACGCGCCGTACGGCCACACAGTTCCAGCCGGTTTAGCGTGCTTTTGCCCGCCAGCGGTTCCTCCAGCTTGCGCTTGCCGCTCAACAGCCCGAACATCGGATCGGCACGCAACTGCTCATGGTCGTTCAGATCTTCATAGCCCAGCGCCAGCCCATAGATACGCTGCGACAGCATCTCGGCCACCGTGTGTTCCACCTGGTCCTGGTTGCGCCCATCACGGAAGCAGCAGGTTAGCCGGACCAGCAGGTTGATCTTGCCATCCACTTCGCGAAGCAGCAGAGCCCCGCCGTCGCTTGATACCTGGCCCGCCGTAAAACCGGCTTCCACACGCCGAGAAAAATGGGTCGAAAATGAGAAGCTTTCTTGGCTACACTCTGTCATTAGAAAGGCCGCCCTTTCTTCGGCCAAAACTACGTCTCGACAACGCAGTTATGCCATGAAATGACGGCCTTTCCTATCCCTTTTCTTGTTCCACCCAAAACAAACAACAATTCTGTCGTGAGAAATGCGGGCTAGTGCTGCGTCGGTGGCTTTTCTCCTGTAGGCGCAGGCGGTGCGCCGTGTTGGTGTTCGTGGTCCGGCGGCGGAACGAACTGCTCTGGCGTCAGGTGACCCCGATGGCAGGTGCCGCAAGTCACCGGCTTACCCGAGTTGTCAATCATGTTGACATACTGGGTATTGATCTCTTCGACCATCTTGTACATGAGACGCGCGGCAGCCTTTTCCTTCTTGGAGTCGTCCGCGAAATTCAGGCGCGGCTTGCCGTTGGGCCCGATGTTATTGGGATCGGCCGTATGACAGGTGCTGCACTCGGTGCCCAGCGACGCCTCCCACTGGTGCATGAGATCGTGGACCTGCTCGCCGGTCATTGTTTTCGGCAGGACCTTGAGATTGGTCGGCGCAGGTGCTTCACGGTGGAGAGCAGGCGGAGTGACCCCTGCGGGTTGTTGGGGCGGCGCCGGAGCTTGTGCAAGCGTTCTGACGGCGAAAGCAGCAGCCAGCAGCGTAACCGCCGTGGCTGAGAGGTTTGGGCAGGATGGCTTCAGGCAGGGATTTCCTCGCAGTTGGGATGACCTCATTTCTAAAGACGATGATCTATGCGCGGTAGTTGCGAAGGATCGCCATCCTTTTCGGCCCTGAGACGCACCCGTGCCCGCGCAAAGCAAAACGCAACGGCCAGTCAATTGCATTCCTGATCCCGATCCGAGCCGTCACAACGATCTCTTCTGTTGAAAAGCCGTCATCGCGCACCTGCAAGGGCGAGCGGACGCTGGTCACGTCGAGCCCATTATGAGAAGGCCTTGTGAGTCCAAGCGCCTGGCACAGTCGGCTCGGCCCTGTCGCGATCATCCGCGTCGGCGCGTCCTTCCCCAATCCACGGTTTGCAGCCATTCTCGTTGTACCAGCCACAGGTTCCAGCGCCCGCAGGAGCACGCTCCCGGCCAGTCCCTCAGTCTCACAACTTAAGTTCATGCAGAAATAGCGGCCGTAGATGCTGTACACATACGCATGACCTGCGGGACCAAAAAGAACGGAGTTCCGCGGAGTCGGACCCCGGTGCGCGTGTGCGGCCGGGTCGGGTGGGTCGTTGTGTGGGCCCAGATACGCCTCAACTTCCACGATCCTTCCGGCCATCACGTCCGCGCCAACCTTGTGCACCAGCAGTTTGCCCAGAAGACGCGGCGCAACCACCTCCGGAGAATCCACAAAGAAGTCTCGCGAGAGCAACCGTCCCGGCAAATGCGATCCGGTCTTGGTTTGGCGCCCTATTTCTGCGGTTTTTTCCATTCTTTCAGCAGGGAAAGCACTTCTTCCGCGTGACCCTCCGGAGTGACCTTCGGAAAGATATGGATCAGCTTCTGATCGGGCCCGATCAGGAACGTGGTCCGCTCGATGCCCCATACCTTCTTGCCGTACATGTTCTTTTCTTTCAACACACCAAACTGATTGCAGACTTTCTCGTCTACATCTGCAAGGAGCGTGTACGGCAGATTGTACTTCTCGCGAAATTTGGCCTGTGCCTTGGGCGTGTCGCGGGAGATGCCCAGCACAACCGCACCGGCTGCCTGCAGCTTTTTAAAGGTATCGCGAAAACCGCAGGCCTCAATCGTGCAGCCGGGAGTATCGGCCCTGGGATAAAAGAAAAGCACAACAGGTTTGCCCGCGTAGTCCGAAAGGCTTACTGTTTTATCCTCATCGGTCTGCAGCGTAAAGTCGGCGACCTTTTGGTTTAGTTCCATGGCGTTTCCTCGTATCGTCGGTAAGGTGGATAGAGAATTGTCGTACCCGTCAGCTTTGCATTATTTTCGAGGCGCCTGTCCGGTGTCACCGTATTGGGTTTCGCTCTCCTTCGCGAGGCCGGTCATTTTCGCCTTGATTGTTGCAGTGGCCGCCTTGACCGCCTCCGGTCAATACCCGGGCCAGGTCACGAAGAAGACCAAAGACACCGCCGTGCTTCGCGCCATTGCAGTGCTCGAATGGACAGGGGACGAAGGGAAGCCCAAATCGAGCCGGCTCGTTCCGATCACAGTTTACGACGGCCAGGCGCTTCAGGATGGAAACGTCTATCTCGCCCGTCCTCTTCCCCTGGCGGTGACCGGCCAGGTGGAATACGAACTCGAAAAAGACGGCAAGCCAATCGGCCTCTTTGACATCAAGAATGCCGGGCAGGAGCAGGGCTCATGGGTCGGCTACGGTTCCTGGAGACCCATGCCGAGCGCCACTCCCAAGCCGGTCAAGCCTTCGCTGGACGAGGGAGCGAATGATGACAGCGATCGCCCGACGCTTCACCGCAAGAAATCTGACTCGTCACAAGGCGGCGGGTCCGGCAGCGGAAGCGGCACTGATTCGAGCGCACCCTCTGCGCCAAGCGACCCCGATCGTCCGACACTGCACAAGAAGCCATCCAGCGACACGGGCGCCTCAGGCTCCGAGCCCGCTAACGATCCCGATCGGCCGACCTTGCACAACAAGGCCAGTGCCCCCACCCCCTCCAACGATCAACCGGTTGCTGGGTATACCGATCCCGACCGCCCTGTTCTCAAGCGGGGAAAATCGAGCGGCAACGGTCCGGAGGTGCTCCCCAGCCTTATGGGTCTTCCGACGGAGATGCAACAGGCTGTAGCAGTCTCCGATGCCAGAAACAGGCCGGAACATCCCTGGAACTACGCGTGGGCAAATCCCGATGATGAGATCAAGATGAAGGAGTCGATGGAGACCATCGCGCGCGACGCACTTGGACTCACATCTCCAGCACCCTCGACGGCCACGAGGCACGCGCCTACGAAGACCAGAACAAAGACGGCAACGCCCCAGCCTCTTCCAGAATTGCCGCCATTGGGCGGTGAGCAGTTTCGTGTGTTTGAACTCGCATATGGTTCTGGCGCCACGATGGTGCTGACCGCTCACACTGACGGCCCACTCGCGCAGCAGAAGTTCGTCACCCTGATCGCCCAACCCGATCTGTACGGAAATGTGCTGGTGCTGCTCAAAAGCGTCACGGACGGCGCCCATCTCGACGAGTCACCCCGCATGCGCCTTGTAGACGCCGTGGATGTGCTCGCTGACAATCGCGGCGCGCTGCTCTTTGAGCTGCGCGGCGCCACACAGCGGCAATTTGCGCTCTATCGGGTCTTAAGAGGCACTTGTGAAAAGATCTTCGAAACCGGTGGAGGTCAATACGGAGTCGCTGGAGACTAGCTGCGAATGATCGGACGATCGTAAACCCATTAGGGACTAATCGCCAGACGGATGGCAGCGCTCAACTGACATTACGATAGATTGCTGATTTGAAGGGTAGCGGATTCCGCTGGAATTGATCTCAGGTTCAGATCCTCGATGGCTGGTGCACAACCGGTAGTCGTCGCGGTAGTGTGCGCCAGCCATGGAGTCTTGCGCTCAACGAGCTGGCGCAGACGGCGTTCGGGCGAGGTGCCCTGAAACGGTCTCGAGAAAGAAACTCTTTCGTGCTTCTTCTTTGAATTTAGGAGGACGGAGATTTACGCGCAATGGCGCAAAAGACGTAGAGCGGAGCTTGCAGTTTGGCAAGGATGTTGAAGCTTAGCGCACCGCAGCCCGGTGACCGCTGCCGGGCGGGCAGTCCAGCGAAATCGCCCGACCTTCTACGATGTTATGAACAATCGGCAGGGGCATTTATCCACATTAGCAAGTTGCTTGCCCGAGGGGGGCGGTTAGACTCATGCTCCAGCGGGATTTTAGCCCCATCACAATTTCGGCAACTTCGGTGACAATAATGTGAAGTCGATCTAAAGAAAAGTCTTGCCTCTTATACAATTATCGTAGAGATTGAGCCTTGAGCACATTTCTAAAGGATTTACCACAGAATGGCGTCAATTTTAACCGCACCTTCCCCGGAAACTACCAGCGAAGCCTTGGGCGAAACACCCGAACAAGTAATTGCAGCGCACTCGAAGCCGGCCCACGGCGTCGCAGCGCGCGATCTCGTTCGCATGGGCCGCACCGTTTCCATCAGCGAAGGCCTGAACTGGTTCACGCTTTCGATCATCGCAATCTTCCATGCTGGTGCATTGGCCGCATTCTTCTTCTTCAGCTGGCAGCGCCTCGCGGTGATGGCCGTGCTCCACGTACTGGCAATCAATGTTGGAATCGGGATGTGCTACCACCGTTTGCTGACCCATCGCGGCTATCAAACTCCCAAGTGGGTCGAATACCTGATGAGCATCTTCGCGACCATGTCGCTTGAAGGTGGTCCTATCTTCTGGGTCTCCACGCACCGCGTGCATCACCAGCTCAGCGACCAGGAAGGCGATCCGCACACCCCGCGCGAAGGTGGATGGTGGGCACATACAGGCTGGATCCTCTTCGGCAATGCTCTGCACGCCCAGACTGAGATTCTCAAGCGATATGCTCCGGATCTGAGCCGCGATCGCTTCCATGTCTGGTTGAGCAAGTATCACTGGATTCCTCTGACCGCGAGCGGTGTTGCGTTATTCGCACTCGGATGGCTTACCGGCGGCTGGAAGAACGCCGTAGGCATGCTGCTCTGGGGCGCCTTCCTGCGGGTGACGCTGGGTCTGCACGCCACCTGGCTCGTGAATTCGGCAACACACCTGTGGGGCAGCCGCCGCTTTAAGACCAAGGACGATTCGCGCAACAACTGGTGGGTAGCGTTGTTGAGTGGTGGCGAGGGCTGGCACAACAATCATCACGCGCATCCGGTTTCAGCGCGGCATGGGCTCAGGTGGTATGAGATTGATCCCAACTTCTACGGCATCTGGCTGCTGTCAAAGCTCGGCTTGGCAAAGAAGATCCGGGTAGCCCAGTATGATCCGGACGATCCGAAGCCCGCGGGGGCGTAACCGCGCCTCCGGCGAGTCCAGAAAAAACTGGATCGCAAATTCAAAGCGGCCCCATCCACGGGCCGCTTTTCTGTTTGAGTTTCTTGCCCTGAACTACTTCCGCAGCTTTGCCCGAAACCACAACGTTCCAAAAACCGGCAAAGCAACCAGCAGCACCAGCACGCCTGCGGGAAATCCGACGTAGCGATAACTATCTGCGTAGTTGACCGAATGGTGGCCCAGAAGGTTCCAGGCCAGCAGCGCGAAGATCGCCAGTGTTGTGGAAGCGAAGAAGGTAAAGAAAGCAGACGCAAGCGCGAGTAGTAAGCTGGTGAACAGCCCGAAGCCCTCCAGGGGAAATCCCAGAAGAGTTCCGCCGCTTCGGGGATGAGTTTGCGCTGATTGCATCTGAACCTCGCCCTTCTCATCTAGAATAGCGTTTTATGCCCAGCAGCGCACAGATCGAGCTTTGGCACGCGGAGAAGGTCGCTACGCAGGTTTCCGTGATCGTCGCGTCCAACGGCGTTCGGTTTGCCGGTTGGGGCGACACGAGAGTCTCCGAGTCGGACCTCGAGCGACTGGTCGCCGCTGTGCCTGCATCGCTTGCTCTCGCCTTGAGCAGTCGCGCCTACTACTTTGTGCCGCTCGCCATCGCTGACACCGGCGAGACCATGATCGCACCCTCCTACACGGTCGATCTGGGCGATCGCGCCGTCTGCCATCGCAATGCCAGCTTCGGGGCGATGGAAGCAGTCTTCATCTCCACTCGGCTTGTCGAAGACAGGTTCGGGCTGGCCTTTGAATTCTTCATCAACGTGGCCCACAACTTTGTTGAGGTTGCGGGAGTGCCCGAGAGCTTCTCGAATCTGGTCTGGTCGCAGGCCGAAGCCCAGGTCCGCGGCGAAACCAGTCAGGACGCGTGGGAAGCTCGCCGCCGCGCACAGGACTCGCATGCCGGGCAGAAGGGAATCGACGAGCGGGCCCGCACCACCTTCTTCGAGGCTGCATTCTCTGATGCGCTGGCGGTTTATATGCTGTCGCTTGCCGTCGACTTCGACTACCACGACCTGCGCGAGCGCGAGTATCCGCTGCTGGCCGCACCGGCGCTTGCCGAACGCCTGAGACACGTGGCGAGCATATTCCCCGCCAACCCCGGCTACGAGTTCCAGGTTCTCTACCGCCGCAAAGGCTGATCAGATTGGCTGCAACAAGCGCAAGCTGGCTTGCCTGCTCCCCGCCGCCGCCCGCGCCAACCTTGCAGCGGCAGATATGTACGGCACCGCAATTTCCAGTCAATCCTTGCCAATTGCGGTACATGGGTGCGCGTCACGAGACGGCGGTCAGCCGGCCAACACCCAACGCTACGAATGACGCGCCAAGGCAAATCCTTCAAAAAGAAAACGGGGCCCGTGCGGGCCCCGTCTCCTGCCGAATCCCAATCTCAATGCGGCGTCACGCTGGTCGGGCCGACGGGTTTCGCATTCGGCTTCGGCTTGGTATTCGCAAGCACGGCCGTTCCGTCACCAGGCGACACGTGTTGTATGAGGTCATCCACGACGCTCGGCGTCTTCGGTGACCCGGCGCCCGTCGCAGCGTCCCAGCCGATACCAGCATTGAAGCCGATGACGTTGACTGGATTATTGGAGGTGTCGAACTGCAATGACGAATTGGTGCCAACGGTAACGTCATGGAGCGAGTCCGCATACGCCTTCTTGGCCTGGACGATTTTGTATATAGCCGAGTTAAGGAATCCCAGGCGTGTTCCCGCACGCTGATCCGCAATCGCCGTGATGGCTGCCCACTGCGGAGCACCGGCGCTGGTGCCGCCGAAGAGATAGTAGCCGCTAGCGAGCCCCGGAATGCCCAGGTACGTGAGCACGCCGTGCTCGACTGCGGCGTTATAGGACACGTCGGGTACTGCCCGTTGTTTCCCATCGTGAACAACGCCCCGCTGGTAGGCTGGCTCGTCGAACACGACGCTAAATCCACCCCCGCCTGAGAGTGTGCCGAAACCGAAGACGTTTCCGTAGTCGCCGTACGGAAGGCCTTCGTTCCATGCCATCTCGCTTAGGTAGGTCCCGGGGGCCGGATTCGCGGTGGGATCACAGCCCAGCGTAGCCAGGCAGTATTTTGCCACCGTCGGCTCGGTGCCGCCCACGCCGGTGACCAACGGGTCGCTGGCCGGCGAGGAGACCGCCTTCACCCACGAGGTGCCGTCGCAGGTTTGCAGCGCTGCACCCTGATCAGCGGAGGAGGCGAACAGCGTGATGTCCTTGGCTGTGGCGGCAGCGAACGCATTGTGATACGAGGTCGCGTCGTCCGGGGCAAGGCAACTCTCGTTCTCGCCGAAGCTCATGGAGATCACGTTGCCGAGGTTGTTATTGACCGCGTAATTGAGCGCTGACGCGAGATCGGCGTCATTATCTGCTCTTTGCCAGGACGAGAACAATGTTTGCCCCCGGGGCGATGGCATGCGACCATTCGACGTCGAGGCTGATCTCCTCGGCCCAACCGACCATATTGGGGTCGTTTTGATCGAAAGGCGTCAGTCCATCCGGCGCGATCTGGGTCAACTGTATGGCGGGTAATCCGTAGAAGGTGTCGAAAGTAGCCACTTGTGCCACAAGATTCGGGTTCTGGAAGGCATCGAGGATAACGATAGTCTGCCCACTGCCGTCGTATCCTTCTGCGATCAAAGAATCCATCTGATAGGCGTGGCGCATCTCGTATGGGTCAATGCAGTTACTCGCTCTAAGTCCAACGATCTGACAAGTGAATAGCCCATACTGCGGACCCGCTGTATCGCTTACAGCCCCGCTCGGAACGGCTTGCGGTCCGCGCAGCACGAACCCCTTCATGGTGTGGCCCGACTTCTGGGCCATCGCCGGATGCGCAACGACAACCAGTCCCAGAATCGACAGAGCCAGCGCGCGAACGGCGCGCCGGAAGCCGAAGCCGTGCTTCGTGTGATTCGCATGAACGCAGTCTTGTGTGATTGCCGACGTGCTGAAGTTTGGGCTTTGTGCAGAGGGTTGAACCGCACTCGTCGGCGCGGCGACGAATGTTCTCGCGGTAAGCGGCATCAGGTTCCTGGATTGCATTTTGAACTCCTTGCTTAGATTTGGGGACAGAAGTTGTTTTGCATAAGCGATCGAATTGCCCGACTGGAATCGAGCCCTGATTCTTTTGGAAACTGGGAAAAGTTGACCGCTAAGCCAAGGTCGCTGTGAGCAGTAGAGGATGATCCCTTGGAACCCTGCGAATTATTAGCGTAGGGAATCATTGAAGTCAAGAAATATCATTTGTACTTCCCCATGCTTCAAGAGCCGCCCATACCTGACGAGGTCAAAGGTGGGCACCAACTAGCCAGTAACAGCGCTCAAAATGCCCGCTATAGTTTGCAGAGAATTGCCGCCTGCGCCCGCACAATAAGAAATGGCGATCCGCACGTCCTTGCAACCGACTCGACTTTCAAATTGAAGTGGAGCATTCACGCCGGTGTTTCTGCCGGGTATTCCAGATGAAATGTTGAAGGGACACAAAGGCGCGGGCAAAGCCTGCCGAATTGCGCCCGTTAACCTGCCAAAATGCGCCTAAACTTGGCCGCTCAAATCGCCTAACTAGCTGCAACAAAAACAGATAGTAAACTCCATCCCCAAAATGCGGGTGCCAACAGCCTGTCCCGAACTTGCCGAAGGATCCTGACCCCACCCGGGCGGAATCCCCGATCCCTGACCCTGCGCCTGGCGACTGACCCCCTGGCGACTGACCCCTGATTACCAACCTCTGACCCCTGAAAGTCAGAAGATGAAAGCTGGAAGCAAGCAGCCCCTAACTCCTTTCCTGAGAGGAATCTGCGGATAAGTCCAATGCTGAGAGGAATTTGGCGCCACACCCCTCTCGTAAACTCATTGAAAACAAGGAATTTACCTTACAGAGATCCGGGGAGGGGGGGTACGCAAGTACCGCGAAAGTGGTACGCGCTCGGACCGTGGCTGAAGAGGTCGCCCAGCCGAAGCCCTTGGCGAGAGCCACGCCCTTCTCAGCTCGAGTAGAGATTCGTGCTGAGAAACTCGTTGCGGAATTTGCCCTCGGGATCGTGGCGCGCAAGCAACGCCTTGAAATCGGCGAGCCGGACGTACTGCGCCTGCAGTCGAGCTGGTGGAATTGTGAACAGCTTGCCCCAGTGCGGACGCGGCCCGAACGGCATCAGTTGCGCCTCGATGAGCGGAAGAATCTTGCTCACCTCGGGCCATTCCGGCTTCCACGTGAAATGCAGGGCCAGCGAGGGTCTCTGATACGCCGTACTCATCCACAACTCATCGGCGGCGATGGTCCTTAACTCGGTGACAAAGAGATGCGGCGTGATGCGGTCGCGGAGCTTTTCCACCGCGAGAATCGCTTCGTATCCCCGATCGCGCGGAACAAAGTACTCGGTCTGCAGCTCGCGGCCACTCGAAGGCGTGAAGTTCATCTTGAAGTGCGGCAGCCTCTCGTACCACGGTCCTGGGATGCCTTGCTGCTCGGTGCAACTTTCGGCTGGATGCCCGTCGATCGGATGCAACTTCTCGGTTGCACGTTTCGCACCGAAGAACTCCGTCGGCCATTCATTTTTGTCGCCCGGTGCCATGCGGCGCTTGATCCACACTTGCGTGGCGCGATGGTTCTGCCAGTCCGTGAACAGGCTCACGCTGTAACCGGCGCCGAAGACCTCATCAAAGTGATGCTGAAGCTTATCGAACGAGAGGCCCCGATAAACCGTCTGCGCCACTTGATACGTCGGCTGCAGGTCGAGTGTGACGCGCGTGACCACGCCCAGCGCGCCGAGTCCCACAACGGCGCCGCTGAATTGTTCGCTGCTTTTCTCGCGCGAAATCTGGATGACTTCTCCATCAGCGGTTACGATCTCGAGCCCCGAAACCCCGGTCGCCAGGTTGCCGTTGTGAATCCCGGAACCGTGCGTGGCCGTGGCAATCGCACCGGCAACAGAAATATGCGGAAGCGAGGCGAGATTGTGCAGCGCAAAGCCGCGCGCTTCAATCACCGGCGCCAGTTGTCCATACGCCACGCCTGCTCCCACGGTTACGGTGCGGGACTTGTCATCGATCGTGATCTCGTCGAGACGCTTGAGTGAGATCTGATTCTGCGTGCTGTCCGCAATCGTATTGAATGAGTGCCGTGTGCCGAGCGCACGCAGCTTCGCGCAACTCTTCACAACCGCGCGAACTTCTTCCGGAGATCCCGGCGAGTGAACGTGATCGGTGCTGTAGGTGATGTTTCCGGCCCAGTTCTCGCGCGGCGCGGGCTGTTGCTGGCCTGAAGCAAATCGCGACAACATGCTTCCCGCCACAACCGCTCCTGAGGTCTTGAGAAACTCCCTTTTGTTCATTCTTTTGGTCGATCCTGGCTCTGAATTGGCAGCAGCGCAATGCGCCCTCCGCCAGTGCAAAGGATTGTCAGGTTCATGACCACGAAAAGCAAGTCATAATGCCAATCCGAACCGCCCGCTCGCGTGGCGACTTCAAATGACTGATTCCCGCTGGCACCTAACACAAGCGCCACCATCAATCGAAGAAGGTGCAGGCTGCAGTCCACAAAATGAAGTGCGCGGGTATCGAGAGCGTGTATATGCCTCCTTAGCTTCAACCCATTTGGATGCAAAGATGTAGCGGGCGCGGTTGACGAGTGAGAGTCGTCGGGCTCCTTTGCGCTTCAAACGGTCTTGACAGTTTTGTACCCTGTAAAAGATGGCCTGCTCGTTGGCCCCGACTGAGAGGAGGAGAAATCCCGATGACAGAGACGGCGAAGAAAGCGACAACCCCCAGGAAACCCCGCGCGACCGCGGCCAAACCAGCTGCCCCGAAGGCAGCGACGACCCGGACGAAGGCTGCTAAGGCGAAAATCTCGGTGATGGTATCTCGTGAAGAGATTGCTGCGCTTGCGCATCGCTTCTGGACCGAGCGCGGCCGCCAGCACGGGCACGACGCAGAGGACTGGTTGCGGGCGGAGCAGGAACTTCTCGGCAAAGCGTCTTAATTTAAGCTTCAGAGTCGAACGCGACGCGTCCCTCGCTGATTGTCCATCGCACTCTACCCTGCATGGCCCAGCCATCGAAGGGCGTGTTGCGCGACTTCGACCGGGTTTCGGCTGCGCGGTAAGTCCATTCTGCTTTGGGATCGAATACCACGACGTCTCCAAAGCTGCCCACCGCTAGCGTGCCGCGGCCTTTTAATCCCAGCAGCGCTGCGGGCTGAGCACTCAGCAGGCTCAGCACGCGGCCAAGCGGCAGCTTCCACTCCATGTGCAGCCAGCGGAGGCAAAGGCCCAGCGCGGTTTCAAGGCCGGTGATGCCATTTGGCGCGTTCTCGAACTCCACTTCCTTCTCATGCGTTGCATGAGGAGCATGGTCGGTCGCGATCGCGTCCACAACGCCGTCGAGGATGGCCTCGATCATTGCGTCGCGATCCGACGCGGAGCGCAGCGGAGGATTCATCTTGGCGTTGGCGCTGTACTGGCCCACATGCTCGTCGGTCAGTAGAAAGTGGTGCGGAGCCACTTCGCAGGTCACGCGTAACCCGTTGCGCCGAGCCTGCCTCACAGCAGCAATAGCAGCTGCAGTCGAGGTATGCGCCACATGCAAATGCACGCGCGCATCGCGAAGCTCAGTAACGAGTCGAATATCGCGCTCAACGAGACTGCTCTCGGCCTCCGGTGGCATTCCGCGCAGTCCCAGTTTGAAGGCTACGGGCCCGGCATTCATGCTCGCGCCTTGCGTCATACGCGTATCTTCGGCATGCTGGATGACGCTGAGACCCACACGCGCCGCAGCCGCGAGCGTTTCCCGCATGATGCCGTCTTTCAGAATCGGATGACCATCATCGGTCACGGCAACAGCGCCGGCGGATTTGAGAGCCGCAAAGTCGTTCAGCGCCTCTCCTTTCGAGCCTCTCGTTGCTGCGGCGATTGGATAGACGCGAACCGCCGCGCCGCGTTCCGGCGCAAGCATCCAGCGCGTGATCTCCGGTGAGTCATTCACGGGGCTGGTGTTGGGCATCGCAGCAACGGCTGTGAATCCGCCTGCCGCTGCGGCCGCCGTACCGGTCGCGATCGTTTCCTTGTATCCCTGGCCCGGCTCGCGCAGATGAACATGGATGTCGATCAACCCCGGCGCAACCGTGAATCCCGTCGCGTCCACCGTTTCAGCGCCGTTGGCCGATTTCAGTTTTCCGGGACCCGCGATCTCTGCTACGCGCCCATCCTTGATCAGGATGTCCTTGGCGGCGTCAATTCCCGCGCTGGGGTCGATTACGTGCCCTCCGCGAATTACGAGTGCCGTCATGCCCGGCCATCCTTTCCGTTTGCCATGAGTGCGCGTTCCACCACGGCCATGCGGATAGCAACACCATGCCGCACCTGTTCGAGAATCACCGACTGCGGCCCGTCGGCAACCCCGGCGGTCAACTCGAGCCCCCGAATAATGGGTCCCGGATGCATCACAATCGCCGAAGGCGCGAGTGCGGCGAGCCGCTGGCCAGTCAGTTGGTAGCTCGCCTTGTATTGCTGCAGATCGATCTGCATGCCCGCCAGCCGCTCCGCCTGGATGCGCAACATCATGACTACCGTCGATTGGCGCAAAGCGGCATCAAAGTCGCGTTCGACCCTGATGCCCGGGCCTGCAAGCGCAGCAAGATCCGGCAACAGCTCCTTCGGTCCGCAGAGGGCCACCTGTGCGCCGAGTCGCGGCAGAAGCAGCATATTCGACCGCGCCACGCGGCTGTGAAGAATGTCGCCGACGATTGTGACGGTGACGCCAGACAGAGAGTCGATTTCGGCGCGATCAATTCCGGGTCGCAGACGCGTCAGAATCGTGCGCAAATCGAGCAATGCCTGCGTGGGATGCTCATGCATCCCATCACCGGCATTCAGCACCGGCAGCCGCGTAACCTCCTCCAGCAACCATGGCGCACCCGACGAGTTGTGGCGCAAAATGATCGCCTCGGCACCCAGCGCTCGCAGGGTCAGCCCGGTGTCCTTTAACGTTTCGCCCTTCTCAATGCTCGAGCTGAGGCTCGAAACGAGGGTTGTGTCAGCTCCCAGTGCTTTGGCGGCAAGTTCGAAACTGGTGCGGGTTCGTGTCGAGGACTCATAAAACAGCAACGCGATGCGCCGCTTCGCGAGAATGCGATCGCGGGTCAAGGGGTCCTGCTGCTCCAGGGCCGTTGCCCGAGACAGGATTCGGCTCACCTGCTCGAGTGAAATGTCTTGAACTGAGAGGAGCGACCCCGGGTTATAAGGGAACGCCGAGGCGGGTGGCGGCGGCAGATGAAGTTGGCGACGTGCGGGTGTTGCGGTCGAGTTCATACGATCCAGATCCACACTCAGGACTGCGGCCGTGGACGATTCCGTTCACGGCGAGCGGCGCGTGGGGAGCACGCCGGCTGACGGTTGAGACTAATCCACCCTCTCGACCAGCAGTACCTGCTCGTCGTTGTCCACCTCGTGGAATTTGACCTCGATGATTTCGCGGCTGCTGGTTGGCACGTGCCTGCCCACGTAGGTTGCTTCAATGGGCAGCTCACGGTGGCCCCGGTCGATCAGGACCGCAAGCTGAACGCGGCGCGGACGCCCGTGGTCGAAGAGTGCGTCGAGTGCGGCGCGGATGGTGCGCCCCGTATAGAGAACGTCGTCGCACAGCACCACGTCCCGGCCCTCCACATCACACCCCAGCGAGCCCGGGGTAACAACCGGGCGGACATCTGTCGTGGAGAGATCGTCACGATAGAACTGGATGTCGAGAAATCCGGTGTCCACCGGCCGCTTCTCGATGCCCGCGATGAGCTTTCCAAGCCGCTCGGCCAGCGGGACTCCGCGTCGCTTGATGCCGATAAGGGTTAGGTCTTCGCTTCCGTTGCTCTTTTCAACAATCTCGTGTGCCAGGCGCACCAGAGTGCGCTCGATCTCCGATGCGGACATCAGCCTGCCCTTCGTGCGCAGAGCAGGCAAATTTGCTTTTTCGCTCATGGGTTCTCTCGTGCCGCTTGTCTCTCGCCGGATGATACGAGGCTACAGGGTTGGCGAGCAAGTTGTGAAGAAGTGGAATCAGATACAGGTCATTCGTGCACCCAGTGCCGAAGTGCGATTCTAGATTTCTGGCCGGCGACTGCGTCCCACCAATCTTGCTCCCAGCGCACCGCCTGCAGTGGCAAACAGTACGAGGAAAAGGCAACCCGTCGCCATGCCAAAGGCCTGGAAACCCGCGTGACCTTCGGGTGAGAGCATCCAGTTGCGCTGTGCGGTTGCCTGTGCTGCATCGCCAACTCCCATCTGAGACGCCCATTGTTGCGTCAATTGCTGGCTCTTTTCAACGCGATCCTTCCACTCTGAATCAATCTCGCTGGAGCGGTGAAGGACAACTCGCTCGACGAAGAGCACTCCGCCACTGACGCCAAAGGCAAGCCATGCAGCCAAAATCCCGGTTACGAGACCGATGCGCGCACCGGCTCCTATCGTGATCCACGACGGTCTCTGGCTTCGCATGTAGAGCACAACCACCCAGATTGACGCCAGCCCCATCCACATCACCCCCAGCGCGCTCAAAGGGGAAATCCCGCTCGAAAGCAACCCGGCAGGTATTGCCAGGGCGATCGCCGCCCGCATTCCGGGCTTCCAATCGATGGAACTTGCGTCTTTGATTCCCTCAGGCCAGCTCTCCGACTGCGAAGATGCGTTGGTGCTGTCCGCTGTGTAGACAAGTTGTGGCAACCCGCAATTGGGGCAGAAGCAGCTCTGCGCCAGAACGGTTTGGTGACAGCGATTGCAGGTCGTTTCCATACTCACTAGAAGCCTATAGCATCAGGCAGGCTTATGTGCGGGAGCTGTCCACGCACCGGTTCCCATCCTATTGACCCGCTCCGTCATGGTTGTTCAGAGAGTGGATTGCTTCATTGTTGAAGACAAATGGATTGGGATATGTTCTGTTCAGTAGCCGGGCGAGTCAGATTTCCTTAAGAGTGCTTTCGCGATTTTCTTGCCTTGCCGTGCCGACGATGGCTGTGCGGAAGCCTGACAGCCAATTGGATCGGTGCATAACCCCGGGCCCTGCAAAGCCTGCAGCGTACCGGATATTGAAGCCTCAGGAGCCTGGAAAGATCGGCCAGGCGGAATTGAGCCCTTCGCAAATCCGAAGACCCGCAATCGTGGCAAAAGAGAGACATCAAGCCTCCAAACTCACGGCGGCGGAGGAAGTTATGGCTTTCAGACACGAAGAGAATTCTGAATTACGCGGCTCAAGCGCCGTAGCAATTCCAATTCGCAATGAACAGCAGTAGCAACTGTGTTTGCAACTATCGTATCTCCAGCGAGTCCCTCTGTTCAGCGATTTGCGATTGTGCTACTCGTTTCGAGCGAGCCAGGCCTTGACTGTAGACTCGGCCGCTTGCACGACTTCGTCCAACGTCATGTTCGTTGAGTCCAGCATCACCGCGTCCGGGGATGGCCTGAGGGGCGAGTCCGCACGGTTTCGATCCCGTTCGTCACGCGCTCTCAAATCACGGATGACTTCTTCGGGCTGCTTTGGAGCGGTTGCACCCATTTGGTCGTAGCGGCGCATGCCGCGCACCTCCGGAACCGCATCCAGAAAGATCTTCACCTCTGCGTTCGGAAACACAACCGTTCCGATATCGCGCCCCTCCATCACAATGCCGCCGCCGGAACCCATCTGTTGCTGGCGGCGAACCATTGCTGCACGGATAGGAGGAAATACGCTGACGCGCGAGGCAGCGTCGGTGACAGTTCGGTTGCGGATCTGTCCGGTTACGTCCTCGCCGTCGAGCAGAACTCGATTCTCGCCTTCTCCAGGCTCAAGATCGATCGTGGTCTCTGCGGCAAGACGCTCAAGCGCGGATGGATCGTCCAACGAAACTTCCGATCGAAGGGCCTTGAGGGCGAAGGCGCGGTACATCGCGCCTGTCTCGAGATTCAGCAAGCCGAAGCGACGGGCCAGATGCCGGGCAACAGTGCTCTTCCCGGCTCCCGCCGGCCCATCGATGGCAATGACGATATCTCTTCGGCTAAGAGCCAAGCTGGAGTCTTCTTGAGCAATCATCCGCGCTTTTTCGTTGCCTGCTTGGCCCGTGCACTGAACGCGAAGCGCTTGCCGGTTGTCGCGCCGGCAGTGGCCATCGGCTTGCGGGCTCCGTGCGCCGGGCGGGAGTCCTTGCGAGCTATGCTTCCCTTGCGCGCCGTGGCGCCCGGTTTAGAAGATTTCGCTCCATTCGCATGGCTGCTTCGCTTCGCCGTAGCTATTTTGCTCCACGCTGGTCCCGTGGACTTTCCAGACTGCGACTGGTGGTTTCCATTGGAAGAACGGCCGTTCAACCGAGCTCCGTTTCCCGACCGGTTCGAGGAGTGAGAGCCGTTCAGTTTTCCATTTCCGGACTTCGGAGTACTCTGGCTCCAACGATTAGCTGAAGCCGGTCTTGCAGCGCCCTGTTTGCGTGGTCCTTGAGCCCTGGGTTCAACGGAGCGGCGAACAGAACGTCCATTGGCAGAAGACTGTCCAAGCCTTCCAGTGGCTGCAGATTTGCGGTCCCTGCTGTTGTGAGCGGGACGGCTGAAGCGGGGCCGGCCCGGTTCTGGCTGTGCCTCGGTTGCTGGCCTCCGCGAAGGATGGTGCTCTTCAGACGCACGAGGCGCGCTTGGGATGGGTAACGAAACAGCCGGAGCTGAGAATTCCTCTTCACGATCGAATGTGCGCGTAAAATACGCGGACGCCTGCATCGACGCGCTCGCGTAGAGCGTAGTGGGAGGGGCGAATTCGGGCAGAGTCCCCGCCACATAGAAGTGCGGTGCGTGACCGAGGGAGATTGTATGAACCTGGCGGGTGGCCACCAGACCACGCAAAACTTCGCGTATCTTGCTGCGCGCGGTCAGCGGCGCGAGGAACAGCTCCACCTCTTCCATGCTGGCCGCGATGACAGCCTGGAGATAGATCGAAGCAAGAACTGAAATCGCAGTGACCTGGGAAGTTGAGGCCCCCTCGGCAATTGCGCGCTGAAAACGAGTGCGCAAAAGCTGCCATTTGGCGGCATGGCCTGGCGCGGAGACGACTGGAATGATCCGAAGCTGCTGCCAGAGTTCCGTGATGGCACGCAGCACGGCGGTTTCGCTCACCTCACGGCCTAAGGCCTGCTTTAGCTGTGAGATGGAGGCATCGCCAGTTTCGAGCTGCTTGTAGGCCTGAACGGCAAGTTGCGAGACCTGACGGGACCCGGTCAACTGCGGGCTGCGGCGCCAGTCGCGATCGCCGCGAAGGGCGTACACGTAAGGCAGAACCCAGGCGGCGACCACAAAATCAGGCTGTTCGCCCGGCTGGCCAAGGAGGTTAAGCCTGACGGCCACTCCTTCCAACTCTAGGCGCACGAGCAGTTCTTCGGCCAGTGCGATCTGCTTGGGATCGGGGGTCGCGTTCTCGCGGCCACCTACGGCCTCAACGAAAGACGGTGCGACGGAGGACGAAAACTGCCGCTTCGGCAGAAAAAGACACAATCCGGTCTCTTCGATCCACGTGCGAGCATCATCCAACGTGAGAGTTCCAAGGCCATTTTGGCGCATCCTTTCGGCGCGCGCTGATTCTAATTGCTCCGATGTCAAAGAAAAACCTCACTTCCAGGCTGGCGTTCAAGCCCGGCACCTCTCTCCTGAGAGGAGGGGTGCCACCCTGTTCTATCTTAAATGCGAATCAAATTCGATGGAAGGCCCGCTGGATGTCCTTCCAGGAATACAGCAGCGCAATTGGACGGCCGTGGGGGCAGCTCGTCGGGTGTTCGGTCTTTGCAAGCTCAAACAATAGCCATTCCATTCGAACCGGGTCAAGAGGGGTGTTCACCTTGATGGCCGAATGGCAGGCAATGGAAGCCGCAATGCGGGTGCGCAGAGCTGTAAGGTCTTCATTTAATTTGGCTTCACTCGATACATCACTCGACTGTTCAATGACCTCCGCAAGCATTCGCTCGAGCGACGCTCCCTCCAGTCCGATTGGCGCTGCTTTGACTGCAAGCGTCTGAGGACCAAAGGGTTCCACTTCGAAGCCGTTTCGCTCCAGCTCTTTGGCAATTTGCGCGAATACCACCATCTGCCACGGCTTCAGCTCCACCAGCAGGGGCATCAGCAGGCGCTGCCGTTGCACCTTCTCCACTTGGCGGTCGCGAAGTATCTTTTCGAAAAGAATTCGCTCATGAGCTACATGCTGATCGATGATCCAGAGACCGTCAGCCCCAGTGGCAAGGATGAAGGAATCGCGCAACTGTCCCATCGGACGAAGCGAGCCAAGGTGATTGAGGGTTGTAGCGGCTTGTTCGGCCTCCACATCGGCCGTCTGCACAGCGGTGGTTTCCAGGTGTGACGTCTCGTCCGGCGAGCAGCCTTGGCGGCCTACGAAGCCGGAAGATCCGGCGAGCGACTCAGCAACTTCACCCAGCACGTGCCTCAGAATTCCCGTCTGATCGAGTTTGCCGCCATTAAATGGAAGGCTTTCTGGAATTGGGGTGACCGGCTTCGGCGTGAGTCGAAATGCCTCCTCTTCGAGGGAGCGCTCGGGCTCGGAGCCGGGAGGTGGAGGCGATACAGCATTTGGGGCGCCCGGTATTGGCGAAATTGCCGCAGGCATCAATGTGGGACTCGCTGCCGGCGCACTTTCGAGCGCATTCAGAAAGCCCGCCGCCGGACGGGCTTTGATGAGCGCATTGCGCAGGCTGTCCCGAACGAAATCGTGAATCGCCGATTGCTGGCGAAATCGCACTTCGGTCTTGGCCGGATGAACGTTGACGTCGACTTCTTCGGGCGGCATCTCGAGAAACAGCAGCACCACCGGGGAACTGGTGGGCGGAATGATGTTCCGGTAGGCCTCGGAAATGGCGTGAAGCATGAGGCGATCGCGAATCAGGCGCTTGTTGACAAAGATGTAGATCGAATTGCGGTTGAGCTTTTGCAACTCAGGCTTGGAGTAGAAGCCTGAGAGGCGAACCGTGCCGGGGACGCGCACTGGCTCAGCCGGGTCGCGCTTCCAGGGTGGCGGCTCGGGCAGGCCGGGTCGATCAAGCAGCGTTTCGGCGGCGACGGGAAGGAGCTGTGCGAGTGTCTCCTTGCCGAAGATCTGATAAATCCGCTCAGCCGGTCGAGCCACGGGAGGAGCCGAGACCAGCGTGTGCGAGGCCGAAACCAGCTCAAAGTGCTTTTCGGGGTGAGCCAGCGCGTAGTGGGTGACCAGAGCAGTCACATGCGCCAGTTCGGTAGACTCGGCGCGCAGAAATTTCCGCCGGGCGGGAGTGTTGAAGAACAGATCGGCGACCGAAATTGTGGTGCCGCGGGGGATTGCTGCGTCTTCGACATGCAGGATCTTTCCGCCAGCAATCTCGAGCCGGGTTCCCGCGGCTGCTTCGCCGGTGGACGTCTCCAGAATGACGCGGGCGACGGAGGCGATAGAAGGAAGCGCCTCGCCACGAAAGCCCAGGGTAGAGATGGCCAGCAGATCGTCCGCGGTGCGAAGCTTCGAGGTGGCGTGGCGTTCGAAGGCAAGCAGGGCATCGTCGCGGTTCATTCCATGGCCGTCATCGCTGATGCGGATGAGCTTGCGGCCGCCCGCTTCCACCTCAAGGCGGATGCGGTTGGCTCCGGCATCGAGGGCGTTCTCCAACAACTCTTTGGCGACGGAGGCAGGCCGATCGACAACTTCGCCGGCAGCAATCTGGTTTGCCACCTGGTCGGACAGAACGCGGATGCGACCCATGGGGAAAGGTTATCAGGGGACAGCGTTCTGTGATCAGAGTTGCACGGGCAAACGAGAAGGACGAAGGCTAGAAGATTCTTCCGGCCGCCTCGATTTCTTTCTGCATATCGCGCAGGCAGTCGAGGGCCCGATCGCCGTCAGAGCCTTTCACCGGGGCGAGGTTGCAAATCGCGAAGCACATATTAGCCAAGGTGAAGACACTCGATGCGTGCCAGAAGATGATCAGGAGCGCAATGTTCGTGAGCGGACCGGCAAGCGTTACCAGCAGGTTCTTCGATGGTGTTCCCGCCTCGCGGACGATGTAGAAACCCTTCAGGCAAAGGCCAACACCTTTCACTTTCAAACCGACCGCGAGGGATGTGATCAGGTGGCCCGTTTCATGCAGCGCCATCGCGAGCAGTCCCAGAAACAGGAAACCGCAGAGGGAGACGATCCAGTGGGAGATTAGATAGGTCATAGCGCTTCGCCTTCCTCCACTAGAAGAGATGAGATCTCTTCGCGCTGAGATGCTTAACGCTGATTGATCCATGACAGTTCAGGAAATGAAGTAACTGGCGACGTGAATTGCAGTAACTCGAACCGCGAATAACATGCTCGTTATGCGATGTGCAGGTAACTTTGTTGCTGTTACTCGGTATGGCAGCAGAAATGAAAAATGCCGCCCAAGGCGGCACTCTTCAATGCGAAGCGACAAGCGATGCTAGATGCCGACGCCAAACTCGCCGGTCTGCTGCCCAGCGCTTGAGTAGAAGTCGTACGGTGTACGGTGATTGAACTTGTAGCGCAGACGGAGTTCGCGGCCCACATAAATGCTGAGGGCGGCTACAGCCATCCCCACTGAGAACCAACCGAGCACGCGAAGAGTGTTGCTGTCTTCGGGCTCATCGAGCGGCGTGAGTGGAACTGCTTCAGCGGACATGGCTGGAAAGTTCTCCTAATTTCATCATATCGCGTTCCGAATAAACGGCGTACCACATCGGGGAAAGAACGGTACAACTTTCGTTGGATGCGTTCCTTACTGATCAATATGCCTTTAGGGCGTGAGAGAGCCATGAATCTTTGATTGATTCCGGAAGAAAACTGGCGCGAATGGAATTGGCAGCGAGCTGGCGGAGTTCCTCGCGCGTGAATCCCTGCTCGGCATGGGCCAGCAAGTATTCATTGGCGATGTCCGAGCCGAAGAAGGCCGGATCGTCGGAGTTCAGGGTCACCAGCAAGCCTTCATCAAAGTAGCGGCGCAACGGGTGCGCTGCGAAGGAAGAGCAGACTCCGGTTCGGACATTAGAGGTCGGATTCAGCTCGAGGCCGATGCCGCGCGCTTTCAATTCCACAAGCAGGCCGGGATCCTGGATTGCTGAGAGCACGTGCCCGAGGCGCTCGGATCCGATGCTCAGGGCTTCGCGGATCGCCTCTGGGCCGGTGGTTTCTCCGGCATGGTTGGTGAGGCGGAGGCCAGCATCGCGAGCGGCAGCGTAGAGGTCGCGGAAGGGGGCCGATCCCGTTCTGCGTTCGTCGCCGCCGAGGCCAATGCCAATGATCGAGGGGTGCGCCGGGCGAAGCTCGGCTGCCTTGCGGAAGACACGTTCCGCTTCGGGGACGGTAAAATGGCGGACGGCGTCGAAGATCCAGAAGACAGAGAGCGAGAGTTCGCGCCCGGCACGCTCACGGGCGCGCTCGAGACCGGCAAAGATCGGCTCAAAGCACGCCAGATCGTGGTTGCGCCACATGTAGATGACGCCGACGGAGATGTAAACCTCGGCGTGAACCACTCCCTGAGCAGCGAGACGCTGCATCATGCGCCAAGCGGCGAGTTCGTAGTCGTCAGGATGAACGAGCTGGCGGGACACGGCCCTGAAAGCTTCGATAAAGCCGGTGAAGTCAGTGAACTGGTAAAGAGCCTCTGCTTCGGCTAGCGTCATCGGCGCGGCATCGTGGCGACGGCTCAGTTCCACAAGGGTGGCCGGAGTGACCGTCCCTTCGAGGTGGAGATGAAGCTCGGCCTTGGGGAGACTGCGGATGAACGCGACGATGTCGTCCATTCATTGAGTGTAGCGAGTGACAGGCTTGGGGAATGGCCGGCAGTCCGACAAGCCGACAGCCTCGCCTGAGTCGGTACCACAATATGGTACTGCTACCCCCCCTCCCCTATCTCTGCAGAGAAGTTCCCTGTTTTCATAAATTTGCAGGGAGGGTGTGGCTCCAAATTCCTCTCAATAAAGGACTTAGCCGCAGATTCCTCTCAGGATTGGACTTACGGGCAGAAATGCAGCTTTTAGAGCAGTTTCGGAATTCATGTAAACTTTTTGAGAGCATCGAAGGTGGCGTTTTCTTAAGGAAAACGCCACTTTGCCGTGTGCCTTCGGTCCACACCAATTCCGAAACTGCTATAGCTGCCAGCTTTCAGCTCCCAGCCTGTTCCAGGCCCTCGGCAAGGATGGGTTCGACGTGGCTTTATTCCACCCTTCATTGTGCGCCGTGAGAGGGTAATTCTCTGCAGCTACGCGCTTGTGTGGCAGCCGGCTACCAGCGCCATGGCCTGTTCGAATCGCGGAGTAAGCATGTTTTCGAGGGCCCGGTTCAGGTGAACCATCCCGTACTGCAGCTTTGCGTCCGCAGCAGCAAGATCAACCTCGCCCGAGACGACCCGCCGATGGAAGTCCCTGAACTCTTGCACTTCCATCTCGGGATCGACCGCAAGTCCTTTAGCAGAGGAGATAAGCAGGAACAATGTGGCATAGGCCACGTGACAGATCTGGCGCATGAGGTAGAAACGCGCGCTGCGGTAGTCGCCGGCCGGCTCGCCGAAGTACGCCTGGAGATAGTTCTCAACCGAGGACTCGTCTTTGACAAAGAAGTTCGCTGCGACCGCAAGATCCAGGTACCGGTCGTTGAGGAAGGCCGCCTCCCAGTCAACAAGCCAGACACGTTCGCCGTCGAAGAGCGTGTTTTGCGGTTTGAGGTCGTTGTGGCTCGCGACGAGATCGGCTCCGTTCCTTGGGTACACCTTCGCCAACTTCGCGTAGCCCTCCAACAACTCTGCAGTCCTGCCTTCCGGGAGTATCTTCGCTGCCTCGAACCGGCGCACGAATCCGTCGACGGCGTCAAAGTAGCTCTTGACTACCATGGGTTCTGGAAATCGCGGGAGCGCATGGAGTCGACGGAGGACCGGAGCGATCCGCGCGGACATATCGTCGGGGAAGGGCTTCGCCTCAATGAAATCGGTGATGAGGATCTTGTCAGTGGCGTTCGCGTGCCGGATGCATGGGGCAACTCCGGCCTCGGCCGCCGCCTGCATGCAGGCGAACTCGCGGGTGGGATCTCCCAGCGCGCCCGGCATGATGATGCGCAGCAGGTAGGGAGTCCCTTGCACAACGATCCGAAAGACGAGCGCCGTGGAAAGTCCGCCGGTCAAGGGTTGAATGTCGTCAAATGTGTCCGCGCCAAAGGCTTCGTGAAGCGCGCGGGTCACCGCAGGTTGCGTTTTGCATCGGGAATCATCCTGTCACCCGATTGAAGCGATATGTGCTCGAATGTCGTACGTTCTTGAGTGTAGCGGGTTGGGTGTTATGGAGCCGGGCCTTCCCTGTTCAGTCCGGGATAGCCAGAGACGCGCATGTATTTCATTACAGCTTGACAGAATCACAACCCGGGGATAAGGTTCGCATGATCGAAACGCTCCCTTAGGCCCCAAAAACTCACATTTTCGAATCAATCGATTAACGTGCCGTCCCGGCGGGCACGGCTTCGCGGCCCCAGATCACAATGCGGAGGAAATCATGAATTGTGCAAGAAAGTTGTGTTGCGCGGTTGCTCTTCTTACGCTGTTCCTTAGCCTGTCAACGGCCGTCGGTGTGGCGGCAGAAAATGGCTTTTCAGCCATTCGCGGCAGTTTCAAACCCACGACGGACGCCGTCACGGGCAAGTTCACCAGCCCAAGGATGGAAGTCGACGTCGTCCTGGCGCCCAGGAATGAGTCGGCGCTATCTGACCTGCTGGCGGATGTCTACGACACGAATAGCAAAAACTACCAACACTGGCTGGGCCAGGGAGAGTTCTACTCGCGCTTTGCCCCGACGAGCAAACAGACCAAAGCAGTTGCCGATTATCTGCGGGAAAGCGGATTGGACGTAGGAAAGTCTTCGTCTCCGTTCCTGCTGCGCGTCAGCGGACCAAGCAGCATGGTCGAGAGGATATTCAAGACGACCCTCCGCACTTACCGCAATCGGAAGGGTGTCGATTACTTTTCGAACGATTCAGAAATTCAGCTGCCGGAGAACCTGGCTTCTCAAGTGCGCGGCGTCATAGGTCTCTCGAATACGGTGCGCTTTCAATCCATGAGGTCCCGGCCCCTGAAGCATACCGTTCCGGCCACACCAAGCTGCGAGACTCCCTACGTGACTGCGGCACAGCTATTCAACCTGGTCAATAACGGTGTCGGGTTTCCCTACGGTTACGGTGGTGGTCCGGGATGCAGCGGTCTGACGCCGTCGCAGGACAACTCGATCTATGGTGCGCCCAAACTGGGACCCGCGGGTAAAGGAGCCGGCGTTAACCTCGCCGTGTTTGAGCTCTCCGCCTACCTGCACTCCGACATAGAAACGTGGGCGCAGTACTTTTATGGCCCTTATTACAAGCCGCCGCTTGTCGACATCACCGTTGACGGTGGTCCTCTCAGCCCCGTCTGCCCAGCCGGCGATCAATGTCCACCGGACTACAACGGGTACGCTGGAGACATCGAGGTCGATGCCGACATCGAGATGCAGCTGGCAATATCACCGAAGGCACGTCATATTCTCGTCTACAACGCTCCCAACGATTACACAGGACAGACTGAGCTGGATGAGTACACAAGAATCGCACAGGATGACTCTGCTGATGTCATCAGCTCCAGCTGGTCCGTGTGTGAAAATGATGCCGGTGCTGGATACGTTCAGGCTGAAAACGTGGTCTTCGAGCAGATGGCTCTGCAGGGACAGAGCATGTTCGGCGCCTCTGGTGACACCGGCGCGTTCTCCTGTATCCGAAGCGACGGAACTAACATCGTCAACGTTCTGGATCCGCCCTCCCAGCCATGGGTGACGAGCGTCGGTGGCACTTCCCTGGAGACCTTCAATCCGGACGCAAACCCGGATCCGGACTATCCGACCGGCATCGAGACAGTGTGGAATGTCGACAATCTGTGCAACGCGAGCGCGAATGAAGGTGGCTTTCCAGGGTTCTTCTGGTGCGCCGAAGGAGGTGCGGGTGGCGGCGGCAACAGCCAATTCTGGGGCCGTCCTCACTACCAGTTTGGGCCTGGCATCACGAACCACTACACCGCGTATGGCAATGGCACCACGCAATGCGCGCTGGCGGCAGTGGGCAAGCCGTGCCGCGAGGTTCCGGACATCTCAATCAATGCCGATGAGTTCACGCCCTACGCGGAATACTGCACCGGGAACGCCGGCACTCCCAACAGCGTATGTGGCACCTTCAGCCAATTCCAAACTCCGGCAGGCTGGTTCGGCATCGGAGGCACCAGCCTTTCGTCGCCGTTCTGGTCGGCAATCATCGCCAACCACGACAGCCTCTATCACAGGCGCATCGGCAACGCTAACCCGCTTCTCTACCTGCTGTATAACATCGATGCGAAAGGGTACTTCAACGACATCACCGGGAAAGGTCAAACAACCAACAACAATGGTTTGTTCCCAACCACTCCGGGATATGACCTATCCACCGGTATCGGAACGCCAAAGATGGGAGCCCTGATCACGCTTATCCCGCAGAGATAGCGGGTCGCGCTCTGGGCAAGATTGTTTCCTGTCCTGCGGCTGGAGCCGGAGTTCGGAAACGGCGGGCCTCGCATGCAAAGTGCGTGGCCCGCAACGATCCAGGTAGGTTCGACTACTCCCGACCGAATTGCAGATTCTGGAACCAGATTTGGAAATGGTCAGTCTGCGGCGAGTATGCGCTGATGCGGTGAAGATCCTGTCTACTCGCTGGGCCGGTGATGTTGGAATCGATTTGATCGTCGCGTTGTGGGCTTCACTTCTTTTCGAAGTCGGTTCGAGTCGTTTTGAAATCGGTCTGCAGCGAATTGCGGCTTCACCCACAATCCGTCCTTCAACTCATCTCCACCTGAATCGACCTCTTCATCCGGAATCCGACGGTTCTGGAGTGTCTTGCCGAGGGGATGGAGTAGAATACTTCTTCGCAGGTCGCCAGAGAAATCGACGTTCAATTCCGAGATCTTCGAAGATAAGGCACCGTTGGCGGCCAGTGCGGCAAGAAACCTCAGACGATCAGGTGAGACGCCCAGCATGTTGAGTCGTGAGATCGGAGCTTTCTTCGAATTGAGAGCATATCGGAGCTCCGCATGATGACAGAGGGACGTCAACCACGCCTCTGAAGTTGTAAGCCGCCGTAGTCATTAGCGAGCTCTTTGTCGTTGCGGGGCGAACTCTGAGCGGTGGCGGCTGTAGAAGAAGTAGATGATCAGCCCGATTGCGAGCCAGATGAAGAAGGCTGTCCACGTCAGCACTTCGAGGCCCATCATCAGTACCACGCAGAAGATGATGCTGAGCACCGGAAACACCGGTCCCAGTGGCGCGCGGAAGGCGCGGTGACGCTCCGGTTCGCGGTAGCGCAGGATGAGGACCGCGATGGAGACGAGGACGAAGGCGAAGAGTGTGCCGATGTTGGAGAGGTTGGAGACGGTGCCGATGTCGAGCAGGCCCGCGGGAATGCCCACGACGAATCCTGCGACCCAGGTGGCGACGGCGGGCGTGCGGAACTGGGCGTGGATGCGGGAGAAGACGTCAGGCAGAAGGCCGTCGCGCGACATGGCGAACCAGACGCGCGCCTGGCCGAGCTGGAAGACAAGGATCGACGAGATCATGCCGAGCATGGCGCCGATGAGGACGACGAGTTCCACCCAGTGCAGTCCGCTTCCGCCTTGCTGCAGCGAGAGCCGCTTGAGCGCGTTCACCACAGGGGCGCCGTCGCCCATGATCGACTGCCAGGGCACGATGCCGCTGAGGACGATGGCAACGCCGCCGTAGAGCAGCGTGCAGGCGATGAGCGTGGCGAGGATGCCGAAGGGAAGATCGCGCTGCGGGTTTTTGCACTCTTCGGCAGCGGTAGAGACGGAGTCAAAGCCGATGTAAGTGAAGAAGATGATGGATCCGCCGCTAAGCATGCCCGTCCAGCCGTTGGGCATGAAGGGGTGCCAGTATTGCGGCTTGACGAAGCTGGCCGCCGCAAAGATGAAGGCGAGGATTGCAACAATCTTGACGAGAACGAGGATGTTATTGGTGCGGGCCGACTCGCGAATGCCGCGCACGAGAATAACGGTGAGAACCATCACGACCAGAAAGGCCGGGATGTTGAAGCCGAAGTGCCAGCCGGGCTGGTAGAGGTCGTTGCCGGCGAGGTCCTGAAGACCGGTGGGCAGGTAGGCAGGCGAGATCCACTTGAGCGGGAAGTGAATGCCGAACCACTCGAGAAGCGCCTCGATGTGCGCTGCGAAGCCGACGCTGACGCTCATGTTGCTGAAGGCGTACTCGAGGATCAGGTCCCATCCGATGATCCAGGCAACGAGTTCGCCAAGCGTCGCGTAGGTGTAGGTGTAGGCCGAGCCCGCGATAGGAATCATCGACGCCAGCTCGGCGTAACAGAGGCCGGTGAAGACGCACACGATGGCGACGAGGACGAGCGAAACCGCGAGGGCCGGGCCCGCGCCGGGGCGGCCGGCCATGGCGGTGTGCGTGAGCAGGTAGTGAATGAGCGGGGTATTGCTGACTTCAGGAGTTGCGAACTTTTGCCCCGCCATCGCAGTGCCGATGACGGTGAAGATACCCGAGCCAATGACGGCGCCGATGCCAAGTGCGGTAAGCGACCACGGTCCGAGCGATTTCTTGAGCGCGTGGTCCGGTTCTTCCGACTCGCGGATCAGCTTATCGATGGATTTGCAGGCAAGCAGTTGACTGGGCAGTGCAGTTCTCCTCGTCCCGTGGCGAAGGGTTCTTTGTGACAGGATACAAAGTTCTGCTCAAGGGGGGAGCGGGAAATGCAGTTTAAGCTTTCAGCTTTCAGCTTTTAGCCTTCAGCCCTCAGTCCTTCCGGGAATGCGTGATCAATCTGCGCAGGCACGAAGAAACTGAAAGCTGATGGCTGATAGTTCGCTACTTTTAGCGCTTCGACTGGCCGCGTACCATTTTCTTGACTTTCTTTTTGTTGGAGCCGCGCGGGGTGGTGCGCTTGGCTTTGGGAGCGGCCTTCTTGCGGGCTGCGCGCTTCACTTTTTTACGTTCTGCCTTGTCTTCAATCTTTTTGGTATCGGCCACTACTAACCTCTTTCAATCTTGTTGTTTCGAAGCGCCCCGGTCGATGGGATGCGAGCCTTATGTTAACAGGGTTCGTGGCGCTGTGAAAGCCAACGAGAGAAGAAGAAGAGGTGCACAGCGGGCCGGGATTGAAGCTGTGCGACGTGACCATTGGTCCGCGAGCAGGAAAGGAACAAGAGACTGTGGCGTAGAATGAGAACTAAGACGCGATCTGGATGAAGTCCAGCCTGCTCGAATGAGAGTGTCCTCTCCCCTACGACGAGCTCCGTACCCCACGCAGCAAAACCATGCCAGCGACCCTCGCGCTGGCCGTCTGGCGATCGGAGTCAGTCATGCGTTCCAATCAAATTCACCGTGCGCTCGCGCAGGGCATCAACCGCTTTGAGGTGTGCCAACTCGTCTCGAAAGGCGTGCGCGCAACTCATGTCGTGGGTTCA
The DNA here is from genome assembly GCA_963751225.1 of uncultured Acidobacteriaceae bacterium. Classification (GTDB taxonomy): domain Bacteria; phylum Acidobacteriota; class Terriglobia; order Terriglobales; family Acidobacteriaceae; genus Telmatobacter. Next base: position 204,511 of record CAVVTY010000016.1, read on the forward strand.
CGTTTCGAAGACACAATCAATCAGCACGCTGGATTACCTGGGAAACCACAAATCTGACCATGACTCAGTGCATCCCCAATCCCAGAAGCATGATGCCAAGGTGCACAATCCTGCGGCATGAGACGTAGAGTCAAAGATTGGCTCAAAAATGAAAAGGGACGGCGAGTTTGCCGTCCCTTTTGAGCTATGTCCAATGCCTGGTGATTAGACGGGCTGGACGTTCTCGGCCTGCCAGCCTTTGGGTCCCTTGGTCACGTTGAACTGGACCTTCTGGCCTTCCTGCAGTGAACGGAATCCGTTCGCCTGGATGGCGGAGTGATGGACGAAGACGTCCTCGCCGTTTTCACGGCTCAAAAATCCAAATCCCTTGGCGTCATTAAACCACTTGACTGTGCCTGTTTCCATTGTGTTGTTCCTTTTGATGCTGAATTATTCGGCGAACGCAACGCTGAAGTGGTTGCGAGTAAGCGGGTAAGCGGAACAGGCAAGAACTTCGTATCGAATCCTACGATTTAGACAAGTATAGCACGAACGCGGGTGCGAGCGGCCTCTCCAACGGGGAAACCACTCAATCCACAACGCTTCCCACCGAACAAACCCCGTTCGCACGGAACCGGAATCTCCCCGCGAGCAAGGACCCGCTCGTGGGGGCCCCGGACTTTGCCCTTTTGATCGGATCAGGGAACCGACTCGAAATGCAGCAATCCCGGTGGCCACATCGAGATAGACCTCCCCTGGCCGCAGGGTTACCTTGCAGGCATGAAAGACAACGATGGAAATACCTCAAAGGATTGTTCGGTATCGGCCAAGGCATGGGTTGTGGCCAGGCAAGCCCGCTCCCCTCGATTGAGTTCTCTTACTACAGTTTTGATTCTGGGTTTTGCATCCTTGTTCCTCGCGGTGCGTGCTTTCCCTGAGAACGCGCCCACCTTCCGCGGAAACACGGAGCACACGGGTGTGTACGATGCGAGGGGAGTGCCGAGCTTTTCGCATGTGAAGTGGACATTTCACGCGAAGGGTCAGCTCATCTCGTCTCCGGCGGTGGATGGCGCGACGATCTATGTGGGGAGCACGGGGGGCTTCCTCTACGCCGTGGATCGCGCCGCGGGAACCGAGAAGTGGAAGTTCGAGACAAAGAGCCGGATCACCTCTTCTCCGGCGGTAGCGAACGGGCTGGTCTACTTTGGCGCGTACGACAGCAATTTCTATGCGGTGGACGCGGCGACAGGCAAGCTGAAGTGGAAGTTCCAGACAGATGGCGAGAGGCAATTCACCGCTCAGCATCTGCACGGACTTCAACCCGCGAGCCAGAGCATGCCCGACCCGTGGGACTGCTATCTCTCTTCGCCGGCGGTGTGGAATGGCGCTGTCTACTTTGGCAGCGGCGATGGGAATGTGTACGCGCTGGATGCGCAGACGGGCGCGCTGAAGTGGAAGTTCAAAACGGGCGACGTGGTGCATGCTTCGCCGGCTATCGCAGATGGGAAGGTGTTTATCGGGAGCTGGGATAGCTACTTCTATGCGCTCGATGCCGCGACGGGAGCGGAGATTTGGCGCTTCAAAACCGGCGAAGATACGGTCGCGCACAACCAGCAGGGAATTCAGTCGTCGGCAGCCGTGGTGGATGGCACCGTCTATTTCGGATGCCGCGACTCGCACATGTATGCGCTGGACGAGAAGACCGGCAAGACAAAGTGGGCATACGCGACTGGCGGGACGTGGATACTCACCTCACCCGCGGTGAGCCAGGGCAAGGTGTTCTTCGCGATTTCTTATGGAGGCATGTTGTACGCAGCCGATGCGAAGACAGGAAAGATCGATTACTCCGTCAGCTTCAAAGGCTGGCCCGTCTACTCGTCGCCGGCGATTGCGGGAAACATGCTGTATGTGGGTTCGACGGCGGGGACGATGAATGCCGTGGACCTGACGAACGAGAACATAGCCTGGACGTATACGACCGATGCCGCGAAGCAGAATGGTCCGGCATTTACGAAGGCTGACGGCACCAGCGACTACTTCGGGGCATTTCCATCGGACTTCTATCAGGATGTGGTTGCCGGCTACGGAAAGCTGGAAACAATGGGGCCCGTGATCTCGTCACCCGTGGTAGCGGACAACGTGGTGTACTTCAGCGGGACGGATGGGAACTTATATGCGCTCATGTAAGAGTGCAGGATTTGGGGACGAACAGGAGTTACTCAGGGCAATGAATGAGCAATTGATGAGCGGTATGAAAGAAGCGAATCTCACCCGGGGCGAGCGGACGCAACGCTTCCTGATGGTCTCCTGCGCGGTGGTCTTGTTTGCCCTGGGTGTGCTTCTCCTGATTTAGCCCTTGATGGCGAAAGGCGCAGAGTCAAGGGAAAGTGATGGATAATGTGGGGGGCACAGTCGCCGCCGATACTTCATGCGTGAGCGCGTGATTCTTGCAGCGGGAAGAGAATTGGTTCGAGCGACGTGTGGGATGGGCAGTGCGAGCAGTGGATAAGCAAACTGGCGAATGGATTGGTGCGAAGGAAGAGCGTCCACCAACGACCTGGATTGGACGGTTGTCGCGTCGCTGGTGGGCCCGCGTTCTTTTCGCGGCCGTGTGGTGGACTGTTGTCGGCTGGATATTTTCTCTCCCCAGCCTGACCAGCCCGAACTACAACCAGTCGCTTCGCATGTATCTCACGGAGTTCTGGGCCTGGGGACTCATCACTCCGATGGTGATCTGGCTGGATCGCCGGTTGCCGTTCTCAGGCAAGGAGTTGGGAAAGCGTATCGGAGCGCACCTGATTGCCAGCGCCGTGTTTACGGTCATCTACTTCTACATTTTCACGACGATGCGGGCGGTTGTGGGTGTCGTTCCGTGGAGCTCGATTCGACCAGCGCAGATTTTCGGCTTTTCAAATCTGGGCTGGTACCTGTGGAGTTGGCTCATCTGCGGCCTGATCGTGGGTGCTCTGCAGGCCTATCGCTATTACGAGCGATACATGAACAGCGAGCTTCAACTCGAGCGGCTCGAGCACAGCATCAGCGAGGCGCGGTTGAATGCGCTGCGCATGCAGCTAGATCCGCATTTCCTGTTCAATGCGCTGAATACAATTTCGTCGCACGTGGAACGTGATCCCAAGCTGACCCGGAGAATGATCGAGCATCTTGGCGATCTCCTTCGGATGTCGCTCGATTCAAAGGACCGGCAGGAGGTTCCGCTGACCGAAGAGCTGGCACTGCTGGGGCACTACCTGGAGATACAGAAGATTCGATTCGGCAATCAACTCAAGGTTGTGATGGATGTCTCGCCGGACGTGAAGTATGCGGCGGTGCCATCGATGTTTATTCAGCCGCTTGTGGAGAACGCGATCCGGCATGGGATTTCGCGGCGGGCCGCGGGCGGGACGGTGACCGTGCATGCGTCGGCGAAGGACGGACGACTGGAGGTTCGCGTACTTGACGACGGCGTGGGGCTGCCCCGTGGCTGGACGCTGGAAACCTCAGAAGGGCTGGGGTTGTCGATCACGCGACAAAGAATTGAAGGGCTGCACCCGAACGGTGCAAGCAGCTTTGTGGTGAAGAACCGCGAGGAGGGTGGCGCCGTGGTGGAGGTCGTGCTGCCGCTGCGGCTGGTGGGAGAAGTGATCGATGAACGCGCGTATGCTTGAGCCGATTCGCGTGCTGGTGGCGGATGATGAACTGCCCGCGCGCCAGCGGTTGATCGATCTGCTGCAGAGAGACGAACAGATTGCGTCCGTCACAGAGGCCGCGGACGGAGAGACCGCGGTTGCAATGATTCAGAGCCAGCATCCGGATGTACTTTTTCTCGATGTGCAGATGCCGGAGCTGGATGGATTGGGAGTGATCGACGCGATCGGCGCGGCACAGATGCCGTTGACCGTGTTTGTAACCGCATACGATCAGCACGCGATTCGCGCATTCGAGGCCAATGCGCTCGATTACCTGTTGAAGCCATTCAGCGACGAGCGGTTTGAAGCGACGATGACGCGCGTGAAATCGCGCCTGGACGAACGCAGCCTGAAGGAGTTTGGCCAGCGCGTGATGAAGATGGTGAGCGCCGCGCCCGCCGCGCCGGAGCGGAGGCTTGACCGGCTGGTGGTGAAGTCGGGCGGGACCACGCGCTTTATTCGCGTGATCGATATCGACTGGATCGAGGCGGCGGGTGTTTATGTCACGCTGCACGTGGCCGGCAAGGAGCTCTCTGTATCGTGCGGCGCTGAACGATCTGGCTGAAAAGCTGGACCCGCGGCGCTTTGTGCGTGTGCATCGGTCGGCGCTCATCAATATTGAGAGCGTGCTGCAACTGGAGCCGATTTCACACGGCGAGTTTGAGGCGGTTCTGCGCGACGGTTCGCGGCCCCGCGTCAGCCGGACTTATCGCGGGCAGCTGGAGAAGCGGCTGGGGCAGACGTTATAGGGTTTTTAAATTGGCTGGTGTGAGAGAGTTGCTGTGCGCTGAGAGGGCGCGCTGAGCCAAACGGCCCGGTGCTGAAAAGCAACTTCCAGATTGGCGGTGATACAGGAGCAACGACCGGAGAGCACAAGGTTCCTCCGTCGTCCGTTCCCACATCGCGGAGCAACAGCGGCTCATCCTCAGGGTCGAGACCCATCCAGAGACCAAACACTCCAGTATGGCGTAATCCCTTCAGATCGACCACGCAACACCCGGATCACCCGCCCAGCGGAGGAAATAGATGAACCGGCCATCTCGCGACCAAGAGGGAGCGGCGACACCCTACAACGTGAGAACTACCCTCCGCGCTCGCCCTACCGCGTCGCAAGATCCCGCTTCTACTCGTAATTTTCTCTTGACACACGTGCCTGTCTGCCGCAAAATCCGCGGCGGAAGAAGGGAGACTTATGCCAAGTTGGATTCTGTCATCTTTTTTGTCCGCAAGGTTCGGCGGTTTGGTCCGGGTGATTGGACAGTCTGCAATTCTCGCAGCCCTGTTCGGCGGATCACTTGTGTCGGCTCAGGGCTATACGCCGTATCGCTTCGATAATGCCGTCATTGGCGGTGGCGGCGGCTTCATCAGCGGGATCGTCTTTAGCACAACGGAACCTGGCCTTGTGTACGCCCGAACAGACATTGGCGGCGCGTACAAGCTTGATCCGGATTCAGGGCGCTGGATTCCTCTGCTGGACTGGGTCGGCTATCCTGACTGGAACCTCAGCGGGGTGGAGAGCATCGCCATCGATCCGCATGACCCGCAACGCCTCTATCTCGCGGTTGGCACCTACACCAATGAGTGGACGACCGAAAACGGCGCGATCCTCCGTTCTGTCAACCAAGGCCACACGTTCCGGAGGTTTGATTTGCCCTTCAAGGTCGGCAGCAACATGCCTGGCCGCGGAATGGGCGAGCGGCTGGCCATTGACCCCAATAACAATCATGTTCTTTACCTGGGAACCCGCAGCGGGAACGGGCTTTGGCGAAGCACGGATTTTGGCGCGACATGGTCCCGGGTCGCGAGTTTACCGGACACCGGCCCCTATCATGAGCCCTCAAGCGGCCCCTCGGACACGTATGATAACGATCCGATCGGGGTTGTTTGGGTAACCTTTGATCCGCGTACGACCATTAAGGTCGGCCAGATGCAGGTCTCGCAGAACATCTATGTCGGCGTGGCCGATCCGGCTAACAGCCTGTGGCACAGCGCCGATGGCGGTCAAACGTGGTCGCCGGTTGCGGGGCAGCCGACGGGCTTGATGGCGCACCATGGCAAACTCGCCTCCAACGGCATGCTGTATCTCAGCTACAACAACAATGCCGGACCCTATGACGGCTCAGCCGGCGACGTATGGAAGTACGACACGAGCGCGGCCGCGTGGACGAAGATCACGCCCCCTGCGTCGCCCCTGAACGGAGGATACGGGTTTGGCGGGCTGGCTGTGGATGCGCAGAACCCCAATACGATTGTGGTGGCAGCGCTCAACCAGTGGTGGCCGGACGTGAATTTCTTCCGCAGCTTGGATGGCGGAAACAACTGGAATCTGATCTGGAACGTAAACTGGTCTAACCCCTGGCCCAATATCCTTGCCCCGAGTTACACGATGGACTATGCGTCGGTGGCCCCATGGCTCACGTTCGGAGCAACTCCAGCAACGTGCACTTCGGCAGCGTCGAGCAATTCATTGTGTCCGCAGCCAACGCCGAAGCTGGGCTGGATGGTCGAATCGCTGGAGATCGATCCATTCAATTCCGGCCGTATGTTCTTCGGCACGGGCGCGACGATGTACGGCACGAACAATCTGACGGCCTGGGACAACGGCGGTGTGGTCGACATCTCGGTGGCGGCGGTGGGAATTGAGGAAACCGCGGTGCAGGATCTCATCAGTCCTCCCGCGGGCACGGCTCATCTGATCAGCGCGGTGGCCGATGTGGGCGGCTTCACGCACAATGACCTGACGACAGCGAGTGTGATGGATGCCAACCCGGTATTCGCCACGGGAACGAGCCTCGATTACGCCGAACTGAGCCCAGGCTTCATTGTGCGCACCGGAACGGGCGGCACAAACGGGACGAACATTGCCTTCTCTTTGGATGGCGGGCAGACATGGGGTCCCGCCGCCAACCAGCCTGGGGGCGCGTCGGGCGGGACAGTGGCTGCCGCCGCCGATGGCAGCCGTGTCCTGTGGAGTTCTGGAGCAGGTATCTTTTTCTCCACCGACAAGGGGACTACTTGGACTGCATCCACGGGCGCACCGGCCGGCGCGAACGTCCGTTCTGACCGCGTGAATCCGCTGAAGTTCTACGCTTTTGCGAATGGCTCGTTCTACAGCAGCATCGATGGCGGCAAGACATTTGCCGCGACCTCGGCGAGCAACCTGCCCACGGCGGGCACTCCGGCGCAGTTCAAGGCAACGCCGGGACGCGAGGGCGACATCTGGCTCGCAGGCGGCAGCACAACAACCGTACATGGCCTCTGGCACTCGCTCGATGGCGGTAATTCGTTCTACGAGGTGTGGGACGTTGACGCAGCCAGCACGATCGGCTTCGGCAAACCTGCGCCTTCCACAGATACCCGGCTTTGTACAGCGGTGCAGAAGTTGATGGAGTTTGGGGCATCTACCGCTCCAACGATGCCGGACTTACGTGGACGCGCATCAACAACGATCAACACCAATATGCACAGACCAACACCACCATCACCGGCGATCCGCGCATTTACGGGCGGGTTTATTTCGGCACGAATGGCCGTGGAATCATTTACGGCGACCAGGTAAGCATGCGTCATTGAGGCGTATCAACTGACTCCTGAGTTGGGGCCTCCAGAAGATGGAGGCCCCTCGCATATTTGGCGCGCGTAGTTTTTGCCGCCGTGAGTAACCTGGCAGTTGCCTCTACGATTCGGGTCAGACTTCCATCCGAGTTAAGTTTGCGAGGCGCCAACAGACTGACGCGCTAAAGATATGCTCGTCAGCAGACCGAGCAGGTGGTAGTTGCGCACATAATTCTGATGACTGCCGCCATTTCAGGATTAATCAGGCTGAACAGCAGTCCCCCCCAGCATCAAGACCAAGGGAATCAACGGGAGCATTACAAGTGCCACGACCGATTGTTTCTTTATCATCCCCACCGTCCGGTTATTTGTCTCTTTCGTCGACAAGAGCCGCGCTTCAGCCGTTCTTATAGCTGGCGGCATAAAAGCCAGCTGGCCGCAAAAATGAAGAGGGACGGCAGATTCGCCGTCCCTCTTTGATTTTGAGTGCGCCGTGGATTAAACGGGCTGAACGCTCTCGGCCTGCAGGCCCTTGGGGCCCTTGACTACGTTGAACTGAACGCGCTGACCCTCCTGGAGGGTGCGGAAACCTTTCGACTGAATCGCGGTGTGATGAACGAAGACGTCCTCCCCGCTTTCACGCGTGATAAAGCCAAAGCCTTTTGCGTCATTGAACCACTTCACTGTGCCTTGTTCCATGAGGAACTCCCTCTAAGTGTTGATTTACCGCAGAACGCAATGTGGAAGTGTTGCGTGTGGAGCGGTTACTCGGAACAGGCAAGAACTTCTAATCGAATTCGGGTGTTTGGCTAGAGTGTAGCATGGCATTGGAGAAAGCTGTGCCGCACGAGAGTAACCGAGTTCTGGTCATTAATCCGGGATCGACATCGACGAAATTTGGAGTTTTTACGCGCGCCGGCGCCGAGTGGGTGACATCGATCCGGCATGGCGACGAGGAACTGGAGCAGTTTCGCGGGCGCTCGATGCTGGCGCGGACGGGCTATCGCGCGGCGTTGATTGACCAAGCGTTGCAAGGCGCGGGCTACAACGCAAAACAGTTTGCGGCGGTTGCAGGACGAGGCGGGTTCCTGCCGCCGATGGAGTGCGGGACCTACCTGGTTGACGATGCAATCGTGGAGGAACTGCGCCTGGCGCGACGCGGCGAACATGCAAGCAACCTGGGCGCCGTGCTGGCGCTGAAGTTTGCGCAGGCGGCGGGGGTGAATGCGTACATCGTTGACCCGGTAACGGTAGATGAGTGGCAGGATTGCGCGCGCATTTCGGGCTCACCGCTGGTGCAGCGTTCGTGCGTGGGCCATGCACTCAACATCAAGGCGGTGGCGCGGAGATTTGCGCGTGAGCAGGGCCGTGCCTACGCGGAGCTGCGGCTGATCGTGGCGCACATGGGCAGCGGGATTACCGTGTCGGCACACTGCGACGGCCGGATGATCGACAACAACACGCCGGAAGAAGGACCATTCGGGCCGGACCGGACGGGATGGTTGCCGGTGCGGGAACTGATCAAGGTCTGTTTCAGCGGGGCTTATAACGACAAGCAACTGGACCGCATGGTCTTTGGAGAGGGTGGCCTGTTCGCATACCTGGGGACGCGCGATCTGACCGAGGTGGAACGGCGCATCGATGGTGGTGAAGAGAAGGCCGCGGCGGTATACGAAGCGATGATCTATCAGATCGCCAAGGAAGCCGGCGCGATGGCAGCGGTGCTGTGCGGAAAGGTGGACGCCCTGCTGCTGACCGGCGGCATGGCGCATTCCGAGAGAATGGTGCAGAAGCTGCGCCAGTATCTTGAGTGGATCGCGCCGATCACGGTGTATCCCGGAGAAGATGAACTGCTGGCGCTGGCCGAGGGAGTGTTTCGCGTGCTCGACGGCGAGGAGCCGGCGAAGCGGCTGGAGACTCATGCCGCGATGGCCAAAGCGCGCGAGGCGCTGGTGATCGGGCTGGAATAGCGCTTTTCTGCCGAAGGCCGAGCGGCCTAAATGCCATCAAGACAGTCTGCGAAGCGCAAACGAGATGGGCAGGCCAATGATGAACATGTGGATGAGGATGCCCTGCATTAGTCCGCGATACTGGTAAGGCCCCATGAAGTGAAGTGCGCACAGCGGCAGCACGATGAGGTTCATCACAAGATAGATCGCGATTCCATAGAACAGGCCGCAGACAAAGAAGTGATCGTATAGAAACTCAAGTTTGCGGCTCGCAAGGCAGTAAATGGTCGCGGCTCCAAAGGCAATGAAGTAGTGCAGCACGACGCCGAGGATGTAGGTGCCCGTTCCTCCCTGAAAGGCTGACCGGCCTAGCAACCCACCGGCAATGGCGCGCGGGGAGCCGAGCCCGAAGGTGATGAAGGCGGCAATCAGGTCGAATGTGCCGGCGACGGCTCCGCCGACAAGGATCGGAAGCGCAAAGTTTGATTGCGGAATGCGCGGGGCGATGGGAGTGGTTGTCATCTCGGACCTCAGGGGAAGCGATAGCGCCGCGATAGAGATGATGAACGTGAGCCCGCCGCTGCTTCAAGGCGTTTGGCGCCAGCAGGATTGATTTCGGGGCAGGACGGCCTGGACAAATGCCGTCACGGGGGCAGCTGACGCCTTTGTCACAGCCAGGCGGGCCCGTTCCATGGCATATTGTGCTCGCAGATTTGCTCTGAGAAGCGGTCGATCATGAAAGTTTGGCTCGAAGTCTTCCGCTGGTTGTTGATATGCGAGACAGCGACAGCCTGCGTTGTCCCACGCGGTTACTGTCAGATCGAGGCCCGCGCAACCGATACCGCCAAGGTGCTGGTATGGGTCCGGGATGGACGTGGCGCACCCGTTTCGGGGCTCACGGCAGACGATTTTGTGGCGACCGAGAACGGGGTGCGCGATCGGGTGGTTGCCGTTGCGAATTTCTCGGGAGCCGCCTCGAAACAATTCAGTGCCGGTCGCGCCAGCATTGCCCTTGGCGGCCCAGCAGAGTCAGCGGATCTCGGAACCGGCGTCATCGAACGGCGAAGCAGCGCCGGAACTTGCCACGCACGTACTGCTCATCCGGTACGGCTACCGGTGCAGCCGCGAAACTTCTGGGCACTTATTCTTCCGCATAAGAAAGCCCTGAACGCGAGACGCGTCCAGGGCTGTTGATGGGTGAAGCAGGCGTTGTCAGCTGCATTTTTGCGCATTCAGGAACGTGTAGAGGTTCCAGAAATTGCTGGCCTGAAAGATGGTGCCGTTGATGGCGAGCGGCTGGGAAGGCCGAGTCCAAACGAAGCTGTTCACCCCGTTTGCCAGGTTTTTGAGAGTGGGGTTCACGTTGTTGTTCGGGTTGGGATCGGTAGCGTTGCCGGGGTCGAAGCCAATGATCCAGGGACCTCCGCTCGTGCCGCCTGTTTGTGGATTTCCCACCTCCACGATGTTGGTTGTCAACAGGGGATTCACCAAGCCGGTAGCGCCGTTGTCCTGGTAGAGGTAGTTGCCCTCGAATGGCGCACCCTGGGGATAGCCAAAGATGTTCCATTGTCTTTGCGCGTAACTGCCGCCATAGGTGTATCCGAGCCATCCCGTGTAGCTTCCAATCGTCCGGCCTGTGTTGCCGGCGCAGCCTTTATTGGTGGCGTCGTGCATGGCCATCATGGCAATGTCCCAACCGGTGGTGAGGCTGAGCGTGCTTGCCGAGACCCAGGTTGCGACCAACTCTGGAAACCATGCGCCGTGCAGGGTGGAATCGGAGCCGTTATTCCAACCAGGAAAGAAGACCCAGTTCTTGTAAAACTTCTTGCTGCCGGTGTCGAAGACACAATGCCGCGCTGTCACCACGAAATAGCTCTTGATCGCTACCGCAGCGGAGCAGACATAATCCCCCGCAGGTTCGGAGTTGCCCGGCGGGATGGTGAAGAACAGCTTTCCGATGGTGGAGTAGGGGTAGGTGTTTCGGTTGCCTGCGCGGTAGTTGCTGAACGGCATCTCATAGCTGAAAGCATCGGGCGTGGCTTCGGTGCCCGTGTCGTCCCCCTGGCTTAGCGGGAAGCGCCCGGGCGTACTTTCCGAGGCCGGGTCCTTATAGGAAGGCAATCCGCCCGCTCCCGCGTGCACAGGCCCGGCCGTGGGGCGGCACTGGCGTTGACATCTTCAGGCGCCTCCCTGGGAACAGGCATGGGTATGGCATTGGCCAGCCGGTCGTCGGTCCAATAGTCGCTGACAGCCTGAACGCGAGCGTCTTCATTCGCAGTAGAGGTGATGGTTTGGTTCGTTGCAGCTCTAGGCGCACTTGCGGTCGAAGTGGTAGAGGCTTCCTGGGCCAAGGCGGAGACCGCACAGACGCAGGAAAGGGCGAGTGTGCAAGGAAGCAGTTTGTGCATGGTTTCTCCCGGCTGCGGGCGCAGCCCTGGTTGCAAGCCGGCTGGCAGGAGTGCCACAGGTCGAGCCGGTCGTTGGGCGATTGTGGGGATGCATCGACCATGTCGCCGGCTGATTCTTGCGGAGCCATCATAGCCACACCGCAAGAAAAAAAGAAAGAAATTTTTTTGAGGAATCTGATTTGCCGTCGCAGCCAGCAGGCGGCGAACAGCGAGACCTCCGGCTCCCTGTGACAATCTAGATCTTTTGGAGGTTGGCGAATTTTTCCATCAGCTTTTTCATGCCTTGCTGGAACATGACGGTGAGCTTGGCATCGTCGCCGTCGCCCTCGCGGAAGAGCACAGTACCGTCGCCGTATTTCGCATGGCGAACGCGCTGGCCTTTCTTCAGGCCTGCGGCGCCGGTCTGCTCCGGGATGTCCATCGCCGGACGCGACGATGCGGGGCGAACGAACGCGCCGGGTTTCCCGCCGAAAAACCGGGCGATGTTATCAATGGAGCCCTCCGGGCGCTCCGGCGCTTGCGCGCTTTTACTTTTTGGATGAGAGCCTGGCCGTGCGCGATACGCCTCACTTCCTGGCTCTCGTCTTCGTAGTTGTAGTGGCGGCTCTCGAACTCGTCTCCGTGCGCGGACCTGCTGCTCACAGTGCCTGATCTGCGCCCCGATCCGTATCCGTTGCCGTAAGCGGGCGTGGACCAGGCGGGTGAACGGCCGCCGAGGTTCTCAATCAACTGGCTCGGCACCTCTTCAAGGAAGCGCGAAGGCATGCTCATCTCCGGCGCGTCGTTGCCGTAGCGGCGGCGATAGTGGGCGCGCGTCAGAATCAGCGTGTTCATGGCGCGCGTCATGCCGACGTAGCAGAGGCGGCGCTCTTCTTCCAGCTCTTCGGGATTCATGAGAGTGCGCGAGTGCGGGAAGAGGCCCTCTTCGAGTCCGGCAAGAAAGACGAGCGGAAACTCGAGTCCCTTGGCGGCGTGCAGCGTCATCAGCGTGACGCGGGCGTCGGGATCGTACTGGTCGGTGTCGGAGGCGAGCGCGGCGTGGTCGAGGAACTCGGCCAGCGTTTCGCCGCGGACCTCGGCATCGTGCGCGGCGTTGGCCAGTTCCTTCAGGTTTTCAATGCGGCTGAAGGCCTCCGGCGAAGCCTCGGCTTCGAGCGCCTTGATGTAGCCGGTGCGGTCAATGAGGAAGCGGATCAGCTCGGGCAGCGTGGCTGCATCGCCGGGCGTGCGGAAGCGCTTCGGACGGATCTGTCGTCGGGCAGCTCCTCGTCTGAGCTTCGATTCCCAGGTCCCAGAATCCGGCCGACTTCTTCGGCATCCCGCAGAAATGGCCGCTTGGACGGCTTTTCGGCGAACGGCGAAAAGTGGCTGGCGTCGAGCAGCGGGATCTGATTCTCATTGCCGCCGAAAGCGAAGTCGGCTGCTGACTCAGCTCTTCGGCGGCCTTCTGCTTCTGTTCTGCCGACGGCTCTGCCGCGCCGAAGCTGAAGTCAGTGTCGGCCGCGTCAGTTTCCTCTCTGCCACATCAGCGGAGAGCTTGCCGGCGAAGTCGGGGTCCATCATGGCCTGTGCGTCGAGAATGAGCTGGCGGAAGGATTCGAGCGCCATCAGCGCGCGCGTCGGGATGAGCTTGTTCCGGATCGCCGCGCCGAGTAGCGTCCCAGGTGGACTGGCCGGTTTCAAGCGCCAGGCGCTCCAGAGTTTCCAGCGTCGTTTTGCCGATGCCGCGCGCCGGCGTGTTGATGACGCGCTGCAGCGCCATCGAGTCGTGCGGATTGCGGACCAGGCGCAGGTAGCCGAGCAGGTCCTTGATCTCGGCGCGCTCGTAAAAGCTGAAGCCGCCCACCATGGTGTAGCTGATGTTGTAGCGGCGCAGCGCTTCTTCCACCAGGCGCGACTGCGAGTTGGTGCGATAAAGCACGGCGCAGTGCGCTTCGCTGCCGCGCCTCCGACGAGCTCTCGCGCAGAAATTTCTGAATGCGGTCGGCGATGAAGAGCGCTTCGTTTTCGCCGTCGGGGGCCTCGTAGTAGCCGATCAGCGAGCCGCCCTGGCGATCGGTCCAGAGCTTCTTGCCCTTGCGGCGCAGGTTGTTGGCGACGACGGCGCCGGCGGCTTCAAGAATGATCTGCGTGGAGCGGTAGTTCTGCTCGAGGCGAACGATGCGGGCGTTGGGAAAGTCCTTCTCGAACTCGAGGATGTTGCGGATGTCGGCGCCGCGCCAGGAGTAGATGCTCTGGTCTTCGTCGCCGACGGCGCAGACATTTTTGTGCTCGCCGGCCAGCAGCTTCATCAGCTCGTATTGCGGGCGGTTGGTGTCCTGGTACTCGTCCACGAGCAGGTAGCGATAGCGGCGCTGGTAGCGCTCGCGCACTTCGCCGGAGACCTTGAGCAGGCGCACGGCTTCAAGCAGCAGATCGTCGAAGTCGAGCGCGTTGTTCTTGCGCAGCTCGTCCTTGTAGCCCTTGTAGATGTGGGCGATGCGCTCGCTGTTGGGATCCTTCGAGCCGAGGTAGTACTCCTGCGGATCGACCATGTGGTTCTTGGCCCAGGAGATGCGGCCGAGCACGGTGCGCGGCGTGAGCTGCTTGGTGTCGAGGCCCATGCGGCGCATGATCTGCTTGACGATGCCCTGCTGGTCGTTTTCGTCGTAGATGGCAAAGGAGCGGGTGAGGCCCTCGTTGCCGACCTTGAGCGCCTCGATGTCGCGGCGCAGGATGCGCACGCAGAGCGAGTGGAAGGTGGCGATCAGCGGCTTGGCCAGCGAGGCGTGGCCCAGCAGGCGCTCGACGCGCTCGCCCATCTCGCTGGCGGCCTTGTTGGTGAAGGTGACGGCCAGAATCGAGTCGGGCGCGACGCCTTTCTCCTGGATGAGCCAGGCGATGCGGCTGGTGATGACGCGGGTTTTGCCGGAGCCGGCGCCGGCGAGGATCAGCAGCGGGCCCTCGGTGGTTTCGACGGCGGCGCGCTGTTCGGGATTCAGATTGGCGAGGAGCGGCTGCACGGCGGGGTCCAGGCGGGAAGGTTCCTTAGTCCAGTGTACCGTCTCAGGCGATGTTGTGCGCCTGGTGCGGTGCAACACATGGCATGGACGCACCGGGCGCTATTCTGGGTGCGAGATGAATGCTGTGGAGAAACGAGTTCAAGCGCGTGGCGGTGTATTGCGGTTCGGCGAATGGAACGGATCCGGCGTTTCTGGCGGAGGCGGTGGCACTGGGCAAGGCGATTGCCGCGGCAGGGCTGGGGCTTGTGTACGGCGGAGCAAGCGTGGGGCTGATGGGCGCAGTGGCCGATGCGGCGCTCGCGGGAGGAGCCGAGGTGATCGGCGTGCTGCCGGAGATGCTTGTCCGGCAGCGAGATCGCGCACACCGGGCTTACGCGGCTCGAGATGGTGCCGACGATGCACGAGCGCAAGGCGCGCATGGTCAAGCTGGCGGATGCGTTTCTGATGCTGCCGGGCGGTTACGGAACGCTCGACGAGATGATGGAGATTGTGACTTGGAAGCAGCTTCGGCTGCATGCCAAGCCCTGCATCCTGATCAATACGGCGGGTTATTGGGATGGGCTGCTCGAGTTTCTGGATCGCGCGGTGGAGGCGGGATTTCTGAAGGCGGAGAATCGAGGGCTGCTGCAGGTTGCGGAGAGCGCGGAGGAGGCGGTGGGCATGGTGGTGAGTGGTGTTTGAGCAACGCACCACAGCTATTTGCATTTTGCGCGTTCGCGCTGGAGTTCGCGGTAGAGCTCGCTTTTGGATTGGCCCAGTTCGCGGGCGAGGCGCTTGAGGGCTTCCTTTTCGTCGATGCCGGATTCGGATTGGAGGCGGGCTACGCGGGCGGAGATCGATTCCCAGGTCTGAGAATCCAGACCTGGGGCACCCGCTTTGGTAGCGTCGGCGGGCGCTTCGACGAGCAGGGTGAATTCGCCGCGGATGCGGTCGCGGGCGGCGAGGTCGCGGCGTACTTCGGCGACGGTGCCGCGGAGAAATTCTTCGTGGAGCTTGGTGAGTTCGCGGGCGACGACGACGCGCAGCGCGGGTCCCCAGACGGATTCGAGATCGGCGAGCGTGTCGACGATGCGGTGCGGCGCCTCGTAGAAGATCAGCGTCTGCGCGGAATCGCGCGGCTGGCGCAGCGAGGTCTTCGAGGCGCGTGCGGCGGGCGCCTGCCTTCTCCGGCAGGAATCCGAGGAAGTGGAATTCGCCGGTGGGCAGGCCGGAGGCGATGAGCGCGCTGAGCGCGGCGTTGGCGCCGGGGATGGGAATGACCGGAACGCCGGCGGCGATGGCTGCGTTCACGAGCCAGGTCCCCGGGATCGCTGATGCCGGGCATGCCCGCGTCGGAGACGACGGCGATGCGACCGCCGGCTTTGAGCGCCTCGACTAACTCGCCGGCGCGCTGGCGCTCGTTGTGCTCGTGGCAGCTGACGGTCGGCGTGGCGATTGCGAAGTGGTTGAGCAGCTTCTGCGTCTGGCGCGTGTCTTCGCAGGCGATGCGGTCGGCCCGCTTGAGCACGTCGAGGGCGCGCAGGGTGATGTCGCCGAGGTTGCCGATGGGGGTGGCGACGAGGTAGAGGCCGGGGGCGAGGGGAGTGTCTTGCGCGTTCATATGGAGTGCTCGGCCAGTCTCTGATTCCCATGTCTCAGAAGCGAGACATGGGGCACCCGGATCCGCTCAGGATGACAAATCCTGACAATTGCGCCCATCTACTCTCCGGATTCCTGGCTCTCGATGCGGCGCTGTTCGGCCAAGCAGCGACATGGAACTCATCAGGTTCTGCACGCTGACGATGCCGACGACGCGGCCGCTTTCGGTGATGGGAATCAGCGAGAGACCCTGGCCTGCGGAGATGCGGCGGATCGTGGTGCCGAGCGTGTCCTCGGGCCGCGCCACCTGAAAGGCGCGCGACATGACGGACTGCACGTAGCCGTTGCCTTCGCTGCGCAGCGCGTCAACAATGCGCTGTCGCGAGACGATGCCGACGAGTTCAGGGCCGCGCACGACCGGGAAGTCCTCCTGCAGCGAGTGAACGCAGCGGACGAGCGCGTCGGCCAGCGTGTCAGACGGCGAGAGCGTGGCGAAGTCGGTGAGCATGACTTCGCGCATGCTGCACGGTGTCGACGACGGACTGGAAGAAGACACCCTGATCCTCGATCTGCGCGCCGATCATGATGAAGAAGCCGGCAATGATGAGCCAGGAGTTGTGAACCAGCATGCCGCAGATCATGACGGCGAGGGCGAGCAGCTGGCCGAGGCCCGAAGCGGCGCGCCCGCCGGGTGCAAAGCCGTGAGTACGGGCGAAGTTGCCGCGAAGAAGGCGTCCGAAGTCGAGTGGGTAGGCAGGCAGCAGGTGGAGAACGCCGAGACCGACCTGCATCCACACCATGCTGCGCAGCAGGTAGGCGGCCGTGACCAGAGGCCGCGCGAACAGATTGACGTCTCCTCCGGCCCCGATGAGACACAGGGCAAGCATGACCGCCGTTGCGATGTTGGCGAACGGGCCGATGAAGGCCATGGCAAACTGGCCGATTCCCTGGTTGGCTTTTTCCTGGCTCTCGGGATTGGCGTATGCAAAGAGGCCGCCGATGGGGAGCAGCAGGACGGCGCGAATGCGAAGCCCGAGATAGGCCGCCATGAGGAGGCGCGCCGTTTCGCGCACGATGACTGCAAGCGTCAAAACCAGAAAGAGCCCGAGACCGCGCGGCCAGCCGTCTTGCGCACTGAGGCCGAGACACACAACCGCCAGCATTGGAAAAAAGGCGTGAACGCGCATTTCTACGCCCATCCAGCGGCCCAGGGGGATTGTCCAGCCACGCATACTGGAATTGTAGAGTGTCAGGGGCATGTGGCGGGATTCCTATATTCTTGTTCGCGATGCGCGTGATTGCAGGATCGTTGCGACGCCGGACGCTCGAGGCGCCCCGGCGGGATGGATACCCGGCCCACAAGCGACCGGCTGCGCGAGACGCTTTTCAACGTGCTGGCGCCGCGGATCGAAGGCGCGAGCTTTCTGGATCTCTACGCCGGGTCCGGCGCAGTGGGCATTGAGGCCCTGAGCCGGGGCGCTGAGCAGGTGGTCTTCGTGGAACGGGCGCTGCCAGCCTTGAAGGTGCTGCGGTCAAATCTGCAAAATCTCGGACTGCGCAGCGGGTACCGGGTCGAGGGTGGTAGCGTTACGGCCTATCTGCGGGGGGATCGCAGAGATGCAGCGCTGAGTTTTGATGTGGTGTTTCTCGATCCGCCGTACGAAGCGGCCAGCGAGTATGAAACGGCGCTTGGATCTTCTGGGGGGCGCGTCCGTCGGGTTGCTGAGCAAGGAATGCGGTCGTGATCGCGGAGCATCGACGCAAGCAGCGGCTGGAAGAGTGTTATGGCGCGCTCGAGCGCACCGCGACTTCTGGAGCAGGGTGATGCTGCGCTCAGCTTTTACCATATCCGCACATCGGAACCGGGGCCGCAACCGGAGTAAGATGAGGCGGGTTGCAGGGAAATGAGAAGAATGACAAGGTTCATGTGCCATGGAAGAGTTCTTACCGGAATCATCCTGCTGTATGCGGCGAGCGTGTACGCACAGAATGCGGTGCCATGGGTGATTGGCCCGTTCACGCGGCCGGCCGAGGGCAACCCGGTCGTAACGCCGCGACCGGAGTCGACATTCAACGATCCGATCTTGAAAGCGCCGGTGCAGTGGGAAGCGTTGCACACGTTCAATCCCGCGGCGATTGTGCGGCACGGCAAGGTCTATGTGCTTTATCGCGCCGAAGACAACTCGGGCGCCATGGAGATTGGCGGCCACACGTCGCGGCTTGGACTGGCGGAGAGCAGTGACGGGATTCATTTCAAACGGATGCCGGCGCCCGTCTTTTATCCCTCTGAAGATGATCAGAAGGCGCGAGAGTGGCCCGGAGGCGTGGAGGATCCGCGGATTGTTGAGCGGGAAGACGGCATCTATGTGCTGACTTACACGCAGTGGAACCGCACTACCTATTCGGTCGGTATCGCGAGCTCGCCAGACCTGCAGCACTGGACCAAGCATGGTCCCGCATTTTTTGCAGCCGCGAAAGGGAAGTATGCATATCTCCAATACAAGTCGGCGGGGATCGTCACGCGGCTCGACAAGGGCCGGCTGATCGCCGCAAAGATCGATGGCCGGTATTGGATGTATTGGGGCGAGGGCTCAATCCGGCTGGCCACTTCAGTTGATCTGATTCATTGGGATCCCGTCGAAGATGTTCAGGGCAAGCCCGTGGAACTTTTGAAGCCGAGGCTGGGGCACTTCGACAGCACGTTCCCTGAGACCGGACCGCCACCCGTGCTCACGAGCGCGGGAATCGTGGTGCTGTACAACGGAAAGAATGCGACTGGAAGCGGTGGCGATCCTGCGCTTGGGCCGAGCGCGTACGCGGCGGGAGAAGCGCTCTTCGACGCGAACAACCCGGCGCGCCTGCTCACGCAGACGGGCCTGCCGGTGTTCAAGCCGGAGTTGCCCTACGAGAAGACGGGACAGTACGCGGCGGGCACAACCTTCGCCGAGGGACTGGTGTTCTTTCACAAGAAGTGGTTCCTCTATTACGGTTGCGCCGACTCCCTGGTGGCTGTGGCGACGGCACCCGAGACGCCGGTATCGAGCGATTCTTTTCGCATGCAGGCGGGAACGGCAACTACGGTTGGGCCAACGGCCACGGCTGTCGCCCCCAATGACACGCCCGAGAATGCGCGCGGATTCTATCTGAAGAATGGGGACACGGTGGTCTTCTACGGTGACAGCATCACCGAGCAGAACTACTACAACCAGTGGGTCGAACTCTACACGGCGACGCGGTTTCCGAGGATGCGTGTGCATTTTTACGGTGCCGGCGTAGGTGGCGACAGGGTGACAGGGGGCGGAGGAGGGCCGATCGACCAGCGGCTCGAACGCGATGTCTACGCAGAGAAGCCGACCGTTGTCTCCGTGATGCTGGGCATGAACGACGGAAGCTATCGTACGACGACGAGCGAGATCGAGCAGGCATACGTGAACGGGTACGAGCACATGCTGCAATCGATCCGCGAACACATCCCCCGGGTGCGGGTGACGTTGCTGGGGCCGTCACCCTTTGACGACGTGACTCGGCTGCCATGGTTCGCGGGCGGATACAACGGGGTGATGCAGCACTTTGCCGCAATCGACAAGAGGCTCGCACAGAAATACGACTGCACATTTGTCAATCTGAACCCGCCGGTGGTGGCGGCGCTGGAGAAAGCGAAGGCGCTCGATCCGATGGTGGCGAAGCTTCTGCTGCCGGATCGCGTGCATCCCGATCCGCCGGCACACTGGGTGATGGCGGAGGCGATTCTGAAGGGATGGAACGCACCGGCGCTGGTTTCGTCTGTCACCGTTGACGCGCGCGCTGCCAAGGCAACGGAGACGCAATTCGCTACCGTCGATCACGTAGAGCAGGCAGATGGCACGTTGAAATGGACAGAGACAGACGATGGATTGCCTTTGCCTCTTTCCCGGGACAACGCTACGCAAGCGCTCCTGCTCGACCTGACGGACATCGAGCAGCAACTTGATCAGGAGCCACTGCGGGTAACCGGACTGAACGTCGGACAATATACGCTGACGATTGATGGCGACCTGATCGGCACGTTTACAGCCGAGGAATTGGCTGCCGGAATTAACCTGGCAGATTATTCGACGCCGATGTTCCACCAGGCGCAAAGGGTCGGATGGCTCGTCCGCGATCGTGACGAGGCGCATTACATTCACTTGCGCATGCGGGTATTGGAGGCGAATCCCGGGAATCCGGATGCGATGCAGGCGTTTGAGAATCAGCTTGAAGACAAGATTTATGCGACGGCGGAACCGGTGGCACATGTGTTCGCGGTGAGCCCGGCGCCGGCCGCAACCGTTGCGCAACACTGAGGAGGAAACCCATCACATCGATCTCATTCAGTTCGGTGCTCGAGACGGAGGGCGCGGTATTCAGCGATGTCGTGACGCATGCCGCTGGTCCTGCGGGCGCCCTGCCGTTCTCCGCGGAGATGTTGCTCCGCGAGCCCTCAGGCAATCTCTTCGGCTTGAGCCAGAATGCGGGCATGGGTTGGGAACCGGCGCGGCTGCTTGATCCGGAGTTCCTGATTCTCAGCACGCACGGTGGTTTGCGCGCTGAAGATGGCCACCCGATTGCGCTCGGATTTCACACCGGGCACTGGGAGGTTGGCCTGCTGGTGGCCGAGGCAGCACGTGAGTTGAAGGCCTTGCGAGCTGTGCCATTTGCGGGAGCCTGCACCGACCCATGCGATGGCAGAACGCAAGGCACCACGGGCATGATGGACTCGCTGCCGTTTCGAAACGATGCGGCGATGGTGCTGCGGCGGCTGATGCGCTCGCTACCGACAGGCAAGGGCGTTCTGGGTGTGGCGACGTGCGACAAGGGGCTGCCCGCGATGATGATGGCGCTTGCGTCCGCGGGCAAACTGCCTGCCGTGCTGGTGCCGGGAGGCGTGACGCTGCTGCCGGAGTCGGGCGAGGACGCGGCCAAGGTGCAGACCATCGGCGCGCGGTTCGCGCAACAACAGATCACTCTTGAGTACGCAGCAGAGGTGGGCTGCCGTACTTGCGCTTCTCCGGGGGGTGGGTGCCAGTTCCTGGGCACGGCAGCAACCGCGCAGGTCGTGGGAGAAGCGCTCGGGTTGTCTCTGCCGCACACCGCGCTGGCTCCGTCAGGGCAGGCGGTGTGGCTTGACGCTGCGCGGCGCTCGGCGCGGGCATTAAAGCGGATGCATGAACTGCAGATGGGTGTGGCCGATGTATTGACCGCGGCGTCGGTGCGCAACGCGATGGTTCTGCATGCGGCGTTCGGCGGCTCGACGAACCTGCTTCTGCATCTTCCGGCGATCGCATTCTCGGCCGGGCTTCAGCGGCCAACGGTGGACGACTGGGCCTCGGTCAATCGGCAGGTCCCGCGTCTTGTGGACGCACTGCCCAACGGGCCGCAGAACTTCGCGACGGTGCAGGTCTTTCTTGCAGGGGGAGTGCCGGAGGCGATGCTGGCACTGCGTGCAGCGGGGCTTTTGGACGAAAGTGTTCGCACAGTGACGGGCGAGACGCTCAGCACCTGCCTTAACTGGTGGAAGGAGAGCGATCGACGGCGCGAACTCCGGCGACGCCTGAAGGAGTTGGACCGGATCGATGCGGACGATGTGATCATGGCGCCGGGTCGCGCGCTCTCTCGAGGACTGACGCCGACCGTCTGCTTTCCTCTTGGCAACCTCGCGCCCGAAGGTTCGGTTATCAAGAGCACGGCAATCGATCCCTCACTCATTGGTGCCGACAACGTGTATCGCCATCGCGGCCCCGCGAAGGTCTTCACAACGGAGGCGGGTGCAATCGATGCGATCAAGAGCGGCGTAATCGGAAGCGGCGACGTAATCGTGCTGATCTGCGGTGGTCCCAAGGGTGCAGGCATGCAGGAGATCTACCAGGTGACCTCAGCGCTCAAGCAACTGCCGCACTGCAAGCATGTGGCAGTGCTGACCGATGCGCGCTTCAGCGGCGTTTCAACGGGCGCATGCATCGGGCACATCTCGCCGGAGGCATTGGCGGGCGGCCCGATCGGAAAAGTTCTCGAAGGCGATCGGATTGAGATCGTGATCGATCGCGCGAAGCTTACCGGAACGGTGCAACTTGTCGGCGACGCCACTGGCGAGTTCAGCGCGGAAGAAGGCGCGCGCCGGCTGGCCGCGCGGGCTCCTCGTCCTGACCTGCAGCCCCACCCTGCATTGCCTGAAGACACAAGGCTGTGGGCTGCGCTGGTTGAGGCAAGCGGCGGCGTGTGGGGCGGATGTGTCTACGATACCGGCAGAATTGTGGCGGCTCTTGGAAGGGCAACCAAATAGTTGCATCCACCGGAAAGATCAACGACGACGATGGGCAAGGATTGGCGAATGAATAGGCGGCACTTTCTCGGCGGGCTCACGATGGCAGGAGCTGTTGCAGGTTCAGCTGTAGCAGGCGGTATGCCTGGCGCGGCGGTGCGCTGTCCTCCCGACCGGCCTGATGGGCTTGCGGCGTTGAAGATCGACGCAGTGGAAGTGCTCGAGTTGCAGGGTCACTACACTGCCGAATCTGGGATTGATCACCAGCCGCAGGTGAATCCGATGGATGTGTACGACGAGCTCAGGCCGGCCCCGTATACAGACAAGCCCGGCGGGACAAGAGACGTTCCATACGAAGCGCATTACTTGCGCATCCGTACGGCGGCAGGGCTCGATGGCCTGTATGGACCGATCGAGCGAGAGCCCGCGACGGTCGTTCTGGAGGACCTGAAGCAGTTTCTGACGGGCAAAGACGCATTGGCCGGTGAGGTGCTGTGGGACGAGATGTACAGGTCGAATCGACATTCGCGCGCGGGCTACTTCATGATGGCGCTGAGCGCGGTGGACAACGCGCTGTGGGATCTGCGCGGGAAGTTCTATGGTGTGCCGGTATGGCGTTTGCTTGGCGGACCGTCGCGCGAGAAGGTGGAGATGTACGCCAGCGCGCTGGGCTTTTCGCTCGAGCTGGATGCCGTGCGCAAACGTTGCCTTGAGCTGAAGAATCAGGGGTTCCGCTATCAGAAGTGGTTCATCGGCTATGGTCCGGGCTCCGGCCCTGAGGGAATGCGGAAGGACATTGAACTGGTCAAAACACTGCGCGAGACGCTCGGCGAAGATTACGAGATCATGTTCGACGCCTACAGCGGATGGGACCAGGACTACGCGCTCGAATGGGCGAAGCAGGTGGAGCAGTACCGCCCGTTCTGGATGGAGGAAGTCACCCATCCGGAAAAGATCGAAAGCTTCGCCGCGATTCGCCGGGGGACCAGCGTGCCGCTTGCGGCTGGCGAACACTTTTATGGCCGCTGGGAGGTTGAGCGTTATCTGCAGGCCGGAACGCTCTCGGTGGTGCAGGCCGATCCCGAGTGGTGCGGCGGCGTCAGTGAGCTGGTGAGGATTGGCACAGTGGCATCGCTGCACGATGTGCGCGTGATCCCGCATGGACACAGCCTGCGCGCGGCGGTACACACCATCTTCAGCCAGTCGCCAATGACTTTCCCGATGGGCGAGTACCTGGTCACAAAGATGCGCCACTATCACCATTTCGAGAAGAATCCGCTCGTGGTCGAGAATGCGCACATCGCGCTGCCGACGGGTCGCGGCTTCGACATTCGACTCGATCCGGCGAAGATCGAATCGCAGAAACTGCTGAGCGTTGATTAGCTGAGCGGCTATCACCGCGCCTGGAGCATTTGTGCTTCGTCCTGCAAAAGCAGGGCCGTGGCGGTTACAGTACTTGGCATGAAGCCCCCGCGCATTTTCTTGTTGCTTTTTTTGGCGACGATTGTTTCTGCATCGACCTTTTCGGCGAAAGCTCAACAGGCTTCCGGTGCAGCGAAAAACAGTGCCGCTCCTCAGCTGGTCATCATCGACACCGACATTGGCGACGACATTGACGATGCGTTTGCGCTTGCGTTGGCTCTGCGCAGTCCGGAGTTGCGCATACTTGGCGTCACCACCACTTTCGGCAACACTGAGATGCGCGCGCGCCTGCTCGACCGGTATCTGGCCGCGGTGGGCCGTGGCGACATTCCGGTTGCGGCCGGTCCGGCAACGAAAAACGACAATGTCTTCACGCAGGCTGCTTATGCGCGCCAGGTCGCGGAACGGAAGCATGCCGACGGAGCCGATTTCATCCTCAAGCAGATTCGCCAGCATCCGGGAGAAATCACGCTGATTGCGATCGGGCCGTTGTTCACCGTCCAGGCGTCGATTGAGCGCGACCCTGCTACTTTCCGCAAGCTGAAACGGGTTGTGCTGATGGGAGGGAGCATTTACAGGGGCTACGGCGAAGACAGCGCTGGAAAACCCAAACCGGCCGAGCCGGAGTGGAACATCAATCGCGATCCTGCGGGCGCAAAAGCGTTGCTGGCCTCCGGAGTGCCGGTCTTCATGATGCCGCTCGACTCGACGCAGGTCCAGCTGAAGGAAAAGGAAAGGGAAGCGATCTTCTCGCATGGGTCGCCGCTGACCGACCAGGTGACGTTGCTCTATCACCAGTGGATGGCAGGGAGCGAAGGTCGGAGCCAGACGCCGACTCTCTTCGACCCGGTGGCGGTCACCTATTCCTTCCGTCCGGATCTCTGCCCGGCCAGGCCCATGCATATCGATGTGGATGACAAAGGCCTGACCAAACCGGGCGAGGGAGTCCCGAATGCGCAGGTTTGCCTGGACTCGGATCAGAAGGGCTTTCTCGACCTGCTCCTCCAGCGACTTATCGGCGAGTGAGATAATCTGTGATGTGCTCCTGACCGCCTTTCTCCTAAGAGACTGATGGACCTGATGTTAGAGCATCTTCGAAATTGTGTGAGCAGTGTCACATTCAAGTCCATTGACAGCAGGTCAAAGTAGGAGAAAAATGGCGGGTCAACGAGATTCTGTCCAATTTGCAGGCACTGGGAGGAAAAGTGAGAAAGATGTTGCGCATGAAGGCTTTGGCGTCGGTTGTTCTTTTGGGGGTGGGCCTGGTAGTGGCGGGGTGCAAATCCGTCCCTGATCTGACGGCGGCGCAGGCACTGGAGTTGGTACAGGCCAAGTATGACCAGACTCCGCCTGTCGGGGTCAACATACTGGTCGATGATCTGGGCATGAGACAGGGGATCACAGGCAAACTCTGGGAGCGGACCAAGATCTATCCAAATAAGTTCTGGGCCGATTTCAAGCTTACCGACGAAGGCAAAAAGGCAGTCAAATTGTCCGGCGGCGGCGACGTGATCGAGTGGCGTCCGTCGGGGCTGGAAGACAAGAACTACACCTACGTGGTAACGACCATCGCTGCCAACCACTTGAAGGCACATGACATGGGCGACCCCCAGGACGAAATGCTCCCGGGCGCCGATACTGCCAAGGGCGCGAAGTTCACTGAGGGCGTAAATCTGACTGGCGTGCCGGATGTGCTGCAGGAGATTGCGCACAATCCGGGCAATAAACTGAGCACAAAGCGTCAGGCGGACTTCGTGTACGAGGGCGGCGCCTGGAAACTGCGCTCAATTCAGTAAAAGTCCGGTAAAGACCATTGGGGTGGGGCTGATTCCATTGACCCCACCCCATTTTCTTGTTATTGTAAAAAGGTTCCGCAAGAACACCCCCGTTCGTGTGTCTTAACGGCGGAGGGTAGCGGGAAGCCCGGCCGGAGAATGGCAAGGGCTGATTCCCGAGGCCGAGTGAAGTTGTACCGGCCAGAGCCCTGAATCGCTCTTATCTTGCGAAGGGCAGGGGCAGATCGCTTCCGCGGTGAACGAAAGACGCGAAGGCGATGAAATCGCATCGGTGCTCGCGCGTTTCTCCACCTTGGAGGGCTATGCGAGCCGGAACCTGCGAAACGGAGTTGGCTCCGCTGTGGCGGACGACCGGCCACCGTCCTGGTTCTCGTCTGGAGTTGGAACGAAGGCAGACGCGAAGCAGCAACTTGGGCTTCCGTGCGCGTGCGCGCTGTCGATTGGGTGGTGCGCCATCGCAACGGAGGCTCCTTGATCTGCGCGCGGCTGAAAGAGCGGGTTGGCTCAAAGGTTTTGAGGTAAGGAGTTTCGGTTTGCCTACATTCAATCAACTGGTCCGCAAGGGGCGCACGGCCCCCCGTTACAAGACGGCGTCTCCGGCCCTGCAGGCCTCGCCGCAGCGGCGCGGAGTCTGCACGCGCGTGTATACACAAACCCCCAAGAAGCCGAACTCGGCGCTGCGTAAGGTTGCTCGCGTGCGGCTGACCAACGGGATCGAGGTCACGACCTACATTCCCGGCATCGGCCACAACCTGCAGGAGCACTCGATTGTGCTGATCCGCGGCGGCCGTGTGAAGGATCTGCCCGGCGTCCGCTACCACGTTGTGCGCGGCACGCTGGATTCGGTTGGCGTGGCCAATCGGAAGCAGAGCCGCTCGAAGTACGGCGCCAAGCGCGCCAAGGGCGGTCCGGCAGGCGGCAAGAAGTAAGAGTGGTTCCCGGGCGGATGACTGAACCGGGACCAGGGCAGCAGAAGCGGAGCGTCATGGCGCTCGAGAAATTTTGAGGAACTATGCCGAGAAAAGGGCACATTGCGAAGCGGGAAGTAGCGCCGGATCCGGTTTACGGGTCCACGCTCGTGACCAAGTTTGTGAACTCGATGATGTGGGGCGGCAAGAAGTCGACGGCCCAGGGCATCTTCTATCAATCGATGAAGAACCTGGAAGCGAAGGGCGGCGGCGACGACGCGCTGAAACTCTTCAAGAAGGCCGTTGAGAACTGCAAGCCGCTGCTCGAGGTCAAGACCCGCCGCGTGGGTGGCGCCAACTACCAGGTGCCGATCGAAGTCAATCCTGATCGGCGCACGTCGCTGGCCATCCGCTGGCTCATCACCTACGGGCGTGCCCGCGGTGAGAAGGGCATGATCGACAAGCTGTCGAACGAGCTGCTCGATGCGGCCAACGGCCGCGGCGCGGCGATGAAGAAGAAGGAAGACGTTCACCGCATGGCCGAGGCCAACAAGGCCTTTGCTCACTACCGCTGGTAAGCGGAGCGTAATGCGGAGAGTTGAAGCCGGTAAGCAAGTGGTCCGGCGCGATGAGGCCCAGCAGTGATCGGGTCTTGGAACTGCAGGAAACGGCGGGCTTGATGCCCGCAAGGATAAAGAATAGCCGTGGCTCGCACCGTACCTCTGAATCGTTGCCGGAACATCGGCATCATGGCGCATATCGACGCCGGAAAGACGACAGCGACAGAGCGCATCCTCTTCTACACGGGCATCACGCACCGCATCGGCGAAGTGCATGAAGGCACCGCGACCATGGATTACATGGAGCAGGAGCAGGAGCGCGGCATCACGATCACGTCTGCAGCAACCACCTGCATGTGGCGCGACATTCGTATCAACATTATCGATACGCCCGGCCACGTGGACTTCACCGCCGAGGTGGAGCGCTCACTGCGCGTGCTTGGATGGCGCGGTGGCAGTGTTCGACTCTGTCTCCGGCGTGCAGCCGCAGACCGAGACCGTGTGGCGCCAGGGCGACAAGTACAAGGTTCCGCGCATTTGCTTCGTGAACAAGATGGACAAGAACGGCGCCGACTTCGAGCACGTTCTCGACACCATCCGCAAGCGTCTGGGCGCAAGGCCTGTCGCGTTGCAGATTCCGATCGGCGCAGAGTCGCACTTCAAGGGTGTCGTCGATCTCATCGAAATGAAAGCCGTTGTCTGGCACGACGAGACGATGGGCGCCAAGTACTCGATTGAAGCTATTCCGGCCGATCTGCAGAAGAAGGCTGAAGCGTTCCGTCTGCAGCTGATCGAAGTGATCGCCGAGACCGACGATGTGCTGCTCGAAAAGTTTCTGGAAGGCGAGACGCCGACCATCGAGGAACTGAAGGCCGGCATTCGCCAGGCAACGATCGATCTGAAGGTCTTCCCGGTAATTTGCGGAAGCGCCTTCAAGAACAAGGGTGTTCAGACGCTGCTCGACGCGGTGGTGGATTATCTGCCCAGCCCGCTCGACAAGCCTCCGGTGGAGGGCATCGACCCGCACCATCAGACCACCATCGTGGTCCGCAAGGCCGACGATAACGAGCCGCTTTCGGCGCTGGTCTTCAAGTTGATCAACGATCCGTTTGGCAAGCTGTCGTTCATTCGCGTGTACTCGGGTTCGCTGAAGACCGGTGATACGGTGCTCAATCCGCGCACGGGCAAGACCGAGCGTGTTGGCCGCCTGGTAAAGATGCATGCCAACAAGCGCGAAGATGTGACGGAGATCTGGGCCGGCGACATCTGCGCCTGCGTCGGACTGAAGGAACTGAAGACGGGCGACACGCTGTGCGCGCCGCATCATCCGGTTGCGCTGGGCGCAATCACCTTCCCTGAGCCGGTAATCTCGGTGGCCATTGAGCCCAAGACGAAGGCCGACCAGGAAAAGATGGGCATTGCCCTGTCGCGGCTGGCTGACGAGGACCCCACCTTCAAGGTGCGGACCGACGAGGATTCGGGACAGACGATCATCAGCGGCATGGGCGAGCTGCACCTTGAGATCCTTGTGGACCGCATGAAGCGCGAGCACAAGGTGGAAGCGAACGTGGGCGAGCCAAAGGTGGCATTCCGCGAGACGATTCGCAAGCATGCCGAGGCCGAAGGCAAGTACATTCGCCAGACCGGCGGTTCGGGTAACTATGGGCATTGCAAGCTGCGCGTCGAGCCGAACACGCCAGGTGCGGGCTACGAATTCGTCAACGACATCAAAGGCGGTGTGGTTCCGAAGGAATACATCAAGCCCATCGATCAGGGCGTGCAGGGTGCGCTGGAGCTCGGCATTCTGGCCGGCTTCCCGATTGTGGATGTGAAGGTGACGTTGTACGACGGAAGCTATCACGAAGTCGATTCAAACGAAATGGCCTTCAAGTTCGCGGGTTCGATCGCGTTCAAGGAAGCTGCACGCAAGGCCAGTCCTGTGCTGCTCGAGCCGGTGATGGCGGTCGAGGTCACGGTCCCCGAGGAGTTCATGGGCGTGATTATCGGCGACATCAACTCGCGGCGCGGGCGGATCGAAGGCATGGAGCACGCAGCGGGTTCGCAGGTGATCAAGGCAATTGTTCCTCTGAAGGAGATGTTCGGCTACGTGAACGACATTCGTTCGTCCACACAGGGCCGCGCGTCGTATTCGATGCAGTTCGCGCGCTACGAAGAGGCGCCGCGCATGATCGCCGATGAGATCATCGGCCGCGCGCAGGGCAAGTACGGAGATTTGGGGCTGGAGCCGGATGGCCGGCGCCCCGGGTTGCAACAGGAAGTACAAGCCACGAAAGGGTTTGAATTTTTATGGCGAAGGAAAAGTTTGATCGTTCGAAGCCGCACGTGAACGTGGGAACGATTGGTCACATTGATCACGGCAAGACGACGTTGACGGCGGCGATCACGAAGGTATTGCAGAAGCACAACCCGAAGAACACGTTCCGTTCGTTTGATTCGATCGACAACGCTCCGGAAGAGCGGGAGCGCGGCATCACGATCGCGACGGCGCACGTGGAGTACGAGACAGCGAATCGTCACTACGCGCACGTCGACTGTCCCGGTCACGCCGACTACATCAAGAACATGATCACCGGCGCGGCGCAGATGGACGGAGCGATTCTGGTGGTGGCGGCGACCGACGGCCCGATGCCGCAGACCAAGGAACACGTTCTGCTGGCGCGCCAGGTAGGCGTTCCCTGCATGGTGGTGTTTCTGAACAAGTGCGATGCGGTCGAGGATCTGGAGCTGATCGACCTGGTGGAGATGGAAGTTCGCGAACTGTCTGTCGAAGTACCAGTTCCCGGGCGACGACGTGCCGGTGATTCGTGGTTCTGCTCTGGGCGCGTTGAACGGGGAAGCGCAGTGGGAAGCCAAGATCGATGAGCTGATGGATGCGGTGGACAAGTACATTCCGCAGCCGAACCGCGCGGTGGATCTGCCCTTCCTGATGCCGATCGAAGATATCTTCTCGATCTCCGGCCGCGGCACGGTGGTGACGGGCCGTATCGAGCGCGGCAAGGTGAAGGTGGGCGAGGAGTCTGAGATTGTGGGCTTCCGCGAAACGCGCAAGACGGTAGTGACGGGCGTGGAAATGTTCAAGAAGCAGTTGGACGAGGGTATGGCCGGGGACAACGCCGGTCTGCTGCTTCGCGGCATACCCAAGGAAGATGTGGAGCGCGGCATGGTTCTGGCCAAGCCGGGATCGATTACGCCCCACACCAACTTCAAGGGCAGCGTCTACGTTCTGAGCAAGGAAGAGGGCGGCCGTCATACTCCGTTCTTCAAGGGCTATCGCCCGCAGTTCTACTTCCGCACGACAGACGTGACGGGCGTGGCGGAGTTGCCGGAAGGCGTGGAGATGGTGATGCCGGGCGACAACGTGGAACTGGCGGTAGAGCTGATTACGCCGGTAGCTCTGGAAAAGGGTCTGCGGTTTGCGATTCGCGAAGGCGGACGCACGGTGGGCGCCGGTACGGTTTCGGAGATTACGAAGTAGTGGCTGGCCGCGCCAGACGCAATGCTCTGGACGGCGAGTGAAGGGATCGGGAACAGAGATCAGCGACAGAAACAAGCAGGCTGATCTCTGAACCCACTGAGAGGAACGCATGGTAGGACAGAGGATTCGAATTCGGTTGAAGGCATACGACTATCGTGTGCTCGACACCTCGACCGGCGAGATTGTGGAAACGGCAAAGCGCACCGGGGCAACCGTGGCGGGTCCGATTCCGTTGCCGACGATCAAGAACAAGTACTGCGTGCTGCGTTCGCCGCACGTTGACAAGAAATCGCGCGAGGCCTTCGAGATCCGTACGCACAAGCGGCTGATCGACATCCTCGAGCCAACGCAGCAGACGGTGGACGCGCTCATGAAGCTCGATCTCCCCGCAGGTGTTGACGTCGAGATCAAGGCGTTTGAAAAGTAGCCTTCAGCTCATAGCTCTCAGCCTCTAGCTTCTTGAGGTGGAGCAGGCGGCTAGGTCGAACAACAAGAGGCTAGTTGCAGGAGCTAAGGCTGATTCAGCTGAGAGGCTGATAGCTGACGTAGCTGAGCAGCTCACAAAGATTCCGGCAGTGCGATGCAATCGACATCGCATGATGAGGTGAGGAAGACATGGCAGTTACAGGGATTCTGGGAAAAAAGATCGGCATGACGCAGGTCTTCGATGAGAAGGGCGACGTGCACCCGATTACGGTGTTGCAGGCAGGCCCCTGCGTGATCACGCAGTTGAAGACGCTGGCGAAGGACGGCTATGACGCCGCGCAGATCGGACTCGTTGAGTTCATCAAGACAAAGAACGTGACCAAGCCACAGGCTGGTCACTTCGCAAAGACTGAAGCGCCTCCGGTGAAGGTCATCAAGGAAGTGGACGTTGAAGCCGCTGTTGATGGCGAAGCGGAGACCAAGGCGGGCGACCGCGTGCTGGTCGACATTTTCACTGACGCGAAGTTCGTTGACGTGATTGGTACTTCGAAGGGTCGTGGTTTCGCGGGTGTTGTTCGCCGGCATAAGTTCGGTGGCGGTCCCAAGTCGCACGGACACATGTTCCAGGTGCAGGGCTCGATCGGCGCATCCAGCTTTCCGTCACGCGTGTTCCCCGGGCAGCGCATGCCGGGTCACATGGGTGCGGAGCAGGTGACGGTGCGCAATCTGCGCATCCGCGGCATCGACGTGGAGGAGAACCTCCTGATGGTCGAGGGCGCGGTACCGGGAGCGCGTGAAGGTTACGTGCTGATTTCGAAGGCCAAGACTCCGCCGCGTGAGCGTCGTGGATTTGCTGGATCCGGAACTGTCGATCCGCTGAAGGCTTCGAAGAAGGCCGGGGCCAAGCGCAAGTAGGCACCTGCGGTGCGGGTAGACGCGCCTTGCGGCGCAGAGATTGAGAGCTTCGAGGTGCTGAAAGATTGCCGTGCGGAAGAAGAAGACGATGGCAAACGTTGATGTTTTGAATCTGAACGGCGAAAAAGTGGGTTCGCTCGAACTGGCCGACGCGGTTTTCGGCCAGGTGAACGAGGCCCTGCTTTGGGAGGCAGTGAAGCACTATCGCGCTTCATTGCGCCAAGGCACGCATAAGACGAAGAGCCGCACTGAGGTTGCCGGTTCCGGCAAGAAGCTGTGGAAGCAGAAGGGTACGGGCCGCGCACGTATCGGATCGGTACGCTCGGCTCTGTGGCGTCACGGCTACACGGTTCACGGACCGCAGCCACGCAGCTACGACTATGCATTCCCCCGCCGCAAGCTCCTCGGAGCGCTGCGTTCGGCGCTGGCATCGAAGCTCGCCGACGGCAAGCTGACCGTGGTGGATTCGCTGGAGCTGAAGGAAGGCAAGACGAAGCTCTATCGCGAAGCGCTCGACAAGCTGAACGTGACGCGCACCGCGCTTCTGGTGGAGAACGGCAAGACGCTCTCCCAGGGGCTGATGCTCGGCTCGCGCAACCTCAAGGGCGTGGAACTGGTACTAAACAACGAAGTGCATCCTTACGATCTGCTGCGGTATGAACGGGCCATCTTCTCCAAGGCTGCGATTGAGCAGTTGACCGAGTCGCTTGAGAAGACCGTTTCGAAGCGCAAGGTTGCGCAGACGGAGGCCGCGTAATGCCGACACTCTATACAGTGATTCGCCGCCCGCTGATTACGGAAAAGGGACTGGGCGCAAAGGAAACCGAGGGCACGCTGGTGTTTGATGTCGCGCCCGACGCTTCGAAGACCGAAGTGAAGCAGGCGGTTGAGGCTCTCTTCAAGGTGAAGGTTGCCGCAGTGCGCACTGCAAATGTGGCCGGCAAGGAACGCCGTCGCGGCAAGTACGCGGGCTTCCGTCCGGACTGGAAGAAGGCGTACGTCCGGCTGAAGGCCGGCGAGAAGATGCCGGAGTACGTGAGCAACCTGTAGAAGCAGCTCTTGGCTTCTAGCTCCCAGCCCTTAGCTCGACAGGTGCGGGAGTGAAGTGATCGGGAAAGATCAAGAAGTTTGTTGAGCAGGATGAGCTAGAGGCTAATAGCTAGCAGCTAGAAGCTCATCAAGGACAGAAGACGATGGCTATCAAGACATACAGACCGGTAACGCCGACGTTGCGCTTTCAGACCACGCTGGTCAATGACGACCTGACGACGGACACGCCGCACAAGCCGCTTCTGGCGGTGCGCAAGCGCACGGGCGGACGCCGCAACACGGGCGACATGACGATCCGTCATCACGGTGGCGGGCACAAGCAGAAGCTGCGCCTGATCGATTTCAAGCGCGAGAAGTTTGGTGTGCCGGGACGCGTGGCGACGATCGAGTACGATCCGAGCCGCTCGGCGCGCATTGCGCTGGTGCACTATGCCGACGGCGAGAAGCGCTACATCCTGCAGCCGGTCGGGCTGAAGGTTGGTGCGACGGTAAGCTCGGGTCCGGATGCCGACATTCTCATTGGCAATGCGTTGCCGCTGAAGAATATTCCTGCCGGCACCACGGTTCACGCGATCGAACTGCGGCCGGGCAAGGGCGCGCAGATGGCGCGTTCGGCCGGTGCGCAGGCGCAGCTGGTGGCCAAGGAAGGCGACTATGCGCTCCTGAAGCTGCCTTCGGGCGAGACCCGCAAGGTTCTGGCCGAGTGCATGGCGACGGTGGGCCAGGTGGGCAATACCGATCACGAGAACGTGTCCATCGGCAAAGCGGGACGCAATCGCTGGAAGGGCATTCGTCCCACCAACCGCGGCGTCTCGATGAATCCTGTGGATCACCCGCACGGCGGCGGCGAAGGCAAGACCTCTGGCGGACGTCACCCTGTGACTCCGTGGGGCCAGCCGACGCGCGGATACAAGACACGCAACAACAAGCGGACCGACGCCTTCATCGTCAGCCGCCGGGCGAAGTAGAAAAGGCAGCTTTCAGCTATCAGCTTTCAGCTTTTAGCTAAAGTCGCCGGCAAAGAGTAAAGGCAATCGCCAGCAATCAGTCTGAGAAACGAAAGACTGAGAGCTGAAAGCTGAGAGCTAGGAGC
This sequence comes from uncultured Acidobacteriaceae bacterium, assembly GCA_963751225.1. Lineage (GTDB taxonomy): Bacteria > Acidobacteriota > Terriglobia > Terriglobales > Acidobacteriaceae > Telmatobacter. The sequence goes on from CAVVTY010000016.1 coordinate 238,611, forward strand.
TGAGTTTTATGGCACGTTCGACGAAGAAGGGCCCGTTTGTGGATGCGCACCTCACCGCCAAGATCGAGGTGCTCAATGCGGCCAACGACAAGAAGGTAGTGAAGACCTGGTCGCGGCGTTCGACCATCTTCCCTGAGTTCGTGGGCCACACCATCGCGGTGCACAACGGCAAGAAGTTCGTTCCGGTGTACGTGACCGAGAACATGGTGGGACACAAGCTGGGTGAGTTCGCGCCCACGCGCACATTCAAGGGCCACACCGGCGGCGGCGCCAAGGCGGCGGAAGCAGCTGCAAAGCCGCGGTAAGGAATTGCAGCTTCTAGCTTCTAGCTGTTAGCTCGTTCCTGGCAAAGGGGACTGGGTTAGCAGGGCGAAGAGAAGGCTAGAAGCTGGTAGCTAAAAGCTAGAAGCTGATTTGAGGACAGACCAATGGCAGTCGAGACAAAGGAATACCGGGCCGAGGCCAAGTTTCAGCGCGTGTCACCGCAGAAGGCGCGGCTCGTTCTGGAACTGATCAAGGGCCGGGGGGTTCAGGAAGCGCTGGAGACGGCGGCCTTCACCAAGAAGCGGATCGCTCCGGTGATTCACAAGCTGCTGATTTCGGCGGTGGACAACGCCAAGTACGTGGCCGGCGAGCAGGGCGTCGATCTGGACGTGGACAATCTCTACGTCAAGCAGGCCCTGGCCAACGACGGACCGCGCATGAAGCGCATTCGCCCCGCGCCGATGGGCCGTGCCTATCGCTACCAGCGCAGGCTGACGCACATCGTGTTGTCGGTGGCCGAGCGCGACGGCGGACAGCACCTGGTGACCAAGGCTGAGGAGCCGGTTGCGGTGGCAAAGCCAGCCGCAAAGAAGACGGCGGCGAAGAAATCTGCACCAAAGACGGCAGCAAGAAGACAGCGGCGAAGAAGCCGGTCGCGGCAACCAAGAAGAAGGCCAGCAAGTAGGCCGAAAGGTTTGAGGGAAAAAGTATGGGACAGAAAGTCCATCCTTATGGATTTCGGCTGGGAGTGAACAAGCCGTGGCGTTCGCGCTGGTTCTCTGAGCGCGACTATGACAAGCTCCTGGTCGAAGACGTGAAGCTCAAGGCAGAGCTGCGCGAAAAGCTGAAGGCTGCCGGCGTGAGCTCGGTGGAGATCGAGCGGCCCGGCAACAAGCTGCGCTTCCTGATCCGCACTGCCCGTCCGGGCATCGTGATCGGCCGCAAGGGCGCGGAGATCGAGAAGCTCAAGACCGAGCTCGGCAAGCGCACCAGCCGCGAAGTGTTCATCGACATCATCGAGGTGAACAAGCCGGAACTGGACGCGCAGCTGGTGTCGGAGAACATCGCTCTGCAGCTTGAAAAGCGCGTCAGCTTCCGCCGCGCGATGCGCAAGAGCGTGGATTCGGCGCTGCGCTTCGGCTGCAAGGGAATCAAGGTGCGCGTCTCGGGCCGCTTGAACGGCAACGAAATCGCGCGCTCGGAGTGGTATCTGCAGGGGCGTTTGCCGCTGCACACGCTGCGCGCGGACATCGACTACGGCTTTACCGAGGCGCACACCACGTACGGCGTGATCGGCGTGAAGACGTGGATCTATCGCGGCGACATCTATGAGCAGAAGCGTCGCCAGGCCCGCGCCGGTTGGCAACGGCAGTGTTTTAAGAGCAGCTTCAGCTTCCAGCCTCTAGCTTCTAGCTAGTCCGGCGGGAAGTCGAGCTGCGGTGGTAAGAGATTCGAGCTAGAAGCTAGGAGCTAGCAGCTAGCAGCTTGTTTTGAGGTTTTCGTTATGTTGATGCCAAAGAAGGTGAAGTTCCGCAAGCAGCAGAAGGGCAAGCGACGCGGCAAGGCGTGGCGCGGCTCTACGCTGTCGTTCGGCGAGTACGGTTTGAAGGTCATGGAGTGCGGATACATCACCGACCGGCAGATCGAGGCCAGCCGTATTGCCATGACCCGCTTCATCAAGCGCGGCGGCAAGATCTGGCTGCGGCTGTTCCCGGACAAGCCGATCACCAAGAAGCCGGCCGAAGTCCGAATGGGCTCGGGCAAGGGCGCGCTGGATCACTGGGTCGCCGTGGTGCGGCCGGGCAAGATCCTCTTCGAGATGGAGGGTGTGACGCCGGATGTCGCACAGGAAGCCATGCGGCTTGCGTCGAACAAGCTGCCGCTGAGGACCAAGTTTGTGCAGCGGCCGGGCGCCGAGAAGGTTGCAGCGGCCGCCAAGTAGACAGGCAGCTTTGAGCCGCAGCCTCTAGCTTGTAGCTCGACGCGCGACGAGAGTCTCGATAGCAGGGATGGAGCAGAGGCGCTGGAGATAGGAGCAAGGAGATGGAACTCGCAAAGATTCGTAGTTTGAGCGACGACGAACTGCTGCACCAGGAGAAGACCTCCGCTGAGCAGCTGTTCCGGCTTCGCTTTCAGGTCTCGATGGGGCAGAACGACGGAGTGAAGAAGCTCCGCCAGCTGCGCAAGGAGATCGCGCAGATCAAGACCGTGGCCCGTGAGCGCGAGCTGGGCATTCGCGGCGCGGCAAAGGACGCTACTCCGGCGGTCGCCAAGGCCGAGCACAAGCGCAAGAGCGCCAAGAAGGGAGCCGGTAAATGACGGCGGCAACAGAGAAGGCACAGGCGCCCGCGACCCGGCGCAACGAGAAGGTCGGCAACGTGGTCTCGACCAAGATGCAGAAGACCATCGTGGTCGAGGTCGAGATGCGCAAGGCGCATCCCAAGTACAAGCGGATCGTGAAGAGCTCGAAGAAGTTCTACGCGCACGACGAGCAGAACTCGGCGCGCCTGGGCGACGTGGTGCGGATCCGCGAGACCAGGCCGCTGAGCAAGCTGAAGCGGTGGTCTCTTGAAGAGATTGTGCGGCGTTCGTCGCTGAGTCAGATTGAGGATACGGCTGGAACGGCCGACGCAACGGTTGCCGAGTAGGCAGGCGGGACAGGAGAAGAATCCATGGCTGTGCAAATGAGAACCATGCTCGCGGTGGCCGACAACTCCGGCGCGCGCAAGCTGCAAGTGATCCTGCCGCTGGGCGGCGGTCTGGGCAAGATTGCCGGACTTGGCGATATTGTGACCGCGGCGGTGAAGGAAGCTTCGCCGGACGGCACGGTGAAGAAGGGCAAAGTGGTGAAGGCGGTCATCGTCCGCACCCGCAAGGAGCATCGTCGCCGCGACGGAACCTATATCCGCTTCGACGAGAACGCGGCGGTGGTGATTGACGATGCGCATGAGCCGGTGGGAACACGCGTCTTCGGACCAGTGGCTCGCGAACTGCGCGAGAAGAAGTTCTTGAAGATTGTTTCGTTGGCGCCTGAAGTGGTTTAAGACGTCAGCTCTCAGCGTTCAGCTTTCAGTTCGTCCAGGTGATAGCGAGAAGCTGGATATTCGAAGAGCAAAGCTGACAGCTAGAGCTGAAGCTGATAGCTGTATTTGGAGAAGAGATGCCGAGTTTGAATATTCATCGCAACGATACGGTCAAGGTGCTTACGGGCTCGGACCGTGGCAAGACTGGGCGCGTTCTGCGCGTGTTTCCAGACAAGGGCACGGTGCTGGTTGAGCACGTTCGCGTCGTGAAGAAGACCGTCTCGAGCAAGCGCGGACAGCGGACCAAGGGCGGAATCGCAGAGCACGAGTCGCCGATCAATGTGTCGAACGTGGCACTGGTCTGCCCGAACTGCGATACGGCCCACGTTGGCCTACAAGACGGAAGGCACGAGCCGGGTTCGCTATTGCAAGAAGTGCGGGTCGGAGTTGCCGACCAAGAAGTAACGGGATCCATAGCCGTCGCCGGCATCGCCGGACGGCCAACCCCTTCCGTAACGGTACACGGGTCAGGCATCTGATCCACTCCGAAGATCGGAAGAAAGAGAGCAGAGAAATGGCAGCAAGGCTGAAAGAGAAGTACGAAAAAGAGATCAAGCAGGCGCTCCAGAAAGAGCTCGGTATTGAGAACGCGATGGCGGTGCCGAAGCTGGACAAGATCGTCGATCAACATGGGACTGGGCGAGGCCACGCAGAACACCAAGCTGCTCGATCCGCTGGTGGCGGACCTGACGCAGATTACCGGCCAGAAGCCGGTGACCACCAAGGCGAAGAAGTCGATTGCGGCCTTCAAGGTGCGCGCCGGCATGTCGATCGGCGCCATGGTCACGCTGCGCTCCGACAAGGCCTACGAGTTTCTCGACCGCTTGATTTCGACGGCGCTGCCGCGCGTTACGCGATTTTCGCGGCGTGTCGACGAAGAGTTTTGACGGGCGCGGCAACTACACGCTCGGCCTGCGCGACCAGCTGATCTTCCCGGAGATCGACTACTCCAAGGTGGAGAAGCTGAAGGGCATGAACATCACGATTGTGACCACGGCGAAGGACGACAACGGAGCGCGCGCGCTGCTGCGGCACTTCGGAATGCCGTTCCGGCAAGGCGCGTAGGGGATAAGAGGATTATGGCAACCACTGCAAAGAGAGTGAAGGACGCGCGGAAGCCGAAGTTCAGCTGCCGCAAGCACAACCGGTGCCAGCTCTGCGGACGGCCGCGGGGATTTCTGCGCAAGTTCGGCATCTGCCGTTTGTGCTTCCGCGCGCTGGCGCTCAAGGGAGAGATCCCCGGCGTCGTGAAGTCGAGCTGGTAGAAAGACAGCTACTCAGCGATCAGCTCAGCTTCTAGCTTTCGTGCAGATGCGATGAGTCAAGCTGAGCAAGATGAGCTGAAGCTGACAGCTAGAAGCTAGAAGCTGTAGTAAGCATTCCCGCTGGTTTCCGCCAGCGGCGGAGCGAACGGGGAATGAAGGAGAAGGAATGAGTCTGACCGACCCAGTAGCAGATTTTCTGGCGCGGATCCGGAATGCGATCCGGGCGCGTCATCAGAAGCTGGATGTGCCGGCTTCGAAGCTGAAGACCGAGATTGCCCGCATCCTCAAGGAAGAGGGCTACATCTCGAACTACAAGACCCAGGAAGAAGACGGCAAGCTGATTCTCCGCGTGTACCTGAAGTACGGCGGACACGGAAGCGGCCATCCGCGACCTGGCGCGCATCTCGCGTCCCGGCTGCCGCGTCTACATCGGCCGCGACGAGATCAAGCGCGTGCAGGGTGGCCTTGGCATCTCGATCATGACCACGCCCAAGGGCGTGATGACCGGCCGCCAGGCGCGCCGCGAAGGCGTGGGCGGCGAGCTGCTCTGCGAAGTGTGGTAAGGACAGCTACTAGCTTCAGCGTCAGCTTCAGCTTGTCTGCGCGAGTTCGAAGCTAGTGCAGAAGCTGAGAGCTGACAGCTGCGGCTAGAACTGCCGGGCACTGGCTCGACACGGCTGCAGTGGAACGATGGCGATTGCTCATCGGGACTCGCAAGCCAACAAAGGATTGATTCGATGTCGCGTATTGGAAAGAAAGTCGATCCCGCTGCCCGCGGGCGTGAAGTACAAGGTTGAGGGCAACACCGTTCTGGTCGAAGGACCCAAGGGCAAGGTCTCGGCGCTGATTGCCGATGGCATCTCGCTCGAGACCAAGGACGGCGCATCTGCACGTGAACCGCGCGAGCGACGACAAGGCTGCGGTGCATGGGCTGACGCGCGCGCTGGTCTTCAACGCGGTGCAGGGCGTGACCAAGGGCTGGACGAAGGAACTGGACATCGTCGGCATCGGCTATCGCGCCGAGTTGAAGGGCAAGGGCACGGTGGTGTTCACGCTGGGCTACTCGCACCCCATCGAGTTTCCGCTGCCCACGGGCATCGAAGTGGCCATCGATCCGAAGCAGACGCACCTGACCATCACCGGCATCGACCGGCAGAAGGTGGGCCAGGTGGCGGCCGACATGCGTTCGCTGCGCAAGCCCGATCCGTACAAGAACAAGGGCGTGCGCTACTCCGACGAGAAGCTGAAGAAGAAGGCCGGCAAGACGGGCGCGAAGTAGATCGCAGTTCATAGTTCGCAGTTCACAGTTCACTCGCTGCGATCATGGAACTGCTGAACTGAGAGCTGAGAACTCTGAACTGAATTCAACCGAACGGGGCCGCAAGGCGGCTCCGCTGATAGGAAAGAGAAGACAGATGATCAAGAGAAACGCAATCCGCCAGCGCATTCACGCGCGCATCCGCGCACAAGCTGTCGGGCACCGGCGGAGCGGCCGCGGCTGAATGTGTACCGCTCGCTGAACCACATCTACGCGCAGGTGATCGACGACCAGAAGGGCGAGACGCTGGTTTCGGCCTCCACGCTGGCTCTGAAAGTCGAAGACCGGCGGCAATGTGGCGGCAGCCAAGGAGATCGGCAAGGCAATTGCGGAGAAGGCCAGGGAAAAGGGCATCAAGAAGGTGGTCTTCGATCGCGGCGGCTACCTGTATCACGGGCGCATCAAGGCGCTGGCCGATGCAGCGCGCGAAGCAGGGCTGGAGTTCTAAGAGCAGCTGTCAGCTGTCAGCTATCAGCTTCTCAGCTTGTATGTGCGGTTGCAGCTGATGAGGCTGTATCGGCTATCACGAGCAAGATGAGCTAGAAGCTAAGAGCTGAGCGCTGAAAGCTCACGAAGACGAGAGAGCAATGACGATTTTGAAGAAGAAACTCGATGCCAACCAGTACAACCTGAAGGATCAGGTGGTGTCCATCAATCGCGTGACCAAGGTGGTCAAGGGCGGCAAGAACATGTCGTTTGCCGCGCTGGTTGTGGTGGGCGACGCCGCTTCGGGCGTGGTGGGCTACGGTTCGGGCAAGGCCAAGGAAGTTCCCCAGGCAATTCGCAAGGGAATTGAAGCGGCCAAGAAGAACCTGGTCCGCGTCAACCTGACCGAGACCACGATTCCGCACCAGGTGCTGGGCCGCTACGGCTCGGGCCAGGTGCTGCTGAAGCCGGCTCCGGAAGGCACGGGCGTGATTGCCGGCGGCGCGGTGCGCGCGGTGATGACCTCGGCCGGCGTGCAGAACGTGCTGACCAAGAGCCTGGGAACCGCGAATCCCGCACAACGTCATCAAGGCGACCTTCGACGCGCTGGTGCAGTTGCGCGACAAGGGCGATGTGGCCACCATGCGCGGCAAGCAGGTGGAGGAGCTTTAATCATGGCCGAGACCAAGAAGATTCGCATTCAGTACTACCGCTCGAAGAACTCCACGCCGGTCAAGCACAAGCTGGTGGTCAAGGGTCTGGGCTTTACGCGGCTCAACCAGATCGTCGAGCGCGTGGACAACGAGTCCATGCGCGGCATGGTGAAGGCCGTTCCGCACCTGGTTCGGATTTTAGAAGACTAGCTTCTAGCTTCGTAGCTCACTAGCTCCTAGCTTTTCTCGCGAGGCCGAAGGCTTGAGCAACTGATGAAGCTAGAGCTAGAAGCTGCGAAGCTGCACTTAAACGCGAGTCGGCGGCTTCTAAATCCGCCGGCGCTATAGCGAGGAAAATCATGGCAAAGAATCTATCGAATTTGCGCGCGCCCAAGAAGGCCAACACCGGGCGCAAGCGCGTGGGCCGGGGTATGGGATCCGGCATGGGCAAGACCTCAACCCGCGGCCACAAGGGCCAGGGTTCGCGTTCCGGCTTCAGCCTGATGCGCGGTTTTGAAGGCGGCCAGATGCCGCTGCACCGCCGCCTGCCCAAGCGCGGCTTCACCAACATCTTCCGCACCGAGTACACGGTGGTGAATCTCGACCGGATTGCCGAGCTCTCGAGGTGAAGGAGATCGGCCTTGACGACTACACGAAGCTCGGTCTGGCCTCCAGCAAGAAGGCGCTGATCAAGGTGCTGGGCTCGGGCGAGCTGACGTCGGCCATCACCATCCATGCGCACAAGTTTTCCAAGTCGGCCGTCGAGAAGATCGAGAAGGCCGGCGGCAAGGCCGTGGTGGCTGGAGCTCCGGCAACCGCGTAGTTTTCGGTATTCCGGGCCCCATGAAGGGTCCGGGACACTGAAAGTCTGTGTCCGGCGACACCGCACAGGCCGATTCCAGGCTGCAAGAATGAAGACCTGGGAAAGCTGGCACCCAGCAACGGTTCAGGCGGCGAGCCCTACAATGGTCTTAGGCAAGGATTCGAGCGGCGGCAACGCCTGAAGCGGAAAAACCACACATGCTTGAGAAGTTTCTCAATATCTTCCGGATTCCTGACCTGCGCAAGCGGGTGCTGTTCACGCTTGGCATTCTGGCCGTTTACCGGCTGGGCGCGTTCATCCCCACGCCCGGCGTGAACACCCACCAGCTCGAACTGCTGTTCAACCAGCAGAGCGGATCGGCGCTCGGCCTGATGGATCTGTTCGGCGGCGGCAACCTGCGCCGCATGACGATCTTCGCGCTGGGCATCATGCCCTACATCACCGCCTCGATCATCTTCCAGCTGCTGACCGTGGTTTATGAGCCGCTGGCGCGCATCCAGAAGGAAGGCGAACTGGGCCGGCGCAAGATCACGCAGTGGACGCGCTACATGACGGTCGTTCTGGGCGCGCTGCAGTCGATCGGTATTGCGGCCATTCTGACCAAGCAGGGCCTGGTGACTCAATCCGGGCCTCGGCTTCATCCTGATGACGGTGCTCACGCTGACCACCGGCACGGCCTTCATCATGTGGCTGGGCGAGCAGATTACCGACCGCGGCATCGGCAACGGCATGAGCCTGCTGATCTTTGCCGGCATCATCGCCGGCTTGCCGCGCGGCATCGGCGACCTGGTTCAGAAGGTGCAGACCAACGCCTGGGGATCGTTCACCGTCGTGGCAGTTCTGCTTCTCGCTGTCGGCATGATTGCCGTGGTTGCGTTCATCGTCTTCGTCGAGCGCTCCGAGCGGCGCATTCCCGATCCAGAGCGCGCGGCGCATCGTGGGCCGTCGCATGATGGGCGGTCAGTCGAGCCACCTGCCTTTGAAGGTGAACTCCGGCGGCGTCATGCCGGTCATCTTTGCCAGCTCGATCCTGTCGGCGCCGCTGCTGCTTCGGCCAGATGGAGTGGTGCAGAACAACCGCTTCTTCCAGCCCATTATCCAGGCGCTGGCGCCCGGCTATCCGTGGTATGAGCTGCTGTACATGCTGGGCATCATCTTCTTCGCCTACTTCTACGTGTCGATCGTGATGAAGCCGGACGATATCGCCGACAACTTCCGCAAGTCCGGCTCGTTCATCCCCGGCATTCGTCCCGGCAAGCGCACTTCAGACTTCATCAACGACATTCTTACCCGCATCACGCTGGTCGGCGCGCTCTATCTGATCATCATTTCCCTGGTGCCGACCTTCCTGATTTCGGGCATTCGTTTCGACAAGATTTGGCTCATCGGCAGGTTCTTTGAGAGCTTGCCCACCTGGGCAACACACGGTTTGGGGGTCAATTTCTACTTTGGCGGCACCTCGCTGCTGATCGTGGTGGGTGTCGCCATGGACACTGTCAACCAGATCGAATCGCAGCTGATCATGCGCCATTATGACGGCTTTTCCCCGCGTTCCGGTCGTATACGCGGAAGGAAAACCTGGTAATGTCGTCGTCTGCAACTGTTGAGAGTGCAATAGAAGAGTGAGCAAACGGGGTCGGCACGGATGATCGTTCCCGGCCCGATTCTTCTGTTGGGTGCGCCGGGCGTGGGCAAGGGTACCCAGGCCAAGGAACTGGTGCAGCATTGGGGAATTCCCCAGATCTCGACCGGCGACCTGCTGCGCGCCAATGTGGCCCAGGGAACGCCACTGGGCAAGGCCGCCAAGGAGATCATGCACCGGGGAGAACTGGTTCCCGACTCGCTGGTCAACGAGATGGTGGCGGTTCGGCTGCAGCAGCCGGATACGGTCAAGGGCTACATTCTGGACGGGTTCCCGCGGACGCTGGCGCAGGCTCACTGGCTGGATGGACGCCTGGCGACCCAAACGCAGGCCCTGCCGCTGGTTGCCGTCAGCATCCAAGTGGATTATAATCAGTTATTGCGCCGCATTACGGGGCGCAGGAACTGCCCAGTCTGCCAGACCATCTATAACATCTACTCGAAGCCGCCCCAACGGGCTGGTTTTTGTGATGTTGAAGGTGCTGCTCTGGCCCAGCGAGCCGATGACACGGAGAAGGTTTTTGCGGAGCGCATGCGCGCTTACGCAGCCCAGACCGCGCCTGTGATCGAGCATTACCGGGAGCTGGGGCGTTTTGCGGAAGTGGCTGGAGACGGGCCGATTGCCGCGATTGCGGCTGGAATTGTTGCCGCCGTCGAGCGGCTGCGCAAGTAGCGCAGCGCACGAGCGGCTAGCTGTGTGCATGAACGTGCTCGCGGCAAAGCTTGAACGGGATAGGTGACGTGGCGGTAGTACTGAAGTCGTCCCAGGAGATCGAGAAGATGCGCCGCGCGGGCAAGGTGGTCCGCGAGGTGCTGGAACTGGTGCGCAGCCAGGTGAAGCCCGGCGCGACCACTCTCGATCTCGAGAAGGTTGCAGAGGCGCGCATTGCGGAACTGGGCGCCAAGCCGGCCTTCAAGGGATATCACGGGTTTCCGTGCGTGCTCTGCACCTCGGTCAACAGCGAGGTGGTGCACGGCATTCCATCGAAGAAGCGTGTCCTGAAAGAAGGGGACATCGTTTCGGTGGATTGCGGGGCGATTGTGGACGGCTACTACGGCGATGCGGCCATCACGGTGCCGGTGGGCGAGAAGATCGCACCCGATACGGCGCGGCTGCTGGAGGTGACCGAGAAGTCGCTGCACGCAGGAATCTCTGCGGTCAAGCCGGGAGCGACGCTTGGGCGACATCGGCGCCGCGGTGCAGGGAGTGGTCGAAGCCGAGGGGTTCTCGGTGGTGCGCGATTTTGTGGGCCATGGGATCGGCGCAAGCATGCACGAGGATCCGCAGGTGCCGAACTTTGGCCAGGCGGGTCAGGGCATGAAGCTGCGGGCCGGCATGGTGATTGCCATCGAGCCCATGGTGAATGCCGGCAAGCCGAAGTGCGGGTGTTGCGCGACGGCTGGACGGCAGTGACGGACGACGGAAGTATGAGTGCTCATTTTGAGCACACGGTGGCGGTTACCGACACCGGGGCAAAAGTTCTGACCGAGTAGTTGAGGTCGGTCCATAACAAGCCGGAGGCGCCAGGGCGGCCGGCAGAAGTGGATACAGTTTGTCGAAGGAAGACGCGATTGAGGTCATGGCAACGGTGGTCGAGACGTTGCCCAACGCCATGTTCAAGGTGAAGCTCGAGACCAATCACGAGGTGCTGGCTCATGTTTCGGGCAGAATGCGCAAGAACTTCATCCGCATTTTGCCGGGTGACCGCGTGGCCGTGGAGCTGAGTCCCTACGACCTGAATCGCGGACGAATTGTGTACCGCTACAAGTGATCTTTTATAGACCGCGTGTTCATCGCGATGCGCGGAGAAGGGCAGCAATCAATGAAGGTCCGTGCATCAGTAAAGAAGATTTGCGTGAAGTGCAAGGTCATCAACCGCCGCGGGGTGGTTCGGGTGATCTGCGAGAACGCAAAGCACAAGCAGCGCCAGGGCTAGTTGAGCCTGGCAAGAAGCGGAAACTCCACGAGAGTTTCGAGTTCACAGTTCGTAGTTCACAGGTGAAAGAGCGAGTCCGAAGGATCGTAACTGAGAACAGAGAACTGAGAACTCCGAACTTACCGGGCTAGTTAGCTTGAGTCAAGGCTTGCGATGAACCCCGGAGCAACCGCAATAACCCGTGCGAGCCGGTTGAGGCCGGAGGCACAAGAACCGAAGCAGCAAAGGAATCAGAATGGCACGTATTGCTGGCGTCGATCTGCCCCGCAACAAGCAGGCACGGATCGCGCTCACATACATCTTCGGCATCGGCGACCCGCGCGCGCTGCAGATTCTGGAGAAGGCGAATGTTGATGCCTTCAAGAAGGTCCAGGATCTGGGCGAGGACGAGGTCAACCGCATCCGCCAGGTGATTGAGGACGAGGGTGACGTCGAGGGCGATCTGCGCAAGGACGTCTCGATGCACATCAAGCGCCTCATCGACATTCAGAGCTACCGCGGCAACCGTCACGGCGGTCGCTGCCGGTACGCGGACAGCGCACCCACACCAATGCCCGCACCCGCAAGGGCCCGCGCAAGGGCACGGTGGCCGGCAAGAAGAAAGCGACGGCGAAGACCTAATGGCGAAACCAGAGCAGAAGGCCGGAGCCGGCAAGGCTGGCAAGAACAAGAAGTTCAAGAAGCGCGAGCGCAAGAATGTGCCGTTCGGCATTGCCACATTCAGGCCTCGTTCAACAACACCATCGTGACCATCACCGACCAGGTGGGCAACACGCTGAGCTGGAAGAGCTCGGGCTCGCTCGGCTTCCGCGGGTCGCGCAAGGGCACGCCCTTCGCGGCGCAGCAGGCTGCGTCGAACGCGGCCAGCATGGCTCGCGATCACGGTCTGCGCGCGGTGGATGTGCGCGTCGCCGGTCCGGGTTCGGGCCGCGAGTCGGCGATCCGCGCGCTGGCAGCAGCGGGCATTGAGGTGCGCTCCATCCGCGACGTCACGCCGGTGCCGCACAACGGCTGCCGTCCGCCGAAGCGGCGCAGAGTGTAAGAAGCAGCTTGCAGCTTCTAGCCTCCAGCTTCGAGCTCTCATGCAGTCGCGTTGCTGAGCATGACAGCTAGTCGGAGCTAGCAGAAAGCTAGAGAACTGGCGAACGCTAGCAAGCATACGAAGCTAATACATCGGGCCGGGAGCTGAAGTGCTCACTGCCGGAGCATGTAAACCGGCCGTCATCCGAAGTCAGGAGAAGAAATGGCACGTTATACCGGAGCAGTCTGCCGCCTTTGCCGTCGCGAAGGCACCAAGCTCTTTTTGAAGGGCACCAAATGTACATCTGACCGTTGCCCGATTGAGAAGCGCAACTTTCCTCCCGGCCAGCACGGCAAGGACCGCAAGGCCAAGATCGTGGGCTACGGCCTGCAACTGCACGAGAAGCAGAAGGCCAAGCGCATGTACTTCACGCTCGAGGGCCAGTTCCGCGCGTACTACGAGAAGGCCAACCGCGCACAGGGCGTCACCGGCGAGCTGCTGATTCAGCAGCTGGAGCGCCGCCTCGACAACGTGGCTTTCCGTCTCGGCTTTGCGATTTCGCGCCGCCAGGCTCGCCAGGTCGTTCGTCACGGCCACGTGTCCGTGAACGGCCGCAAGGTGAACATTCCTTCGTACCAGGTGAATGTGGGCGACGAGATCGCGATTCGCGACGACGCGAAGAAGCTGATCATCGTGGAGCAGGGCACGCAGTACGCCGCGCAGAACCCGGTCCCCGCATGGCTCGAAGCGAATTTCGAAAACATGTCCGGCCGCGTGCTGAGCCTGCCCAAGCGCAAGGATGTCAACCTGCCGATCAACGAACAGCTGATCGTCGAACTGTACAGCAAGTAACAGCTACTAGCTGCTAGCCACTAGCTTCCAGCCGTTTCTTGCAGGAGCCTCAACGCTGCGCTGGATAGAGCTGGAAGCTGGGAGCTAAAAGCTAGAAGCTGCATTTCAAACCGAAGGAGAACTTGCGCGGCCGCCGCAAAATGCATCGCGACGTACCTGCCGCGCGGGAAAAGAGACAACATATGCTTTGGAGAGGATTTCAGAAACCGAAGCGCCTGGCAGTCGATGCCGAGACGCTCACCGACACATACGGCAAGTTCAGCGCCCAGCCCTTTGAGCGCGGATTTGGCACAACCATCGGCAACGCCCTGCGCCGCACGCTGCTCAGCTCGATCGAGGGCGCCGCAGTCACCGCGGTTCGCATTGAAGGCGTGCTGCACGAGTTCCAGTCGATCGCCGGCGTGGTTGAAGACGCCACCGACATCATCCTGAATCTGAAGCAGATTCCCTTCAAGCTTGCGGGCGACGGTCCCAAGGCGCTTTATCTGCGCGCCGACCAGCCCGGCGTGGTCACCAGCGGCATGATCGAAGCCGACGGCGACGTGGAGATTCTGGACAAGAACGTGTACATCGCCACCGTCTCTGAAGGCGGCCAGCTCGAGATGGAGATGCGCCTGAAGCGCGGTCGCGGATATATCTCCGCCGACAAGAATTTCGACGCCGATCTCGGCCTGGGCTTCATTCCGGTGGACTCGGTCCACTCGCCGGTGCGCCGCGTGAACTACGTCGTCGAAGCTGCTCGTCTGGGCCAGATCACCGACTACGACAAGCTGACGCTCGAAGTGTGGACCAACGGCGCGGTGCTGCCCGCCGATGCTGTCGGCCTGGCTGCCAAGCTGCTCAAGGACCACATGAACATCTTCATCAACTTCGAGGAAGAAATCGAAGCTGAGTCGCGCGGCGAAGAAGGCCGCATCCTGCTGCGCAACGACAACCTGAACCGCTCCGTCGAAGAGCTGGAACTGTCAGTCCGCAGCTACAACTGCCTGAAGAACGCCAACATTCAGACCATCGGCGAACTGGTGCAGAAGACCGAAGCCGAGATGCTGAAGACCAAGAACTTCGGCCGCAAGAGCCTGAACGAGATCAAGGAAATTCTCGCGCAGATGGGCCTTTCGCTGGGCATGAAGATCGACGAGAGCGGCAATGCGGTTCCCGGACCGACCAGCATTCCCCCCGCCACCGCACTGGCTGCCAGCTACAGCCACTTCGACGACGAGGACGAGCCGCTGGATTCGGTCGATCTCCAGTTGCCCACCGAGACGGAGAACTTCTAAGGAATTCTCGGACAGCACGATATTGGGTGCCCCAGGTCCCTGCTTTCGGAGACCTGGGATACAGCCCGAAAATATTCGAAAGAGAGTTTCACCATGCGCCATCGCAATGCAGGATTCAAACTCGGACGCAACACCAGCCATCGCCGCGCGCTGCTGCGCAACCTGGTCACGTCCGTCATCGTGGAAGACCGCGTGGAGACGACCGTGGCCAAGGCCAAGGCTGTTCGTCCGCACGTCGAAAAGATGATCACGCTGGGCAAGAAGGGCGACCTGCACTCGCGCCGTCAGGCGCTCAGCTTTCTCATGACCGACAAGGCCGTGACGCGGCTGTTCGACACCGTGGCTCCGCGCTACGGCGATCGCAACGGCGGCTATCTGCGCATCGTCCGCACCGGCTTCCAGAAGGGCGACGGCGCCGAGAAGGCGTTCATCGAACTGCTGGGCGCCGAAAAGCAGCTTGAGAGCAAGCGCCAGAAGCGCGCCGACGTCAAGGCCAAGAAGCGCGCCGAACTCGAAAAGCAGCTGGAAGAAGCCAAAAAAGAAGAAGAAACCAAGGGCGGCGAAGAGGCCGCCTAGCTTCACCCTTCTCGCTTTACCATCCCAATTGCAAGACCCGGCGCATCACGCCACTCCGGGTGATGCGCTTCTTTTTCTGCGAAAATTTTCTTGGCATCCCGAACCTTTTCCGCCCTCCGCCCGAATTACAGATCGGAGACGCCACTTGCTCGACGACAGGGAACTCTGGAAGAAGATTTCCGCAGGCGACGCCCAGGCGTTTGACACCTGGTACCGCGAAACCAGCCCGCGATTGCGACTCTTCCTCCGTCACCTGCTCGGCGATCCGCAAGCGGCCGCGGATGTCATGCAGGACACCTACACTCAAATCTGGCGGCGCCCTCATGGCTTCGACCCCGAACGCGGTACTCTGCGCGCGTGGCTCTACGGCATAACACGCAAACAAACCGCCGAATACTGGCGAAAGCGGAAACCCACAGACCCGCTTGAGGTCGAAGAGGCCGCTCCCGGCCGCGCCGAAGCCTCCTCGGTCATGGCCGACCTTCTCCGCCAGTTGCCCGCCGACCAACGCACCCTCCTCTGGTTGCGAGAGGTCGAGGGCCAGTCCTACGCGGAACTCGCCGTCATTCTCGACATCCCCATCGGCACTGTCCGCTCCCGGCTGTTCGCCGCCCGCGAAGCCCTGCGCGCCATCTGGCACAGCGCACCGCAAGGAGTTCCCCATGATCTGCACTGAAGCTGCTGAGTTTGTCTCCGCCCTCTGCGACGGCGAAATGATTCCTCGTGCTGCAGCGGAGCACGTTGGGTCGTGTGCAGCCTGCCAGGCGCGACTCAAGGAGTACATCGGAATTGGCGTTGAACTGCGGCGGGTCGCCAGCCTGGATTGCGGGGAAGAGGTGGGTTTTCAAGCTTGTGCCAAACAACAGGGAGCAATCCGAACTTGGTGGCGGAAAGGGTGGGAGATCATGAGGATTCCGAGATTCGCATTTGTGTCGTTGGTGATGGCAATTGTCGGGCTGAGCTCCGGTCTCACGCTGATTGGAGTGCGCGCACACACCCGCGAAAAGGTAGTCATGCTGAAAGTAGTGCCTGCTTCGGGACATGCCAATCCGTGCCCATTGTCGATTGAAGATAAAAAATACTCTGAATGCCGCTGGTCCGTCGGGGTGAACTCCGGCATGTTCAGCTACAAGATCAAACTTCATTCGAAAGATAGCGACCGCGTGGAACTCGGAATCCAGACGTCCTTCACGAAAGACGCACGCGGGAATGAGGCATGGGCTCAAGCAATCGACAATGCGCCTGAGAAACAATTCTGGTTCGAACCCGGAAAAACGCTGCAATTCGACGTCGCCGGACTGGGACCGGTCATCGTGACCGGCGAGTGGCTGGATCACATGCCGTACTTTGCGGAGATAGATATAGAGCACAATCTGGCGCCAAGCCCAAATGAAATTCGCATGATCTCACCAGTTCTTCTGCAGGGCGATCGAGTCGTGTGCGACGCCAAAGGTGGCTCCGTGATCGCGGATCAGGCGGATGATGCATTCTGGATGTACGTGCCGGGGAGCGGACTCTACGCGCTTTCCTTGTCGCCCATGGAAAAAGCCGTTCGGGGACAAGTCAGGAATAATCGTGTGTCTTTCGAGATCGATGGGCAATCCTATCAATTTGTCACTGGGGCGCCGGTCACGAGAGACAACTTGGTCTGGGTTCTGCATTCGGGAAGCGCAAAGGCTCCTTGGGGCGATTCGAAACACGCCTCATATGGGTCAGAGAAGTTGGATCACTTGCTCGCCCAGACGAGGGCGAAAAACTGATCGCACTTTCACCGGAAAGATAACGCTGTTATCGGCAAGCGCGGGCGTCTGCAAATGCGGACGCCCGTGTTTGTTTTGGAACTTGCTTTACAGCTTTCGCCCGACAAGACGAATCAGCCTTCCGGCCTGTCCCCGATTCACCTCAAATCCAGCACTTGTCATCGCATCCTCAAGCCACTGCGCCGGGAGCCGCAGCTTCCGATAACTGCTCTTCTCCAGCTTCCATTGCTTCTTTTCGCGAGTGTAGACAAGATCGTGAACCAGCACGCTCTCCGGCTGATCGAATTCAATAAAGCAAGTCATCACGCGCTGGTCATCGCTGTGAACGGGAATGAAGCGGTCCACCCCGGTGAGTTCGGCACTCAGGTCGCGATAGGTAATAACGAATGTACCGCCGGGAACCAAGGCCTTGTTCACCGCGCGCACAAGTGTGAGCACAGCCGACCTGCTCTCAAGGTGCGTGATGGTGTCACCCATGCATACAACCACCTGCGCCGATTGCGGAGCGACAAACTGGCCCAGGTCGAGGATGTCGCCCTCGACGGTCTTCACACTCAGGCTGCCCTGGTGCGACCGGAGCTCTTCGAGCAGCGCGGCGCTTGTATCGATGGCGAGAACAGGCGCATAGCCGATCTCCGCGAGCGCCAATGCCTGGTAGCCGGGCCCGCAACCCAGGTCCACAGCAAGGCCCCGATGATCGTTCACCGTCTTGAGACTTAGCGCCTCTTCAAGAATCGCTCTCTGTTCGGCGACCTTGGCTTCGAAGGATGTGCCGAACATCCATGTGTAATGCTTTGCCAGAAGGCTCTCATAGTGCTGTCTGACGTCATCCATGTTTAGAGTCTAGCGAACCGGGCGCTGATCCCGGCACCAACTTCAGGCTGCCTGAGCGATGATCTCTGCGATCCGCTTGCGCAGACTGATCGCGTCAAACGGGGCACGAACCTTTGCATCGTTATCGAAGTAGACGAACACATCACGCGAGGATCTTTTCGGTCCAGGCTCGGGATGCACTCTCGTGCCATCCGTGACCTCTTCGCCACGGGACCAGGCAATGACTCGATGAGCCCATGCATCGATTGCAGGCGGGTCGTAGCCACTGGCGTAGAGCTTCTCACTGCCGTGCAGCCGACAATACACAAAGTCTGCCGTCACATCCATCAGGCGCGGCCACTGAGGCGTATCGGCCACGACAAGCGCGATTCCGTTCTTGCGCAGCAGATCAACGTATTCGGGAACTGCAAAGCTCTTGTGCCTGATCTCCACGGCATGGCGCAGAGGCAGGTCTTCTTCCACTTCCAGCCACGAGCGCTCTGCCATCCACTCGTCGCGTTGCCGCGCGTAGGCCGCGGCTTGCTTGTGGGTCCGCGGTAAAAGGTTGAAGAACTCCTGAAGACGCTGTGCGTCGAACTTGAAAGTTGGCGGGAACTGCCAGAGGATTGGCCCAAGTTTCTTGCCGAGACGCAGCAGTCCTTGGGCCAGAAAATTGGCTAACGCCGTCTCGACGTTTTGCAACTGACGAATGTGCGTGATGAATGCGAGACCCTTTAACTGAAAAGACAAAATCGTCGGGCGTGTCCTCGCTCCATTGCTGAAAGCTCTTTGGCTTCTGCATCGAGTAGAAAGTTCCGTTGACTTCGACGGAGTTGAAATGCTGTCCTGCGAACTCGAGTTCGCGGCGCTGTGGGAGATCCTTCGGGTAAAAGGTGCCTTCCCAACCCTCGTACCGCCATCCCGAGATTCCGACACAAATCCGCGATTCAGACCGCATGGTAATACTCGATGCGCTATCAGAGCTGAGTGTTGTGTCTATGCAGCTCTTGCCAGCCGCTTTGGCCGGAAGATGCGCATGAAAATGTAGACGAGCAGCTGCAGCGTGAGCGCACCGGCACAGTCGATCAGCACATCAGACGGGACGCCGGTGCGATTGGGGAGGAATGACTGATGAAACTCGTCGGCGCTGGCCACGACGGCGGTACCAGCCAGAGCAAGTGCGGCGTCCAGAAGAAAGCCCGATCGCGGCAGAGTCATCCACCAGGCGCGCAGCCATAACAGCCCCATGGTCCCGTAGCCAAGGAAGTGGCCTGATTTGCGGATCAGGAAGTGCAGATGGGCCCAACGCGCATTGGCCACCGGACCGAAGAAGTGCTCCCAGACCCAGCGCAACGGGCCGCTGGTCTGGTCCGCTCCGAACCAGTCTGTCGACTCCAGCACGATCACGCCGATGGCCGCGACCACCGGCAACCAGGCGCGCAACCAGAATTTCAGCGGTCGCCGATCAGCCCAGTGGTCGTTCAATCGCGGAGACCTTTCTGAAGGCGTCGTTGGCGTCAACATCGCGCACACAATAGGAAACCTCGACTAGGGACGTTTACACCCAGGAAATGACGATGAAGTGGATCGAAGCCCATGCCCTGATTTACTCGACGTGATAGTTCGGCGCCTCGCGGGTGATGATGACGTCGTGCACGTGGCTCTCGCGCAGGCCGGCACCGGAGATGCGCACAAACTGCGCCTTCTCCTGCAGCTCCGCGATGGTTGCGCAGCCCAGGTAGCCCATGCCGGAGCGCAGACCGCCGACGAGCTGGTAGACCATCGCTTCGAGCGGTCCGCGATAGGGCACGCGGCCTTCGATGCCTTCGGGGACAAACTTGGCGAGGCGGTTCTGTCCATTGCGCTCGCGCTGGACCACGCCCTCTGTGCCTCGATCTCCATTGGCGAGATCTTCAGCGCTCTGGAAGTAGCGCTCGCCGGATCCCTGGCTCATGGCGGTGAGCGAGCCCATGCCGCGATAGCGTCTTGAAGCTGCGGCCCTGGTAGAGGATCGTTTCGCCGGGACTCTCGTCGACGCCGGCGAAGAGCGAGCCGATCATCACGGAGCTGGCGCCGGCGGCGATGGCCTTGGTGACTTCGCCGGAGTACTTGATGCCGCCATCGGCGATCACCGGAATGCCGCGCTCACGCGCCGCGCGCGAGGCCTCGGCAATGGCGGTGATCTGCGGCATGCCCGCGCCGGTGACCATGCGCGTGGTGCAGATGGAGCCGGGCCCGATGCCGACCTTGATGGCGTCAGCGCCAGCGTCGATCAGCGCCATTGCGCCTTCGTAGGTGGCCACGTTGCCGGCCAGCAGGCCGACTTCGGGGAAGCGCTTCTTTACTTCGCGCACCGCTTCGAGCACGCGCGAGGAGTGGCCGTGCGCCGAGTCGATGGCCAGCACATCGACGCGGGCCTTGCACCAGTTCTGCCGCGCGCTCCAGAAAGTCGCCGGTCGCGCCGATCGCTCCGCCCACGCGCAGGCGGCCCTTTTCGTCCTTGCTGGCGTTGGGATATTTCAGTTTCTTCTGGATGTCCTTGACGGTGATCAGGCCCTTGAGCTCGTACTGATCGTTGACCACCAGCAGCTTTTCCACGCGGTGCTTGTGCAGGATCAGCTCGGCCTCTTCGAGCGTGGTGCCGACCGGCACGGTGATCAGGTTTTCCTTGGTCATCACGTCGCCGACGGGAACGTCGGTGCGCGTTTCAAAGCGCAGATCGCGATTGGTGAGGATGCCGACCAGCCGCTGGCCCTGCGTGACCGGCACGCCGGAGATCTTGTAGCGGCGCATCACTTCGAGCGCGTCGGCGATCATCTGGTCGGGCCCGATGGTGACCGGATCGACGATCATGCCGCTCTCAGAGCGCTTCACCTTGTCGATTTCGCCGGCCTGGTCGCTCGATGGTGAGATTGCGGTGCACGATGCCGATGCCGCCCTGCTGCGCCATGGCGATGGCCATGCGCGACTCGGTCACGGTGTCCATGGCCGAGGAGAGCAGCGGCGTGTTCAGCGTGATGTCGCGCGTGAGCTGGGTCTGCGTGCTGACCTGCGCGGGCACCACTTCGCTGTAGGCGGGCACCAGCAGGACATCGTCGAAGGTGAGGGCTTCAGGAAGATTTTTGGCTAGCATAATGCTCTGATGCGCCTGGCGACCCCGGACTCGAGCCGAAGGCTTCGACCCCAGGGCGGCAGGCGCTTATGCTATTGTAGCGGAGCGGGTTGCAGCTCAGTGCTTGCGGCGTGCTCCGGCCGCAACTACACGCCCACCGGGAACGGCTTCGGGCTCGACTCGTCGGTGTTCGCGTCCGCGCCGCCGCGCCAGCGCTCAAACCGGCCCTGCAGCAGGCTCATCAGCCCCGTGTACCAGTAGCCGATCACGAACAGAATCAGAAACGGCGCGGTGAAGTAGTTGTGGTTCGAGAACGTGTAGAGAATCGCCAGCAGAAAGTAGCAGCCGAGCAGCAGCTCGATCCACGGAGCCAGCTTCAGCCGCTTGCGATATTTCGCCGCCTGCGACTTCTCGCCCTTCTTCGCCACGCGATACTTCGGCGTGCGCACAAACGCGCTCTTGATGCCGAGCAGCGCCTCCATCACCGCCTTGGTGTTGGTGACGGTGAGGCCGATGCCCAGCGCCATCAGAAACGGCAGATAGAGAAATGTCTTCTTCCAGGTCTTGGGGTAGAGCTCGCGCTGGCTCGCCAGATAGAACACGGCGATCGACGCCGATGACGCCGTGAACAGCGGCACGTCGATCAGCAGCATCTGGAACCAGCCCTGGTAGAAGCGGCACGATCATCGCCGGAATCAGCAGCGCCGACATGATGATCATCAGCGGATAGCTGAGGTTGGCCGTCAGGTGATAGACGGCCTCAATCTTGATGCGCCGCGGCACGTCCGACCGGAAGATCCGCGGCAGCATCTTGATGCGACGTCTGGATCAGCCCCTTGGCCCAGCGCGCCTGCTGCGTCTTGAACGCCGTCATCTCGATCGGCAGCTCGGACGGGCACTCCACCTCCGGCAGGTACTTGAACCTCCAGCCCGCCATCTGCGAGCGATAGCTCAGGTCGGTGTCTTCGGTGAGCGTGTCGTGCTGCCAGCCGCCGCCGTCGGAGATCGCCTGGCGGCGCCACATGCCCGCCGTGCCGTTGAAGTTGAAGAAGTCGCCGCGCGCGACGCGCGCGCCGTGCTCCAGCACAAAGTGGCCGTCGAGCAGGATCGCCTCAATCTGCGTCAGCATGCTGTAGTCGCGGTTCAGGTGCGTCCAGCGCGTCTGCACCATGCCGACATCCGGCTCGGCAAAGTGGTGAATCACCTTCATCAGCCAGTCGGGCGGCGGCACAAAGTCCGCGTCGAAGATGGCGACGAACTCGCCCTTCGCGACCTTCAGGCCCGCATCGAGCGCGCCGGCCTTGTAGCCGTGCCGATTGGTGCGATGAATATAGACGATGGGGTGGCCCAGCGCCGCATAGCGCTCCACAATCGCCGCGGCCACCTCCGCGCGTCTCGTCGGTCGAGTCGTCCAGCACCTGGATCTCGAGCTTGTCCCTCGGATACTCCATGCGCGCAGACGGCCTCGATCAGGCGGTCGATCACGAACTGCTCGTTGAAGATCGGCAGCTGCATCGTGACCCGCGGGCAACTCGTCGAAGTGCTTCGGCGGATTGGGATTGTAGTTCTTGCGGTACTTGAAGTAGAGGTAGCAGAGCGTGTAGCGGTGAACGCCGTAGAGCGCCAGCACGATCATCACGGCGAAGTAGGGAAGCAGCAGCGCAGCGTCGAACCAGTTCCAGTGGTAGAGACCGTGGAAGGTCTGGTCGACGTACTGCATCTTCAGGTAGTGCTTGAAGGCCGTTCTGCTGGCGCCAGCCAGAAAAACGCGGCATGCGCCAGGCAGCCCGGTCAACCAGGCTGGCGGAGGTCATTTGAGGTGGCGAGCTCGGCGAGCAGGGCAGATCCTCCACGAACGGGATAATGCAAATTGTATGCGATAGGGCTGTTAAGAGATTGCAGGGTACTTCGCGTCAACGTCGATTCAGACCGAAGCAGAGCAATCGAGACTCGTGCAGACCTGGCGCTCCGATGCATCATTGTTGCAGCGCGTCGTGGTATCGCGTGATCGCGCGCGAGCGGATTTTCACCGCTCTGCCGGTTGCCGCGCTTTCCGAGATTAGCGTAATGTCTTCCATACAGTTGGAGAAGAAAGTTCCCTGATGTCCACGACAGCCGTTTCTCCCATCGTTGCCGCCAAGGGCGGCAGCTTTCTTCTCGAGACACGCACGCCCGCCGAGGTCTTCACCCCCGAAGACCTGAACGAAGAGCAGCGCCAGATGGCCGCCACGGCGGCCCAGTTTGCCCGCGACGAGATCCTGCCCGCGCATGCCGACATCGAGGCCAAGAAGCCGGGCGTGCTCGCCGGACTGTCATGCGCAAGGCGGCGGAACTGGGCTTCACCTCGGTCGACATTCCCGAGGAGTACGGCGGCCTGGGGATGGACAAGATCACCTCCACGCTCATCACGGACCACCTCTCCGTCCTGGCCAGCTTCTCGACCGCCTTCGGCGCGCACATCGGCATCGCCACGCTGCCCCTGGTCTGGTACGGCACGGAGGAGCAGAAGCAGCGCTACCTGCCCAAGCTCGCCACCGCCGAGTGGATCGGCGCCTACGCGCTGTCGGAGGCCACCTCCGGCTCCGACGCCATGAACATCCGCACCCGCGCCACCCTCTCGGCCGATGGCAGCACTTACTACGTTCTCAACGGCGAAAAGATGTGGATCACCAACTGCGGCATCGCCGGCCTGTACACCGTCTTCGCCAAGATCGACGGCGAGAAGTTCTCCGCATTCCTCGATCGAGCGCGACACTCCCGGCCTGACCGTCGGCGCCGAGGAGCACAAGCTGGGCATTCGCGGCTCGTCCACCTGCCCGCTCGTGCTGCAGGACTGCAAGGTTCCGGCCGCGAACCTGCTTGGCGAGCCGGGCAAGGGCCACCACATCGCCTTCAACGTGCTGAACGTGGGCCGCTTCAAGCTCGGCGTGGCCTGCGTGGGCGGAGCGCGCCACGCGCTGGCGCACATGATTCGCTACGCCAAGGAGCGCAAGGCCTTCGGCAAGTCGATCGCCGAGTTCGGCCTGATCCAGCGCAAGATCTCCGACGAGCGCCACGCGCCTCTACGCCGCCGAAAGCATGGCCTACCGCACGGTCGGCATGATCGACGCCAGCCTCGACCAACTCGGCGACCACGGGAGCCGTTCCCCGCGCGACATCCAGCAGCGCATCGAGGAGTACGCGGTCGAGTGCTCCATCCTGAAGGTCTACGGCTCGGAGATGCTGTCCTGGTGGCCGATGAACTGGTCGCCACCATGGGCGGCTACGGCTACGTGGAGGAGTATCCGGCCGAGCGCTTCTATCGCGACGCGCGCATCAATCGCATCTTCGAAGGCACCAACGAGATCAACCGCCTGATCATCACCGGCTGGCTGATGAAGCGCGCCATGACCGGCGAACTGCCGCTGCTGGCGGCCATCAAGACGCTGATGGATGAAGTGATGCAGCCGCCCTCGTTCGACTCCGCGCGACGATACCGGCGAAGCCGCTGGCCCGCGAGGCTGCGATGCTTGCAGGCGGTGCAAGAAGATCGGCCTCTTTGCCGCCGGCGTGGCGAGCCAGCGCTTCATGACGGCGCTGCAGGATCAGCAGGAGGTGATGGCCGACCTCGCCGACATCATCACCCAGGTGTTTACGCGCTCGAGTCGGCGCTGCTGCGCGCGCGGAAGCTGGCTGCTGCCGGGCAAAGCCTCGCGCCAGTAGCCGCTCGGCCATGACCGGCCTGCTGGCCGAGGAGAGCATGGCACTGGCCGAGCAGGCGGCGCGGCGCGTGCTGGCGGCCTGCGGCGAGGGCGATATGCTGCGGACGCAGTTGGCGATTCTGCGGCGGCTGTCGCGATTCACACCGGCTGATACGGTCGGCGCTGAGCCACGCCGTGGCGCAAGCAGTGCGTTCAGTTGGAGCGGTATCCGCTTTAGTGGAAGTGGACTTAGGTCCGGAGCGCTGCGCATCCAACCGCAGGCTTACGACGGGTACGCTCCGGCGATGTAGCCCTCGAGGGCCTGGATGGTCTGCTGCTGGCCGGAGATGACCCACTTCACCAGGTCGCCAATGGAGACGACGCCGACGACCGTGTCGTTCTGTACCACCGGCAGATGGCGGAAGTCGTGCTCGGTCATCAGGGTCATGCACTCGTCCACCGTGTGCTTGGGGCTGACGGAGATGACCGGACTGGTCATCAGTTGGCTGACCTTGGTCTCGCGGGAGGCGTGACCGCCCAGGATGCCTTTGCGCGCGTAGTCCCGCTCCGAGAAGATGCCGACGAGCCGATTGTCCTTGCAGACCAGCAGATACACCGATGTTGTACTTGGCCAGCATCTCCAGCGCCTCGTAGACCGATTGCATCGGGATCAATGGAGAGCACCTTCTCTCGGGTCGACATCCGAGCATAATGCCGATTGTGTCGTTGATCTTCATAAGTCCTCCTGGCGCGCATGCTGAATGACGGTCACTATAGCCCATTGCGATAACGGTCGAAAAGAGGGAAATTCAAGAGATTTTTACGCGAGGGAAAGGGATCTTGCGCAAAATCAGTCTGCCTTCTGCCCTTTGAGGTCCGGATCGTCCCGAATGGCCGGTTGCCCTACAGGATTTAAAATGGCTATAGAAGCGGCGATTTCTCCCTTGCGAATCTGGTGGAAATCCGGCGCCGCTTGAAATGGAGAGATCCTCGATGGCCCTGTTTAAGACATCCAACCCTGCCTTGGGCTACCAAGACCTTCCAGGACGCGGTCAGCACGTGGCGGGTTGGAGGCGCGATTGATGTCGCCAACCGGATGACCCTGAACGGCACGGTTAACCGGACCGGCATCCTGCTGATCTGCGCCTTCGCTACCGCGGCATACACCTGGCGCACGTTCACGCAGACCCAGGATCCGGCCGATGTGTCAGGGCTTCTTCATGCTCGGCGTCTTTGGCGGCTTCATCACCGCCATGGTCACGATCTTCAAACAGAGTTGGGCGCCCGTTACGGCTCCGATCTACGCGCTGCTGGAAGGACTCTTTCTGGGCGGCATTTCAGCCTTGTTCGATCTGCGCTACCCGGGCATTGCGATTCAGGCCGTCGGCCTCACCTTCGGCACGCTGCTCGACCATGCTGGTGGTCTACAGCACCGGCATGATCAGGGTGACGAACAAGCTGCGCATCGGCATCATCGCGGCCACCGGCGGCATCGCGCTCTTCTACCTGGTGCAGATGATCCTGGGCTTCTTCCACATCCAGTTCGTCACGATCAATGGCTCGGGTCCGATCGGCATCGCCTTCAGCCTCTTTGTCTGCGCCATCGCCGCGTTGAACCTTGTGCTCGACTTCGACTTCATCGAGCAGGGCGTGAACTACGGCGCACCGAAGTACATGGAGTGGTACGGCGCCTTCGGCATCATGGTCACGCTGGTCTGGCTGTACCTTGAGATCCTGCGGCTGCTCTCGAAGATGCGCAGCAGAAACTAGACGACAAACCGGCTCTCTCATCCCTCCGCTTTCCCGGGGGAGGGATGAGAAGCATCCGTTTCACACCCAAGCCACAACATGCGCAAGGGGCCCCAACATATCGTTGATTGACGGACCGTGAGAATTGCGTTGCAAATCCCCGCCGATGTGGCCCCGGTGCAGGGAGACTCACTGCACAAGCGTCGCCGTCAATACGATCTGCATGCTCCCCTTCGTGTCGAGAGAATCAGACGTAAACATGACGGTGGCCTTGTTCAGCGGCACAATCACAGGCGCCTGCCATCGGTTGTTCCGGACCACGGGTGTGGATGGCTGACTCACTCCGGCAGGGGTTGCCAGGTTGCTCAGGTCAGCGGACAGGTCGAATGCCAGCTTCCCATTGATCTCGTGCACTTTATGGACATCGAAGTTGATCCCGACATCCATGTACTGAATGTTTCCGGATCCGATCTGGATTGGGACTCTCGAACCTGTCCGTATCGAGACGCTAGCGTCGGAGCGATCTGTGCTGGTCGTCGTCGTGTACGATCTGCTGTTCACGGCCTTGCCATCCGAGCCAAGCTCCTGCACCACAAACTCCAGGTGATAGAAGTGGACTGGGAATCTCGGAAGCGCTTCGCAGTTTCCGAAGCCTTCGTCGCCTCCTGAGCCGAAGCCTTGTTTCCGCAAGAAAACGCGAGGAGCAGAAGGCAGCAAAGCATTGTCATTTTACGCATGGTTGTTCTCCCTGGTTCTTTCCCTCGTCGGGCGGTAAAATCGGCGGAATCTGAATCTCGGAAATCCGCAAAGGCGTGTCATCCTGCTGCGCGCGGGCGAGCGCTTCTCGCCGCAGCTCTGGACTCTGTTTGGCAAGCGCAATCAGAGCCTGCTCCTGCGCGCTCAGCGGTTGCGGAGCAGGGAAGACGTCGAGCTTGGGCTTGGGCGCAGCAGCGGTCGCAGCCGTCGTGTTTGGATGTTGAATCACTTCTGCGGCGCCCTTGCCCTGGACGGCCCCACTGATGAAGCGTCTCTTGCGGCGCAGTCTGCAGCGGCCGGAAGTGAAGCCTGTTCATGCTTTGGCGCCTGCTGTACATTGTTCGTACGCGGCTGCCGGACACCCGAAATCGAGACGTAAAGCGCAATGCATGCGGTCAGGGAGAAGGCGACGGCCCACACGAGCCAACGGCGTCGAGAAGCCGGACCCGTCACGTGCCTTCATCAACGCGAGCAGACACGAGCCAAGATCCGCTTCTCCAGACCGCGGCGGGGCTCAGCGTAAGTGGCGAGCGCCGAGTCGAGCAGTCGATCGAGATCGTCGCGCTCAGGCATGCCGGATCTCCCGCCTCTTCGTCTGCATGGCCTCAAGCTTCTGGCGTACAATCTGGCGAGCACGAAGCAGCCGCGTGCGTACCGTGCCCTCCGGAATACCCAGAGCACGACCAATCTCGCGCGAGTTCAGTTCCTCAAACGTCGACAGCACCAGCGGGACTCGGAGTTCTTCAGGAAGAGCATCGATCATCGCGTGAACAAGAGCCTGCTCACCGGAAGCGGCCAGTGCCTCATCCGGACCGGGCAACGTGGATGGCGTTGCGTCAACAGGTTCTGTCTCTGAAATCGCGTTGCCTGTCAGCGCCGAGTGCCGGCGCAAATCGACAGCAATGCGCCACGCGACCCGTGCCAGGAAGGCGCGCTCATTGTCAGCTTGTTGCCATCCGCGATTGCGATAGAGCTTCAAGAAGGTCTCCTGCACCGCGTCTTCAGCGTCGTGAGCATTCAGCAGCACCGCATAGGCCACCCTGAAGACGAAGCGCGACTGGCGTTCGACAAGCGCCGTGAACTCCGCGTCTGCGTCGGTGGTCAAGACTCGCGTACTCCCCAGGCTTCAGCCGGACGAAGGATATCAGGCGCTGAAATTGCGCGGTACATCCCCTAAGACGGCGCGCGGTGCCTGGGTGTTCAGATTTTTTGCGATTGGTCGGCGGCACGCACGGCATGTATCCTGCAGGATCTTCGCAGGCATGCCTGTAGCGGCATTCTTATCGGGGGCCCTCTAATAGTGCATTGGGTGCTGAATCTCGATTGTCAGTTTCATTTCGACCGGAACTGCTTCATGGTCAAGCACCGCAGGCCGAAAGCGAAACTCTCTCACTGCGTGCATAACCGGCTGATCCAGGAATGGGTCAATCTGAACTCACAATCCGAATATCACGCGCATCGCCATTTTTATCGACTTCCACTTGCAGGACGACTTTCGCGTCTCTCGGAAGCTCGTTGATGGCTACAAAACTGGGGATCGCGATTCCGCTGGTGTGGATGATCCGTGCCGGTATCACTCCGGTGGAGGGTTGATAGAGGCTCGCCGAGGCAGTAGCGCCGGTTGCGGGCAAGCTGGCAACTGCTGTTGTCGGAAGGGCCAACGGGACGAACAGTAAGCTGGCAAGAAGCATAGGACGCATGTCTTCCTCCTGTATTGTTGGACGTCGAACGCTCGCGAGTGTTTAGTCACGCAAAGTTGCGAACTCCAATTGTTACGGCATTGATACTCCGTGATTTGTGAATTGATTGTGTTTAGGCTGAAAAACATTTTTTCCAAATCAACGGCTATCTATGAGCAAGACAATGCGTCATCTGCCTTCAGGGACTGTGCGTCTGCGTGGCCGGTTCCTCGAACTAAGAAATTCATTTTGAAGCGAAATGAAATCGGCCCGCCTCTCGTCGTGAGAAGCGGGCCGTATTTCTTCTTGTTTTGGACTAGGCTTTCGCCGAGGTCAGCGCGCCGAGGTCGGCGGCCAGCTTCTCGGTGGAGAAGGCTTCGATCAGGTCGCCTTCCTTCAGGTCGCTGAAGTTGGCGAGGCCGATGCCGCACTCCATGCCGTTGGTGACTTCGCGGGCATCGTCCTTGAAGCGCTTGAGCGAGCCGATCTTGCCCTTGAAGACCTGCTCGTCCGCCGCGCATCACCTTGACTTCGGCGTCGCGGCGGATCACGCCGTCCTGCACGCGGCAGCCGGCGATGGTGCCCACCTTGGGAATGCGGAAGATGTTGAGCACTTCGGCGCGGCCCAGGTAGTTCTCCTTGAACGTCGGATCGAGCAGGCCCATCATGGCCAGGCGCATCTCGTCCTGCAGCTCGTAGATGATCGAGTGCAGGCGAATCTCGACGCCTTCCTGCTGCGCCAGTTCGGCGGCCTTGCGCTCCGGGCGCACGTTGAAGCCGATGATGATGGCGTTCGAGGCCGTGGCCAGCAGCACGTCGCTCTCGGTGATGGAACCGACACCGGAGTGGATGACCTTGACGCGCACCTTCTCGGTCGACATGCGTACCAGCGAATCGGCCAGCACTTCGACCGAGCCGGTCACGTCGCCCTTGATGATGAGCGGCAGGTCCTTGACGCCGGCCTGGCGAATCTGCTCCGCCAGTCCTTCGAGCGAGACGCGCGAGCTCTTGGCCAGCTGCGCTTCGCGCTCCTTCATCTTGCGGTACTGCGCAATGCCCTTGGCCTTGTCGCGATCGGCAACCACCAGGAACGTGTCGCCCGAGTCCGGCATGGCTTCGAGACCGAGCACTTCGACCGGCGTCGATGGACCGGCTTCT
Source organism: uncultured Acidobacteriaceae bacterium (assembly GCA_963751225.1). GTDB lineage: Bacteria > Acidobacteriota > Terriglobia > Terriglobales > Acidobacteriaceae > Telmatobacter. The sequence continues at coordinate 268,454 of CAVVTY010000016.1, forward strand.
TCGAGCGGCGCGTCCGCGATCGTCGAACATGGCGCGGACCTTGCCGAAGGTGTTGCCGACGATGTAGCTGTCGTTCAGGCGCAGCGTTCCGTCCTGCACCAGCACGGTGGCCACGGCGCCGCGGCCGCGATCGAGCTTGGCTTCGATGCACCGAGCCCACAGCCTTGCGGCCCGGCGTCGCCTTGGGCGCCTTGATATCGGAGACGAGGCAGATCATTTCGAGCAGCAGATCGAGGTTCATCGCGCTTCTTGGCCGAGACCTCGACGAAGACCGTGCCTTCGCCGCCGCCTGCCCACTCTTCAGGAATCAGGCCGCGATCGGCGAGCTGCTTCTTCACGCGATCGGGATTGGCCTCGGGCTTGTCGATCTTGTTGACGGCCACGATGATCGGCACGTCGGCGGCCTTGGCGTGGTCGATGGCCTCGAGCGTCTGCGGCATCACGCCGTCGTCGGCGGCCACCACGATGACGACGATGTCCGTGACCTTGGCGCCGCGCGCACGCATGCGGGTGAAGGCTTCGTGGCCCGGCGTATCGAGGAAGACGATCTCGCGGCCCGAAGCCGGAGAGCCTTCCTTGGCGAAGCGTCACCTTGTAGGCGCCGATGTGCTGCGTGATGCCGCCGGCTTCGCCTGCTGCCACGTCGGTCTCGCGGATGGCGTCGAGCAGCGAGGTCTTGCCGTGATCGACGTGGCCCATGACGGTGACCACCGGCGCGCGCGGAACTTCAAGCTCGCCGGTATTCTCGGCCTCGAGCACTTCTTCGATGGCCTGGTTCGCCAGTCTCCTCTTCGTAGCTGATGACCGTTGCGCCGGCGCCGAACTTGGCGGCAACGTCCTTCACCATCTCGGCGTCGAGCGACTGGTTGACGGTGACGAAGACGCCGCGCATCAGCAGCGTGGCGATCAGGTCCTTGGCGCGAACTTCGAGCTTCTCGGCCAGGTCCTTGACGCTGATGCCTTCGGTCACGGTGATCTCACGCGTGATCGGCAGCGGCTCGTCGCTGCATGTGTGCGCGCCGCCAAAACGCGGCGGCGGCACAAAGCCCTTCATCGGGCCTTCCTTCGTCTTGGGATACTGCTGTCCGCCCGCCGCGTGCCGCGATTCTGCGGCGCGCTGCGGACGCGGCGCTTCGCCGGTGGGTGGAGCACCACCGGCCGCCGGGGCGCGGACCGCCGAATCCGCCGGACGCGGTGCACCAAATCCGGGGCGTGCGCCAAATCCAGGACGGCCGCCGGGTGCGCCAGGACCGCCGGGCCCGGCAAATCCACCAGGCGTGGTGCGGGTCGGATGCTTGGGACGCGGGCCGCCGGGGAACTGACCCGGACCGGGCGCGCCGGGCGTCCGCTGCTGGATAGCCGCCGGGACCGCCTCGCCGGTCGGCGATCGAAGATCGGCTTGCCGCGCTGAATACCTGCACCCTGTGCCGCGGCAGCAGGGGCGCTGGCGCAGCTACGATGGGAGCCTTGTACACCGGTCGCGGACCAGTCTGCGGCATCACGACGCGGCGAACTGGCGGAGCCGGAGCCAGCGGGGGTTCTGCGGCCACGGGCGGAGCCGGGCGATGCTTCGGTGCGGCGACAGCAGGAGCCTCCGGCGCGGTGCTGCAGCCACTGTAGCCTGGACCGCGGGAGCTTCCACCGCGCAGCGGTGCCACAGCTTCCACAACAGGCTTCGGCAGCGGGCTACTTCAACGACCTCGGGCGGGGCAGGCGCTTGAGCAGGCGCAGCCGGTGCCGCAGCCTTCGGCGCTGCGGGCTTCGCCGCGGCGCGGGCTGCTCGGCAGCCGTCGGCTTCGTTGGCACGGCTGCCACGGGCGGCTTGACCACAACCGTCGGGCGGAACCACCGCGACAACGGGACGCGCAGCAGCGGCGGCCGCGGGAGCCTTGGCCACGACTGCGCCAGCCGGCGGCTTTGAGGCAATGGCCGGCGGCGCTGGTGGAACAATCGCCGGCGCTGGACGCGGCTGCGGCACAATCTTGCGCGGCTCCGGCTGCGCGGCTGCGGCAGGCGGCGCGGCGACCGCCACCACGGGCGGCGCCGGCTTTGCAGGAGCTTTCGGCGCTGCCGGCCGCAGCCTTGCCGGGACGGTACGTGGCTCCTGCGCGCCTCTGCCTCTTCTTCCTGTTTCTTGGCCAGAATGGCCTTCATCACGTCGCCGGGCTTGGAGACGTGAGAGAGATCAATCTTTGGTGTAATCGCCTGGGCGGCGCGCGATGAGCACTGCGCCGCGTGCGCCGCCTTGGCGTCCGCGCTCAAAGTGCGCGCGAACCTTCTCGGCCTCGTGCTCCTCGATCGAGCTGGAGTGGGTCTTGCCCTCGCCCAGGCCGAGTTCTCCCAAGCACGTCAAGAATCTGCCGGCTCTTGACTTCCATCTCGCGCGCGAGATCGTTAATTCGAACCTTACTCATCCGCCTCTTTTCAGAATGTGCTACCCAAAGCCCTTAGTCGCTCATAGCTACCTCATGGCATTGGCAAGTTAAACTACTTACCATTATCACTTGAACTGCAATTGAAAAGCGCGGCGCATCTTAAGCGCCGCCCTCTTCATTCTCCGCGCTCTTCGCTTCGACTCGTTCTGTTCTCGCTTGCCGTTGTCTCCGCCAATTCTTCGGCGTCTCGTCCTGCAACTTCGGATCGCTTCTTCCACGCCACTTCCGGATTCTCAGCTCCGCTTCCGCAGTCCAGCCACGGCTCTCGGCGTCTCAATCCTCGAGACACGACCTTCGCAAGCTTTTCCGCTTCCGCTTCTGCAGTCACGCTGCGGCAGCTCTCGGGCGTTTCAACTTCCGGTGCACCGGCCGCGCCTGCGCTCTCGGTGGCCGCGGCTTCTTCGCCTTCTTCAAAGTGGCCGAAGTAGTGGCGAACGGCAACGCTGATGCGCTCCAGCGTCTTCTCGCCGATGCCCGGAATCTCTTCGAGCTGCTCCGGCGTCATGTCGGCCAGCGACTCGACCGTGGTGATGCCGGCAGCAACCAGCTTCTGGATAATGCCTTCGCCCAGTTCGGTGACCTGCTCGATCGGCGTCGAAGGTCCGCCGGTGAGAGCCTGCATCTGCTGCTCGACTTCCTGGCGCTTCTCTTCTTCGCTCTTGATGTCGATCTTCCAGCCCAGCAGCTTGGCGGCCAGGCGAACGTTCTGTCCCTTCTTGCCGATGGCCAGCGAGAGCTGCGTGTCGTCGACGATCACTTCGAGCTGCTTGTCCGTCAGGTCGGTGATGGAGACGCGGCTGACCTTGGCGGGCTGCAACGCCTTCTCGGCAAACGTCGTGATCTCTTCGCTGAATTCGATGATGTCGATCTTTTCGCCGCGCAGTTCGCGAATGATGGACTGCACGCGCATGCCCTTCATGCCCACGCAGGCGCCGACCGGGTCCACGTCCTTGTCGCGGCTCTGCACGGCAATCTTGGTGCGCTCGCCGGCCTCGCGCGCGATGGCGCGGATCACCACGGTGTTGTCGTAGATCTCCGGAACTTCCGACTGGAACAGGTTCGACACCAGTTCCGGCGCGGCCGCGCGAGACACGATCACCTGCGGTCCCTTGGCGGCACGGTCCACCTTCAGCAGCACCACGCGAACGCGCTCGCCGATGGTGAACTGCTCAAGGCGCGACTGCTCGCGCTTGGGGCAGCGGGCTTCCGCCTTGCCCAGGTCGAAGATGACGTCCTGGCCCTCGATGCGCTTCACCGTGGCGTTCAGCACTTCCTTCTCGCGGTGCGCGTACTCGTTGAAGACGGTGTCGCGCTCGGCTTCGCGGACCTTCTGGAAGATCACCTGCTTGGCAAGCTGCGCGGCAATGCGGCCCAGCGGACTGGTGTCGCGGTAGATGCGAATCTCGCTGCCGACCTCAACGCCCGGCGCAAGCTCGCTCGCTTCTGCGAGCGTGATCTGATTGACGGGATCTTCAATCTCATCGTCACCGGCCACGACGGTCTTGATAGATGTAGGCGGTGATCTCGCCCGTCTCCTTGTTCAGTTCCCCGCGCATGTTTTCCTGGGTCTTGTAGTACTTGCGCGTGGCGAGGGCGATCGCCTCTTCCACGGCGCCAACCACGATCTCGGGCTCGATGCCCTTTTCGCGGCTCAGGAGTCTCGATACTTTGATACAAAGCGCTGGCCATACTCTGCTTACTCTCTTGGTTTGTTTCCGGCGACCTGACCGAACCGGTCTGCCGCAGCTGAAGTTGATGTTTGGGAGGTCGGGCTTTAACCCCTGCCTGACGCTCGAGCAACGAACTGAACGTGCTTGACTCTTCTGTGCCTAAATCTCTGGAATCAGTTCCGCCTTCTCGATGTTGCCCAGAGCGATCTCCACGGTGTTGACGCCTGCTTTTCGGCTCTTGCTGTTCTGTTGCACGGCGGCGAGATCGAGTGTGATGGTGTCGCGGGTCCCCGCCAGCAATCGACCACGCCAATGTCGGTTATTGCGAATCGGCTCGAAGGTCTGCACCTTGACCAGGCAGCCCGCAAACCGTTGAAACTCTTCTGGCTTTGCTCAACTTGCGATCCAGCCCCGGAGAACTGGCCTCCAGCGTGTACTCGCCGCCGGGAACCAGGTCTTCCACATCCAGCAGCACTCCAAAATCCCGGCTGAAGGCTGCACAATCCTCGTGCGTCACGCCTGAAAGCTGCTCGACGCTCAATTTGCCCTCGACCAGCCGCTCGGGGAGTCCCTCGAGCTCCTGCGGCAATCTCCGCCTTCAATCGTGCGCGCCCTTCGGCATTCTTCTCCAGGAAAACCCGCAATACGCGCTCCTTCGCTGGTCCGGCAATTTCAACGTCCACCACGTCCAGGCCGTGTGATGCCGCTACCCTTTCTGCCGCTGCGCGAATTTCGTCCAGCTTTGCTGCCATCGTTCCCCGTACCGCGATACCAACTACCAGAGCCGATCTGTGTGATCCAACTTCTTTAAATAAAGCCACTTGCCGCAGAACATCCCGTCAGGATCTGACGGCCGGCCGGCAGTCGATTCCGGCGGGACTTTGCTCCAAATAAAAAGTGGGCTGTGAGCCCACTCATCTCTCCGCCAGCCGGAAAACTCACGGCTATTCAGGCGGACAAACTCGTCTGCATAGCTAGGATACGGCGTTTTGTGCGGAAATTCAACGTGGCAAAGTGAAAAGAGGATCACTCACTCCCGTTTAAGCCCAGCCGCTCCAAGCCGATAAGTGCGGAAAGCCCCATTTTTGCCGCGCGCGGAACCCTCTGCCTGGGCAGCACCTGGAGAATCCTGAGTGTCATGGAAGTTGTAAGCCCTTTCAATGCAGCGTCGGCAAGGGATGTGGTTGAGCGCAGCGGTGCTCCTAATGGTTTGGCAATCAATCATTTGGGTCGGTGGCACACGAGCGTTACCGCTCTACCACTTTTGAGGGGCATCTGGAATGCGAGAACACGCGAATAATGGTGAAGCTCAATCATGCGCACATTCCTTCAACGCACGGTGGTAACTTTGGCTTCCGCCGTCGTGCTCGCCGTTTTAGGGCTTGTGGGTGGATACCTGCTGGGGCGCGCTATCGCGCTTCGCCAGGCTGAGTTTCGTCTGGACCAGTTTGCGAACCGCATCCTCACAGAGGCAGCAACCTCGACTGCGGAGTCTCGCACTGTCCTGGCGAAGATGAATGCTTCGCCGTACCCGTTTTGTTCCGAGGCGGAAATCGGATATTTTCGGCAGCTTATCTTCTCGTCGCAATTCCTGAAGGCAGCCGGGCGCATGCACGATGGCAGAATCGAGTGCTCCACTACCCTCGGACGCGCCGTTGGGCCGCAGCCGCAATTCCGGCCCGCCATTACGCGCGCCGATGGAACAAGGGTCTACCCGGATCTTCCCCCGTTTCGCGCCGGCGATCAGAACGTGATTTCAGTCCAGTCGGCAGACTCGTTCATTGTTTACAACCCTTATAACTTCAATTCCCTGGCAGCCCTTCCAATGCACTACGCGCTGACGGAATTCGACCCCTCCGGCCGCCAGGCGGGACAAATGTTTGGCGATTTGCCGGACTCGCACAGCCTCTTTCCCGGTGCCGACGGCAAAACCAGGGATGACGAAAGCCTCTTCGCGACGCATTGTTCCCCCGAATTCGGAACCTGTTTGACAACGTATATTTCCATTCCGGATGCCATCCGGGTCAGTCGCAGAGACGTCATCGCATTCATCCTTCTGGGCGGAGCTTTTGGGGCGCTCTTCGGCCTGATGTGCCCCTTCCTCTACAACCGGAACAAGAGCGTTGAACACCAGCTCATCCGCGCCATTCGCGACGATGCGCTCTCAGTGGTCTACCAGCCCATCGTCGACCTCGCCACGGGCCGGGTGGTGGAAGCAGAAGCACTGGTGCGCTGGACCGATGAATATAAAAACGCTGTCAGCCCCGACGTCTTCGTAAAGATCGCCGAAGAGCGCGGATTCGTGGGCGCCATCACGCGTCTCGTGATACGCCACGTGCTGCGTGACTTCGCTTCAACAATGCGTGCACGTCCTGACTTTCGTGTGAATGTGAACATTGCCGCCTCTGATCTTGCCGATCCGGCTTTCCTTCCCATGATTCAGCGAGCGCTCGAGGATGCAGAAATCACGCCGCGCAGCCTGGGAATCGAGATCACCGAAAGTTACACCGCCCGGCAACAAGTGGCAAAGGAGGCAATTTTGCGCCTTCGCCGGCGAGGCCACTTTGTTCATATCGACGATTTCGGCACCGGTTACTCCAGCCTCGCCTATCTGCACGATCTCTCGGTCGATGCAATCAAGATCGATAAGGCCTTCACAAAGGCCATTGGAACAGACGCGGTGACCGTGACCATCCTTCCGCAGATCCTCACGATGGCAAAGACGCTCAACCTGAGGGTCGTGGTGGAAGGTATTGAGAGCAAGGCGCAGGAGGAATACTTCGCGGCCAGCAAGCAGAACATCCATGGGCAGGGATGGCTCTATGGCCGGCCCGCTCCTGCTCGCTCGTTTCTTCAGATGCTGGATGAAGAAGAAGACCGGGAACGCAGGCGACGGCAGGCCGCAGAAGTGCCCGATGGCGCCACAGTGGGCGCGTTCTGATCGCGAAACGACTGCCCATCCCCGTCCCCCTTGAAGATCACTTCGCCCTTGTCTCTTCTGCTTTGCACCTTCGACAACGACAAGCGACAATAGCGGAATGAAAGTCTCTCGAAGTCTGGCCCTGTTCTTTTTCGTTGCCATTCTGGCAGCGCCCACGCTCAAAGCCCTCGAAAAACAGCCCTCCGGCGACTATCGCGCGCGGCGAGTCGCGCTTGCTGCGAAGCTGCAGGGAGGCGCCGCGGTGCTTTTTGCTGCCGAAGAACCTGTGCTTGACTTCGACGCCTATCGACAAGACTCGAGCTTCTATTACCTGACCGGCTGGAACGAACCGGGCGCGGCCCTGCTCGTGACGAGCCAGAAAAGCGATTACAGAGAGATCCTCTTTCTGCCCACACGCGACCTCCGCGTGGAAACGTACACCGGTGCCAAGCTGGATGCAGCGTCGCCGAACGTCTCCAAAGCCACTGGGGTCGACGAAGTGCTGGACATGACGGCGCTCCCGGGCGTGTTGAACAAGCTCATCGCCTCTGACCGTCGGCTGGCGCGCAACATCTGGACGCAGCCGGAACAAAGCCGGCGGATGCGCTCATCGCTTTCACAGCCGTCACTCTGGGCATTGATACACCTCCGACGCGAGACGTGACTGCCCCCATCAACACTTTGCGCGTTGTGAAAGATGCGGGGGAGATTGATCTGCTGAAGAAGGCTTCAGCCGCATCCATCGCCGGTCAAAAGACAATGATGCGCTCGGTGAAGCCCGGCGTGACTGAACGCACCGTCGCAGGCAAAATGACTGCGACCTGGCTTGAGCAGGGATGCGAGCGGCCATCCTATGCGCCCATCGTCGGCTCGGGCATCAATTCCACGATCCTCCACTACTCTGAGAACTCGCGGACCATCGAGGACGGTGATGTCGTGGTGGTCGACGCGGCTTGCGAGTACTCGATGTACGCATCCGACATCACGCGCACCGTGCCCGCCAACGGACATTTCACCGCTCGCCAGCGTGAAATCTACAACGTCGTGCTCGGCGCGCAGAAAGCTGCCATGGATGCCTTTGTCGTCGGCAAGTCGAAGATCAACGATCGCGATCGCAGGGATCCCGATTCGCTCGACACCGCGGCTTACAACTACATCAACACGCATGGCAAGGACCTGCACGGCGATCCGCTCGGTAAATACTGGCTGCACGGCCTCGGCCATATGGTCGGCATTGATGTTCACGACTCCGTTGAAGTCTATCCCGCCGTGCTTAAGCCCGGAATGGTCTTCACGATTGAGCCAGGCGTTTACATTCCCGAAGAAAAGATCGGCGTGCGCATCGAATGTGATTTCCTTGTGCGGCCCGACGGCAAACTCATCGATCTCGACCGCTGATCTTCCGCACACTGCTGAAGAAGTGGAAGCCGCGATGCAGGCGAAGTAAGGTGTACGCGCCACAGGGGTATTTGCATGGATCCGCGCGACGAATTGGAACTCGATCAACTTGACGCTCTGAGCCGCGTCTTCTCGGATCAGTTGCTCGCATGCCTTGAAGAGTGTGCTCGCGGCCGTCGCGGGCTCTTCTCCGGCTACGTCTCTCACGACGAAGGGGAACATGCCTGGCCCGAAGCCGCACGTCTGCGCGAACTCGCCCTCGCTCTGCAGCAGGTCTTTGCGCAGCAGGAACAGCGCAATGCGCTCTGCGACGAGTTCCTCGATCTGTGTTCGATTCATGGCGAGAGCCATCCCGGCGAGCCGCGCCTGGCGCGGGACTTCCTTTCACGCATCGAGCGTGGCGAAGTGGGAACTCCGACGGTAGAGGAGCGCAAGCCGTGGTGATGCTCCACGCATTTCTCGCTCTTGTTGCAGGATTCGCAACCATTGCGTTGCTGATTGCCATCCTCACAGCCCTGCTCAAAAGGCTCACACCCAGCTGGGCGGGCTCACCGGGCAAGCCGCAGCCGGGATACATGTTCGTGAATCTCGGCTATTCGTTTCTTGCCGGCGCCGCCGGAGGCTACGTGACCGCGTGGCTTCTCAAGCCAATCCACTGATTCACGTTCTGGCTCTTGCGCTCGTGGTGCTCGGCCTCGCCGCGCTCAGCGCCCTGCAGCAGCGCGGCCAGCAGCCCATCTGGTACATGCTCGCGCTCGTGGCGATTACCCCCATGGGCGTGCTGGCTGGAGGGTTGGTCAGGCTCCGGTTCTCGGTGTTCTGTAGACAGATCCCCATCGCTTCCGTTGAAACAAAGAAGCCGCCCTCTCCGCATCCTGCAAGTTGAGGAGCGGCCATTCTTCTACGCAAAAGGATTGCTCGATGCTGTCTACAAGCGCACCCCGATCGTTACCGGAAGAAGTCGCGTGCCTTCTTCCACGGTCGTCGTGCCCAACCCATTCGGCTCGGTAGTTACGGCAGGTGTCAGAACATCAAGGTAACGGGCTTCAGCAAAGATCTTCACACCACTCGTCGGTTCTGTGTGCGAATCCCCATGCCAATATTCCACCCGCCCTGGTTGCTCGAGAAGTGTCCCACAACCACGTTCTGGGTGTACGTTCCGCAGTAGAAGTAGTTGCAGTAAATGTACGGCTGCGGATCGGTGAAGTTCGTGACTTTGCGATAGAAGCCGTCGCCGCCAGTCACATAAAACGTCGAAGCTCCTCTTCGGGGTCAGGTCGACCACCGGGCCGCGGTGAACGACCAGATGTGCGCGTTGCCGCCCGTTGCACCTGCTTGAGCAATCAACGTGCCCGGCAGCTTGTTGCTGATGAACTGATACTCGATGAGCGTGCTGAGCAAGTCGATTGAAGCGATAGCCTGCGCCGAGCAGTGAAGTTGCCGCCCCACGTGATGTCAGGGGAGTCAGGCGCCGGAGAATTGAATCCGCCACCCACTTCAAAAGCCATGCGGCTGTATATGCTGCCGCGGGTAGGGCGGTTATCGTACTGGCCTCCGCCGGCGCCGCGTGCTCCTGATGCGGCAGGCAATGCGGGCTCCGCGGGAATGCCATTGTTCTCGGCGAACCTGAACATCGTTTGAGCTGGATTCGTTCGCCGTTGATAACAGCCGTGTTCGAGGAATCGTGCGAGTTGGCAAACTGGGCACTCGCGGAACCGACCAACAAGGCGAATGCCGCCAATAATAAAGCTATATTCCGAAATCCAGACTTACAGCGGTCAGAAGGGCATCTTCATACCTCATAAACAGAATGTAATTCACGGGAGCCATGCACTCTCCCTATAGACACTTAGACTCCATTTTCAACGGAAGTTGCGCTGGCCGGAGAAACACGAAGGGCCGGAGTCTCGCTCCGGCCCTCCCTGGATGATGCGACTGGCTTGCTTATCCCTGAATGTCGAACTGCTCGGGATGCAGGCTCGGATCGCTCTTGATGAGGATGTTCTTGCCGATCAGTTCCTCGAATTCGGTGATCCAGCTTGCATTGTTCGCCTTGAGGATCTTCACGGTTTCAGGATTGACACGAAGCAGCACATCCGGACTTTCAAGGTGCCGCTTCATCTTGCGCAACTCGATGTAGATCTCGTTGCAGACCGTCGTCGGGACTCTTGACCATGCCGGTTGCCTGGCAGGTGGGGCAGGGAACCGAGAGCGTCCGTTCCAGCGACTGCTTCACGCGCTTGCGCGTGATGGCGACCAGCCCGAAGTCATTAAACTGCAGCACCTTGGTCGGAGCGCGATCGTTCTTCAGCGCTTCTTCCAGCGCGGCCATCACCTTGAAGCGATTCTTGCGCTCATCCATGTCGATGAAGTCGATCACGATGATGCCGCCCAGATCGCGCAGGCGAATCTGGCGGACAATCTCCGGAATCGCATCGAGGTTGGTCTTGAGGATCGTGTCCTCAAGGCGCGCCGTCTTGCCCACATACTTGCCGGTGTTGATGTCGATCGCCACCAGCGCTTCGGTCTGGTTGATCACGATCGATCCGCCGCACTTGAGCCACACCTTCGAGCGCAGCGCCTTGGAGATCTCGTCCTGTATGCCGAAGTGCTCAAACAGCGGAGTCTCCTTGGTGTAGAGCTTCACGCGACGCACCAGCGACGGCGAGAAGCGATTGAGGAAGCGCACAATCCGCTCGTAGTCTGCCTCGGAGTCCACCCAGATCGACGAGAAGTTGCTGCTCACCTGGTCGCGCAGAATGCGCTCGATGAGCGACAGATCGTGATAGATCAGCGCCGGCGACTTCGAGCTGTCCGAGCGCTGCTTGATCTCGTTCCACAGATGAATCAGGAAGCGAAGATCGGCGCGCAGCTCTTCTTCTGATGCGCCCTCGGCCGCGGTGCGGACGATGAATCCGCCGGACGCATCGCCGCGCTCGTGAACGAGAATCCGCTTCAGCCGCTGACGCTCTTCGTCCGACGCGATCTTGCGGCTCACGCCGACGTGCGATACCGTCGGCATGAAGACCAGGAACCGGCCCGGCAGCGCGATGTGGCTGGTGATGCGCGCGCCCTTCTTGGCGATCGGCTCCTTCGCAATCTGCACCAGGATCTCCTGCCCCGGCTTCAGCAGATCGCTGAATGATCGGCAGGTCAGAGGTCTGCACCGAGCGCCGCGAAGCGTCCTCGGCCGATCCCGGCGACGTCCACGCGTCGCCTCGTCCACGGCCGCGCCGCGCCCGCCGCGATCACGACGCTGACGGTTCTGGGCCTCGCCCGCCGGCTGACCGTCGGCAGCAGCAGCCTCTTCTTCTTCCTCTTCTTCGTCTTCGAGAGTCTCTTCACCGTCCTCTTCGCCGTTCTTGTCGTCGAAGTTCAGCTGAATGCGATGGTCGAGGTGTGCTTCCTGCAGCATCTCGCCCAGTTCGCCTGAACGAATCTGCGTATGAAGCTTCTCTTCTTCTTCGTACTCGTCGAGGTCGTGCTCTTCAACCTTGTGATGATGATGCGGGACGTCGTATTCCTCTCCCTCGATGACCTCTTCCTCAACCAGTCCGCTGCCCGGCGAAAAGGCGACGCCGCCGCCGGGAGCGCAGGCTTTGACTCTTCCGAAGCCGGAAGCCGAGACGGCGGTTCCTCGTCCGAACCCTTCTTCTTTCCGCCGAAGCCAAAGAGCCGGAATCCCGATCGGAGGCAGCGGATCGACATGGTGCGAAGCGCTCCGATCGCCCTCAATCTCGGCGGACTCATCGTGCTCGTGCCGACCGCATCGCTTTCCCCAGTCATGCGGTGCATCTGCTGATGGCGCCACGGACGCGGCTCCTGATTTCGAGATCATCATGCGCCTCATGCACATGCTCTCCCGGCACTGCCTCGAACGTTTCTTCGAAGTAATCTTCTTCCACGGGAACGGGAACAGTGTTGTCGAGGGGTTGCGTCAATGCCGGATCCAATTCGGCATGGAGGTTTTCCTCGGCGGTCTCTTCAACGAACTCCTGTTCTTCGATCGCATCAGCGGAACTGCTCTCCGATGCAAAGCGCCCGGTCGCCGATGTCTGTGCTTCCGGCTCGGTCTGCCGGTTGCGGTGCCGCGAAAGCGACTCGCCCGGCAGCAGGCCGCTGCCATCCCACTGGATGGGCGCCTCAATCAGCGTGGAAGGCTTGAATGTCGAGGCAGGCCGCACTGGGGCCTGCACTTCAGGCGCAGCCTGCTGCGCACTCTCCGCGGGTGTGCCGCCGTACTTCGAGAGCGACTCGCCGGGCAGCACGAACGCCTGAGCCGCACGCTCGCCGCGCGGTGCACGCGCGGGCGCCGCCTCGGCCTGTATCTCACTGGCCACGTCCGCTTCCGGCTCTGCCGGCTCGGAAAGATGTGTCTCAATAAACTCCTGGCTTTCGGACGGTCCAGCCGGGGCATTTCCGGCACCTCGACCGCCACGACGGCGTCGGCGTCCGCGCCAGCGCTTCGCGCCGGGCTCGCCGGCGGATTCGCGTGTCGCTTCAGTCTGTTCCTCAGTCTCGCGCAGCGGGTTGCGCGGTAAGGTCCGCTTCGGTTGACTCCGGTGCGACTCTCTCCGGCGCGGCTTCCGATCCCGGTCGCCGCGATCCTGGCGCTCCGATCGTCCCGGTCGCTGGCCGCGCTCGTGTCCATTGCCGTGGCGCACTTCTCGCGGGGCCTGGTTGCCGCCGCTGACTGCGGCCTTCTCCAGCTCGTCGGTCTCTTCCTGATCTTCCAGTTCAAGAAAGTCAGTTACGTAGAGAAACGCGTCGCGTTCAAGACCAATGTCGACAAACGCCGACTGCATGCCGGGAAGGACGCGGGTGACGCGTCCGTTATAGATTGAACCCGCAAGGGTGTACTCGTTTTCGCGTTCGTAATAGATTTCCGCGAGTTGATCGTCTTCTAGAATCGCAAGCCGCGTCTCATGCGGCGTGCTGGATATGCAAATTTCCTTTGCCATCGTACCTTTCCGCCCAGCGGCTTTCGCCTGCTGGGGCATGCGGCAAGGACTGATGGAGACGCGTGCGGAAGGGGAGTTTGGGGATGTGCGGAGTGGATGACCAGTGTTTCGCCGGTGTGGCTGGAACTCTGCTGTGGCCTGCCGCGCCCGAGGGCGGAGAGCCGCAGCGGCTGTCCGAGCCGAGCGAACGTTCTGAAACGGTGATCCGAAAGCAGAGAGTTTGTGGCCACCCTTTCCTGCGCTCCCCGCGACGCCACTGCGCCGCTCCGAAGGAGCCATCCCCATGCCAACCAGATGATCGACATGAGGGGGGCCGTTGCGCCGTTGGCGGTCGCACGTTCGAAGCGCGTTCTGAAAGCGGAGCCTGTCTGCTCCATCATCTCTTCGCGCATCCGTGCTGTTCATCCGCTGTGAACGGCTTGCCCGTCTCTGCGTGCTCATGAACCCAATCCTGCCTGGCACGCGGTCCATCGGGACCTGGCCGGCTTATGCATCCTTTAGGATGCTGTGTCTGAAGACTCCTGTCCCGATCAGTCTGCAAAAACATGGGGAACGACCGAATCCGGCAGGAACTTTCTGACCGCAGCATCGCTGTCGATGCCGTAAATCACTGAAAAATTGTCTCTTGTGCTCCGGACGGCTCCGGGTGGCCGCAAGAGGTAATGCCTTGCAAATCTTGCCTCCGGACAAAGTGCCGGAGCACCTCAGTTCACGAACCGGCGCATGCGCACGTTCATCACCACGCCCAGCGCCAGGAACGTAAACAGCACCGAAGATCCACCGTAACTCATTAACGGTAAAGGGATTCCGGTGACTGGCATAAAACCGATGACCATGCCCACGTTGACCGCGATCTGGAAGGTCAACACAGCCACGATCCCCATGATAATGAGAGACCCGGGCAGGTCTGCGGCTGTTTGAGCGTTTTGAATCAAACGCATCAATATGAAGAAGTATAGCAGCAGCACGAATGCCGCGCCCACGAAGCCGTGCTCCTCGCTGAACGCGGCAAAGATGAAGTCGGCATGCGGAATGGGCAGAAATGCCCCCTGCGTCTGGGTGCCCTTTTCCGCCCCCTTGCCCCAGATTCCCCCGGATCCAACCGCAATCTTCGACTGCAGAATCTGGTAGCCGCTGCCCTTGGGGTCGTTGTCGGGGTTGATAAAGCTGGTGAGCCGCGCCTTCTGGTAGGGCTTCAGCACCTTGCCGCTGGACCACGCTCCGGCGACGAACACCAGCCGCCGCAGACGATCAGAATCAACGCCTGGCGCCAGTTGATCCCGCCCAGAAACAGCCCCGCAATCAGAATCGGCGTGTAGGTGAGCGCGGTTCCCATGTCCGGCTGCATGAGGACCAGCAGCATCGGCACGCCCACCAGCGCGAAGGCCTTGAAGATGTCCTTCCAGGTCAGGCTGCGCCCGCCGAGATTGGCAAAGTAGCGGGCCACCGCCAGAATCAGAATCAGCTTCACCCACTCCGACGGCTGAAAGTGCATCGGCCCGATCTTGATCCAGCGCCGCGCGCCCAGCACCTTTGTCCCCACCAGCTTCACGGCAACCAGCGAAACCAGGCAGACGCCATAGGCCCATGGAACCCAGTCAATCAGCTTGTGGTAGTCGATCTTGGCGAACAGAAACATCGCCATCACTCCGCCCACAATCCAGTAGATCTGCTTGGTGTGGAATCCAACGTACTTGGTGTGAAGCGTGGCGGAGTAGATCTCGAAGACTGAAATGGTGCACAGCAGCGCGACCATGCCGAACAGCGCCCAGTCGAAGTCGCGAAAGCTCATGAAGCGGCGCATCGGGCTCATTGCTTCTTCTCAGACTCCGGTTTCCACGGCCGGACCGGTGCGGCCGCGCTGGCCTGCGAGGCCCCATGCGAAGACGGAGCGGCAGCGCTGTGAGGCTTTCGTCACGGGTTCGGCATGAGTTGCCTGTCGCCTTTGGGTCGACAATCCCCGACGGGCCAACAAAAAAGTGCCCGCCCTGCACCTTCGCGGCTGCCGTCCCGTCCGGCGATGAATTCGGCGCGGTCCAGACCGCACCCACCTCAACCGGCGGCGGGGTCGGCGCCTTCGCCGGCATCAGGTTGTTCGCGAGCCTCCGCTGCTTTTCGACGTACGCTGCCACCACGCGAGCGCCGAGCCGGGCAGGGTAGTAGCTGAACTCGCCGTTCTGCCAGAGCACTGCCACCACCAGCTCGGGATTGCGCCGCGGCGTCACGCCGACAAACCACACATTGGGGCGCGTGTTCATGCCCTTGCTGGTCTTCGCTAGCGCCTCATGGCTCATCACCTGCGCGGTACCGGTCTTGCCCGCCAGATCGATTCCCTCAAGGTGCGCCGAGCCCGCAGTGTGGAAGTATCCCGGCTGCGTCACCTCCGCCATTCCATCCGTGATCGTCACCCAGTTCTCGGGGTCGATGGGGATGTCCACATCTGCCCGAACCCGGCAGAGCTCTCCAGCAGGTCCTTGTCGAAACGTGCGGATCCAACTGATCCGGGAACACGACGTGCGGCCGCACCAGGTGTCCGCCCGACGCGATGCCCGCCGATGATGCGCGCCAGTTGCAGCGGCGTCGCCTGCACCGCTCCCTGGCCGATCGCAACGTCGAGCGTTTCATCCGGATACCACTTGCGGTGATAGTTCTTCATCAGCCACTGCGCTGACGGCATCAGCCCTGACTGCTCGCCGGGAAGATCAATGCCTGTCTTCTGCCCAAAACCGAATTCCGTGGCGTACTTCGCGATGCGGTCGATGCCCGAGCTTGTCGCCCAGCTGGTAGTAGAACGTGTCGCACGAGAAGGGAATCGCGTTGTGAATATCCACCGCGCCGTGCTTCTCGTCGCAGTGGTGAAAGAACCCGTACGGCCCCCATCCGCCCTGCGCAGTTCACTTGCAGATTCTGCGCAATGCCCTCCTGCAGGCCAGCCACCGACATCAGGATCTTGAACGTCGAGCCCGGAGCCAGCTGCGCCTGGATCGCCTTGTTCATCAGCGGATGATCGGGATCGGTGATGAGCTTGTTCCACTCGGCGCGCTCGATGCGGACCGCAAATGCGTTCGGATCGAAGCTGGGCCGCGATACCAGCGCCAGAATCTCGCCATTGCGCGGATCCATCGCCACAATGGCGCCATTGCGATCGCCCAGCGCCAGCTCCGCCGCGCGTCTGCAGGTCGTTGTCGATGGTCAGGCTGCAGGTCCTTGCCCGGAACTGCGTGCTGCGTGCCCAGGTAGCCGACTTCACGTCCGTGGCTGTCGACAATCACGTCACGCGATCCGTCCTGCCCGCGCAGGATCTGGTCGTACATCTCTTCCACGCCGGCCTTGCCCACCACATCGCCCGGCTCATAAGCCGCGTAACGAGTCTGATTCAGATCCTCTTCGCTCACCTCGCCCACGTAGCCGATCAGGTGCGCCGCAAATCCATCGCGCGGATAAAGTCGCCGCTCGCCTTCGATGGTCTCCAGTTCGGGCAGTTCGTTGCGATGCGCCTCAATGAATGCCTGCTCGTCGGCCGTCACATCTTCCTTGATCGGAATCGGCTGATAGCCCGGTGCCGCACGATAGTGCTGCAGCGTGGCCTGCAAGCTGCTCGAGATCCAGGTGCAGACCACGCGCGATCAGCGGCAGATCGGCATCAACATTGTGGTTCTGCTCGCGAACCAGGAAGCACGAAACCGATGGATAGTTGTCGACGACCAGCCGGTTCTCGCGGTCAAACAGCTTGCCGCGCGGAGCCAGCACCGGCACCTTGCGGATGCGGTTCTGCTCCGCCAGTACCTTGAAGTTTTCCGCGCCCAGGATCTGCAGCCGCCACAAGCCCGGCCGTCAGCGCCAGCATCAGCGCGAGAATGCCGTATTGCACCGTCGTCAGCTTGACGCTGGAGAGCTTTTCGCCGCGTGTGACCTTGTCAAAAGCCATGGACCTCTATATCTAGGATACTGCTACCAGAATTCTGCGCGGACAATCTGCATCCTGCGAGATTGAACTGCGGGTTCCTCGAAACTAACGTACTCAGTCCCGGATCTTCGTCCGGTCGAGCAGGGGAAACAGCACCAGCGCAATCAGCGAGTTGCCGACTGCCTTGTACAACTCCGTCAGCCAGTTCGACTCGAGCGCAAGACCAAGCAGAAAACGATAGACGAAGAAATAGGTTGCGCTGCCGACCAGCGAAAGGAAAAACGTCAGCACCAGGCGGATGGTGTGATGCTTCAACATTGATCAGCACGCCCACTGACGCTGCCAGGTATCCGACCAGCGTCTTTGCGACTGCCGTTGATGCCGATTGCGTGCCCCGTCAGCGCATCTTCAAAGATGCCCAGGATGCCGCCCAGTGATCGAACCCTGGATCGGATTGCGCCGGCTCAAGCGCAAAGAACACCGTCACCACCAGCGGCAGATCGAACCACGCGAAGCGGCCCAGCACGCGCGGCAGCCACGCCTGCAGCACCAGGGCGCCAGCCGGCACCAGCGCGTAGATCAGCACCGGATAGCGGTGAATCTCAATCTCGCGGCGGCTGTCTGCCGTGAGCACCGACATGGCTAGGGGTTCCTCTGCGGCGTGAGCCGCCGGGGTTGTACTGTCGGGCGCGTTGGCGGTCGAATTGCCGCTTGGCGGTGTGGTCGTGGGCGTCTTCTTCGGAGGAGCACTTTGCGTCGGCGTTCCCCTCGGCGACAAGTCCTGCCCGGATGTCGGACTCGCCGTTACGTTCGGCGTCACGGCGCTTCCGGGCGTGAAGCGGTCCGGATGCAGCGCCTGCGGCGGATGCGATACAGGATTCGGATTCGACGTGTCGTTCAGCGGTTGCTGATCCGGCGGCAGATTGGGATCAATCAGCCCCGGCAGCTTCTCCGCCATTCCGGCCGAAGCCTTCTTCTTGCAGCGCCTCCGCCTCCGCGCCCTTCAGCGCTTCGCTGGTCGCCATGTCCTGCTGCTGTTCCTGTGGGAAGCGCGGCTCGGTCGAGGTAATCACAAGCACCTCATCCAGCCGGTCAAGATGCGCGGCCGGCTTGACGATCACGTCGATAAACGAGTCCCGCTCCGGATCGCGCACCACCTTTTCGACCACGCCCACCGGCAGTCCGCGCGGAAAGATCTGGTCGCCGCCGGCGGTGAGCACCTTCTCGCCCGGCTGGATCCGCTGATCGCGCAATGATGTCGACAATCTGCGGCTGCCCGTCCGCGTTGCCGCGCAGAATGCCGCGAATGCGCGTCGATTCCAGGATCACGCCCGCGCCGCTCGACTGGTCGTTGATCGCCAGCACCTGCGCAGTGTGCGGAAACACGTCGCGCACCTTGCCCACGATGCCATCCGGCGTGATCACCGCCATGTCGCGTTCGAGTCCGGCGTCTTTGCCCTTGTCGATGTAGAACACGCGCGACTGATCGGTGCCGCTGGTGCCGATGACCTGCGCGGCAACCGTCTTGTAAATGTACTTCTGCTGGAAATTCAACAGCGCCTGCAGCCGCTGCCCCTGCTTCGCGTCTTCCAGCAGCGCTGCCTGCTCCAGCCGCAGCCGGTCCACCGTCTTTTGCAGGTCCTGGTTCTCCTGGCGCACATGGCGCAGGTCGATGTAGTTGTGCCAGAACCCGTAGACTGCCCTGCTCCGGTGCCATGCAGAATGCGCTCCGGCGGCGATAGACCACGGCATTGGCCCACATCCGCATCAGCCGCGACGCTTCGACCGTCGCCGCGGATCCTCGCCCGGCAGTGCGGTCCGAGTGCGCCGCACCTGCATGGCAAGGCCAAGAATCTGCGCCACCAGCAGAGCCAGCAGCACCAGCAGATTCCGATAGCGGACGAAGAACGATTCCATAACGAATATTCCGACTGATTCGCCGGCCTAGCAAAATCAGCTGGAGTAGCTTCAGTGTAATTAAAACGCGCCGATCCCGTTCTTGATTGAAGGCACTGGGAATCTGGTGGTAACGAGTCCAACAACACGAATGAACAGGGGGTGCCCCATCCATGAAGCAGTCGTATCGCTTCATGGGTGGGAACCACGAACCCAGGCAGTCAGCAATCAGACTATGGACTTAATCGATCTTGATCTTGCGCAGCAGGCGGAAGTCCGACAGCATCTTGCCGGTGCCCAGCACCACCGAGGCCAGCGGATCGTCGGCCACCGAAACCGGCAGCCCGGTTTCTTCGCGGATGCGCTTGTCGAGATTCTTGATCAGCGCGCCGCCGCCGGTCAGCACAATGCCGCGATCGCTGATGTCCGCCGACAGCTCCGGCGGCGTCCGCTCCAGCGCCACGCGAATCGCATTCATGATCACCGCGATGCACTCGCCCAGCGCCTCGCGAATCTCGCTGTCGTCGATGGTGATCGTCTTCGGCACGCCTTCGATCAGGTTGCGCCCCTTGATCTCCATCGTCAGCGGCTTGTCCAGCGGATACGCCGACCCGATCTCGATCTTGATCTGCTCCGCCGTGCGCTCGCCGATCAGCAGGTTGTACTTGCGCTTCAGGTAGTTGGTGATGGCCTCGTCCATCTGGTTGCCGGCCATGCGCACCGAACGCGAATAGACAATGCCCGACAGCGAAATCACCGCGATGTCCGTCGTGCCGCCGCCGATATCGACCACCATGTTGCCGCCCGGCTCGGTAATCGGCAGGCCGGCGCCGATCGCCGCCACCATCGCCTGTTCCACCAGGTACACTTCGCTGGCCTTGGCGCGATAGGCCGAGTCTTCGACCGCGCGCTTTTCCACCTGCGTAATCTCTGAGGGCACGCCGATCACGATCCGCGGATGCACCAGCATCTTGCGGTTGTGCGCCTTCTGGATGAAGTAGTTCAGCATCTTCTCGGTGACTTTGAAGTCGGCAATCACGCCGTCCTTCATCGGCTTGATGGCCACGATGTTGCCGGGCGTGCGCCCCAGCATCTCCTTGGCTTCCTTGCCCACGGCTTCCACTTCGCCGGTGTTCTTGTTGATGGCCACGATGGAGGGCTCGTTGACAACGATGCCCTTGCCGGCGGCGTAGACCAGCGTGTTGGCGGTGCCGAGATCGATGGCCAGATCGCTCGAAAACATGCTGAAGAGCGAGCGCAGGCCGTGCGACCGCGAAGAGCGCGAAGGATAACCGTTTGCATGACATGAAAAGTGGATCTACCTCAATCTAGCATTGTACGGCCATCATGCCCACCAACAGCAAACACCGGAGGTAATGGGTCACCGGGGAAGCTTTGTCAATACTCTTGTCATGCGAGAATCCAGCCCCGAGACTTCACGAGCTGAAGCAGACTCCTGCGCCGTCAGACATCAACGGCTTCTACCGTCGAATTCCCCACTTGTGAGTCGTTTCAAACGCCGCTCCAATCACCCGACAGGTCGCCCGCTTGCGTTAAACTCAGTTGTTCTCGAGACCGGGGTCTGATCCCTGATCACTGACCCCTGATCCCTCGGAACTACGAACTGAGAACTGAGCACTCCCATGACCTATCCCACGTACCACAATCTGATCGGCGGCGAGTGGCTTCCCGCCGCAAGCGGCAAAACCATTCTCAACCTCAACCCGGCCGACCACTCCGACGTCGTCGGCGCATTCCCCTCCTCCGGCGCCGAAGACGTCGCTCGCGCCGTCGCCGCGGCCAAAAAGGCCTTCGCCACCTGGCGCCTCGTCCCCGCGCCCAAGCGCGCCGAGATCCTCGTCCGCGCCGGCAATCCTCCTGCAGCAGCGCAAGGAGCAGTACGCCCGCGACATGACCCGCGAGATGGGCAAGGTGCTCGCCGAGACCCGCGGCGACGTGCAGGAAGCCATCGACGAGGCCTTCTACGTCGCCGGCGAAGGCCGCCGCCTCTTCGGCCAGACCACCCCCTCCGAGCTGCAGAACAAGTTCGCCATGACCATCCGCATGCCCGTCGGCGTCGTCGGCCTCATCACGCCGTGGAACTTCCCCATGGCCATCCCCAGCTGGAAGCTCTTTCCCGCGCTCGTCTCCGGCAACACCTGCGTCATCAAGCCCGCCACTGACACGCCGCTCTCCACCTACAACCTGGTCCAGACGCTGATCGACGCCGGCCTGCCTCCGGGCGTCGTCAACATCGTCAGCGGCAGCGGCGTCCGCGCGGGCAACGCCGCTCGTCGAGCACCCCGACGTCCGCGCCATCAGCTTCACCGGCTCCAGCGAAGTCGGCTCGCACGTGGCCCAGCGCGCCGCCGCCACCTTCAAGCCCGTCTCGCTCGAAATGGGCGGCAAGAACGCGCAGATCGTCCTCGACGACGCCAACCTCGATCTCGCCCTCGACGGCGCGCTCTGGGGAGCCTTCGGCACCACCGGCCAGCGCTGCACCGCCACCAGCCGCATCCTGCTGCAGAAGGGAATCGCCGCGAAATTCACCGAGAAGTTCGTCGCAGCGCGCCAAAGCTCTCAAGGTCGGCAACGGCCTCGACGAGTCCGTCGAGGTCGGCCCGCAGGTCAAGCCAGCCAGATCGAAACCTCGGACAAGTATGTCGAGATCGCCACTCGGCGAAGGCGCGAAGCTCCTCTGCGGCGGCCACGCGCTCACCGACGGCACCTACGCCAACGGCACCTTCTTTGAGCCCACCGTCTTCGGCGGCGTCACGCCGCCATGCGCATCGCCCGCGAAGAGGTCTTCGGCCCCGTCGTCGCCTCATCGAGTTCGACACCTTCGAGCAGGCCATCGAGATCGCCAACTCCATCGACTACGGCCTCTCCACCGCGCTCTACACCAAGGACGTGAACCGCGCCTTCGCCGCCATCCGCGACCTCGAGGCCGGCATCACCTACATCAACGCGCCCACCATCGGCGCCGAAGTCCATCTGCCCTTCGGCGGCGTCAAGCACACCGGCAACGGCCACCGCGAAGGCAACGGCGCCATCGACTTCTTCACCACCTGGAAAGCGGTCTACGTCGACTACTCCGACAAGCTGCAGCGCGCCCAGATCGACAACGCGGAGTAAGTAGCAAAATAAAATTGTCATCCTGAACGGAGCGTTTTTTGCAGCGGAGTGAAGGATCTGCTTTCAGGGTGCTAGCTTACCCACGAACCAAGGGTGCCCCATCCATGACGCAGTCGTATCGCGTCATGGGTGGGAAACCAGGAGACACGTCCGCGACGATCCTTGTTCCCTGCCCCCTGATCCCTGCATTTGATAAAACTGAAGACTCTCATCCGCAGAGTGCTCAGATGATCCGCGTCGCGAAGGAGGGCTCCCATGATCTCGCCCGGAGAAAACAGACGTCCTGCCGACTGGAACACTCTCGTCAAGCGGCCTCAAGCACCGCTGGCTCCTTCCGCTCCGCGCCTTTGAGTGGATCTGGGAGTGGATAGCCTACGCCCTCAGCAGGTGGAGCTTCCTTGAAGTCCTCGAATACCTCGGACGCCTCTCCATCCTGATCGGCGTCATCTTCTATTTCCGCGAATCGGGTTCCCGCATCAAGCAGCGGCACTACCAGGCCTGGCAGGTCATCAACACCGCGCAGGGCAAAGGCGGCAGCGGCGGGCGCATCGAGGCCCTGCAGGAGCTGAATGCGGACAAGGTCCCACTCGTCGGCGTGGACGTCTCCTCAGCGTTCCTCCAGGGAATCCACCTGCGAACGTGCGAATCTGCTGCGCTCGAACTTCAGCGCAGCCGATCTCCGCTGGAGCTCCTTTCCGGGACTCGGACCTGACCTTTGCCGATCTCCACGACGCCAACTTCCGCGGAAGCCATCTCGAACATGCCGACCTGTCAAACGCCGATCTGGCCAACGTCGATCTTGTCGGCAGCAATCTCACCGGCGCCAGACTCGATGGCGCCGACCTCACCTCGGCCGACCTGCGTTCCGCCAACCTGAAAGACATCCAGTGGAAGCAGATATCCGCCATCAAGGATGCCAACATCGCCGGCGTGCAGAATCCTCCCGATGGCTTCGTGCCGTGGGCCCTCAAAAACGGCGCCGTCGAAAAACCGGAGGGAGACAACTAACCGGACCAACTGGCCTCCAGGCCCCGCCCAGAAATTTGGGTGCCCCACTCATGACGCAGTTTCATCGCGGCATGGGTGGGATCACTGGAACCTCATAAGCCATTACAACCGGCGCGATCCCGCTGCTTACGGTGCGCAAGATTTTTGATGAAACTATCGCCCAGAAGCTCGCTTGAGAACTGGGAGTGCAGTATTTCCCCCGATTGTCGATCCCGAGTTGCAGATCATTTCCCTCCCTGGACGCACAATGGAAGTCGGCGTTTGAATCAGGGATCAACTCGAACACTCGTAATCCGGCTCGAAAGCGGTACCACAATGCGATACGATAAACTCGCAAAAAAGGCAGAACTCGCCCCTAACTCCTTTGTTGAGAGGAATCTGCGGCTAAGTCCAATCCTGAGAGGAATTTGGCGCGACACCCCTCACGTAACCTTATGAAAACAAGGAATTTCCCCACAGAGACAGGGGAGGGGTGGGTTACCAACCAGTAAACACTTGGAGCTGCGGAAAGGAGAGAGCCGGAAGCTGAGACCTGCTACTCGTTGATCCGCGCGTGCACTATCACTATCCCTCCCGCGGAAGTCAGTGCGCAGCTTGCATGCTGGTCGCACTTGTAGTGGATCAGAGAGTAGTTGTGCGCCCAATCGGCCGCTATGTTCTGCTCCATCTTGCTCCCGATGGTGAAGTTCTTTCCGGCGGTTGCTTCGAGCACTCCGCGCGCTGGGTCAAAGTCCGTCACCCTGTCATCGCCCTGAATGAAGTAGGCAGACGTCATCTTTTTTGTGGCGGGCTTGCGACGCGAACCTGATCGGTCATCCGAATCGTTCTCGCGCCTGGCTTCGGCCGCAGCCTTCGGATCGACCATGGCAAGTTGCTCGTCGACGGTTGGGAAGTTCGTCGTGAAATCCCAGTAGTAGGCACGCTTGTACTGGTCAGGAGAGCATGGAAGAGTCCCTTTTGCGTTGGCCGCGGTGATCTGACCGTCGGCATCGGCCTGATTCTGAAACAGATCTTTGCCGCGCTCCCGGTCCGCTTCTTCGGCCTGCATGCGCTGAACTTCCGCCTCTCGCGCGGCTTTGGCCGCGGCGCGTGCGGCGTCACCCTTCTTCCCTGGCTGTGTAATCACCGGCATGACCACTGGCGCTCTCGCAGGATCAAAATGAAAGAGGATCTCTTTGCCGCACAACGCAAAACCGCCCTGATCAAGCAATCTCATGTTGATCGAATATGGAGCTGGCGGATTGGCATTCACCAGCGCGAATCCCGGAGCCTGAACCGGACCGATCGGCTCCATGCGCAACTGGTACTCCGCTCTTCCGGTCTTGGCATTTCCTTCCCACTGGGTAAGCAAATGGCCCTTCAACCCGGCTTGCGCGACTACTCCCGGTCCCAGATCGCCGGGAAGCGGCTCATCTGCTTTCTTGGGTCTGGTCACATAGAGCAGGACAACGGCAATGAAGGCAACAGCTCCGAAACTGAATAGCAGGAATGGAAACCGCTTCTTCTTTGTTTCCCGAATCTCCTCCGGAAAGCTGCTCTCGACTACCTCGTTCTCCTTTGATTCGTAGAAAGATGGGTCGCGCGCTTCGGTTGGAGGTTTGACCGCAGCTGGCGCGGACTGCCTCAGCTCCGCGATTTCCTCGTGGAGGTCGCTCTGGTCAGACTCGAACATCGATTCGCCTTTCTGATGTCTGTCCGGAATTCTGCCACGTCAGTAACGAATTGACAAAGTACGGGCGTAACCACACTCTACTCCGGAATTCTTCGATTCCAGCGAAAGTGGAAAGTGACTACAAAGGTTCGCGCTGCCTCGGCTCGAGGTCGATTCCGGAGCTGCTTTAGGACCAGTTCTCATCCACCACTTCGCGAAGCGCAAAGCTGGTCTCAAGGCGTGTTACGCCGGGAAGGCGGGACAACTCGTTCTGATGAAGACGTCCGTAGTCGTCAATTCCTCCAACGCGCGCTACGAGCATGTAGTCGTATTGGCCGGCCATCAGGTGGCAACTGACGATCTCCTTGCACCGCCGAACCGCAGTCTCGAATGCCGCCAGCACAGGTGCAGACTGCCGCTCCAAAGTGACTCGGATGTAGATCGTCATGCGCTTGCCGAGGAGTCGATCATCAACAAGCGCCCGGTAACCACGGATAACCCCGGCCGCCTCGAGTCCCTGAATGCGACGCGATGCCGCCGACGCGGAGAGCCCCACCGCCTCCCCCACCTCGTAATTTGTGGCGCGTCCGTTCTTCTCCAGGTACCTCAAGATTGCGGTGTCAAGCTCATCCAGTTCTTCTGAGCGACCTATTCCCGCACTTTCGACAGTCGTTTCTTGCATAGAAACGGTCTCCTCGTCATGTTTCGTTCCTATTTTGCGCTATTTACACGAAGATTGCACACATTGGAAGCTAAAAGCAGCATAAGATGTGTGGGAACTGGGAGCCAGTCAAAGATGCGCGCCGGATCTAGCCCTCCCCCAACAAAACTGAGTCCGGCGCGCGGCATTCCAGAATCCCTTCCCCAGCCCGCATCCCATTCAATTTGAGGAGCAAAGCCATGATTATCGGTGTGCCCAAGGAAATCAAGGACAACGAGGCCCGAGTCGGCGTTACACCGGCTGGCGTGAAAGCGCTGGTCGAAGCCGGTCACACTGTATTGGCGGAGACCCGCGCAGGCGATCTCTCTGGGTTTACCGACGCCGAGTATCAGGATGCGGGCGCCGAGATCGTTGGCGATGCGGGTCATGTCTGGGGCAAGGCTGACACGGTCGTCAAGGTCAAGGAGCCGATTGAGCAGGAGTATGCGTACTTCCGCGAAGGTCTGGTGTTATTCACTTACCTGCATCTGGCGCCCGTGCCGGTCCTGACCGATAAACTGCTGCAGTCCAAAGTGATCGGCATCGCTTATGAAACGGTGCGTGACCGGCAAGGAACACTACCGCTGCTGACCCCGATGAGCGAGGTCGCAGGTCGCATGAGTGTCCAGGTCGGGGCTGTTTATCTCGAGAAGGAGCGCGGCGGTCGCGGAATTCTGCTCGGCGGGGTTCCGGGCGTTCCTCCGGCACATGTCACCATCATCGGCGGCGGAATTGTCGGGACCAACGCCGCCAAAATAGCGCTGGGCTTCGGTGCCAAAGTCACCTTGGTCGACGTGAACCTGAGCCGCCTTCGCGAGCTGGACGACCTTTTTGGTGGCCGCCTCTACACCCTTGCTTCAAACAGCTACAACGTGGCCAACGCGACGCGCGAGGCAGATTTGGTGATCGGCGGTGTGCTCATTCCGGGCGCCACTGCTCCGAAGATTGTCACCCGCGCCATGGTCTCGCGGATGAAGAAAGGCGCAGTCATTGTCGATGTGGCCATCGACCAGGGTGGCTGCGTTGAGACCGCTCGACCAACATCGCACTCCAATCCCAGCTACGTGGTGGATGGCGTTGTGCATTACTGTGTGACCAATATGCCGGGCGCTGTGCCACATACATCCACACTGGCGCTAACGAATTCGACATTTCCTTACTTGATGCGAATTGCCAACCTCGGCGCGCGCGAGGCGCTCAGGCAGGACGCAGGGTTCGCCGAAGGCCTGAATACGTGGATGGGGACATTGACGCACCGTGGAGTGGCAGAAAGCCAGCAACGCCCGTGGACTGCCGCAGCAAGTATGCTCGGCTAACGCTTTGCTTCATGAAGATTCGCGGCGTGTTGGTGCTTCTTCGCTAAATGGATGTGTCGCGGAAACCTCTGTTAAGCGATAAAGGGTGATTCTGAATCACGCGCGTCGGAGACTTGGATTGTGCGCATCCATGACGCCATCACGCAACCAGGCTGCCGGATCATCCGCGACCGCACTATAATCGGCCCATGCTTTTCGAGGGCGATTCACGACGGCGGACAGTACTGCTCTCCGGAGCCGGTGTATTGCTCTTTTTTGCATTGCTGGGCGGCTTGCAGGCATTCAACACATCGAACATCAGCTTTCTGAATCCTGAAACCTCCGGAGAGACGCTGGCTTTTACCGGTCTCACCGTTGTCGTCTTCCTGCTGCTGCTGGTTCTTCTCCTTATCCTTCTGCGAAATATTCTCAAGCTCTACGCCGATCAGAGCAGCAGCGCTCTCGGCGCCCGGCTGCGTACGCGCATGGTCCTTGGAGCAGCGCTGATTGCGCTGACTCCCGCGGTCTTCATGTTTCTGTTCAGTTTTCAGTTGATGAATCGCTCGATCGATCGATGGTTTTCTCCCAACACAACCGAGTTGCGCGAAGACTCGACGCGCATTGTGCTGGAGTTGGCACAATATGTGACGAGTAACGCTCGCGTTGAGGCCGAGTCCATCGTTTCTTCCGGCGCGCTTGATCTTCCGGCAGGATCAGCTTGAGGTGGCACTCGAATCGCATCGCATCACGCTGGCGGGCGGCTTTGCAGTTGTTTACGGAAAAGATCTGCGCATGCTAACCAGCTTCCAGGCGCCGCCCGAAACCAGTTCTGGAGCCCTCCTTCCCTGGTTGAGCGAAGACGAGAGGGAGAAGGCGATCAATCTCACTGGGCCATTTTCTGCGGGCCTGCTCGCTTCGGCGCAGGTGAGAGGAGAGCCAGTGCTCGAGGTGGCCGGTCAGCAGTATGCGCTTGGCATGGCCAATACCTCGTCAGGAAAAGTGGTTGTGGTTGGTTTGCCCATGCCTCAGGGTTTGAGCCAGACGGCGAAACGCATTCGCTCCGGAGCCGCGGCCTACTGGAATCTCTTCCGTTCGCGCAACAGCATCCGGGCCACGTTCTTTCTCATGCTGTTGCTGATCACCGTGGTGGTCTTCTTCTCGAGTGTGTGGCTCGCATTGTTTCTCTCCAAGCAGATCACGAGGCCTGTCGAGGCTCTGGCAGATGCGATGGACGAGATCGCGGCAGGCAAGTATGAGCATCGCGTCGCACTGGTGACCACCGGCGAAATGGCGGAGCTTGTGCGTTCGTTCAATCACATGGCGGCCGATCTTGACGCCAGTCGCCAACTCGCAGAGAGCTCTTCCGCGCAGCTCACTGCCGCCAACAGGGCGATTGAAGAGCGCCGCCGCGAACTTGAGACGATTGTTGAGACGATTCCCTCCGGCGTGGTCACACTCGATGCCAATGGCACGATCCTGCAGGCCAACCGCGCCTTCGCGTTGCTTCTCGGGCAAGACGAGAACGCAGCCTTGCGTGGCCAGAAGCTGGACGCACTGCTGCCGCCCGAATGCGTGGACGATTTCTTTGGAGTGATCCGGCGCGGCCAGCGGATGGGAGCGGCTTCCAACGAGATCGAGTTTCATTCGCACGGGCGCACATTGCACATTGCTGCGACGAGCGCACGCCTCGAACTTGGCCACGGAAGACCGGGTACAGTCCTGGTGGTCGAGGACACTTCGGAGTTGCTCAGAGCGCAGCGGCAGATGGCGTGGAAAGAAGTTGCACAGCGTGTTGCCCACGAGATCAAGAACCCTTTAACGCCCATCGCACTTTCAGCCGAGCGGATCGGCAAACATCTCGATCGTCAACAGGCAGATTCACCGGCCGTTATTCGCAAGTGCAGCGAGGTCATTCTGGGTTGCGTCGCAACGTTACGAACCCTCGTGGACCAGTTCTCCGCTCTTGCGCAGTTTCCGGCCCCGCAGCCGCGCGCTTGCGATATGAACCAGATTGCAGAGGAAGCACTGGCTCTGTTCGCAGGCCGCCTGGACGGAATTACAGTTCAGTGCAAGCTGGAGCCAGAATTGCCGATGGTCCACGCCGATCACGAGGCGATCCGCCGCGCCCTCGCAAATCTGATCGACAATGCCGCCGAGGCCATGCAAGGAAGCCTGCTTCGCGTACTGAGCATTCGCACATGCCTCAGCGAAGATAGCGCGGCTGTCGAGGCCGAGATCTCCGATACGGGGCACGGGCTTACGGAAGATATTCGCGAGCGCCTCTTTCTGCCTTTCTACTCCACCAAGCATCGAGGCACGGGGCTGGGCCTCTCGATTGCGGCCAAGATCGTTCAGGATCTTGGCGGGTCCATTCGAGCTGAAAGCAACAGTCCCAAAGGCGCGCGGTTTGTTCTGCGCCTGCCGCTGATCGAGCAGGTTGAGCAAGCCGCGCAGGATGCCGGCGACTCCACGCCATTAACGGGGACCCATTCATGAACGACGTACTGGTTGTGGACGACGAGGCAGAAATCCGAGCGTCCCTGGAAGAAATTCTGAACGAAGAGGGTTACAGCGTGGCCACCGCGGCTACCGCTGCGGAGGCGCTTGTCCTCATTGAAGATGCGCCGTATGACGTGATCCTGCTCGACATCTGGCTTCCGGATCGCGATGGACTTGATGTATTGGCTGACATTCACGCGTTTGCGCCCGAGAAGCGACCGGAGGTGGTCATTATCTCGGGACACGGAACGATCGAGGCTGCAGTGAAAGCGACCAAACTCGGCGCGTACGATTTCCTCGAGAAACCTCTGTCGCTCGATCGAACGCTCATCGTGCTCAAGAATGCCGTAGAGGCGCGGCGCCTGCGGACCGAGAATCTTGAGTTCCGGCGGCAGTTCAACGTGTCGTCGGTGCTGACCGGAGAAAGCGTTCCGGTCAAGGCACTTCGCCAGCAGATTCGACTCATGGCGCCCACCAATGGCCGCGTGCTTATCTATGGCGAATCAGGTACCGGCAAAGAACTCATCGCGCGTGCCATCCACGCGGAGAGCCTTCGTCGCGACCGAGTCTTCGTCGAATTGAACTGCGCTGCCATTCCCGAGGCGCATATCGAGTCGGAACTCTTCGGATACCGGCATGGAGCCCAGCCTGGAGGGCCGCCGGAGCAGCGCGGAACGCTTGAGCGCGCAGACGGCGGTTCGCTCTTCCTCGACGAAGTGGGCGACATGAGCCTCAAGACCCAGGCGAAGGTGCTTAGCGCACTCGATGATCAACTCTTCACGCCAGTCGGCGGCACACAGCCGCTACGCGTCGATGTGCGACTGATCGCTTCGACGAACAAGGACCTCGAAGAGGAGATTGCCAAAGGGAACTTTCGTGAAGATCTCTTCTACAGGCTGAACGTCGTCCCGTTTTTTGTGCCTCCATTGCGCGAGCGCAAGCAGGACATTCCGCCGCTTGCAAAGGAGTTTCTCTCCGACTTTGGCCGCCAATACGGCCGTCCGCGCATGGAGATCAGTGAAGAGGCACTTGAGGCTTTGGCTCAATACAACTGGCCAGGAAACGTTCGCGAATTGAAGAACGTGATTGAGCGCGTGCTGATTCTCAACCCGCGCACCATGCGCATCGAACGGAAACAACTTCCGCCTTTGACGCAGAGGAGCGGGTCGCGATCGACGGAGGATTTCTCCTCGTTGCAGCAGGCGCGCGACGCCTACGAGCGCGAATACATTCTCAAGAAGATTGAAGAGTCGCGCAACAACGTCAGTCGCGCCGCGGAACTGCTTGGCCTTGAGCGGAGCCATCTCTATCGCAAGATGAAAGCGCTTGGCATCAGCGTGCGCGAATAGCGCGGTCGCGTAGACGGCTACGCGCTCTGCCGGACCATACGACCGTCGATCTGCGGTGTTTACGCGTCGATCAGCCTTATTCTCTCGACGATCCGCTACTTGCGCGAACGCCTGTCAGACGGTCATACCGATGGTCTTCGGTGCCAAGACGACGATCGGGAGCTCCAGAGCGGCGGTCGATCCGAGCGGACATCCTTCGACGGAACAATGATGGGCTTGGTGCGTGCGGACGACTGGGCGATTTCTGATGACCGTTCTCGTGAGCGCTTCGTTCCATCCGTCAACAGCCTGTTCAGGACGGGGAGATGCGCCCGCTGGGCTTCAATGTAGTCCACGCCGTCTGCCGTGAGCGTGAAGTCGGAGTTGTCGGCACGTGCGATGTAGCCCTTCTTCTGGAGATACCAGGTTGTAAAGTCCAGATAGTCACGCGGGAATCCCATGCGCCTTTCCACCTCTGCGAGAGACACTTCAGGGAAGCGAGGATTGGAGCGACGTTGAACGTAGAGCAGAGCCAGACAGGGCGACGCGGCGGTTCAATTCGCCGTAAAGATGATCCATGAAATCGATATCTTCGGAGAGAGGATCGGGCTGCGGTGCATCCCGCCTGCAAGCTGCATCGTATTCGGAGCGGCGCGCCGGGTCGGACAGCACGTCAAAGGCTGACTTCAGAAGGCGGAACATCTCCGGGTCGCCGGTCGTGGGGTTGTCGGGATGAAGTCGAGCCGCGAGAAATCGATATACACGATGAATTGTTTCAGCGTCCGCATTGGGGCTGATTTGGAGAAACTCGTAGTAATCGATCATTCCAATCGGTCCTTCCGATGCAGATTGGGTTGGGAAAAGCGGCCCCAGTTGGAGTCCTGGTCGGTCTTGAATGCCAAGTCAGAGAATTCGCCGCCCATCTGCTCCGAGATCAATTTGCCGCTCATCATTATCCGTTGATCCGGGCTCTCGATTGCAACGAAAGTAGTGATTCGTTCGCTGATCGTACTCTGAAACGGATTACTACTTTAACCGAGCAAGACACCGAAGTGACTTTCAGGTCACTTCGAGGAGCATCTCGCCGATGTGGCGGCCGCTGTTCGGAAGTGGACAGAGGTTTGTGAAAACGGGCAGCCAGTGACGGTAAGCAAAAGCAACGGCCCGTTCTAACGCTATGTTGTGAATCGACTTGGCCAAGAGTCAACGTAATCGCTCGTGGCCGCCGAATTGCTCTTAACGGGGCATTGAAGTGTGCGTGGAGGAGTGCGATGGCGTACTTTGAACGGATTCGCGACGTCGTTTCAGAGCCGTTTAGCCCGGATGTCATCCGGCAGCGAACGGCGGCAGGCTGGCAGATGGTGTCGATTGAGTGGAGGCGTGAACTGCCCGATTCGGAGGCTCCGACGGAAGGCGCCTTCGCCGAGGATATTCCTTACGGTTTGCGCATTTCGAACGACTGCAAGCGGCTCGAAATCGAACCCAAGGAGAACGAAGCACTGCTGCTGATGATGGAACTGCTGGTGCAGGACTTCTCCTATTCGCACATCGTGAGCGATCTGAACGAGAAGGGCTTCAGGATGCGCGACGGCCGGCCGTGGAATCGAGTGGCAGTGTTCAACATGATTCCGCGCCTGATCGAGGTGGGTCCCCGCTTTTTCTCTACGGAGGAGTGGGACAAGCGCCGCCGCAAGTTCTCGCACGTCAAGTCGCCTGAGTCTTAATAGACTCTTGGCTCCGAGTGTTTACTGGTTAGTAACCCACCCCCTCCCTGTCTCTGCAGGGAAGTTCCTTGTTTTCATTGGGTTGCGGAAGGGGTGTCGCGCCAAATTCCTCTCGGGATTAGACTTAGCCGCAGATTCCTCTCAATAAAGGAGTTAGAGGCAAGTTCTGACTGTTTTGTGCGTTTTTCGTCTCGCATTGTGGTATCTCCTGCCAGCTATGACTCGGGTTTCGAGTTCTCCCTGGTTCAAAGTCCGACTTCCATTGTGGGCCGGGGAGAGGTAATTATCTGCAAGAGAGAAGGGGAGTCTTACTTCTGGATTGGAGTCAGGGAGTATGGGTTGTCGCCCAGTGTGGGGTCGATGCGGAAGTCCCATACCGACTGGTTGATTTCCGACGGGGAAATAATCTCGATGAGCGCGTACTCTCCGATTGTGAGGGGCTGCTCAGGCGAGAGCTTCAGCCAGTGCTTGCCCGGCAGGACCTCGACCTTCGTGGGCACGACGTCTTCATCCTGCGAAATCTTGCCGGTCGGACTCAGGTGGATCGCTCCAACGATGCGCACTTCCTTGCGCTGATCCACGCGCACCAGAGCGAAGCCTGACGATGTGGAGTGTGCACCGTGCTTACGGCTTGCCTGTTCCTTTGCACCGCCGGTTGGGACGGTCAACGCGTGGGACAGGACCTTTTCCGCCTCGTCCTGAGAGTTCAGAGACAGATAGATGGCCGGGTCGTTCACATGCAGATGAACCTTGGCTTTCTGGCCCTGCAACTCAAGGCTTGCGCTTGAGCCGGCCAGCGGATTGATGACACTGACGCCTTTCTTGGTTTTGGTATTCATCCCGAGTTCCGAAGGCACCAGTTCGACCAGTTCAGGTGTGCCATGGAAAGTGTCGAGCGCGAAGACGCCGTCTTCGTCTGGCAGCTCAAGGCCCTTGGAGACTTCGGGCCGCCGCTGTTGCTGTTCAAGACGTTCGGCTGACTCCTCCTTGTCGATGTCCTCAGCCTCCTTCATGGCTGGAGAAGCACCCTCCTCGTCATTGCCATGGTTCAGCTCCCATTTCCGTGTGGCATCCCAGTCGACGAGGGCTGCGGGCAGTTCCTCCCAGTCTCCACTCCGTTCGATGGACCTGTAACGGACCCTGTCGCCAACGACTTGATACTCGCGCACCAGCTGGTAAGAGCCGTCTTTGAGGATGAGGCGATGATTCCTGGCGAGGCCGGGAGAGTCGGGCTGGACCTTGATTGGCTGCTTCTGATTCTGGCTCTGTGCCACAGCGGCGAAAGAGGCGGCCAAAAAGAGCGCTGCAACGCACACGCACAGGCCTCGCCGACCCTGGAAGAAGTAGTTCATTACGCAACAGTTTAGACGCCCGGGCGGGGTTATGGTTTGCCGCCTCGTTACGTCAGACTTGTTGAAGCTGTGACCTCTGGTGCACTTCCGCATCTAAGAGTGTGTATTCTTTAAGAAGGATCTCCCTATCAGGAACTGAGATTGACCTTACCGCGGAACTTGATGCGAAGTAATCGCCACGCGAAGCCAAATGCTTACGCGGTTGTATTCGTGTGTCTGGCGTTGCTCGCTCTGCTGGCCGTGGTACAGGTTGCGCATGTCCACTCAGTCGGTACGGACGCAGATCATTGTCCGCTATGCGTCGTGCTGCACACGGCAGCGCCGGTTGCCGCGGCTGCGGCGGCGGTGTTGCTGGTGCAGATTGATGCGGCCGCGCCGGTGCTTGAAGTCCGAGCGGTGACAGGGATCTGGCTCAGGCAGCTTTTCATTCGTCCTCCTCCCTCTGTATGCGAGGCATCGTTCCGTCCTTCTGTCACGGCCTGATACATAATTCAAATTGCCCGAACCGGGCGCGATATCGAAAAACCCGTTGGCCCGAGCAGAATCAAACGATGCCGCCGTTGCGCTGATGATGCCGTGCGCGCCTTGATTGCACGGATTTCGCAATTTCAGAGAACAGACGGAGGCACCCCATGCCGTACAAACACGGCGCTTTTATTCGCATTCTTCCCCTTGCGGCGCTCTTATTCGCCGCGATTGCCGCGCACGCGGCCCAGGGCGGCAACGCCGGCAGTGTTCGGGGTACCGTGACGGACCCCTCCGGCGCGGTGATTCCGGGTGCAACTATTCATATTTCAAATGCGGTCAGTGGTCTCGATCGAACGGTCACCACAGATGCGACCGGGAGTTTTGAGATCGGCAACATACCTTTCAATAACTACCAGCTGAGCGCCACCGCCGCTGGTTTTGCCGCGCAAAAGCAGACCCTTGTGCTGCGGTCTTCAATCGCTGACAAACCTGAAGATCGTGCTTCAGGTTGCCGCGGCCGATTCGACGGTGACGGTTGAGGCGACGGGTGATCTGGTCGAAACCGACCCCACATTCCACACGGACGTGGACCGTGACATGTTCATCAAAGTGCCGCTAGAGAGCCAGTCGTCTTCTCTGAGCGCGTCTGGTCACCGCTGACGACGCCCGGGGTTTCTGCTGACTCGAACGGGCTGTTCCATGGTCTTGGCGATCATGCCTCCAACTCATTCTCAGTCGATGGGCAGTCCATTACTGACCAGCAAAGCAAGGTCTTTTCAAACCAGATCCCGTCCAACTCAATTCAGTCCATTCAGGTAATCGCGGGCGCACCGCCAGCCGAGTACGGCGACAAGACGAGCCTGGTGATTGTGGCGACGACCCGATCCGGCCAGGGTGTGACTAGGCCGACGGGCAGCATCACAGCTCCTACGGTTCCTTTGGCTCGGCGATCGGCAGGCTTTGACATGTCTTACGGGGGCAAAGAACTGGGGCAATTTCTTCGAGGTGGACGGACTGAACTCGGGACGCTTCCTCGATCCGCCGGAGTTCAGCGTCTTCCATGACAAGGGGAATGAAGAGAACGTATTCGATCGTGTGGATTACAGCTTCACCCCGGCCGATTCGATTCATCTGGACCTGAACTACAGCCGCTCATGGTTCCAGACTCCCAATGCATACGACAACCTGAATGTGCAGAACGTGGTGAGCGGCGGGACGAGCGCAAGTCCGGTTTTTGACGAATGTCGGCAACACGGATCAGCACTCGCAGATCAAGACGTTCAATGTTGCGCCGACGTATACGCGTGTCATTGGCAACAACTCCGTATTCAACTTCGGCGCTTTTGTCCGCAGAGACGATTACAACTACTATCCAAGCGGAAATCCGCTGGCTGACTTGGGCCCGTCGAATCTGCAGACCTCTTCGATCGCGCAGAATCGCACGCTGACCAATAGCGGGAGTCCACTCGGACATTTCGTACGCCAAGGGAGTCCACAACGATGAAGGCCGGCGCACAGTATGAACAGACCTTGCTGCGCGAGAACGACAACCTGGGAATCGTGCAGGCGACCTACAACTCGCCTTGCGTGGATGCAAGCGGCAATCCGTTGCCGGGGTACTCCAGCACATCGCAATGCGCGGGTGGCGGGGTGCTGCCGAATCCGAATTACCAGGCGGTGCTGGCTCCGTTCGACCTGACGCGCGGTGGCGGCTTCTACGGCTTCACGCGGGCACACGGACATCAAGGAAGCGTCGCTCTACATCGAAGACCAGATCAAAGCCGGCAACTGGATGTTCAATCTCGGCATTCGAGGCGATATTTACAACGGACTCACGAGCGCCGACGCAGGCTGAGCCGCGCCTGGGAGTGGCATACAACGTGAAGCGCACCGGGACGGTGCTCCGCGCGTCTCGTATGCGCGCACGCTCGAGACGCCGTTCAACGAAAACCTGGTGCTCTCAAGCAACGGATGCTCGGACGCGGTGCTGTCACCGTTGCTCAACTGCTCGCCTGGCGTGTCAAACACGCTGGCTCCCGGATATCGCAACGAGTTCCACGCGGGCCTGCAGCAGGCGATCGGCAAAAACGTCAGTCTTCAGCGGCGAGTACATCTGGAAGTACACGCACAACGCGTTCGACTTCAGCGTTCTCGGCAACACTCCGATCACGTTCCCGATTGACTGGCATAACTCGAAGATTCCGGGTTACGCGCTGCACGTGGATGTGCCCAATTTCCATAACATCAGCGCTTATTCGGTGATGTCGTCGGTGGCCGCTCGCTTCTTTCCGCCGCAGGTGGCTGGCGCGGGCGCGACGGTCGGCCAGACAGCGACTTCCCTTCCGCATTGATCACGACGAGCACTTCAACCAGACGACGCACGTGCAGTACACGTGGGCGCGTGGCAAATATGCGAACGGTCTCTGGGGCGGGCTTCAACTGGCGGTACGACTCGGGTCAGGTGGCCGGTTCGGCTCCGTGCTACAACCCGCTTTCGCATGATCCCAACAGCGGGTGCGGCGATACTTCGACGACGCTGAACGGGCAGCCAGCGGTGGACCTGAGCGGTCTGACAGCGGACCAGGAGTTCCAGGCGGGACTAATCTGCAACGGCGTGAGGGCGACGCCCGGCCATCCGCTGCCTGCAGTCTGTCCGGCGTCGGAGTATAGCTCGACGCTGCTGAGGATTCCGGCACCCGGCACGGGGAACGACGACCGCAACCCGGCGCGCATCGCACCGCGGAACCTGTTCGATGTGTCGGTGGGCAAGAGCAATCTGTTCCACGCTGATCGTTACAAGATCGACTTTGACGTGACGGCGGTAAACGTAACGAACAACGTACGCGCTGTACAACTTCCTTTCTACGTTCAGCGGGACGCACTATGTGACGCCGACGAGCAATGACGGCAAAGGTGACGTTCAACTTCTAGCTCCTAGCTTCCAGCTCTTAGCTTCTGGCCACCGCACCCAATTGGGGGAGGCCTTCTCTTTGGTTACTTTTCGCTGTCGAGGACGCGCATCTGGTGTTCGTCGTAGCGGGTTCCGGCCGCGGAATCCGCAGGGACGGCCGCTTCGAGAGCGGCGATCTCATCGTGCGTGAGCCTTACGTCGAGAGCAGCGAGGGCCTCAGCAAGCTGAGTGCGCTTGCGAGCTCCCATGACCGGGATAATGAAGTCGCCCTTGGCGAGCGCCCAGGCGATGGCAAGCTGCGACTGGGTAATGCCCTTGCCGGCGGCAATTTCGTGCAGACGGGCTACAAGCTCGTCGTTGCGACCGCGGTTCTGGTCGTTGAAGCGTGGGAAGCGGGTGCGCATATCGCCGGGGCCAGCGATTTGAGATCCCGAGAGCAGGCCGCGCGAGAGCACGCCGTAGGCGGTGACGGCGATACCAATTTCCTTGAGCACGGGGAAGATCTCTTTTTCGGCTCCGCGGCTGATGAGGGAGTACTCGATCTGCAGATCGACGATGGGGTGGACTTTGGCGGCGCGGCGGATGGTTTCGGGGCCGACCTCGGAGAGTCCCACGTGGCGGACGTAACCGGCCTTGATCATGTCAGCGATGGCTCCGACGGTGTCCTCGATGGGGACGTTGGGGTCGAGGCGTGCGGGGCGGTAGATGTCGATGTAGTCGACTCCGAGGCGCTTGAGGGAGTAGGCAAGGGCGGTTTTCAAGGCGGCGGGCCG
This sequence comes from uncultured Acidobacteriaceae bacterium, assembly GCA_963751225.1. Classification (GTDB taxonomy): domain Bacteria; phylum Acidobacteriota; class Terriglobia; order Terriglobales; family Acidobacteriaceae; genus Telmatobacter. Next base: position 306,485 of record CAVVTY010000016.1, read on the forward strand.
GGCATCGTAGCCGAGCCATGAGCCGTCAGGGCCGCGCTGTGCGCCGAACTTCACCGAGATGAGCACCTGTTCGCGGAAGAAGCGGAGGGCCTGGCCGAGGAGCATCTCGTTGTGGCCCATGCCGTAGAAGTCGCCCGTGTCGATGAGATTGATGCCGGCGTCGATGGCCGCGTGGATCGTGGCGAGGGACTCGGGCTCGTCAGCGGGACCGTAGACCCCGCTCATGCCCATGCATCCGAGGGCGATGGGGAAGACTTCAGGACCTGAACGGCCGAGTTTGCGATGTTTGACGGCGCTGGCGGTGGTCATGGCTTGCTCCTGTCAGGAGCATGGTAGGCCTGATGGTGCGGGGCGGCAAGGGGTTCGGGGAGCCACATTCGGGCGGTGTGCGCTGCAAAGAAGCCAAAGACAAATGCAGGTTCTTCGACTCCCGCCGTCCGCTACTGCGGACTCTGGTCGCTCAGAATGACAGATCGAAAGAAGAGCAAGCTCAGAGTGGCAGATCTGGAAAAGGAGGCACTAAGCGCAGAGAATTCAGGAGAATACGGGGATGCGTTGTTTTGTGTTTTGCAGAGACAGAAATTCTGTCATACTTGACTGTGCCCATCAGGTACGCCCAATCCCAACAATCAAAAAGTGAGGTTGCATCGATGTCGGCAAAGTATGTCTTTGTGACGGGCGGAGTTGTGTCCAGTTTAGGCAAGGGCCTTGCGGCCGCTTCGATCGGCTGCCTGCTTGAGAGCCGCGGACTGCGGGTCAACATGATGAAGTTCGACCCCTATTTGAATGTCGACCCGGGAACGATGTCGCCGTTTCAGCATGGCGAGGTATTTGTGACCGACGACGGAGCCGAGACGGACCTCGATCTGGGTCACTACGAGCGCTTTACGCACGCGCCGCTCTCGCGCGACAACAACCTGACGACGGGCCGCATCTACGAGCAGATCATTCTGAAGGAGCGGCGCGGTGACTACCTGGGCAAGACAGTGCAGGTGATTCCGCACGTGACCAACGAGATCAAGAACGCGATGCGGAAGGTCTCGGCGAACGGCGCGGACGTGACGATCGTGGAGATCGGCGGGACGGTGGGCGATATCGAGTCACTGCCGTTTCTGGAGGCGATTCGCCAGATGCGGCAGGAGATGGGGCGCGAGAATACGTGCTTTGTACACCTGACGCTGGTGCCGTGGATTGCCGCAGCCCAGGAATTGAAGACGAAGCCGACACAGCATTCCGTGAAGGAATTGCTGGGCATCGGAATACAGGCGGACATTCTGCTGTGCCGGTCAGATCGGAATCTGAGCCGTGAGATGAAGCAGAAGATTGCCGCTTTCTGCAACGTGGAAGAGCGGGCGGTGATCGGGGCGACGACGGTGCCGTCGATATATGAGGTGCCGCTCAGGTTTGCACAGGAGGGCGTGGACTCACTCATTCTGAAGTACCTGCACAAGGAAGCACCCGAAGCCGATCTGAGCGCGTGGAAGGCATTGGTGGATCGCTGCTACCACCCAAAGGATGAGGTTTCGATCGCGATTGTCGGCAAGTATGTGGAGTACGAGGACAGCTACAAGTCGCTGAAAGAAGCGCTGACCCACGGCGCGGTGGCACAGAGCCTGAAGCTCAACATCACATGGATTGAAGCCGAGGGACTGGAATCGAAGACTCCTGACGACAAGGGTTACGAGACACAGTTGGAGGGGTTTGACGGGATCCTGGTGCCGGGCGGATTCGGCAAGCGCGGCATTGAGGGCATGTTGAATGCGATCCGATATGCGCGCGAAGAGAAGATTCCGTTTTTCGGGATCTGCCTGGGAATGCAGACGGCGTGCATTGAATATGCGCGGAACGTGTGCGGGCTGAAGGATGCAAACTCGAGCGAGTTCGATCCGGCGGCGCAGCATCGTGTGATCTACAAGTTGCGCGAGTTGCTGGGCGTGGAAGAGATGGGCGGCACGATGCGGCTGGGGGCCTGGACCTGCATCCTGCAGCCGGACACGCTGGCATATCGAGTGTACGGCGCAACCGAGATCAGCGAGCGTCATCGGCATCGCTATGAGTTCAATCGGGAGTACGAGGCGTTGCTGACTGGAGGCGGGCTGCAGATCAGCGGGAGCACGCCGGACTCGACGTACGTAGAGATTGTGGAGCTGCCGGATCATCCGTACTTCATCGGCTGCCAGTTCCATCCGGAGTTCAAATCGAAGCCGCTGGAGCCGCATCCGCTGTTCAGGGAGTTTGTTGTGGCGAGCTACCAGAACCGGACGACTCGTGCTTCTACTCAAGCCCCGCAACTGACCAACGTGCTGTCGTCCTAAGGCAGCTTCGCCAAGGTCTCTGAAGTTATACTTCGGCGGATATCCCGACGGAGTCCTGATGCGATCGCTTCCACTCTCAGTGTGTTTCAAGAGGAAAATTGTCGGTTTTGGAGTCGTTTTCTCATTTTTCGCACTTTACCTTCCGTTCATGGATGAGCAATGGTCACTTTATGGGGCTCTCTGCGCTGCATACACGATCCTCGTCTTCGGGATGCTCTGGAGTGACGGCAATTGGAGGCGGTACATTGAGGCCAACAAACGACCAGCTCGCGACTTCGTACAGGGCCATGCGGTCTTCCTTCTGGTGCTGACTCTCTGGATTTGGGTCTGCCGGCTCGCAAGACCCTGGCTCCCTGGCTGGATGTTCAACCTGGGCTTCGGCGACGCCACTCTCTATCTGGTCTTTGGCGCTCTTGGAATTGTGGTCGTATGGTGGGTTGAACAGGGCTGGTTGGCAAAGGCTCCCAGGTCGCCAGAGCGGATTGAAACCTCAGCGCAATAGCAGCGCGCCCGCCGCCTTCGCCGCGAGCGCCTTGTCGAAGGTGACCAGCGTCAGTCCGGCCTTGTCAGAGAATGCGGCGAGGTAGGCGTCCATCCAGGTCTTTGGCGCGGGTTCGGTTGCGAGTGTTCGTGCCCGAAAGGCACGGTCGATGCCATCCGGCTCGGACTGTTGCACGGCGCGGCCTCCGGCGATCCACTCTTGATAGATGGCCCAGCATTGATGCTGCGTGATGGTTTCCTCGCCCATGGCGGCGGCCGTGGTCAGCAGCCGAAAGAGGCCCAGCTGCGTCTGCCGGCAGAAGACGAGCATCCGGTGTTCGTCGAGCCCCTTGAACCATCCGAGAGTGGCCAGGTGATGCTGGTGTCGCTGATGGTGTATGGCGACCCATACGTTCACGTCAGGAAGAAGCCATGATGTCATCGATCTGCTCGTTGGTCAGTTGCAAGGTGCCCGGTTGTGATGAGGGAATAACCGGCACCTGAAACTGCTTGCGCGCCGGTCGAGGAGCTGGTGGTTCCAGTTCGCTCTTGATGCCCCGCAGCACGATATGTCGCACTGTTACACCCTCGTTCGCAGCTTTGATTTTGAGCGCACGGTAGGTCTCGTCCGGGATATCGACTGTAGTTCTCACCGAATCCATATTAGCATATTTATATATATGTATCCACCCAAAGATGTAACGCTCATCACAGTCCTGCGTGACAAGGCTATTTGTTCTTGACAATCGTTTTTGGGCGGGCCTAACTTTTTGCTCGTTTTCTGCAGAAGGAGGGGCTCGGCATGACCGCTCATTTTGAACTTCAGCCCGCGGAAGGTGAGATCCAGAAACTTGCCAAACAGTGTTGGGAAGAGTCCGGCAACCGGGAGCGTGAGCTTGAGGCTGAGGCGTTTGAAGCCGGGGCTGCGATCCGGAAGGGCGACTATTCGCTGGTGAACCTGGAGGCGATTGTCCGCTGGAAGTCGGAACGGCTTGTTCAATACCTGATTGGGAACAGCACGGTGAGTATTCGTCGCGCTCTGGAAGTGGCTGCGTCACCGGAATCCTCGACTGCGGAGGCTCTGACGGCACTGCTGGAGCTGCGCGGCGTGGATATTCCCATGGCTTCGGCGATCCTGGCTGCCATTTATCCCGAGAGATATATCGAGCTGGATCTGAGGGCGCTGGAAGGCGTTGGGATGGTACGGCAGGACGTGCGGTTTTACGAGGAATACCTTGCGTTCTGCAAACGGCTGGTGGAGCGCGGGGTTATAAAGCCGCAGGACGACCTTCCGGGCCCGACGCCGCTTCACGCTCTGGATCGCGCGCTCTCGCAGTGGTCTCGGAATCAGGCGCTGTAGCGAAAGGGTCGGACAAGCCGTGAGAAGGGGCAATCCGGTGGGGCTGCAGGGCAGGGTAGAATCGCCTTCGTGAGATCTTCATTTGAAATCGGCCCGGTGCATGTAGGAGACGGCAAACTTTTCCTTATCGCAGGGCCGTGCGTCATCGAGTCGGAAGCGCACGTGCGGAAGATGGCGGAGGCGATTCAGCTCATCACGAGCGACCTTGGCGTTCCCTACATATTCAAGGCGAGTTACGACAAGGCGAACCGGACAAGCGTAAAGAGCTTTCGTGGGCCGGGGCTCAGGGAAGGCACGCGCATCCTGGGTGCGCTGGCGAAGGACACTGGTCTGCCCGTGTTGACCGATGTACATGAGCCAAGTGATTGCGCTGTGGCCGCGGAAGCGGTAGACGTGCTGCAGATTCCGGCGTTCCTTTGCCGGCAGACGGATCTGCTGGTGGCGGCGGGGAAGACGGGCCGGGCCGTGAATATCAAGAAGGGTCAGTTCGTTGCGCCGTGGGACATGAAGCATCCGGTCGAAAAAGTGCGATCGACGGGGAACGAGCGCGTTTTTCTGACGGAGCGCGGGGCAAGCTTTGGCTACAACACGCTGGTGGTGGACTATCGCTCGCTACCGGTGATGCGCGAACTGGCGCCGGTGGTGTTTGACGGGACGCACTCGGTGCAGCAGCCTTCGGCAGCGAATGGAGTGAGCGGCGGGCAGCCGGAGTTTATTCCGCTGCTGGCACGGGCGGCGGTGGCGGCGGGAGTGGACGGACTATTTCTGGAAGTGCACGACGACCCGGCGAACGCGAAGTCCGACGGCGCGAATGCGCTGAATCTGAAGCTGTTGAGGCCGCTGCTGGAGAAGCTGCTCGCAATACATATGGCGGTAAAGTAACTTACCATCGTGTCACATTGGTTTGTGGCTCGCGTTACTGGCGTGCTTCGGATTCACCATAAATTCCTCCGCAATTTCCGTCGTCACGACGGAATATAGTCTCCACTGCTCGCAAATCACCTCTTGAGCGAGTGACTCAAATTCGGAAGCTCAGTTTTAAGACGGTAGCGGTGCGCTTCGCTTGGCGTACACGCTACCGAAGCAAAATGGATGCCTTGGTATCTCGGAGCGGTGCAACTTCGCCCTACCTGAAGTGGGACCGAGCCCTCGATCACCAGATTCGGTTTAACTTGCGGAGAATGCGCCGCCAAACGGCAGTGTGTTTGTCGGTTTACACTGCCTGTTTGAGCAGGTGCCGCACCCACCCACCTGAAACAACGCCGGCGAGAGGCGGCTGTTATGATGAGACGTTTTCCACTTCCCTCGATCTCAGATCTCCTATCAACCACCTTCGTGCTACTGGCACTTGCCATTACTACTCGGGCCCAGACCTTTACAACTATCGATCCGCCCAATTCCACGATGACAGTTGCAGTCACAATCAATTTGCACGGACAGATCGCCGGATACTACACAGACGGATCGACTTTTCCATCTCCAACTCAAAAGGGCTTTCTCCGCGAGCGCGATGGCGCGTACACAACGTTTGAGGTTGACACAAGTGCCGCACACTTCCCGACTGTGGTAACCGACATGAACCGGGAGGGCGAGATTATTGGTTATGTTTTGAGCTTCCCGGGGGGATTCCCCGGCTTCTTGCGGCACAAGGACGGCACGATCGTCCAATTCAGCGGTACCCCAACAACCGCTATGACAACTGCAGCGCCAATGATGGAACCGATACCGCGCACGTGCACGCCTGGCAACAACTGCGTGGATGGCACCGGCCCAATTGCCATTAATGCGCGTGGGGAGATTACAGGTGCATTCGGTCAGGGGGTGTATTTTGGATTCCTGCGCCGCCGAAACGGCAGCACGATAAATTTCAATGTTGCCCAGGGAGGCCTCCCGGAAACAATTCCGCAAGCCATCAACTTCTTTGGCCAGGTTGCTGGATACTACAGAGACTCAGGCAACGTTGCGCATGCGTTTTTGCGGCAGCCGAACGGCACAGTTATTGATTTTGATCCGACAAATTCGACCCTCACTGTGCCGCAATCGATCAATTTGTTCAGCGAGACTGCTGGGTACTACAAGGATGCAAACACTGTGGTACATGCATTTGTGCGGAAGCCGAATGGCAAGATCGTGACTTTTGATCCTCCCGGGTCAACCGGGACCGAAGCCGTGTCGATCAATCTGGAGAGTGAGATCACGGGGTTTTACCTCACGGCAGACGGCAAGAGCCATGGGTTTCTGCGGAGAGCCAACGGGGGAATCGAGATATTCGACGCGCCAGGTGCGGGTAGCGTTGGAACTTTTCCAAAAGAAATCAATGATCGTGGTGAGATTGTCGGCTACTACGAAGACGGAAACTCCATTCTTCACGGCTTTGTGCGGAGTCGGCGCTAGTTGGTGAGTGGACAGGTTGCAGCGCTGACGGTGAGCTGGCGCGGGCAGCCTGTTTCTGCAAGTGCACGACGATCGGCAAACGCGAAGTCGGACGGGGCGAATGTGCTCGACCTGAAGATGCTGAGGCCGCTGCTGGAGAAACTGCTGGTTATCCATCAGGCGGCGGTAGCAGCCCTTTCTACACTGGTACGTTGATCTCCGGCCAATAGCGGAAGTTGCGCAATGTCGCTTTGCCGGAGCGGCAAGCATAGACAGCCGGCCTTACATCAAGAAAGCCGTTCAGCACGTTGTGATGCATCCCCGAGATTTCAGCGGATTCCGGCATGCGTTGCCAGGGCTTGCCGGGTATCCGGAAGTAGAAATCCACTTCTTGCCGGTCGTTGACGATTCGAAAAGTGGCGCGGGTTGCGCCCTTTTCCTGGTGAGTGTGTACCGAGTCGTTGGCGATCCGCACACTGATGCCCTCTGGATCCAGCTTGATCCCGGTGGCATGCTCGGGATTATAGAAAAGAAGCAGCCCCGATTCGCATCCCGGCTCGACTTCGACATCGACTTCCACCGTGTAAGAGTGGCCGCCGACGGCTGTGGTAAGCGGCGAGGTATCCGCAAGAGATTTGCCGCGGGCTGCGAGCGAAAGAGAGCCCTTTCCGGTGGTGAAGCGCGTCGGATCGTACTCGTGCCAGAAACCCCACTGGAGGCCGAGTTCGGGGCTGGTGAAGTCGTCAGATGGATCAACGAAGGGCTGTTGGCTGGTGCCTGTGATGGGCATTGGAATGGCTGCGTCGGCTGTAATCTCCGGCGGCACGCGGAACCAGCCGTCGGTGGTCCACTCAACAGGCAGCAACAAAAGCTGGCGGCCCAAAGCGCGGTAGCCGTTTTCATAGGCGTGAACAGTCATGTACCACTTTCCGTCAGGAGTGTCGACGAGACGGCCATGGCCCAGGCTTAACCAGCGATCATCGCGGGAGGAGGTATGGACAACCGGGTTGTAAGGAGAAAGCTCCCAGGGGCCTTCAGCGTGGCGGCTACGAGCGCTGACGACAGAGTGGCTAGTGGCCGGCCCCGCTGTCCCGCCTTCGGCTACGTTCAAGTAGAAGTAGCCGTTGTGCTGGAGCAGCTTCGGTCCTTCCAGGCATGTGCATTCCATCCGCGTGGTCGCGGGCACCGGCCAAGGCTTCGAATACGGTGCGCGGAGGCGTTTTCACTGCGAGCCCATCCGCAGTCAGCTCGGCCATCTGGCCACCAACGAGGTAAAGAAAGCGCCGGCCATTCTCGGCGATGTGCGCAGGGTCAATTGCGCGGATCCCGAGGTCGATGGGCTCGCTCCACGGGCCCGTGGGGTGATCGGCATGGACTACCTGGATCCGGCCGGCGGCGGGGAAATAGATGTAGAAGTGCCCTTGATACTCGCAAAGGTAAGGAGCCCAAACGGTGCCGTAGTAGCGGCGCAGAGCGGCAGCCACGGGACGCCAGTTAATCAAGTCTCGGGAGTGCCAGATGAGCAGGCCGGGGGCGTAGTCGAAGCTGGAGTGGGTGAGATAGAAGTCGTCGCCAACGCGAATGGGACTGCCGTCGGGGTGGTCGCCGCCCATGATCGGGTTGCGGTAGGTGCCCGTGACAGCCTCAGCGAGGATCCGAGATGTTTTAGGAGCAAGAGCCAGAGCGGCAGAGACGAAGGATGTATTCCGGACAAAACGGCGGCGCGTGATCATAGCGGGGCAAGTCTATCTTCGCGCCCACCCCAAAGCAAAGCGCGGATTCAGGCCTGACTGTTTGTGCTGCTTGAATATCCAGTCCCGGACGCACCCGATTGTTCCTGACGGCGCGCAGGCTGCGCAAGGCAGCATGTGCGAGTGCTCGGTGGTCACGCACTCGCACAGCTGTGGACTCGCCCCCTTACAGAGAGAGGGAGAGGACGGAATAGGACCGAGCCGGAAGGCTCAGCGACATCTTTGAACCGACCCTGGGAGTTTCAAGTGTCTGCGGTGTCACGCGTTTCGGATCTTCAAACGTGTTTACCGCCTTCAGGTCTGGTCCAGTAATGGTCTCGAATGACGTGACCCTGCCGGGGGTCAGATCGCGCCATAAGATTTCCAGATCACGCGCCTTCTCCAGATCCCGATTCAGCACAAAAATGGCCGCAGTCTTCTTCTCCGGATCGAGAGTAGCCATCACGTCGAGATACTGCACGTCTCCAAAGCCTGGGGCAGCCAGACCAAAGCTCTCTATTGGCTGTCCGAGGGAAGCGACCTCGTAGCTCGGACCCTCCTGGAAGATGCTCAGGGCGCGGCTTTGAGCGTATTTGAGCGCCCATGCATACGGGTAGTAGATGCTGTGGCGCATTATGCCGTTCTCGTTGGTCATGATCGGAGCAATCACGTTAACGAGCTGAGCCAGGCAGGCCACTTTCACGCGATTCGAATGCCGCATTAAGGAATTGGTGAGGCCGCCAACCAGCAGTGCATCTTCAAGGTTGTAAGGCTCCTCCAGCAGATGGGGCGCCTGTTTTCCGTGCCCGTCCACTGCGTCGCCGGTGCGGGCGCGATACCAGACGTTCCATTCATCAAACGAAAGGAATAACTGTTTGCCAGAGCGCTTGCGTGCGCGCACGCTGTCGCAAACGGCGATGATCTCCTGGATCTGGCGATCCATGGCCAGATTCATCGCCAGATACTTCGAGCTGTCGTGGTTGGTCTCTTCGGTATTTCCCCAATAACGGTGGAGCGAAATGCCATCGACTTCTTCATAGCACTCTTCCAGTACGGTGCGGTCCCAGTCGATGTAGGTTGGCATGAACGGCCCACTGGAGCCGCAGGCAATGAGCTTGATGGAGTGATCGAGAGCACGCATCTGGCGGGCAGCGTCTGCGGCCTTGATTCCGTATTCCCGGGCCGGCATGTGACCAATCTGCCACGGCCCGTCCATTTCGTTGCCTACGCACCAGTACTTCACGGCGTGAGGTTGTTCATATCCATGAGAGCGTCGCAGTTCGCTCCACTTGGTCCCGCCGGGGACGTTGCAGTACTCAACCAGAGCTGCGGCGTCTTCCGATGATCCGGTTCCGAAGTTAAGCCCGAACAGCGGCTCAGCGCCGACCTGGCGCGCCCACGTGATGAATTCATTCGTGCCGAACTGGTTTGTCTCAAGCGTGTCCCATGCGCGGTCCAGAACTGTGGGCCGCTTCTCTTTGGGGCCTACCCCATCGAGCCAGTGATAGCCGGAGACAAAATTGCCGCCGGGGTAGCGAATAATCGGAACGCGCAGGTCGCGCACTTCCTTCATGACGTCGGTGCGGAATCCATTTGCGTCGGCAAATCTTGATTTGGGTTCGTAAATGCCTCCGTAGATGGCGCGTCCGAGGTGTTCCAGGAAGGAGCCGAAGAGGTTACGATCGATAGCACCAACCTGGCGATCGGAATCGATGACAACGCGAGTCATGGGCTGGCTCTGAGACAGGCCGAATCGGCCCAGCGCGGACGTGGCGGCAGCACCCATCGATGCACGGCTAACGTTCTTCAGGAATCGCCTTCGTGAGAGAGACTTCATCGAAAAACCCCTTTCTGTGGCAGAGGAGAGCTGCTCCGCGCAAACTCGACGGGACTTGCGCTGGATTCCAGCTCGGATATTCGAATCGATTGTGCTTCAGTAAGCGTTTGCCCGGAAAAGGATAAGAGCCGAGGCACCGCCTGTCAAAGAAGTTATTTGGCAGCCAATCGCTCCCCTTCATTGGCCTGATAGCATCATTTTTATGCGTGTGATTTCTGTTCGCAGTTCTGCTTTTGGCGCCGTCGTCAGTGGCGCCTTTTTCGTTGGTATTGCTTGTTGCTTTGCGGCGTCGGCGGGACAGAATGCGCTCGCCGCGCCGGGAGCTGATAGCTCTCGCGTCGGGGATGCACTGAAGGATCTGAATCGCGGCCAGAGCTTTGGCCAAGTGGCGATTTCGCCGGACGGAAAGCGGCTGGCGTGGGTGCTGGAGTCATCGCGCGAGGACACTGAGATTCGGGTGGCGGCAGCGAGCGACCTTGCGAAGAGCGAGCGTGTGACCGTGGCAACAAAGCAGGACCAGCATTGCCGCGAAGGCGAACTGGCGTGGGCGCCGGATTCCAAGTCACTGGCCTTTTTTTCAGATTGCGCGGATCCCGGCCACCAGGCTGACCTTTATCTGACACGGCTGGACGGCAAGCCGGAGCGGCGCCTGACGACGCTGAGGGGATACGAGGAGGCGCCAGCCTTTTCACCGGACGGGTCAAAGATCGCTTTTCTGTATGTGGAGGGAGCGACGAGGCCTGCGGGAGCGTTGGCGGCGATGAAGCCGCCCGCCGGAGTGATTGGCGAGGACGGGCTTGAGATTCAGCGGGTGGCGGTGGCGAGATCGGACGGAGATGCAGCTGCGCCGATTACGCAGGCGACGCCGGGCAATCTGCATGTGTACGAGTTTGACTGGGCGCCGGATTCGAAGGGGTTGGCTTATGTTGCCGCGAATCCGCCGGGAGAGAACAACTGGTGGGTGGCGAAGCTGTATACGCAGTCATTGGATGGAGCGCCAAAGGCGATTCTGGCTCCGGCCGATGTGCCTGGTCCGCTGCACGGAATGCAGATCGCGGTCCCGCGCTGGTCGCCCGATGGGAAGGCGATCGCGTTTATCGGCGGCCTGATGAGCGACCAGGGGGCGACAGGCGGGGATGTGTGGATCATTGCGGCCGATGGCGGCCAGCCGCGCGACCTGAGCCAGGGACGGCCGACTTCGTCGGCATGGGTGGAATGGGGCGGCAACGACAACCTGTTCGCGAGTGAACTCGCCGGAGGCAACATCCAGCTGATCCGGTACCACCTGCAGGGAGACCGGACGTCACCGGGTGGCGAAGTCAGTTTCGGAGCGCCGATCTTCAGCATTCCTGGCACAGTAGGCGACGGGAGGCTGGAGTTGGGTCTTTCATCGACGACGGATCGAGGGATGTTTGTGTTCGCCGCGAGCTCATTCGATCGCCCGACAGAGATCTATGCGGCGAAGCCGGGGAGGGTGATGACGTCGGGACTGGAAGGAGTGATTCAGCTTTCGCACATCAACGACGGCGTTGAGCCGGTGTGGGGCAAGTCGGTCTCATTGAGTTGGAAGAGCGATTCATTCCGGGTGCAGGGCTGGTTGCTATTTCCCAAGGATTTCGATCCGGGAAAGAAATACCCGATGATCGTGGAAGTTCATGGCGGACCGGCTTCGGCACAGTTGGCGCGGTGGGGTGGTGGGGGTGGCCTGATCGGAACGGCGTTTTCGGCGCTGGGATACTTCGTGTTGGAACCCAATCCACGCGGCAGCTATGGACAGGGCGAGGAGTTCACGCAGGCCAATCGGAAGGACTTCGGGTACGGAGATTTGCGCGACATACTCGCGGGCGTGGATACGGTAATTGCGAAGTACCCAGTGGACCCCAAACGCGTAGGGTTGACCGGCTGGAGCTACGGCGGATTCATGACGATGTTTGCGGTGACGCAGACAAGCCGGTTCAAAGCTGCGGTTGCGGGAGCAGGGATTTCGAACTGGCAGAGTTATTTTGGTGAGAACTCGATTGACCAGTGGATGACGCCTTATTTTGGAGCCTCGGTGTACGACGATCCGGCGGTTTACGCGAAGAGTTCGGCCATCAACTTCATCAAGAAGGTGCAGACGCCGACACTGGTGGTGGTGGGCGATCGCGACGGCGAGTGTCCCGCGCCGCAGTCGTACGAGTTCTGGCACGCCTTGCGGGATCAGCATGTTCCCACGCAGCTAGTCGTCTACCCGAATGAAGGGCATGGATTCGTGGACCCGGGGCATCGGCGGGACGTACTCGAGCGAGCTGTGGAGTGGTTCGGCAAGTACATGCCGCCGACATCCTAGGTGGCTTGGCTCGCGTCCTGACATGGAGAGGGCGCTCAAAGGCGGCGTCTCTTGCGGGAAAAGCGGCTCGACCGGACCGGATTCTCTGAGGGGCAGAAGGAACCCACTTGAGCACCTGCCATGCTCGCCATCAGCTTTGACCGGAGTCCATGGAAATGCAGGAGAAGCGGGCCGGGCGGGGGAACATCCGGCAGCCATCCTGCCCTGATACACTTTTCTTTGGAACAAACTGAGCGAGTTCGTTGACCGGTGGGATGGAACAGAAGTCTTCGGAAGACCGGTTACCGGGCAGGTTGTGTCGGTTGCAGGCCACGGGCCGGGCAGATTGACGAATCGCTTTTAACCCATATTTTCTACCGGGATTTGGAGAGACCGTTCCGCGGCTCGAAAAGGCGGGGCGGGGAGGATTCATGCGGCGGTATTTAACGCTTGTCATTTTGCTGTTTCTGGCAATTCCAGCGGGAATCACGTTCTCAGGGTGTACGCGCAATCCAGCCGCGAACTACTGCAACGGCCTCGGTTACGGCGTGAAGGTCACGGACGTCTACACGATCGATCTGGAACCAAAGACGACAGGCATTTCCATGGCGTTCGGGCAGACCCGGCAGATCAATGCTCCCGCTGCGAAGACATGCAAGGGTGAGAATGCCACTGTTTCGTCGGGCTATGCCTATGGCACCACGAACAACCAGTTGATCGACATCTCTCCGAGCGGGAACATTTGCGCCGGAACCTGGAATCGAAATTCGGGCGGCGGCATTGCCGACTACACAATCTGCAATTTTCCCAAGCCGGTACCAAAAACGGGCGGGCTGCCTTATGCGACGGCATACATCACGGCCTCGGCAAGCTCCGTCACCTCAAATCCGGTGCAGGTCTTTGTTCACCCGCAGGTGAGTTCGATTGCGCTGGCGCTCTCAAATCAGTCGAAGTGCTATTCCCAGGGCACGAGCGCCCAGCTTGATTCTGAAGCGTGCTTTGCCGCGAATGGTCAGCAGTACGAGTTGTGCGCTCCGGCATCCCTCACGAACTACTCCTGTCCTGGGGGACTTCCCCCGGGAGTCAGCTCCGTTCCCAGCTGTTCTTCGGCTCTGGGCACGTTGAGCTACACCATCGGCACCTCGTCGGTAGCGGAACTGAACAACGCGACGAACGTGATTACGGCGCAGCAGCCGGGCACGACGGCGATTTCAGCATCGGTGGCCGGTTCGGGGTCATCGGCGGGATACTTCACCACTTGCCCTCCGGCGTCGATTTCGGTGACGTTGAATGGCAGCACTGATGCGACCGTTACCAAGGGCGTGGAGCAGAACATGGTGACGACGGTGACGGACACGAATGGTCAGGTCATCACCGGACTTACGCTCGACTATCAGTCGACTAACCCAATTGATATTTCGATAGGCAACACGGGCGCCGTCACGCCGTCCTTTCCGGGTGCGACCTCGGTGTATGCGATATGCCAGCCGAGTACCTGTAATCCTGCACCGATCAACCAGGTGGGTCTGTTCGGGACGGGTCTGCCGATCTCAAGCAACAATGTGACAATCACGACCCCGGGCACAGCAAGTTCCTACGTGTGGTTCGGGGCGCCGGGACAGTCGCAGTATTTTGTGCCTGTGGACCTGCTGAATGGAACGACGGGGTCCACTGTCCGCCTGCCCTATGTGCCGAACTCGATGATCATGGACCAGACAGGTTCCAGTATTTACTTTGGCTCATCGCACGCACTGATGACCTACAGCACCGCAAACAACGCGCCGAGCAAGTCGCCTGATACTTCAGCTCCAGGCGTAGTGCTGGCGGTTTCTCCAGACAACAAAACCCTGCTGATCAACGACCAGGTCCGCAACGTTTTCTATCTGTATGGGGCTACGTCAGGATCGATTGCCGCGACGTTTTCCGGAGTGGGCAATTCAGCCGCATGGACACCAGACGCGAAGACTTTGTACATCAGTGACAGTGCGGCACTGGGCCCGAACCACAGCAACACCCTGTATGTCTACAACCAGAACACCGGCTGGACCACGTACGACCTGACTTCGTCGGGAGGCGCAACAAGCGTCGCGCTCACGATTCCAAGCGTGGGAGCCTACCTGAGCGGCGACACGACGGTTGCGCACACGTGGTGTCCCCAGGGAAACGCGGCGGATTACGCCAGCCTGGTGTTCTATCCCGAGGGTGACTCTGTGGCAGCAAAGACAGACGTTCTGGCTGCCACAAACAACGGCAAGCACATTCTGGGCGCGGCATTGGCTGGGGGCGGCATTCAACTGTCGGACATCGGCGTGACGATTCCGTCGACCACGGTAGTACCGCCGAACACAGGCATCCCGGTGCAGGCACCGATTCAGTGTCCGGCGAACGGAAACTCGCTTCAGGCGCTGACTCTTTCGCACACGCTGAATCAGTTGCCGGTGAGCGGCGTCAGCGCCACTCAAGTGAGCCAGGTGGTTGCTTCACCTGCGTCGAACCTTGCATTCATCACCTATAACGGAACAACTGCCGGCGCGCCTCTTCCTTACTACGTGCCGGGATCGAACGGTGCGGCTGGAACTCTGAACTACGTATCCCTCGTCGGAAATGCAGCGATCACTGCGCCACTGACGGGAACATTCAGCCCGGACGACAAGCTGTTTTTCGTTTCCACCGCCGGCGACAATCTGATTCACTTCGTCGATGTGTCGACGCTGACCGACGTGAAACAGATCAACCCGAACCTGCCTGCGTGCGCTGCAGGCTCGGACCCGGACTGCAAGACCACCTTGCCGACAAATACTGCCGTGCCGGCGACAGTGATTGCAGTGAAACCGCGGACCACAACGTAGCTGCGGACGCTTTAAGGACGAGCGAAGGGCCGGCTTGAATGCCGGCCTTTCGATTTTTGAGCCGGGATGTCGCATCAGAGCACGGTGGTTTGCGTTCGGCGTGCAGCCCGCATCAGCACGATAGAATCAGATGATGATCAAGGGGATATCCATCCTGCGCCCTGCGGGGAGCGCGGCGGCCTATGACAAGCTGTCGAGCTTCTTTTCCGCACTGGGATTTGCGCACGGGGCAGGTTGGAAGGACAGCGTGAGTCGCGGAGCATCCTTTCTGGCACCGCTGGGCAACCTTGAATTTGTCGACGGACAGTTTCCGTCCGTTGCCGACATGATGGTTGAGGTGACGTCGCTTGATGCCGCGCATCAGACAGCGGAAGCGTGGCTGCGCGCAGAAGGCGACGAGGCGGTAAAGCGCCTGTCGTCGATCACAGAGACAGATTGGAAATCGCGCATGTTTACCGTCGAACCCGAGCCCGGGTTTGCATTCACATTCTGGGCCTGGACCGATCCCCAAAGAGGCAAGCCGATCGCCCTGGAGGGCGATCTGAGCGCCGAGGGGATGAGGTTTGCGATTGTCGTCGCGCGCTGGAACGCAGTGATTACGGACAGGCTGCTAGAGGGCGCGCTGGATGCGCTGCTGCGCAGCGGCGCGAAGCGCGCCGACATTGCGGTTGTGCGTGTGCCTGGCGCGTGGGAGATTCCCAACGCAGCGCGGAATCTGGCCGACAGCGCCAAGCAAGGCAAGAGCACATTGGATGCGATCATTACGCTCGGATGCCTGTTGCGCGGCGAGACGGCGCACTACGAAGCGATCTATAACGAAGTTTCGCGCGGAATCGGCCAGTCGCAGCAGGAGACTGGCATTCCGCACAGTTTCGGCGTGCTGACCTGCGAGACGCTGGAGCAGGCGCTGAATCGCGCGGGCATCAAGGCCGGGAACAAGGGTTTTGAAGCGGCCGTGGCGGCCATCGAAATGGTGAGCCTGCGCCGCAAGCTCACAGAAGGCGGTCCCGCTTGAGCCCAGGCACACGGCGCAAATCGCGCGAACTGGCCATGCAAATGCTTTTTCAGGCGGACCTCGGCAAGCAGACGCCGGAGCAGGTGCGCGCCACGTTCTGGAAAGCGGGAGATGAAGTGGAGCCGGAAGTCCGCGGCTTTGCGGAAGACCTGTTTCGCTCGGCGATCACCCACCAGGACCGGATTGACGAACTCATTGCAGCCAATTCGCGGCATTGGCGCCTGGAACGCATGCCGACAGTGGATCGCAACCTGCTGCGCATGGCGATCGGCGAGATGCTTGCCTTCAAGTCGACGCCGTTTCCAATTGTGATCAATGAAGCGCTCGAGATCGGGCGGCGATACTGCGCGCCGGAGTCGATCAATTTCCTGAATGGCATTCTGGATGCGATAGCGCACGGTTTGCTGCCGAAGTAAGTTGGGGGACTGCCGTGCGCAAATTGGGGTTCCGGAGCTTTTTTCTCCAATTGATGCGTGGACGGCCGGCAACTGTTTTGCGAAGCGGGCAAGAAAAGGCTGCACGCGCAACCGGCAAGGACAATAATGTGTGTAATGTGTCCGAATCCTCCCCGAGCGGACGGTGTGCAACCAAGTCGCCTCGCACGGGCATCAGATTTGCGAGGTTCGAGAACATCTTGGTGAATGCGGCGTATTTCGTTTGAGCGTGCAATGGGCTCGGAGTTTGCGGCACGCCGGGGAATTTGATAGGCTCAGGCTTCTTAGAAACTGAGCAGAAGGAGATAAAGTCATGAGTGAAGATACCAACAACAGGTCACAGGGCGTTGCGTGGTTTCTAGCTGGACTCGGTGTGGGCGCACTTATCGGGATCCTATATGCCCCTAAAAGCGGTCGCGAGACCAGGGAAGATCTCGCACAGAGAGCCCGCGATGGACAGGAATATCTGCGTGACCGTTCGAAGCAGGCTGCCGAGCAGGTGGGCAATGTGGTGGATAAAGGCAAGGAGCAGATGAACCAGTACATTGGGCGCGGCCGTGAGATTGCAGACCGCGGACGGGCTCAGTGGCAGGATTTCGTCGAACGGGGCAAGAATCTCGTGAACGAGAAGGGCAGCCGGGTTGGCGCGGCAATCGATGCAGGCCGCGAGGCGTATCGCGCGAACACAACGACGACTACAGAGCCGGCAGAGCCGAGTGTTTAGGTTGGATTGGCCCGGGCCGGTGATCCGGTCCGGGCTCGCTCAAATCAGGTGATATCCCACTGACCTGGGACCGGATGCAAGTGAAGAGTGGAGTCGGCGCACCGGTTCTGCCACGAGAGCGCTCGATCACAAGATGCGCTGAAGGTGTTCAACCAAGTTCGCAGGGACCCTGCGCAAGATCACGTCGGTGCCTCGATGAATCACGACACTCTGCTGCTTGTTTTTGTCGGCCTCACCGCATTCGCGCTGGTGGTGCAGGCTCTTGTGGTCCTAACTGCCTTCCTCGTGGCTCGCAAGGCTGTGAAGAAGCTGCAAGTGGACGTGGAGGAGCTGCGGTCAAAGGTCACGCCGATCCTCACCAAATCGCGCGAAATCATGGACCGCGTGTCCCCGAGAATCGATTCCATCTCAAGCGACGTAGCCGACCTTTCGCGCCGCGTGCGCGAGCAGGGCGAGGAATTTCAAGCTACGGCAAATCAGATCCTCGGACGCGTCAACCGGCAGACTGACCGCGTAGACTCGATGTTCACGTCGGTGTTCGACTCGGTGGAGCGCACAGGAAATGCCGTTGCCGAGTCTGTGAACAGGCCCGTTCGGCAGGTGAATGGAATGGTCGCAGCCGCCAAAGCGTTTCTGAACGTGCTCATCAAGAGCAGCAATGCTTCAAAGAATGAAGCGCGTGTTACCTCAGATCAGGATATGTTTGTTTAACATGCATACCCCGATGAGCGGCGACAAGAACTGGCGACGAATCTGGATCCTGTTGGGAATTACAGCAGTATTGTCGAGTGTCGTTGTCGCGCAGACTCCCAAGGCCGCGCTGCTGGTCCTGTCGAAACAGGATCACACACTGGCGATTGTCGATCCTCAAGACCTTCATGTCGTGGCACGGGTGCCGGTGGGCGATGATCCGCACGAGGTGATTGCGTCTGCGGATGGCCGCAGCGCGTACGTGTCGAACTACGGGTTTGGCGCGTTCCATACACTTACCGTTGTGGATCTCATTGCGCAAAAGCAGAAGCAGCAGATCGACCTGGGACCGTTGCGCGGACCGCACGGATTGACCTTTGTGCAGGAGAAAGTCTGGTTTACCGCCGAGGCTGCAAAAGCAATCGGCAGCTATGACCCCGCAAGCGGGAAGGTGGACTGGATCATGGGCACAGGGCAGAACCGGACGCACATGCTGTACGTGTTTCCAGACGCCAAGCGGATCGTGACGACGAATGTGAGCTCGGCCACGGTCACAATTCTGGAGAAGACAGAGGGTGCGGCCGGTATGCCTCCAGGTCCACCGCCGGGAATGGCGATGCAGGGAAGTGGAGCGGGTGCGGGCAGACCTCCGGGACCGCCACCGGGTCCGCCGGGAGGCGACTGGAACGAGACGGTTATTCCCGTGGGCCGGGGATCGGAGGGATTCGACGTTTCGCCCGACGGCAAAGAGGCATGGGTCGCCAATGCCTGGGACGGAACTGTGTCCGTAATCGATATTGCGGCGAAGAAGGTGACAGAGACAATCAAGGCGGATGTGCCGGGTGCGAACCGGCTGAAGATCACTCCCGACGGCAAACTCGCTTTGGTCTCTGCTGGTCCGAATCTCGTGATTCTGGATACGGCAACGCATCGAGAGGTGAAGCGCCTGCCGATCGGTCATGGATCGGGAGGGATCATCGTGCAGCCGGACGGTGCGCGTGCGTACGTGGCGTTCGGTCCCGATGGATTTGTTGCGGTGGTCGATCTGAAGACGCTTGAGGTGGTGGGGAAGATCGATGCGGGTGGTGGCCCCGACGGACTGGCGTGGGCCGTGCAGCGCTGAGAAACGCACATTCAGAGTTGTGCGTGATTGACGAAAAGTAGTCATCGTGCGAAAGGATATGGCTGCGTTTTGTGGGTCTGCGGTTATGCTTGCGTAGCATGCCTGAATTTGTCGTCAATCCCCAGCGATTCGATCCGTACAAGAACTTCAAATTCCGCGTGAAGTGGGACGGCAAGTACGTCGCCGGCGTCTCGAAGGTCTCAGGGCTGAAGCGCTCCACTGAGGTTGTCGAGCACCGCGAAGGCGGCGACCCCAACACGAGCCGGAAGTCGACCGGGCTGACGCAGTTTGAGCCCATCGTGCTGGAGCGCGGGCTCACGCACGACACGGCTTTCGAGGCGTGGGCCAATCTGGTATGGCAGTACGGCGCGCCCGGCCAGCCTTCGCTGAATAATTTCCGCAAGGATATCGTGATTGAGCTGTTGAACGAGGCTGGACAGGTGGTGCTGGCCTACAACGTGTACCGCTGCTGGGTTTCGGAGTTCCAGGCGTTCTCAGAGCTGAATGCGAATGAGACGTCGGTTGTGATTGAGAGCATCACGCTGCAGAACGAGGGATGGGAGCGCGACCCGTCAGTGGTCGAGCCGAAGCAGCCGTAGCGTTCTCGAAGCATGGATGTCCGGGCCTGAAGGCCGTTCCTACTCTCCGGCAAAGGCTGGTCAGGGCTCGTGGCTTCCCACCCTTCCGCAAAAGCGGGAAGGATGAGGCACCCAACTGTCGCGGACCAACGGTGGGGCGCCCGCTGTGCGCTGTTCTACTGCAATTCCAACTCAATGACCTCGATGGAAAGGCCGGGCATGGTGTGCGAGAACTTTGCGCTCACGCCGGAAAGAGTGGATTCGACGGGAACGATGTTCCGAGGGGCATCGATGGAGTTGGTGGCCTGTGTGCTGTTCGCGCGCAGGGTGGTGAGCTTTGCAGATGCGGCGACTTTGGCACCGCTCAGATCGATCTGCAATGTCTGCGGGGTCGAGGAGCCATTGACCAGTTTGAGATAGAGGCGCTTCTTTGCTGTGTCAGTGGTGGCAGAGTAGAAGAGCTTCGGCGCGGCGCTCTCCAACTCTGAGGCGACTGTATGATCGCCGAGATGTGAAGCGAACATGACCTGCGCGTAGTAGGCGGGGGAGCCGTAGCTCTTCATCGTGTCGTAGCCGATGAGGTCGGTTTCCCATTGCATTCCGCCAGGGTTCACGTTGACCAGCAGGGGCGCGTAGGCAGACATCACGATGATGTCGCTGTTGCGCTCAAGGCCGGTCATCCAGGCTGCATCTCCCAACGCTGCTCCCATGTTTGGCGTGGGAGAACCTTCGCGCGTGGCCCATTCGCCGACGAAGATCTTGGGTCCATTGCGGTCGGTCTTGTCGTAGTGGGTCGCGTCCTTGAAGTTCTGCGTGGCGCGGACGTAGTAGTGGTCGTCCTGCACATCAGGCTTGATCTGCTTGAGAGGCATGGTTGCGATGAGCTGCAGGTTTGGATACTTCGCCTTGATGGCTTTGGAGAACTGGGCGTAGCGGAATTCGTAGCTGCCGGAACGGTCAAACCAATCCTCGTTGCCGATTTCCACGTAGGTGAGCGCGAAGGGCGCGGGATGGCCATCCTTCGCGCGTTGTGCACCCCATTTGGTGTCTGTTCCGCCGGTCACGTACTCAATCTCATCCAGCGCATCCTGCACATAGGGGTCAAGATCGGGGCCGGGATCCACGTGCTCCTGCATCAGGGAGTAACCGGCATAGACGGCGAGCACGGGCTGCATTCTGAGGTCCTCGCACCAGCCCAGGAATTCGAGCAGTCCGAGACCGTCGGATGAGTGGTAGCTCCAGGGGCTGGGGTGCGTGGGGCGGTCCACAAGAGGACCGATGGTCTTCTTCCAGTCGAAGCGCTCGGAGATGTGATCGCCTTCGAGGTAGTTGCCACCGGGGAAGCGGAGAAACGCCGGGTGCATGGCCGCCAGCTTTTCCATCAGGTCGATGCGGTTGCCGTTTACGCGGTTGTGGTAGGTGGGCGGGAAGAGGGACACGAGGTTGAGCCAGAGGGTCCCGGCGTGGCCCACGGAGAGCTCCAGATGATTTGCGGCCGAGGCCTGAACGGCGCCTGTCTTGAGCGTGAATTCGTATTGCTTCCACGAAGTCGTGAGGCCGGGGACGGTCGCGGTTGCGACAGCCTTGCCGGTTCCATCGTTGACGAGGCTGACGGTGACGGCTCCGAGATCGCCTGAATCAGCCTTGGCGTAGAACGAGCCTTTGTAGACGGTGTCAGGGCGGACGGGCATACCCCAATAGCCGACATTGAGAACGCCGGCATGATTCTGCGCGTCGGCGTGCGCTATTTCGAGCTTCATGCTGGACTTGAGTGCGTCACTTGGGCCGGATTGGCTGTCGATCGAGATCTTTGCGCTGGCGTTTCCGTTTTCGAGGAGATACCAGTAGAGGATTCCGCTCCAGTCGGGGCGGAAGGTGCGGTTGCGCACCAGTTCGCCGTAGAGCCCGCCATCATAGGAGAAATTGATCTCTTCAGTCATGAGGCCGTAGAGGGTTGGGCTGACGGCGGAGACGGGCTGGTCAGGATGGATGGTGAGCGTGGCGTTCTGCGCTGAAGCAAGAAGTGCAGTGAGGATAAGGACTGCAATGGCCGCTGATCGGGCAAACGTTTTCCCAGGCATCGAAATATCTCCATGAACAAGGTGCCGGGCCAGTATAGCGCGTGGGGCCAGAGGGGTACGGGCTGCAGGGTGGCTCACGGATTGTCGAGACTCTTCCGCCTTACGGTTTGAGCCAGGAAAACCCACAACGAAACAGGTGTCTCAAGCCAGGTGTGTGGGCAATGAGCGCAAGACCAAGAAACAGGAGGAAGATGAAACCGGCGAGCACGTACCATACAACGGCCGCAATGATCAGCCAGAAAAGGGCGAAGGTGATCCAACCAAGAACAAGCTTCGCAAATCGGCTGAATGTACTGTCCGCGCCGGGATATGTCGCGTTCCCGGGTTCGTAGACGAAGCAGCCGGTCAGGTCGGCTGTGGTATCGGCCGGCGCCGATGGCAAAGGATGGTATTGACCGCGCTTGAGGTTGCGTGGACGGTAGGTTTCTTCACCCTGAACAGTGCCCTCGAGCCGCCGCACGGCTGAGCCATGAATGATCGCGCCCCGGGGAATGGTGCGGGGTTTGCCGTACGGTACGCGCCATTGGATCTTCTGGTCTTCCTTGTCATAGTACTGCTGCGGAAACAGTTGCAGTATCCACCAGACACCCTTGAGCGAGTCATGGATACAGTGGTCGGGTTTCGGTGGCGGCGTGAAGATGCTATCGGCGCTATATGTTCCACTCGGCTTCCCGAGCACCATTTCGACGCGGTCCTGGCAGAGTTCGGCGCCGTGACGTTGCAGTTCGCCGATCATCCAACGAAGGGCTTCGTTGGCGGGGGCGGCTTGCCATTGCGGGTAGCTGCCGCCCACGTCAGAGTGCGCGCCCGGAAACCAGACCTGAGCAATGTCCTGCCGGATTCCCTGAGCGCGGAGCTCTTCAGGCCACTCGGGGTGCGTGATCTCGACAGGCGAACCCCAAAGGTTATCGCGATAGTAGGCGCGGCGCTCATCGATGCTCACGGCATGACGACCGACCTGGACGATGGGATTCTGCGCCATGCTGAGCAGGCGCACAGGCTCGTAGATCCATCCCACCGAGGAGACCGTGTCCCAAACACCCATGAATCGGATCGTCACTCTACGCGAGTACGTTTGCGCAAAGGCGAAATTGTGCTCGATCGAGTGTGAGGACACTCCGCCGCGTGCATGGACCGACTTCTTTAGCAGATCACGCTTGCCCTTGAGGGCGTCATGAAACATGTTCCACGCATAGGGCAGGTGGCCCTCGTTTCCCCGGCACAGCAGTCCATAACCATGCAGCATGCCGGCCAGAGCGCGAGCGGTGTAAGCTCCGCGTGAAAAGCCAAACAGGTAGATGTCATCGCCATCGTTGAAGACCTCCATGAGATAGCGATAAGCATCGAGCACATTGGCCTTGAACCCGGCGCCGAAGGCGAGTCCTTTGACCTTGGACCAATAGCGGGGAATGGCGTGCCGGATGGTGGGGTCACCCATGGTGCCTACGCCCGGGTGATAGTAGGCGATTTGTTTGTTAGTGACGCGCAGCGCCGTATAGAGCTTGACGACATTTGAATTCGCCGCCTGGCTGGCATGCGAATCGGCAAACTCGTTGCCCGTTCCGTCGCAAAAGATGAAGATCTTCTTCTTGTCGGGGTGCGGCAGCTGTGCGTCGATCCGCGCCTGAGCGTGGCAGTCGACCGCAGGCATAAAAGACAACGGCGTAGGCACCGGCATAGAGGTCTCCGATGGAGTTGAGAGTGAGGGCCCGTGAATTGGAGGAGATCGTACAAGAGTCAAATGGCGGATTGCCAGTGCATTTTCAGTTGCTCAATCAACCGGCAAATCCTGGACAAAGAGCGCGCTTAGGCGTGTTGCACGCCGAGCTGCTCGGAGAGGCTGCCGGGCGGCGGGAAGGTAAGTGCCCATGCGTCATAGCCGCCGACAATGTTCGCAACGCGCCGGATTCCGGCTGCCTGGAGAAGGCTTGCGGCGATTGCGCTTCGATAGCCGCCTTTGCAATGGACAGCGACGATGGCGTTCGGGCTGATCTCGGCCATCCGGGCGGGCAGGTCAGGCAGCGGAATGGAAACGGAATGTGGAATGACACCCGCAAGGGAGCGCTCCGAGGTTTCGCGAACGTCCACGACGGTCCATGCATCGGGATCTGCGGAGATGGCATCTGCGAGGTCCTGGACGGAAACCTGGTCGATGGATTGGATCGGCTTTCCGGCGCTCATCCAACCGAGAATGCCGTCGCCAAGATAGCCGACTACGTTTTCGAGGCCGACTCGAGCGAGGCGGACGCGGGATTGCTCGAGGGCGGCTTCGTCTTCAGCGAGGAGGATCACACTCGATTCGATTCCCAGCATGCGGGCAGCCCACGAAGCAAACTGTCCAGACAGCCCGATATGAATCGAGCCGGGAATGTGCGCGGCTGCGAACTGCACCGTGGGGCGGGTATCGAGAACGACGGAACCCTTCGATTGGAGATCGAGAAGTTCGTCGGGACTGAGGGAGCGCAGGGGTTCGAGTTTTTCAATCGGCACTGCGCCTGCACGGTTCCGTGCGACTTCCTGCTGGAAGTATCCGGGACGAGGCGGCATCTCAGCGGTGAGCAGCGAGACGAACTGATCGCGATCGCGAGGCTGCAAAGCGTAGTTGAGGCGACGCTCCTTGCCGATGGTGGAGCTATCGTCGCTGCTCATCTGGCGGCCGCAAAGAGAGCCCGCTCCGTGTGCAGGGAAGACGAGGGTTTCGTCGGGCAGAGTCAGGAGCTTGGTGTGCAGACTGTCGAAGAGCAATCCAGCGAGCTCCTGCGGGGTCTTTGTCGGCGAGAGATCGGGGCGGCCGACGTCACCGATGAAGAGGGTGTCTCCGGTGAAGGCGGCACGCGGCTCAGTTGCGCCCGCATCATAAGCAACGATGCAGATGCTCTCTTCAGTGTGGCCCGGTGTGGAGAGAATACGGAGTCTTGAGTTGCCAAGCGGCAGTTCGTCGCCCTCGCTCAGAGCGCGATGCTCAAAAAGTGCGCCGGAACCGGCGCCGAGGCAGATGGTGGCGCCGGTGCGCGACGCGAGCTCGAAGTGGCCTGAGACGAAATCCGCGTGAAGGTGTGTCTCGATCACCCAGCGGATGCGCAGACCCAGCTGTTGGGCCTCCTCTATGTAGAGATCGACATCACGCTGGGGGTCGATGACGGCAGCCTCGCCGCCGTCATGAATGAGGTAGGACGCATGTGCAAGGCAAGCAAGATAGAAACGCTTGATTTCCACTTTCGTACTCCCTTTGAACACGTGGACGCGCGCCTGTCGAAGAGACGCTTCAGTTCTTCTGGCCCGGCTGCGGCACGATGCGCATGTAGGGCTTTGGAGCACGCCATCCACCTGGATATTTGGCGCGTGCATCGTCGTCGGAAACAGACCCGGAGATGATCACGTCCTCACCGGGCTTCCAGTTTACGGGGGTGGAAACCTGGTGCTTTGCGGTCAACTGGATCGAGTCGATTACGCGGAGAACTTCATCGAAGTTGCGCCCCGTGCTCATGGGATAGCTCAGCATGAGCTTGATCTTCTTGTCGGGCCCGATCACGAAGACCGTGCGGACGGTGGCGTTGGTCGCGGCAGTACGGCCTTCGCAGCTATCGCCGGCTTCGGCGGGCAACATATCGTAGAGCTTGGCCACTTCGAGCTTGGTGTCGCCAATCATCGGGTAGTTGACCGCGTGACCCTGTGTTTCCTGAATGTCTGCGGCCCACTTGGAGTGGTTGTCAACGGGGTCAACGCTCAGGCCGATAATTTTGCAGTTGCGCTTGTTGAACTCGGGGTTGAGGCCGGCCATGTAGCCGAGTTCCGTCGTGCAGACCGGGGTGAAGTCCTTGGGATGCGAGAAGAGAATTGCCCAGCCGTCGCCGATCCACTCGTGAAACCTGATCGGGCCCTGGGTCGTCTCGGCTGTGAAGTCGGGTGCAGTGTCGTTGATACGAAGTGACATATAGGATGCCTCGTGCTGGGGAGATTGAGCAGGGGAAGCCCGCTGAGGCGAGGATACCACCCGACACGGACGAATGGTATTTCCGCGACTCTGCGATTGGGGGGCCCGAAGCGGACGAAGTCAGACGATCCAGCCGCCGCCAACGACTTCGTCGCCATCGTAAAACACGGCTGACTGGCCCGGGGTCACGGCGCGCTGGGGCTCGTCGAAGTTGGCGACAACCTCGTCCGGCGTGGGGCCAGGCTCAAGGGTGGCCCCGGCGGGGTCATGACGATGGCGGATCTTGATTTTGACGCGCATGGGAGCGGTCAGGCCGGGGATGCTGATCCAGTTGAGCCGGCGGGCGCGCAGCGTGGTGGTGGCCAGTTCCGGATCAGAGCCGACGGTGACGCGGTGAGTGGCCGGGTCGATCTGGAGAACATAGAGGGGAGAAGGCGATGCCACTCCGAGGCCCTTGCGCTGGCCGACTGTGAAGTTGAAGATGCCGTCGTGGCGACCCAGTAACTCTCCGTTTGAGGCGACCAGCTCGCCTGCGGTTTCAGGCATGGGCTCGCCCTGCTCTTCGAGATACGCGGCAAGAAAGCGCTTGTAGTCGCCCCCGGGGATGAAGCAGATTTCCTGAGAGTCGGGCTTCTCAGCGAGCGCAAGACCGTGGTCCCGCGCAACGGCGCGGACCTCCGGCTTGGTGAGGCGACCGAGGGGAAACAGCGTGTGCGCAAGCTGCTGCTGCGTCAGGCCAAAGAGGAAGTAAGTCTGATCTTTGGCAAGATCGGCAGGGCGCTTCAGTATCCAGCGGCGGCGATCCGGGTCGTACTCGTTGATCGCATAGTGCCCGGTGGCGATGCGCTCAGCGCCAATGCTCCGAGCGGTCTTGAGAAGCTGGTCAAACTTGAGATGGTTGTTGCAAAGAGAGCAGGGGATCGGCGTGCGCCCGGCCAGGTACTCGCTGACGAAAGGGCGAACGACATCCTGCTCGAAGCGGTCTTCCTGATTGACCACATAGTAGGGAATGCCGAGGTGCGTCGCGACGCGGCGGGCATCGTAGACGTCGTCGAGCGAGCAGCAGCGCCCTGCCTTGGGTGCGTCTGGAATGCCGTGCTTGCCGGCAAGCCGGGTCTGATCCCAGAGCTGTAGAGTGAGTCCGACCACGGTCTCGCCTGAGCGGGCGAGGATCGCCGCGACCGTGGAGGAATCAACTCCCCCGGACATGGCTACGGCGATGGTGTTGTTCGGCGGCATGAGGTCTTCTTTATTGGAGCACGAACGGAGGTTTTTCGACTCAGCGAAGTCGACCGATGGGCTCGAAACGCGGGAATTTTCGGGCTGGGCTCAGCCCAGTGTGCCGGCCACAACCGGGGAAACCGCTCTGAGTTGCTGGACGGCTTCGGGAACGATCTGGAGCACCCGGTCAACATCTGCATCGGTGACGGTCTTCAGAAGGCTGAACCGCAGGCTTGCACGAGCTCTCGCCTTGTTGAGTCCCATGGCCATGAGGACATGGCTTGGCTCTGTGGCTCCGGAGTGGCATGCGGAGCCTCCCGAGACGGCGATCCCCTTTAGATCCAGTGCGATAACCAGTGCTTCACCTTCGAGATTGTCAAACCAGATATTGGTGGTGTTGGCCACGCGGGTTACCGGCTTGCCATCAGTTCCTGCGCCGTTAAGGCCAGTGTCGGGGAGGCGCAGGATCTCGGCCTCCATCCTGTCGCGCAGGGCGGCGAGGCGGGTCATCGTTCCGTCTTCGAGGCTGTGCATGGCCAGCTCGGCGGCCTTTGCGAGGCCGGCGATTCCGGCGACATTTTCTGTGCCGGCGCGGCGACGGCGCTCATGGCTTCCGCCGACAATCATTGATTCCAGCGGGGTCCCGCGGCGCACAAACAAGGCGCCAACTCCCTTTGGACCGTGCATCTTATGGGCGCTGATCGAAAGAAGGTGGCAGCCGAAGCGGCGCACGTCGAACTTGACCTTGCCGGCCCCCTGGACGGCGTCGATGTGGAAGAAAACGCCGGTGTCCGCTGCAATCTTGCCGATCGCTTCGACAGGCTGCAGAACGCCGGTTTCGTTGTTGGCCAGCATTACGCTGATCAGGCGCGTTGTGGGACGAATAGCGCGGAGAATGTCGACCGGATCAATGAGGCCGCTGGGTTGAGGAGCGACGAAGGTCGTTTCTATTCCGAAACGCTCGAGCCGATGAGACGCCTGCAGGATCGCCGAGTGCTCAATCGACGTCGTGATGAAATGGTCGCCGGGATGGAGCAAACCGAAGAGCGCAGTGTTATCGCCCTCGGTGCCACCGGAGTTGAACACCACTTCGGCGTCGTGGCAGTTGAAGAACTCCGCCATGGTTTCGCGGGAGCGGTCCAGGGCCCTGCGGGCTGTTTGCCCATCAAGATGGATAGAAGACGCGTTGCCGA
Organism: uncultured Acidobacteriaceae bacterium; assembly: GCA_963751225.1. Classification (GTDB taxonomy): domain Bacteria; phylum Acidobacteriota; class Terriglobia; order Terriglobales; family Acidobacteriaceae; genus Telmatobacter. The sequence continues at coordinate 334,730 of CAVVTY010000016.1, forward strand.
ACTGCTCCGACCAGTACGGACGCATCGCCTCTACAACCTCCGGCAGGAGGGGGGTGGTGGCATTAGCGTCCATATATATACGGTTGGCAGGCAGGTTCCCTGAATGCATTCGGCGAGGCCTCTCGTGTCGAGGGTAACACAGGCCATTCGGGCAATCGGGGCCCCGGCATTGGGAAGAATAAAGGGTTGGAATTGAGATTCAACGGGGCGAGTTGCGCTGCGCGAATGCCAAGACGCTTGTCCTGACATTGGTTGCCATTGTTCTCAGCCGTGGTCCGCTGCGGCGCGTGTTCCTGGGCGACGCCGAAAACCTGACCTCACGCTCATTGTTTGAAACGTATTCGGAGTTTTGTCTCGCATGAGCCGCATGCTTTGTCTCGCGTCGCACCTGAAAACTGTCCGGTTCGGGCGATGACGCAGCAGCAATCGGAAGCATCCCATTCAAAGGAAGTGATTTTTGCTTTTTCGAAGGAGTGAATGCACGCTATGCAGCTAAAGCGTAAAAAGGCGGTCATCTGCGGCGGGGGAGGCTTCATCGGCGGCCACCTGGTGAAAAATCTTATGGCTAACGGGGTAAACGTCATTCGAGCCGTCGATATCAAGCCGCTGGATGATTGGTACCAGGTGTCGCCGGATGTCGAGAGCCTGGTTCTGGACCTGCAAGACAAGGCGAATTGTTATCGGGCCGCAAAGGGCGCGGATCTTGTATTTCAGCTGGCCGCAGACATGGGAGGCATGGGATTCATCGAAAACAACAAAGCGCTCTGCATGTTAAGCGTGCTGACAAATACACATATGCTGCTGGCGGCACGCGATTCGGGAGCGGAGCGCTTCTTCTATTCATCTACGGCATGCGTATATAACATCGAGAAGCAAAGGGACCCACAGGTCACGCCGCTGAAGGAAGAGGACGCCTATCCGGCGCTTCCAGAGGATGGATACGGCTGGGAGAAGCTCTTCAGTGAACGGATGTGCCGGCACTTTGAAGAGGACTTTGGACTGCAGTGCAGGGTGGCGCGGTATCACAATGTTTACGGGCCGCACGGAACCTGGACCGGCGGCCGCGAAAAGGCTCCGGCGGCGATCTGCCGCAAGGTGATTGAAGCGAAGCATTTCGGCAGACGCGACATTGAGATCTGGGGGGATGGGGAGCAGACTCGGAGCTTCATGTACATTGACGACTGCACCAAGGGAACACGGGCGATTATGGAGAGTGAGATTCATGAGCCACTGAATCTTGGATCCGACAAACTTGTAACGATCAATCAACTGGTTGACATTGTCGAAGAGATTGCCGGTGTGAAGCTGAAGCGCCACTATAACCTGAATGCCCCAAAGGGGGTAAACGGACGAAACAGCGACAATACAAAGATCACCGAATTGTTAGGCTGGGCGCCATCGATCCGCCTGAAAGAAGGTCTGCGAAAGACCTATGAGTGGATTGAAAAGGAAATGATGGCTTTCGCTCACGCGTAGTTTGCGCAGGAGCCGGGGTCCCAATCACGCAGAACCAGGGCGACTCGATTCTGCGCCTGTCGGGGGTAAAGTATCTGCAGGGAATGTTACGGCAGCTTGGAATTGAATCCCCGGAGATGCCCTTTGGGTGATAGCTGGTAGAAGCCAGTTCATGCAAGAATCTTGAGCAACTGGTCTCAGAAGGAATCCTGGTTCTGGAAGAATGTGTGTCAGTCGTCAATGTGCGGGTGGGAAGCCTCACAGCCCTGCTGGCGCATGCGGCGTAAGTTGAATTCCAGCGCAGAAGCAAATCAGCAAGTGGAGAAAGAGATTCGATGAGGACTGAAGGTCAGGCGGTTTCGATTGCTGTGGTCGGGTCAGGATACGTTGGACTCGTGGCCGCTGCGTGCTTTGCGGAAATTGGACATCACGTAATCTGCGTGGACAATGACGAGTCCAAGGTCCGCATGCTGCGGGCAGGCGGCGTACCGATTCATGAAGAGCATCTTCCGGAGCTTCTGGCACGTCATCGCGGAAACCGACTCGAGTTCACGACAGATCTTCGCGCGGCGACGCAGGGCGCGCAGGCGATCTTTATTGCGGTGGGGACGCCTCAGAGCCAGACAGGGAGCGCGGATCTCTCATATGTGGATGCCGTGGCAAGCGAGATCGCCCGCTCGATAGACGCGTACAAGGTAATTGTTGAGAAAAGCACGGTTCCGGTGTATACGAATGAGTGGATTCGCCGGGTAATCGAGCGCAATGGTGTGCCGAAGGAGCTGTTCGATGTGACTTCCAACCCGGAATTCCTTCGCGAAGGCACGGCGGTCGTGGATTTTCTGCACGCGGATCGGATAGTGATTGGCGCGGCGACTGAGAGTGCCGCGAATCTTCTGAAGAGCATCTACTATCCATTGACCTCCGGAAATTACTTCAACATTCCAGGTGCTGTGCCGGGACCGCGAGTGTCAAGCGATCCACCGCCAATTCTCCTGACATCAACGAAGGCGGCGGAGATCATCAAACACGCATCGAATGCGTTCCTGGCGACCAAGATTTCGTTCATCAATGTGATCGCAAATGTGTGTGAAGCGGCAGGGGCGGACATTGAGGAGGTTGCGCGCGGCGTCGGGATGGACTCGCGTATTGGTCCGAGATTCCTGCGCGCGGGTATCGGTTACGGCGGCTCGTGCTTTCCCAAAGACGTGGCGGCGTTTCGTCACGTGGCGGAGCAGGTGGGGGTGGACTTCGGCCTGCTGCACGAAGTAGAGAAAATTAACGAGGAGCAGAAGCAGCGCTTCTTCCAAAAGATCCGTTCAGCCTTGTGGACCTTTCGCGGCAAGAAGATTGGTGTGCTTGGATTGGCATTCAAGGGCGGAACAGACGACGTCAGGGAGTCGCCTGCTCTGGACATCGTGACGAAGCTGCTGGCAGAGGGTTGCATCGTGACCGCATACGATCCAGCGGCGGCGAATCGGTGCAAGGAAGTGATTCCTCCGGGACCATGCATGCGCTATGTTGATGATCTGTATGCGGCAGCCCAGGATGCGGATGCGCTACTGATTCTCAACGATTGGCAGGAGTTTGCCGAATTGGATCTGGCGAAGTTGCACTACACTCTCCGGTACCCGATCGTCATCGATGGCCGCAATCTCTATGATGCAGCGACGATGACGAAGAACGGATTTACCTATCTCAGTGTGGGTCGGCCAGGGTTGTCGCAGCCCATCGACCCGGTGGCGGCGTTCTTTGTTCCGCGGCGCCGGGAAGGCCCGAAAGTCTGATTGCTTAGGCGGGCCGTTGCTAGGTTTCAGAGTGCGGCAGTCTCGACTGCAGCGATCCATCCCCACAGGGAAGAATTTGGTGCAGGCAAACAAGTGAGCGCCTGTGAGTAAGTCGAGTGCGATTGTAAGAAAGGAAACTGAACGATGCGCGTGATGGTGACCGGGGCCGCCGGGTTTCTGGGGTCCCATTTGACCGACGCTCTTCTTGCGGAGGGACATTCGGTCCTGGGCGTAGACAACCTCTGCACCGGTTCGCTTGAGAACCTGCGGCACCTCAAGCCTGAGCCGAGGTTCGAGTTTCTGGAACATGATATCTGTCAGGAGTTCGATCCGAAGCGAGTGGACTATGTGTTCAACTTCGCATCGCCGGCCAGCCCGGGAGATTATCTGCGGCTCGGCACGGAAACACTGATGGTTGGCTCGATTGGGACGCGGAACTCGCTGGAGATCGCGAGGAAGTATGGAGCTAAATTCCTGCACGCGTCTACGTCGGAGTGCTACGGAGATCCGGCCGTGCACCCCCAGACAGAAGACTACTGGGGGCACGTGAATCCGATTGGACCCCGTTCAGTGTACGACGAAGCGAAGCGCTTTTCAGAGGCGCTGGTGATGGCCTATCACCGCTACAACGGGGTAAACACGCGATTGGTGAGGATCTTCAACACCTACGGTCCGCGGCTCCAGATGAATGATGGAAGAGTCATTTCGAACTTCCTCACGCAGGCTCTGAAGGGCGATGATCTGACAATCTATGGCAGGGGCGACCAGACGCGGAGTTTCTGCTACGTTTCAGATGAGATTGAAGGAATCCTTGGGCTGTCGCGGACAGAAGAGCACGAGCCCGTCAACGTCGGCAATCCATCGGAATGGACGATTCTGGAGTGCGCCAAAGCCGTGTTGCGCGTGACGGGCTCAAAGAGCAAGATCGTCTATCGGTCTCTTCCCCAGGATGATCCTGTCCAGCGCCAGCCGGACATTTCGAAGGCCAGGCGTCTGTTTTGCTGGGAACCGAAGATTGATCTGGAGACCGGATTGAAGCTGAGCCTCGAGTATTTCAAGTCATGCATTGAAGCCGCTGCGTGAAATGCTGCTGCTTCTGCATCACTGATCGCTTCGATATTCAGCATTTCCTGTCGTTTGACTTTGCTGCGTTACAGTAATCTGGCAAGGGCCAAGGAGAAAGTAATGAAACGAGCGCTGATCACTGGCGTCACAGGCCAGGATGGGGCCTACCTAGCCGAACTACTGTTGTTGAAGGGGTACGAGGTCCACGGAATCAAGAGACGCACATCCCTTTTCAATACCAACCGGATTGACCATATTTATGAAGACCCTCATCTGCAGGGGCGCCATTTCATGCTTCACTATGGCGATCTTACAGATTCGAGCAGCCTGATCCAGATTGTGCAACGCGTGCAGCCGGATGAAATCTACAATCTCGCTGCGCAAAGCCATGTGAAGGTGTCGTTTGAGGAGCCGGAGTATACTGCCAACTCCGATGCGCTCGGTGCGCTGCGTTTGCTTGAAGCGATCAGGACGACCGGACTGGAGAAGACGGCGCGTTTCTATCAAGCGTCAACATCGGAGATGTTTGGCCTGGTGCAGGAGATTCCGCAAAAGGAGACAACGCCGTTTTATCCGCGCTCTCCTTACGCAGTGGCAAAGCTTTATGCCTACTGGATCACGGTGAACTACCGTGAGGCCTATGGGATCTATGCGTGCAACGGTATCCTCTTCAATCACGAATCGCCGACACGCGGCGAAACGTTTGTGACGCGCAAGATCACGCGAGGGCTTGCGCGCATCAAGGTTGGCCTGCAGGACCATCTCTACCTCGGCAATCTTGATGCATTTCGCGACTGGGGTCATGCCCGCGATTATGTAGAGATGATGTGGCGGATGCTTCAGCAGAAAGAAGCGAAGGATTACGTCGTCGCCACGGGTGAGCAGCACAGCGTGAGAGAATTCGTCGACCTGGCTGCAGCCCACCTTGAAATGAAGATCACCTGGGAAGGTTGCGGCGTGGAGGAGAAAGGAGTCGATGAGCATGGAAACATCATCGTTTCTGTTGATCCTCGCTACTACCGGCCAACCGAGGTCGAGACACTTCTTGGAGATGCCAGCAAGGCAAAAAGCGAACTGGGATGGCAACCGAGGATTACCTTCCATGAGCTTGTGAAGGAGATGGTGGAAGAAGACTTGAAGACCGCCGAAAGGGATGCCCTGGTCAGAAAGCACGGCTATTCAGTCTTTAACTATCACGAGAATTAAGGAGCGCGCTGGCGGAACAAGGATGGAGAAGGATAGCCGAATATTCGTCGCAGGCCACCGCGGGCTTGTTGGATCCGCAATTCGCCGGGCATTAGAACAGAAGGGCTACTCAAATCTTCTGCTTCGAACCCATGCGGAGGTCGATCTGAGCGATCGAAGCGCGACGCATGCGTTCTTCGACCGAGAACGGCCCGAATATGTCTTTCTTGCGGCTGCGAAAGTGGGCGGCATTCTGGCCAACGATACCTACCCCGCCGACTTTATTCGCGAGAACCTGGAGATTCAGACCAGCGTGATCGATGCGAGCTATCGCGGCGGCGTGAAGAGGTTGCTTTTCCTGGGGTCAAGTTGCATCTATCCGAAGTTGGCACCGCAGCCAATCAAGGAAGAGTACCTGCTCACGGGGCCGCTGGAGCCCACGAATCGCGCATATGCACTTGCCAAAATCGCCGGGATCGAAATGTGCTGGTCGTATAACCGGCAATTCGGTACGCGCTATCTGGCGGCAATGCCGACGAATCTCTATGGACCCGGAGATAACTTCGACCTAAAGGGATCGCACGTGCTGCCCGCGCTGATGCGAAAGGTCGCCGAGGCGAAGTTCGCTGGAGAGAAGAAGCTAATGGTTTGGGGGACAGGGAGACCGCGGCGCGAGTTTCTTTACAGCGATGATCTCGCCGAGGCATGCGTTCACCTGCTCAATCTTTCGGAGCTTCAATATGAGAACCTGATCACAACGAATGAGGCACCGCTGATTAATATTGGCACGGGTCATGATCTAACGATTCGGGAACTGGCTCTGCTGGTCTCGAAGGTATTGGAGTTTGATTGTGAACTGGAGTTCGATACATCGCGGCAGGATGGAACTCCACAAAAGCTTCTCGACGTGAGCCGAATTAACGCCCTTGGATGGAAGGCCAAGGTCAGCCTCGAAGAGGGGATTCGACGAACATTTGAATCGGTGCGATCGAAGCTCGAACGGATCCCTGGATGAATTACGCGAAGGTCGCCGTGACCGTTGATTCCTCGATAACCGGAATCACGATCCTCGCCGAATTGCGCGCGCCAGGTTTATCCTCCGTTGGGAAAGCATCTGCTCTCGGACCTGTTGGCAATGGCGGGTGGATTAACTGCGATGTGAGCCGTTGGGTCGCTTCCAGGATGGTGATGAAGCCAGTATTTGGTTAGCCTTATATCTCTTGCTTACATTGGGTTCCGTCTTCGAGTCCATCGATATGGATAAGAAGGATGCGTTTGAGCTCGGCTATCGCGGTTGAGGCATGGACCGGACCGGGATTCTGCTCGAACTGTTGGATTGCGGAGGTCAGGGAGTCGATGAGTTGGCAGGTGGATTGGGGGACCATGGTGTTAGATACCATCGTGCCGCATTATCCCACAGTCAGAGTCACAGAGTTGTTAAAGTGAGTCTGCAATAGAGATATCTGCGAGGTGTTGACGCTGTGCAGCACTTCCTGGAAACCATGATCGCTCTGGCGCTACAAGAAACGGATGAAAGAGGAGAGACTCGCGCAGGTTCAATCGCCGCGTGCACGATGAGCTTCGGGGGATAGTCGGATCCACAAGACATGATTGGGAACCGTAGGAAACAGCTATTCGCCTGGATTTGGACCCGCACAAGACATCGGAAGACTCAACCAAAGTGGATGTGGTTGGCCTCCGATTCTGTGCTGTCAGGTCGATTACAAGTTCAAGCGAAGCATAAATCCGAAGGTTCCGATTGAATCGGCGCAAAAATTCCTCAAGCAAATCAGTAAGATGTCTGCGACAGGATGGCGAAATTTCCGTTCTGCCGAAACAGTGCAAGTCGGTTGAGCAGATCACCAAAGTCTCCGGAATTCTCACCGGCGATTAATCCCACAGGTTACTGGGGTGTAAGCGAAGAGTTTGCGAGAGCAACGACCAGGCCAAAACGAGTCGTATACTGGCGAGGAGTTTCAGTGCATCGGATGGAACCTACTCTCAATCTCCAGGACTTCATGAAGACCGAACCGGTATTCGGGCCGACACACAGGCCTGTAACCATCGGTGAAGTCGGTCTGCGCCAGTCTGTCCTTGAGGATCTGGCGCTGAAGACGCTCTATCTTTCCGGGCCATTTTCGGTTCTCGAGCTCTCGAAGAATATGCGTCTGAGCTTCGAGGTAGCCAGCGAACTGCTGAAGCGGCTCCGGACTGAACAGCTCTGCCAGGTTACGGGAATGAGCGGCCAGATCCAGAATCTGGCGATCACCTCCCAGGGCAGGACCCGCGCACAGGAACTCCTGGCCCAGAGTCAATACACAGGACCCGCGCCGGTTCCTCTCACAAGCTACATCGATCAAGTAAAGAAGCAGAGCGTCGCCAACGTCGAGGTCCATCCAGCGGAGGTCGAACGCGCATTTGAGCGTCTCGTTCTCGACAAAGAGACTCTCTGGCAGCTCGGGACCGCGCTCAACTCCGGAAATGCGATCTTTCTGTACGGGCCATCAGGAGTTGGAAAAACCACTATCGCTGAGACCTTGTCGCACGTTCTTGCGGAGGATGCAGTCTGGCTTCCACATGCGGTGGAGATTGATGGCCAGGTCATCACGGTGTATGACCCGACCGTTCACACCCGCCTCGAGAGTAAGGAGCCGCACGGGCACGACGAACGCTGGGTGCTTTGTCGCCGCCCCGCCGTTCTTGTAGGTGGGGAACTCACAATAGAAATGCTGGACCTGCAGTACAACCCGGCAACCAAGTTCTACTCCGGCCCGGTCCAGATGAAGGCGAATAATGGCATCCTGATCATCGATGATTTCGGACGGCAAAGAGTGCGCCCGGATGATCTGCTCAACCGCTGGGTTGTCCCCCTTGACCGCAGGATCGACTTCCTCACGCTGGCTGGAGGCAGGAAGATCGAGATTCCATTTGAAATGCTGGTCGTCTTTGCGTCCAACCTCGATCCCACTCAGTTGCTGGATGCAGCGTTTCTGCGGCGAATCCAGACGAAGATCCGGATCGGAGCGGCGACCGAGCAAGAGTTCAGCGAGATCTTTCGCAGAGTTGCGGTGGAGCGCGGAATCCAGTTTGAGAATAGCGTTGCCGATGTCCTGATTGACTTCATCAAGAGCACTCTGAAACAGGAATTGCGCCCATGCTATCCTCGCGACATCGTCAACCAGATCTGCTGGGCCGCCAAATACGAGAATAAGGCTCCAGTCCTCACTCACCGCACCGTGATGCGGGCCATCGAGTCTTACTTTCTCGTGAAGTCGTAGAACAATCCGAAACCTCCCGCGGATTACGGGCTGACATCCAGTACATCCCATTCATGACTGAATCACGTTCCGCACAACGCGCACGGCGTAGTTCTACAGATATTACTTGCATTCTCGAAAGCTCGCCGAAGCTCTTTGGGTTTCTGTTGCGCAGAAACAGAAGCGTACCTCTGATTCTCGGTTTGAGAAGGATGCGCCACGGCCGGTGACGATTCGGCCAGGCTCCTTTGGCCCCTTGGCGATGGCTGGCACGGATGCCTCGAGCGCCGGACAAGGAATGCTGCGAGATCTTTCGTTAGAGTCGCGACTGACCGGAAGATCGATTGCGGCGAGATAAAATGTCTGATCGTAAAAGACTTATCCCGACCAGGCCGGGATCGCAGAACCATGCCTAGAAAATCGTGCATAACCTGCATCACCTACATAAATTATTTGTTTTCAATACATAATGCGCAGTTCAGGTTCTTGTCATCCTCGTCCAGACCTACACCATACACCTTTCCAAGTTCGTGGACTCGCGCCACTGTGGATGAGTCAATCAGCAGACCTTTGCCGGCTTTCCCGAGCCTGCGTGTAATCACGCCGATCTTCTTCAATCGGTGTCCGATCATTTCGGCGCTGTAGTGCAACTTCTCTCCGCGCGCCTGCGCAATGCGATTGACTTCGGTCGATATTTCATTGACCAGGATTTGGGCCCTGTTCTGATGAACTAGATTGAGGGTGGCCTCCAAGGTAACTGCCTCAATGGAAGTCGAACGATCAACTTGTCGCTGACTCTCCGCCGGTGCGAGCAAAGAGACGAGCTTTGATTGAAGATCAGGACAGTCAGCGATGCAGGCGCCCAAAGCGTTCGCGACAGTACGAGTCTCTGATGTCAGACCTGGAGCATCGAAGCTGGAGTCATAAACCTTCGCGAGGTTCTTCAATCGATACCGCTGCAACTGGTTCTGAAGGTCCTGAACTCTATTTACTCCTGGCCGTGATGAAGACTGAGTTGAGGCTGCGGTGGAGGAGGGGTGTACGCAAACTTGGATACTGCAACGGGGTGCACGTTCGAAGGATGGATCGGCCCCAAGGTAGATGGCCTTTGGACCATAGAAATCCTTGTACTTGCCCGCGTCGTTGACCAAGTATCCACGGCTCGTAGTGCATCCCATGAGTGAGATCATCGCCCTGGATACGTCTGGAGCGTAAAAGAGCAATGTCGGCGTGGTGTACCAGTTCACCCTCTTTAGATCTGAGGTATTTACCCCGGTCATCATCAGAGGGTACCGGCAGTAGTTTCTGAGTGTCCGCAGAACCAGATCTCCTTCAAAAGGCGGCCCAATAATACTCAGGCCGGGGGCGAGAGACAGGCCGTCGGTGAACCAGGTCGACATCGTCCAGTATGCAAGCAAAGCGCTGGTCTGTGCAGGAAGAGCCGCCTGAGTTGCAATTGCATTTTCAAGCCGCGTGAAAAGTTCGTCAGTCGTCCCGTACTTTGCTGAACCAGTGGGAACCGGAGTCGCACGCAAAGGAGCGCGCACGAAGTCTGAGCGCTCAACGATCTCTTTGAAGCTACCTTCGGAACCCTCCTCTACCTCGAATGGCGGTTGCCAGGATGTTATGTCCCTTTGATCAGTCCGCACGATCTCTTCAATCCCTTTGACCTTGACCACCGGCTTCGCCGCGATCGTCGCCACTTTGGCTGTGTTGCCCGACGCTTCTGGTGGGGTAGCCGCGGGGACCGATGGGTGCTGAACCACACCGGCCGTTGCGATTGGGTCTGCTGGAGCCGGGGGGATGGTAGCCGTCGGACCGATGGCCGCGGGTTCATTTTCAGCGACAGAAGCTTGGGGCCGGTCCAAGCCACTGTCGCCCAACATCGTGCGATTCTCCTTCATGGTTTAGTTCTCCTTGCTCTGATCCGCAGGGCCATCGGAATGATTTCCGTCGGAGGGTAATACACCCCAGACGAATTCTTCGAAGCGCACCTGCCCATCAGGACAATGCCGTTGTCAATGTCATCGTTCATTTCAATCTTCCTTGTGTTTCACATTCATTTCGCTGACTGCAGTCTTATCCAAGTGGGCGTGGTGACACACGGCCCCTCACACGCCTATCGACTAGACCTAAGAGGTCGGCACGAGAGACACGAGTAGCCGCCGGTGCTTTTACGCCGGAGCGCCAATTGGATTTAAAGGAAGAAGAGCCGCGCTGAAGGACCCTCGTAATGACAATGCCAAAGCGAATGGTACCTAACGGCGTCGGTTGGATTTCAGCTTCTCAGGCTGAGAATCTGACCGATAATTGCTCAAGTTCAAATTGATCATATAACGAGAGTGATGCAGTTGCAAGCATTTCATGAGAAAGGACTTGCGAAATTTTTTTTCCTAAAATTGAAGCCGAAAAGGTGGGGGGCAAATATCCGTCATCCTGTTCATCTCTTGCGGGTGTTAGCCGCAAGCAGTGCCGCAACTGACACTTGAAATGGCAAGCGGTTGCGCGACGGACTAGACCTTGATGCGGTCAGCCGGAGTTCCAGACTCGGCACCCAGAGCTTATGACTTTATTTCGCTGCCGCTCGTCGCCGATGGAAAGCATTTGTTGGACTCAGTGACACTAGGCGGAATCGGGCCGTTTTCTTTGTTGCCGTGCGGGGTGCCGAGGCTCGGGTCTGGTCTAGAATCTTCGTCTCTTCAGCCCGTGTTTCGGACAGCCCGTGGCCTTCAGCTTTAGCAAGACAGTTGCAAAGTGCATAACGTTGTAGGGCCAGGGTGCTCCACAGAGCCACGCAACGGAAAGATCGAAAAGAGGCGAAAGAGCGCTAGTGGTCTGTCGTTGAGGAAAGGTTACTAGCTGCGAATTATCCTTCGATCAGTTCCCCGATGCACGATGGCGTGGCATGCAGTGCAAAGCGTGATGAGGTTTTGCTCTGCATCATCCCCCAGATTGGCTACGCAATTCCCTATGGTGAACCTCGAGATTCGACATCGCGCCGCAACTCTGGCACCTCCATCCGTCCCGGCGTAACACCTGCTGCCGCAGATTTTCGTACAATTTGGGAGCGAGGCGCAGGCGAGAACTCTTTAACGGAATCCGGTTCATGACGCTTTCTCCGTGATCTGCTCGACAAACGCCTGGCGCTGTTCGCCGGGCAGGAACTGGAAGAACCGCGCGATCGAAGACAAGAGCACGTCGGGTTGTCCACTGTCGAGGTTGGCTCCCGCCAGGAAATCCGCGCAGATCATCTCCAGACAATAGCCGCGGGATTTGTCCGTGCCCAGCATCAGCGCTGCCGTCTCGATAGCCTGCTCGATCACCGGAATCTGGCTCTTGTAAAACTTGAAGTAGATGATCTCGGTCGGTTCGGTGTCCTTGCCGGTAAGGTGTTGGTCCACCTCGCGTTTGAACTGATCCCGGGGTAGGGAGCGGGCTTTGTGCATCCATGCTGCACAATCGAAGTCCTTCCCATCCGAACGCGCGACCTTGGTCAACACCGCCGCCTTGGTCCAGCCCACCTGTTTCAACTCCCGCCGGATCTGGGGCGGCAAGTGTTCGTGAATGGACATCAGATAGTAGGCGGTGCGGCGCGAATCGGGAAATCGTCTTTGCAGAAATTCATCGAACGACTTTAGGTTCTGAAGGCGCCAGTACTGTCCCGCCCGCACCTCGCACAGATACCTGCCCAGATCGACGAAACGCGTATCGCGCTCCTCTTGTTTCTGCTTTTCCCACGCCAGGATCTCGTCGATCTTGGTCAGAACAAAGAGAGCACGCTTGCGATTGAGCTTGGGCGGCATCGGCATCGGCCTAAAACGAAAGTTCGTCAAACAGACCAAGGTCAACTCCGGGCTTGCGCACCAGTGCAGTTTCGACCAAGTCGGACTTATCGAGGCAGAGCCCGATAAAGGGGCATGTTGTGCACGGATTTTGTGGAAAGCGGATGCCGCTATGCGGCAGGAACAATCCGGACTCGATCCGTCGGACGGTGTCATCGACCAGGGTTGCGAACTCCTGCCGCTGTTCCTCAGAAATGGTGGCCCGGAGGTACTGAACTTCGACCAGCCGCTTGCGCACGAAAACAATTTGGGCGACTTCGTCGATGCCGGTCATCCACGAATAGCAGACGAGTTGCGGATCCAGTGCGGAAATGCCGGCCGGTTCTTCTGGATATCGCGCGGAGCTAGTCTTCCATTCCAGAACGCAGGGCGTACCGTCCAGTTCACCAATGGCATCGACGTAGGAGACGAAATTGTTGCCAGAGCCGAGCATCCGATTGAACTGAATCTGCTGGCTTGAACGAGGGCGTCGAATCCGAACGCGGCCGTCCTGAACGAAGCGCTCCAGCAACTGGATGCCTTGTTGCAGCATCCGGTCCCAGGTGTCGTTGCCGGAGTAGGTCAGGCCCATGTCCTTGCACAGGCTCCACTGCTCGAACAACACAGCCGCCGGGTCTTCACGGCGAAAAAGGGCGGCAACGGCCTGTTCGAAGGCTCGACCAAAGAGCATGGCGGCACGCGTGTCTTTCTCTTGCCATCCGTCGAGGTAGCGGTGCCGGTAACGGCGCGGACAGCTCAGATACTGGCTGATCTGGGTGTAGGAATAGTTCATCAGGACGCCTCCGCATTGTCGGAGCGAGAAGTACTCGATCCCGGAGCCGCGGACAGTTCTTCCCACTGGCTGGCTGGTGCGAAGCCGTCGAGGTTGATCAGCGAAATGCCGTTGATCACGGTGTGGCTGATCTTGACGACGCCGCGGAGTCCGGGCAAGGCCTTTTCATCGACCTGTTCGTGGGCCAGCAGTTCCGGGTCATAGAGAAAATCCCGCAGGAACCAGCCCAGCTTCCACATCGCTTTCTGCGTGCAGTAGAGCCGGCCGACAATAGGCTGACCGGCCAGAGTGCGGGGCTCTAGTACGGAGAGTCGGAGGACGTAGAACGGTTTGTGGGCATGCCAGCGGAACTGGGAACCATCGACGCGCACAAGATAGATACCGTCGGGAATCTTCGGACGAGAATCGTGGGTCGTTTCGGCGAGGCCTGGGACTTGGCGGTTCATGCGACGCCCTCCGGCTTCGGGTGCGTGTAGCTATTGAGTTGGCCGAGCCAGAGCATTTCGATCACTTTCAGCCCGTGCGGCCAATTGCTGGACGAAGTTCTCTACCTGTTCCCGGCTGGCCTCTCGGAGCGTCTTCGTGCCGCAGAAGTCGACGGCGTAGGCCTTGACCAGTTCGGGGTCGAGCTGGTGCTGGCGGATGATCTGGCACAGACGGTCGCGGACTTTGGGGCCAGCGCCATGCCCGTTCCCATTTGCGTTTTGTGGAGGAAGCTTCTCAACCGGATTCGGAATCGTTCCGATTTCCTCGACTGAGCAGATGCCGATGCCGTAGGCCTTGCGCAGGGCACGATTGACGGCGCGAGTCTCTGCCACCCGCATCTCTGCACCGCGCACAAGCAGAGGAAACGTTCGAGGGATCGGCGTCGCCGTAGCCGACAAAGCCCGACGAACCCTTGGACGGGAAGACCGTTGCCTTAAGGACGAAGCGATTTGCCCCCGAATCACACAGCGAATCGACGGCTTCAACATGGATGCCGCTGCATCTCTTGCGACGCGCCAGCCGCAGCAGTCCGGTGTGGGTTACGTACCAGTTGCCGTTAATGATCTGGAGTTCGCCCGCCTTAAAGGAAAAATGGAATTCTCTCGTAATTGAGGCGAGAAGATCAATGGTACGGGATGAGAAGAGCGCAGTTTTCCTGGCAAGTCGAACATTTTCCCGAAGTAACCTCTTAAAGTTCGGGACCGGCCTGGTGTCCGATTGACGTGTAGGAAGTGTCATTAAGCCTCCTGCGTTATCTTTAGATAACATATATAACATTGTTAACTTTGTCAAATGGTATTGCTCGGCGATTACGCAAACAACTATATTTCGGGTGTGGCCAAGACCGAATTCATAGCCTTTCGTGTTGCTCCGGAACTCAAGCGCGAGCTACAGCGCATAGCGAACGACGAACAGAGAGCTTTTTCTCAGGTTTGCGAGATGTTCCTGTACGAAGGTGTTGAGGGCTCCAAAAAGGAAGGGCCCAAGTTCATGCAGCGCCTGGTCGCCAAACAGAAAGCCAGGGTCAAAGACTCCTGAGCTGGGCGGGTAAAGAGGTGGCCTCGTTGACTGAACCGGGATGTGCTCGTCATGTGAGCAGCATTAATTGAGGCCGGAATCAATCGATCCGTGCAGGTTCTGCCAGAAGCTGGTGCCAGCAGCACTGTCGGCGTGTGCCTTCGGTCTTTTCCTGGTGAGAATCACGGCGGGCATGCAGGGAAGCAAGAACTTCATCGGAAGGTGACGGTAAAAACAGACTTTCCCTCTCAACTTGCAAATCCCGCACACAACGCGGGATTCGCACTTTCCCACCGCCTCTACGGCTACTGGCTAACTTATGAAACCGGACTTCGGGCCTTGAATTCTTCCCGCTCACCTGTGCTTCACCTGGCGCGTGGCTCAGCGGCACGAACATCTCCCGGGCGCCAGCTTCGACTGGCGCACGTAGTCCTTCACGATCGTGTAGCCGCCTGTGTACCCGTGCTCTTCTCGTAATCTCTCGAAGATCCGCTTCGCGGTGTGCCGCTGCCTTCGCGGCCGGTTCTTGTCCTCTTCCAGGCAAGGATTTCACTGCCCCAACAGCCCAAACACCGCCACGCCCGTTGCCGTCCCCACATACACCTTCCCGTTCACGACCAACGGCGTAATGAACTTGTTCCCGTTGCCGAAAGCGTCTCGGCCGTTTGCCGCCTGCTGGCTGTTGTAGAGTTCGTGCGTCAGGTCCGCTGCATCGTAGGCATGCAGTACGGCCGCCGACCCGGTGCTCGACTCTACAGCCCATACGATTCCGTTCTGCGTTCCATTGGCCGATATCTCAGGTGACGTTCCCGGGTATCCAAATGAAACCGCCGTCTGGCTTGACGGCGTCGACGCCAGCTTCGCATCCGTTATCGGAAACGCCCTTAGCGGACTCCCGACGGCCCCCACGTACAGCACACCATTGAAATACGCGGGAGTCGAAAACATGGCGCCCACCCCGACCAATTCCTGGTAGACATTTCCGTTGCCACCCGGATTGAACTTTCCCAGGTTGTCCCTGTCGGCGACATACAGATTGTTGTCCTTACCACCGCCAACAAGAAGATGACGAGTCCGGCCCTGCGCATCCGTCTGATCGGGCAGCAACACCTCCCCGCCCGACCCCAGGTCCTGGTCGGCATTCGATTCCGCCACAGTGTTGTACGGTTCAAAGTAATCCGCCACCGCAAGCTTGCCGGATGTCGTCAGCTTCAGAATCGCATTGCCGTAATCGCCGCTCGCAGGAAAGCCGTTCGCATCCAGTGTCGTATCGAACGTGCCGTTCGCATCCAGCAGAAAGAGGTTCCCGCCGCTGTCCGCGGCAATTCCATCTCCGCTCATCCATATCGACCCGTCGCTTCCGTTCGGCGTCAGGTTCAGCACTTGCGTTTGTTTCAGCGTCGAATCGTCGTACGCCATCACCCAGCCGGTATAGAGTCCAATGTCGCAATGAGACGAGAAACCGATATACAAAGTTCCGCTCGCCAGAAGCAGCGCCGCTCGCTCCTTGTATTGGCCGGGATCGAACACGACATTCCCGTTCGACGAATTGGCTCCCTTGCCGGGATACGTCGCCGTAATCTCCGTCGGGCTTCCTGCAATCTCCACGCCTGTCGCTACATCGAGCGCGTGCAGCCTCTGGTGATAGTTTCCGCTCCCGTCCTTGCTCATCGCCACCACAAAGATTGTCCCGTTCGGCCCTTGGCTACGGTCAATAACCGGCGTCTCAACAATCCCGATCTCCGGCACAACCTGCGAGCAGCCGCGGGTATCGCTTGTGGTCTCTCCCGCTCCCAGAACTGACGTCTTCCAGATCTGCGCTCCCGTATCCGCATCGAAGGCATACACGCTATCGTGTTCGGTCGCCACAAAGAGCACATTCCGCACCGTGCCGCCCGCGTTCAGGTTCGCCAGAAAAAGCGGCTCCGCATCCACCAGGCCATCCATGGTATCGAAGCCGACTTTGCCAAACTGGGTTGAGTTCACATTGCTTAGCGTCAGCTTAGTTTCCTGCGGATTCAGGCCATCGCGCGCGTTGTCGAAGTGAAATGTGGTCACGTCTGGCGCATTCGGTGGTGGCGGAGGAGCCGCAGCCGTCACCGAAACTGCCAAAGATGCTGAGTGGCTCAGGCTGCCGCTCGTTCCCGTAAACGTAATCGTCGCGCTGGCCACTGCAGCGCTTGATGAAGCGGCCAGCATCACGCTCTGAGGCTGGCCGGCGGACAAGTGCAGAGACGCAGGAGTAGCCGTCACGTCGGCCGGAAGCCCGCTGACCGTGACCGCAACGGTGCCGCTGAATGAATTCACAGCAGCTGCTAGCACACTCACCTGAGCGCTTGCTCCGCCTGCTTGAATTGCGACGGAACCGGGTGATGCGGACAGAGAAAAATCCGGGCTGTTCGTGCCCATTGATTTGGATCCTCCGCACGAGCACAACAGCAGTGCAAAACCCACGCCGGTGATGCCGATCAGAAGCCGCATCTGAAAGAACCTCTGACGAGAAGATAGCGCTGATGCCTCTGGCAGTTCCAATCAGACTGATGCGGCACGAGAGCTGGTATCTTGCCCGCTTCGTCTGGCACCCGCTCTTCCCGATCGGCTGCAGCTGCGTGGACGATCGCTTAGTATTGCGCCATCAGTATCCCGACGAACTTGCGAACCTCACCCGGAACATCCGCAGCTTCGCGAGGACTGCTTGCCGGGGCGAAAACCGACTTCCAAAATGGATCGGGCACACCAGTCATAAAAGCGGCTTCAATCTCCTTACGTTGCCGGTGAGCGCACACAGAACAATTTCGCTGGTGCCGTCCGAGGCCCACAGTTGAATCCGGATTGCGCGGATTTGTCACGCTTCTATTGTGGCACTCTTTCTTTCGCCAAATCAGTCAGATGAATAGCAATTCAACCGAATTGACGGCTGTTGAGACGGGCGTCGGTGAAATAGACTATCTGTGACGGTGACCAACACGGGTGCGCGTACCGGCGATGAGGTGGTGCAGATGTACGTGCATCACGAGGTGAGCAGCGTGGTGCAGCCGGTGATTGCGCTGCGCGGGTTCAAGCGCGTTCACCTTGAGGCTGGGAAATCAGCGACGGTGACATTTGAGATGGGTGCGGCGGAACTATCGATTCTTGATGCGCAGATGAAGAGGATGGTCGAGCCTGGTGCGGTGGATGTCCTGATTGGCGCGAATTCGGCAGAGACCTCGGGGGTTCAGCTGAAGGTTGTGCCGCGATGATGGACACACGGTAGCGTCATTGTTGGAGAAGGGGCGAAGCCTCAGGAAGATCTGCGCGCCGATCGGCTCATTTATCAGCGTTGCTACCCAGAAATCGGCTGGCATTCAGGAATGCCCTCAGGATCACTAGAATTCCCCTTCTGCCCAGCTCAACTTTCACGCAGAGATAACGACTGAAGACGGAAAGAAGATCGCTGTCTGCTGGTCAGTCTACTGAACTGTGAGCTTTTGCACCTTCACATCCCAAGCAAGGCCGATAAGGCGAAGGACACAAATTCCATACCAATTCAGGTCGACTTCATACCAGGCCATGCCATGACGAGCCGACTGAGGATAGGCGTGATGATTGTTGTGCCAGCCCTCACCAAACGTCAACAGCGCCACCCAGAGGCTGTTTCTGGAATCGTCCAGAGTGCGAAAGCGCTGTCGTCCCCACATATGCGTGGCCGAGTTGACCAGCCAGGTCGAGTGGAGTCCGATGACCGTACGAAAGAAGATGCCCACAAAACGTACCGCCATCCGCCAACGACAAGAAGCGATGCGTCCAGTATGGTAATGGGTACCCAGTGCCACGAAAAACGCTAGGTTCCTATCGGGACTGCCCCGCGCAAAGGCGGATAGCCCGTGAGCTACTGACTGGCAGTTTCGATAGGACCGTTTGCACTGAGCCGGTGTCGTTTGCGGCGGACGCGGTGATCTACATATGGGATTTGAATGTGCCACGACATCGTCATGATGTTTGCGCGTCCCTTGAGAGTGGTAGTCAGCAAGACCACGGGACCGGGTTCAACCAACTGGTAGACCTTCGATAGCGGCAGACCTTTCATTGCCAGGACTCCTCTACCCAGCCCTGCGGACCGGGACGGAGAGGATCGAATACCAGATCTCTCTCAAGACTAGCCTCGCAACAAGAAGATCGGCAGACCAAGCTTGAGATCGTAAGTCGGTCGGTAGCGCTGGGTGTTGTACATGGTGGCAACATCCACTTTGCGTGGCCCGAGTTTCGGATCGGGAATCGGCACCATTGCGTAGCAGCCGCTGCTGATCGCCGTCATCAGGCCGGACTTCCCCTCCTGCACTGCGTCCATCGCCATTCCGGCGAAGGTGATGGCTACCATCCGGTCAACGAAGTCCGGACTGCCGGATCGCAAATCGTACGTCAGATCGCTGACAATCGTTTCCTCACCGGTGGCTGCATTGATCTCGTTGCTTAGGTCTTCAGCAACGCTCATCTTTTTCCGGTGGCCGAATGCATCGGCGACACCATATTCCTTGACCGTGTAGCCTTCCCACTCCGCACCCTCGGAAAGAACCACCAGCGAATAGTTGCTGGGATTGTTATGTTTGTCGGTGACCAGGATTTCGATCAGGCGTTCCAAGCTCACCTTGTACTCGGGGATGCAGCAGCGCAGGGACGTCACATATGCGGTATAGAGAGCGGTGTAGCCTGCGTCGCGGCCGAACACCCTAAAGATGCCGATGCGCTCGTGAGAGCCGACCGTCGTCCGCTGCCGCTCGATAGCATCCATGGCGCGCGTGATGGCCGTGGAAAACCCGATGCAATACTCGGTATTGCGCACGTCGTTATCCATGGTCTTCGGGACCGCGATCACCTTCATTCCGCGCCGGTCAAGTTCGGCCGCGTAGCTCAGGGTGTCGTCGCCGCCGATCGCCACAATGTAGTCCAACTCCAGAGCCTCGATATTCTTGAGCACCGCCGGCGTCACGTCGAACATTGTGCTCGTTACACCCCCCTTTGTGTACTCCCTACTCGGGAATTGCTGCCCGTCAAGCACTGGTGGCAACTTTTTCATCTTGGTGGGATTGGTTCGCGAGCTGTGCAGAAATGTTCCACCCGTGCGATCGATAGTGCGGGTGTTTTCACGATTTAGCGGTTGAATGTAACGCGAACGACTGGCGGGGTCTTGCAGATCTATGTGCGTAAATCCTTCCCAGCCTCGACGTATGCCAATCACCTCACATCCAATTTCTGTTGCCCGGTAGACAACCGACTTGATAGCGGAATTCAGGCCTGGTACATCGCCCCCTCCGGTGAGAATTCCAATTCTTTTTGCCGACACGAGAAGCACTCCTTTCCTTGCAGGAATCTCTCTTCCAGCTCTGAGGTCCCCAAGTGTAGTCCAGCCACTGCCACCGGGCAATTCTCTGCATTGTTGACCCTCTCCGTCTCATCAAAGCGTTGAATCAGAAGGCCGCTCCGCTAGGGCCGGGTGGTGCGGCTGTCGGAGAAATCCAATCTCGAATACGGAAAGGAGTTGACGACGAAGGGCCGAGAGGACGCCTCTCAATGAGGCGAACTTTCGTTTCTTGGGATGGCCAAGACGGATGTTGACGTAGCGTGAACCTGGGAGTAGATTGACCTCGTACTGGGAGGGAGGGCAGTCCAAAAGATGCAGCGATACTCTTCCGGCAGTACATCACGTGAGGTGACTGTGGCCTAGGGCGTCGCACCCAAACCCCAAGGTTACCCCAGCGGAGAAGGTTGAACCGCATGGGACGTGACTGAATCTTTTCACGTTGCAGTGCATTCCTCGAGCCGACGCGTATGGTGGCGACACTTTCAACGGAGCGACTACCCTGTCGCCCAAAGAACCCGGTTTACCGGGTACTGCCATCCAGCGATAACGGCCAGGAGCATTGGTGAAAATGCTCGGGCAATCGCGACAGGGCGATAGCCCTATTCAAAACTCACAGTTCACCACGACGGCCTAGGCGTCTTGCCTAGGCCGCAGTAATTTGGAGCGAAGGCGACACCAGTGCAAGCCTTCGACCGTCACACCATCTGATCCACCAACTACGCTACAGTTTCACTCGTAGAAAGGATCTCCCAGCCGAGCGTACATTCAGATCAGCGGGTCCATTTCTGAATTACTTCAAACTGTTCCATCCTCGTGACGATTGTCGCTCGTACTTAAGCGAGCAGTGAAGGTGGCGTAATGACTCGCCTCTCTGATGCCCAATTGAGGAGATGGTACTGCAAGTTCAATGAAGCTCTATGGGGCGACCAATTGCCAAAGGACACGGTTCTGCTCTGGCAACCAGTGCGCGGCGACTGCATGGCCGAGACCTGGAAACTGCCTGATGGCAAATGGCAGATTGCGATGAGCCCGAGCATCTCCGGGTTTAGACGGCTAGCGAAGCTCACATTGCTCCACGAGATGTGCCATGTTGCCAGAGGCCGCGCCTGGCATGGCAAAGCGTTCCAGGCCGAAGCGCTAAGGATGATGTCTGTGGGCGGAATCAAATACTTCTAAACTGCGTGCATTCGATGTTACAAGTTGGCTAGAACTGCACCGATACCGAGTTCAGCGTTCTCAGTGTAGAACTTGGCGCGTCGAAATCGCGAGCACTCCCTGTGCTTAAGAGTTAAGGAAAAGAAGTTATGAAAGTTCTATTGGGAATTGACAATTCGAAGTTCTCCGAAGATGTTATTCGGGCCGTTGTGACCCAGTTCCGGCCTGAGGATACGGAAGTTCTGGTTTTACACGTACTGGAACCGATATCGCTCTTGACTCCGCCGGAAATGGCACAAGGCTACGCTCCGGAGCTGGAAGAGCAGAAGAGCCCAGCCCATGCACTTGTTGAGCGAATTGCGAAAGAGTTGCGTGGAGCGGGATTTAAGGCACACGCCGCTGTCAAAATAGGTGATGTCAGAGTGAGTATCCTCGATACGGCAGCGGAATGGCATGCCGGCCTTATTGTAGTTGGTTCGCATGGACGAAGAGGAATAGAGAGCTTCTTGTTGGGAAGTGTGGCGGAATCCGTCGCTCGCCATGCTAAATGCTCCGTAGAAGTCGTTCGCACGCCAGCGGATGTCTGACAGAGCTGTGCTTTGGGTCGCCCGGCGCAACAATACTGTTCAGTCACAATTGTTCAGTCACAAACTGAAGACACCCGCACTTCCGGCTCGGTCGGCGATCTCAGAGATTTGATATACCCGTTGCGCAGGTTGCCGGGCAAAACGTGGTACCCGTGCGTCCATTTGATACTGGAACTTACTTTAACGCCCTTGGTACCGAGATCGGCCTCGCATGGTCGCCAATTGGAGAAAGACAGACCAATCTCCTTTCGCGCAGGTCAGGCGACCCGCTCCAGAAGCTGTTTCTCGATGCGAGAAGCGCGTATCCGTTCCCGCTCCTCAGCGATCGCCTTGAACATCGCATCGTTGTCCGCAAATTTGAACGAGTTGAGCTGACGTGTCTGGGCCTCCCGCGCCTCAGCGTGAGCCAGTAGCTCGAGGTCGGTTTTGGTCACAGGGCGAAGCCCTTTCGCCTCTAGCCGGGCCAGGATCTCCTGCTCGCCCAAAGTGCCGCACTCTGGCACGTGGCTCACGAACTCAATTACCTTACCAGCGCACATCTCGCCGTCGTGGCGCGCGATGCCAACCAGCCCCGTGCTCGCATGCCGCGCCCAGCCTGCTACGTATCGCCCTGGTATCACACGCCCGGCGTCAGGATCCCATACCTCGAAGAATGGCTCACCGGAGCGGTCTGGATTTGGCGCTGTGGCATACCCCTCCGGCCCCATTGGCAGCCCGACCCCCGCATCGTTTTTGTCGCCGATCGCAAAGACCAGGGTGTCCACTTCAATCGCCGTCCGCTCCCTGGTTGGAATTGCTGCTGTGCTGCCATCTTCCTTCAGCACGAGCTCATTCTCCGCAACCACAAGCTTCGTAATCCGGCCATCTGCATCCGGCACGACGGCGGTCGGCGATGAAAGAAAGCGGAAGCTCAAGCGGGGTTCAATGGAAGCGAAACCCGAATCTTCGAGCAGCAGGAAATGATGCTCGAAGACCTTCTCCGGCGATACGTCCTGACGGCATCGCGCGCAGCGTTCCTTCACACGTTCCAGTTCACTCGACAACTCCTTGCGCGACAAATGCCGCTCGACAACTTCGAGCTCCTTTTCGTCGAATTTAATCTCCAATGGTCCGCGGCGGGCGATGACAATCACCTTCTCCGGCCGCCTCCCCGGGCTGTCATCGAGCAACCAGCGCGCTATTTCAATGGCCACGTCGCCCATACCTACGATTGCAACACTTCTGCCGGTGGAGAAGTCCATCGACGCATAAGGCGGCAGCTGATTGTAGTGGTAAACGAACTCCTTGGCAGCATAGACGCCCTTCGCATCCTCGCCTGGGAGCCCCAGCTTTCTGGTGCCCTGGGCCCCGCAGGTGAAGATGATAGCGGCGGGGCGCATCGCATCTAGTTCCTCAATCGTCAGGTCGTATGCAGTGCCGACTTGGATGTGGCCGAAATAGCGCACATTCGGCAATTCCAAAACTTGTGCAAACTGCTTACGCAGACCGGCTTTCATCTTCTCTTTCAAGGGATAGATTCCATACTCTGCCAAGCCTCCGGGCTTGATATCCCGGTTGAAGAGGAGTGCTTCGTATCCAGCACGCGCAATCTGGCGGGCTGCAAACAGTCCGGCGGGACCGGCTCCTACGAGGAAGATTCCCTTCATATATCACCTCCTGTCTCACCAACAGGTGGTTGCTTTTCGCCCATGCTGTTTCTGTTTGGCGTCAGAAGAGCCGTGCCGAAATCAAGCGGCACAGATCCACTGCCGCTGTTTGGACACCGGGGATACTCCTGACGCGCAAATAACGTGGAGTGACGAGATTGAGAGGGCGACATAGAACAAGCCCTGCTCATTTCTGGACCATATCCCGAAACGAGGAGCAGAGAGGGAAGAAGCACCTTCCATGAAGCCCGGCATGCCCGACGAAAGAGAGCGCTGCGTTTCAATGTTCAGCGCGTTCCCCAGATACTTCTCTCCGAGAGCCGGCCCGTTAAAACACTGGCACCACAAGGAGGCATGGGGATGTGCATTCGATCACGGGGGATTGTGATGCTTGTGCGCGTGCTCCGTGGAGGGAACGCACAGCAAACGCAATTTCGCGGAGCTGTTCTGGTCAGCCGGATCTTCAGGATGTCCTCTCTTCTTACCGACGCGCGAGATTCCTGCGCATACGCCCGCGGCGAATCCCGCGCCAGCAGTTGCGGTCAACGAACGCATGAATCGGCCCTCGATATCTCCCACCCGCGCAGTCACATCCGAGTGTGATAGAGCACACTGACACGGCTTTCCAACTGGTGTCCATTACTTTCAATGGGGTTACCGGTTGAGGCTTAGCCGGATGAGAAGCCATGGGTAGTGGGAAGTCTCGAGGTGGGGTTGATCTCCATGTGATCATCCCAGACTCTCACTCGGATACTCAAGCCATTGCCGCTGACAACGAAACCGTGTCCCGAATGCTGGATCTAAAGGTTTAAATTGCATTCGCGACCGTGTTTAAGCGAGCTCGTCTCTTGATGGCCTGTCCTTCTTGGACGGCCACGACCCGCCCGACACGCGAACACAACACAATCGGCGTTTGAACCAGAACCGGAGGATACGCCATGACGGTTATCCTCGTAACCTTCTTTTTCCTCATCATGATTCTGGTGGATCTTGCGCGCAACAGGACTAGGCACCGCCTCGCAAACGATCAGATGCCAAAAGGAACACCTCAGAAGATGTAGGAATGATCGGACTTGTTCAATCGGATCTCAACTTGCAACCGACTCCCCGGAGAACTTTTTCCACCTTATATATCCGTAGACGGAACCACTGACGGTCGCCCTTCCGTCTGGAAGGAGAACCAATATGAGCAAAACGGCCATTGTTACGGGAGCCTCCCAAGGAATAGGACGTTCAATTGCCAAGCGTCTTGCAGAAGATGGGTTTGCCGTTGTTGTGAACTTTGCCAACAGCGCACACGACGCGAACGAAACCGTAGCCGAGATCACCGAAGCGGGTGGTCAGGCAGTCGCCATCCAGGCCGATGTTAGTAAGGAAGATGACGTCAAGTGTCTCTTTGAGAATTCTTTGAAGGAATTCGGCCAGATAGATGTCGTTGTGGGCGACGCCGGCATTATGCCTCGATCACCTATCGCAAGGGGAGACGTTGAGACTTTCGATGAAGCTATCAGAATTAATCTTCGTGGCACGTTTCTGGTCTTTGCACAGGCAGCGGTGCATATCAGCGAGGGCGGTCGAATCATTGCCTTCTCGAATAGTGCTCTGCGAAAGAACTCCCCATCATACGGTGCTTATATCGCTTCCAAAGCTGGTGTGGAAGGTCTTGTCCGCGTTCTGGCGAACGAGACTCGAGCGCGTCAAATTACGGTCAATGCTGTCGCTCTCGGACCCGTTCCGACTCAGCTCTCTCTTGAAGGCAAGAGCAGGGAGGAAATCGCTCAACTGGGCAAGTTGACGCCGGTTGAGTATTTGGGCGAGCCGAATGACATTGCGCACGTCGTCTCTTTTCTCGCCGGACCGGACGGTGGATGGGTGAGTGGTCAGGTGATTCCAGTTACGCATAGTCCGCATACGCGGAACCGTGCCGTTCGCTCGGGTCTGGGAGCTGTCACGATCTCCAACCCGTATGTGGCTCATGGAACTCTCGTCCAGACTCACGCATAGTGAACGAACGGGATGGCACGACAATCCGGGCTCGGACTAGTGTGAGGAACCTCACTTGACGTGTCGTCCGGTGAGTGTATTATTTCTCCGGATTTGAGCGGAGACGGTGGGTGTGTCCCTTTCGCTCGGGAGCGAACTGACAGGGTCCAACTGGGTAAAGGTTCTCTCTATCATTTGTAACTACCCTTAGTTCGCGGAACTGACAACAGTTATCTCTTGGTTCCGGAGCTTCCCGGTGGATATTCGACACATCGCCACATTCGTTCTTTGCCAGGAGGCGACATGGTCGGCTCCACCGCACCCCGGGTTTCCGCTACCGTCATTCTTTCCAAACCTGCCTTGCAGCGGATTCTCGACAATCTGACGAACAGTGGATTTCAGCTGATCGGGCCCACGTTGCGCGATGGCGCGCTGATCCTCGATGTCATACGGAATGTCTCAGAACTACCGGCAGGATGGGTGCTGGAACAGAAGGCAGGAAGTTCGCGCCTGGTGCGAACAAACTCGACTGAGTACTTCGCCTGCACCGTCGGTCCGCATTCGTGGAAGCGGTATCTCTATCCACCTCAGTTCGATTTGCTCACCGCGCATCGCAATGGAGACGGCTGGGTATTCGAGCCATGCGCGGATGATTCGCCGCCCTTTGCATTCATCGGAGTAAGGTCCTGCGACCTCCACGCCATCGCGATTCAGGATGACATATTCGTCAACGGGAGTATTCGAGATCCGCACTATGCTCATCGTCGCGAGCGGGCCTTCATCCTTGCCGTAAACTGCAACACCGCCGTATCGACCTGTTTCTGCACTTCCATGAACACAGGGCCTCGCGTGCGTTCCGGATTCGATCTTGCCTTAACCGAGCTACCCGACTCCTTTGTCATAGAGATCGGTTCCGAGGCTGGCTCCAATGTGCTTGCTGGTGTCGAATGGCAACCGGCCAGCGCGTTCGATGTAGGCCGTGTCTCGCAGATTACCCAGCGCACCGAACGGCAGATGCAGCGCCAGGTGACGACCGGCGATTTGCCCAAACTTCTCTACGACACCATCGACCATCCGCACTGGGATACGATCGCTGCGCGCTGCCTATCTTGTGCCAACTGCACCCTGGTTTGTCCAACCTGCTTTTGCTCCACCGTGGAAGACCACAGCGATCTGACCGGGAACAGCACCAAACGAACGCGCGTGTGGGACTCCTGCTTCATTCTTGACTTTTCCCACGTGCACGGGGGCAACAGCCGTCCGACCATCAAATCGCGCTTCCGCCAGTGGATGACTCACAAGCTGGCGGCGTGGATCGATCAGTTCGGCCGTTCAGGTTGCGTGGGATGTGGACGATGCATCGCGTGGTGTCCGGTAGGGATTGATATCACAGAAGAACTAAGTACGCTTCGTTCATTGGGGGCACGATGAGCACGACGGCCATTCTCGAGCGGGCGGAAATCACCGATCCGATGCTTCCGCACACAGCAACCGTGCGGGCCATACGCCCGGAAGCCTATGGCATTTCGACTTTCTACCTCGAATACAACGATCCAAGCGTGCCTGTGGGTTTCATTCCCGGCCAGTTCAATATGATCTGCCTGCCCGGATTCGGCGAAGTCGCGATTTCCATATGCTCCGATCCCACTACGCCGAGGATCATGGAGCACACGGTTCGTTACGCTGGCAGCGTCACGCGTGCTATTGGGCGCCTCCGGGTTGGTGACACTGTGGGCATGCGTGGACCGTACGGCAATCCCTGGCCCATGCAACTTGCTGAGGGCAAGGACCTGATGATTGTCTCGGGCGGCATCGGTCTCGCGCCGTTGCGGCCAGTCATCATGCAGGCTCTCCACCGGCGTAGTAGCTTCGGTCGCGTACTGGTGCTGTATGGAGGACGCACGCCGCAGGATCTTCTCTACACCAATGAGTTCGAGAAATGGCAGGACGGCGGAATAGAGATGTATGTGAGCGTTGACCGTGCCGACGAGACCTGGAAAGGGCAAGTCGGCGTCATCCCCATGGCCTTCTATCGCACCCGGCTGGACCATCGCAACACTCTGGTCTTCTCGTGCGGCCCGGAGATCATGATGCGCTTCGTCATCTACGAGGCGATGGCGCGCCGTATTCCC
This sequence comes from uncultured Acidobacteriaceae bacterium, assembly GCA_963751225.1. Lineage (GTDB taxonomy): Bacteria > Acidobacteriota > Terriglobia > Terriglobales > Acidobacteriaceae > Telmatobacter. The sequence continues at coordinate 362,434 of CAVVTY010000016.1, forward strand.
AAAGATGCGATCTATGTCTCGATGGAGCGCAACATGAAATGCGCGATCGGATTCTGCGGACACTGCCAGCTTGGGCCTGTCTTCATCTGCAAACAGGGCCCGATCTTTCGCTTCTCGCAGATCGAAGCGTTCTTCGGAAGGGAGGAATTCTGATGTCGGCAAACGGGAAGCCACGCATCGCCGTGTTCAAGCTGGCGTCCTGCGACGGCTGCCAGCTTCAGATCCTTAATCTCGAAGACCAACTCCTCGCCATTGCCGGCCAGGTGGAGATCTGCTACTTCCTCGAAGCTCGCTCGCAAGTCCTTGATGGCCCTTACGATATAGCGCTGATCGAAGGATCGGTCACCACCGAGCATGATCTTGAGCGGGTGCGCGACATCCGGCGAAAGTCGCAGATGGTGATCACGCTCGGCGCCTGTGCGAATACAGGGGGAATTCAGGCTCTCCGCAACCTGCAGGATGTTGACGAGTACACCCGGGCCATCTACGCCAATCCAGCCTACATCCATACGCTGACCCAATCCACGCCTGTGGCCGCGCATGTGACGGTGGATTTCGCCATTAACGGATGTCCTATCTCCAGGGAACAGTTGTTGGAGGTGCTGACTTCAGTGCTGATCGGTCGGGCTCCGCAACTGCCGGCGCATGCGGTGTGCGTCGAGTGCAAGCGCAAAGGAACTGTTTGTGTGCTGGTGGCGAAAGGCATCGCTTGTCTGGGTCCCGTAACGCACGCAGGATGCGGGGCGCTGTGTCCCTCTTTCAATCGCGGATGCTTTGGTTGTTACGGTCCCATGGAGAGTGCCCATTCCGAGTCCCTTTGCCAGGGCCTGGCCGCGCATGGCATTCCGCGCTCTGAAATGTTACGTCTGTTGAATGGATTTACAGGCTGGGCGGAGGAATTCCGCTCCGCCGCGGAAAAGCTCGAGAAGGTATCGCCATGATCGCGACCAATGAGACTCGGACCATCCGGCTGGAATCTATGACCCGCGTAGAGGGAGAGGGCGGACTGCGTATCGAGGTCCGCGATGGGAGCCTCCGAGACGTGAAGGTTGACGTCTTTGAGGCGCCTCGTTTCTTCGAGGCCTTTCTGCGTGGCCGATCAATACGCGAAGTTCCCGACATTACGGCCCGCATCTGCGGCATCTGTCCAGCCGCGCACCAGATGAGCTCCGTGCAGGCGATCGAAATGGCGCTGGGGATCACGCCCTCGCCGGAGGTTCGAGCTCTTCGGCGGCTGCTTTACTGCGGAGAATGGATTGAGAGCCATGCGCTGCACATCTACCTGCTGCAGGCTCCAGACTTCTTCGCGATGGAGAGCGCATTGACGCTTGCCAGGCAACAGCCGAACCTGGTGAAGCAGGGACTGGAACTCAAAAAGATTGGCAACGAGATCATGACGGCTGTGGGTGGCAGATCCGTGCATCCGATTTCGGTTTGTGTGGGTGGATTCTGGAAGGTTCCACTCCGCCGCGAACTGCTTGAGCTTCGGTCGCGGATCGAATGGGCCCTTCAGACTTCCCTTGATACTGTGAAGTTCGTCTCCGGACTGAAACTGCCAGACTTCGCGCCGGACTACGAGTGCGTGGCGCTCTCGCATCCACGGGAATATGCCATCAATGAAGGCTCCATCGTTTCTTCTGCAGGGCTGGACGTCCCCGTAAAGGATTTCGAGCAGGTCTTCCTGGAAGAACATGTAGCGCATTCGACGGCACTGCATTCTGTGCGCGCCGATCGCGGATCGAGCTACTTTGTCGGGCCGCTGGCACGCGTGAACTTGAACTACAGCCATTTGCCTTCAGTTGCGAAGCAGGCTGCCGGCGAATGCGGGATCGCGTGGCCATGTTCCAATCCCTATGCCGGAATCGTCGCTCGCGCAATTGAACTCGTCATGGCGTGCGAAGAGAGCCTCCGCCTGATCGATACATACCGTGAACCCGAACCGGCAGCTGCGGAGTATTCCATCCACGCCGGTGATGGGTGCGCGGCAACCGAGGCGCCACGAGGTTTGCTGTATCACCGCTACCGTATGAACGATCAGGGGATCGTGCAAAGCGCCCGGATCGTGCCGCCCACCTGCCAGAACTACCGAAGGATCGAAGACGATCTGCGCCTGCTCCTTCCCGGCATTCTCGATCGTTCAGATGCGGAAATCGTCGATACTTGCGAAAAGCTCGTGCGCAATTACGATCCGTGTATCTCGTGCTCAACACACGCCATAAAGATTCGGATGAACCGCAGCTAAGCCCTGAATCTTAAGCGCAGGAGTGGTATGCTCCGGCGCGTCGTTCTCATACGAACGAGGAGGATGACATGCGAAAAGGGATCATACTGGGGATCGCAGGATTAGCGTTCTTTGGGGGGTGCGGCAACCAGGGAAATAAGCCTTCCAACGCTCCCGATACGTCGAAATGGAAGGCTCCCTACCGTATTGAATTTGACACGAAGGCAGCCAAGCCGAACCCGGCGGGTGTAACCATTCCGACCATCAGTTACACGGCGAATCCTAAGGCGCTAGAGAGAAGGGCCGCCCTCGTGGTGCGATTCGACGCTTCAGGAGTGAAGAATGACCAGCCAAGCAAGGACCGATTGATTATGGCCCCGGTCGACATCCCTGGCACGGGGGCACGCTTCCCGCGGACTACATAGATTTAGCAGATCAGAAGTTGGCGAAATTACTCGGGGGTTACTGCATGAAGGGACCAGTAAAGGTAACCGTAGCGCTGGTCAGGTCGTCAATCAAGCCCGATGCCAATGATGCTGAGATCAATGCGAAGCGCCTGTCAGACTGGTTGCCTGCCGCAGGTTGTAAAACTTGAGCGCACATGCGCGCAGGATCGGCCACCTGTATCATGCCCTTCTCGTGAATGCGATTGAAGGCCGCGCCGCAATGGGATTTCTCCAAAACAAAAAGCGCTCGGCACCCCTCGGGGCCGCCGGGCGCTTCTAGTACTGGCCCTACTTCGATTCCTTGGTGATCGCGTCCGCAGCGTTGCCGGCCACGACCCAGCTTGCCGACCCGGCCACGACGGCTTCATCCTCGAACCAGAGGAATCCGAAGTCGTCGATGCACTCCGGAAAATCCGGCTTGATGATGATGTATCCCGGAATCACGGCGCCCGGAATGTAAGCGTTGTCGGCGCGGTTGTTGCTGTACGTCTTCGTCTTCGAGACCGTACCGACGCCAGCTACATACGAAGTGCTGGATACCGGGTGCGTGCCGAGAATGTAATTGACGGCGCGAAGTGTATATTCGGGGCCCACAAGATCCGGAAACGCCTTGTGCAGGAAGTACATCCGGATGGCCATGTCAACCACGGCGCCCGATCCGCCCCAGGTGCCCAGGCTCGGGGGCACGCCGAACGGGGTGGCGTCCAACTGCTTGTCCAGACCCGCCATGTATGTCTTCACCGCTTCCCGCATTTGATCTTTCGCGCTCGCGTCCAGATAAGGCAATGCTCGGACTGCCGTCCAACCACGGAAACCCATCTGCTGCGGGGTGATCATCTGAGGGAACAACTCCTTCAGACGGGACTTGTAGGGCTCGGCGCCATTCGTGGCAATGGTCAATTCCAGAGCCGCAGCCCAGTCCTGTCCGACGCCAAAGCCGCCACGGCCGAAGCCGGCCGGCGGAGCTGTTTGTGCGCTGGTCGTGCCAGAACTTGTCGGAGCGCCCGAGCTGGCCCGTCCGTTACGACCGCCTTGAGCGCCAGACACCGCACCCTGAGACGCAGCCAGCACGCCGCCTCCGGGAGCACCTGCCGGAGCCGCCTCCGCCAAAGCCGCCGCCCGCCGGATTCGGCGTCGGGTGAGCCTTCTCGTCGTTCCATGCTTTGATCGCGGTCTCGAGGCAGTCTTTCGCCAATGCGTCGTCCCAGCCTTTCAGCACATCGGCCGCCGCAGCCAGCGCTGCGATCGCGTTCCACTGGAAAAACGGGTTCGTTCGTGGAGAAGATCCAGCGATCGTCCGGCTTGCCGGAGTAGTCGCCCTTCACTTCGTTCGGACCGAGCTTCGGGTCATAGATGCGGCCGTCGGTCTTCGACGCTCCGTCGCCCAAGTGCGTGTACTGGCGCAGATCCGGTTCGTGAGTGCCGCGGATCGCGTGGCCGATATTGTGGAACTGCGCCAGGATGAGCAGCGCGCCGTGCTTGACTTGCTCGCACCGTATCCGGCACGCCATCGGGACGGTGCATCTCAACCTCACGCGCGGCTTCATCCACCGTAAGCTCGTCGTACTTGAGATTGAATTCGCGATACGCCAGAGCCAGACTCTGAATCACGCTGAGTTGCGCAGGCTCCTCGAGGTCGAAGTCGCCGGCATCATACCAGCCGCCCACGTTCATCCCAGGAATGTGATCGCCGCCTTTGTACTTCCCGTCCGTTGCCGTCGCCTGATTCCAGCCGTCGAATTGCTCCCCAACCACGGGCGCCAGGCGGCCATCATCCAGGTGCGAAGCGCCGTGCCACACGCGGTAGCCTTCGCGAACGGAAACGTGATCCATCTGCTCCGCAAGGTGATGGTCCAGGCTGTCCTGCCAGATGTTCGCGTAAGCGTCCTTGGAGATGGGGAAGGGCGCCGTACGCTGATCTGCGTACTCGATGACATAAAGGCCGGGGTCCTTGACCGGGGTGAAGTCGAATTTCGAATAGACGTAGCGCAGCCAGGGCGTTGAAGGCGTGATCGGGCCCTCGAACACCTGCTTGTAAGATCCGTCCTCCATCAGGCGCAGCACTTTGGCCGTCTTCGGGCCGTTGTACTTCGGGTCGAGTTCGAGCACCGCCACCTTGGAGAAACCCGGCGCATAACCGACCTGGCTGTGCGCGATCATCGGCGGCCGCGTCCAGTTCGGAATCACGTCCGGCCTGATGTGCCACACGATGGCGCCGGTGGTCTTGCCCGAAGGGATCAGCGAACGCAACACGAACCAGCCGTTCTGCGCGCGGTCGCGTCCATCGAACAGCATGAGGTCGGCCGTATCCGACTTAACGTTGACCCGGGCCAGCGCGTCGTCGACCCCCAGGGTGATGCTCTTGCCCTCGGCGAACGGCAGCGGCTGCGTGTATCCCTTGGCCTTGTCCCAGTCCTCCAGGTAGTACGCCTTTTTCGGTTCATCGGCCAGCGGCAACACCTTGACCATCGGATCGTTTGGCGTTCGCGGGAAGATGCCGGCTTTGGTTCCGTCCACCAGGTAAGCCTTGCCCATGTAGATCGAGGGCAGGAACTCCAGGTTGAAGCCCGCCCGCCCGGCCAGTTTCTCCGGTAGCGGCTTGTCGAGATTGATGCTGACCTTCACGCCGCCTGGTTCCGCTGCGACTTCCAGCGTGTAGCTGAGATCGAAGGTCGGGAAAGCGAGGTTGGCGGTGAGCCGGTTGTTCGCCTTGTCGGCCTGGCGCCCTTTGAGGGTTGCCACCAGGTCCCACTGCTCGGGCGTCGGCATCAGGCGCACGTCGCCGTTGGTGGCGATGCGCTGGCCGTGGAGAATCATCTCCATGGCCGTGTTCTTCTGGTCTACGAAAACGGGATGATACGTGCTGTCGTAGAGAAATACGCTGAAACCTTGCGTATCGAGGTAATTCTTGTCGGTCACCTTCATGGCAAAATCGGCGCCGAACAGGCTTGGGCCGGAGGTCAGGGCCAAGAGGAGACACACTCTGATTCGGGTGAGCATAGATTGGGATAAAACTGCTCCTTTGCCTCAACCTAACATGACATGCACATCGTCCGGGCGCCGTTGTTCCCGAGGCTCGGGGATTTTTGTGCCGGGCCGCCCTCGGAGATGTAGCTAACTTCGCGCTCTTTAGGGTCGTCCTCGCCGGCTCGCCTTTGAATGTAATTAACCAATCGGTAATTGAAGGACATTGTTCTTCGCCCGGCCTCACCAATACTTGAAAAGTTAGCGTTCAGATCGTTCCGTCATTCAGCCTGGATCTCTACCACAACAACCGAGTAGGGCTCGAGGTCGACGGAGAAGTCCTTCGCGTATTGGAATGGCCGACTCAAGGGAGCGATCGCATTCGGATGTTCGAGTGATGCGGAATCCATTAGTCCTGCAGTGATGGTGTGCAAAGTCGCGACGGCCTTCTCGGGAACGGCGGCGCCTTGGAGCCGCACGAGCAGAACATTCCGCTCCGCCCGATAGTTGACAGCCTTAATGACAATGCGGCGACCGTCTGCACTCGTCGAGGCAACCGCGTCGACAGACCCGGGCATCCACTCTTCCGGAATCAGCGTCGAGATCTTGTCGAACAACCGTTTGCGGTCGGACACATCGTGAAAGGCGCCGGTAGCGGAGGCAAGATACCGCTCCGCGTAGTGCTCGCGAAAGAGCTTCTCGACCACATAGCCAGCCCCTGGAAACCATGAGACGTGATCGTGATAGATGAAGGATGTCCATTTCGGATCGTCCGTAGTGTTTCGCATGAGCAGGGCAGGACAGGCCATGCGTCAGGCCGGGACTGAGTTCCTCATAGAGCATGAGGCTGCCGGCCGTATGGAGTCCCGCCCGCCAATCGTAGGTGTGCTGGAGGCTCCACTCCAGGACGCCGATCTCGATGTGCGGGTGCTTCGAGGCGCGCACGTAGTCGCGCAGCTTCGTAAGGTAGTCGCGGATGCGCCGCAGGCCGGTCTCGAAGTTTTGGGGCTCGTATTCGTAATTGTGACAGCCGAGTATGTCAAAGTTCTCTCCGGCGAGGTCGATGACCTTCTCGCTCCAGTCCATGTCGTTGGACCGCTTCTGCCCGCACGCCACGATTCGCGCGTCGGGAGCAATGCGCCGCAAGCGGCTGCCGTAGACGTTCACGATTTCGGCATACGCCTCCGGCGTGAAGCCGTTGTTCATGGGCTCGTTGTCGATCTGGAAGAGCGTTACCCCATAGGGCTCGGGATGTCCGTTGGACGCCCGTTTTCGTCCCCACTCGGTCGACGGCGGGTCGTTGAGATAGCGGACCCAGTCCATGGCATACTCGACCTGTTCCGGTTTCGTGCCGGGTGCAGGCAGCACGATCAGGGGCTCGGCGTTGAGCTTGCGGCAAAGTCCCAGGAACTCGTCTGTCCCGAAGCCGTAGTAGTCTGAGTAGCCTCCCCAGAATGTGTTGGGGTGGTAACCGCGCGCGGCGTACCGGCCGATGCCTTCCTTCCACTTGTAGGTGGAAGCAAACGACCCACCGGGCCAACGAATGAACGTCGGACGAAGGCCGCGAAGGGCCTGCAGCAGATCCGGACGCAGCATGCCGTCGCGGCGGACATCAGCGCGCATCATCGAAATGAAATCGAGCAGTATCGCACCCTTGCCGGTCGCCGCGATCTCAATGGATGCCTGCGTGTCCCGCACCGGGCTGGTGAAGGAAAAGGCGAGCCTCTTGCCAGTCCGAGCCCGTGATGGCGATCGGCAGCGAAGCGATCGGCTCGCCTTTGGAGCCTTTGACGAGAAGCGTCAAATGTGGAGAACCCTTCTCGCGTTTTAGCCAGAGCGAACCCTCATACTTCACCCCTGCATCAAGGAAGAGGCGCCCTTGCCGGATCGCGGCGCGGCCGCCTTCGACACGGAGGCGCACGCTTTTGGTGCCATTCTGGAATTCGACGTTCGCAATCTCGACTTCGCCACGGTCCGAGAACGGTTCCCAGTATGTCTTGAAGTCATCGCCCTCAAAACCGGCGCCGCGAATCTGTTCGGCGAAGAGTCCGTCCTCCACGGAATGATTGATGTGCTCGAGAAACTGCCCGTAGATCCGCTCATTGATTGGAGTCGTGACCCTGTCGGTGTCGACGAGCAGGACCGCAACCTTCGGCTCGCTTTCAACCTGAACAGCGCTGGGTAAGAACGGCCTCGAGACAGTCGACAGAGGGAAGGAGGCGGTCGCCGCCACCGAGTTCTTGAGGAAATTTCGTCTATTCATGCGCGATATTGTTCCAACTCAGACAGCATACATACGTATCGCTGGTGATAAGAATCTTGGCGAATCGCACCAAACCTCGGTGGGCAATAAGCTCCCAATCTCATCCTCCTGCGTTTCTGCATTGCCGATCCGCGTGCCGCTAAGGTGTGGTCTGGGCGACGGGAAAGCGATAGATGTTCACGCTGATCGGAGGCACGGACAGCTTGATGGATGCCTCGCCGATCGAGGTTTCCTTCACTTCGACCTCGGGCGGTTGGCCAACGTGGTTGGCAGCGTCAAGGTTCTTGCCGGTCATCTGCCACAGCATGGCGTCGCCGGTCAGACGTGCGCTGCTGACGTTCAGGTCGAACTTCTGCTCGGAGTCGGTCGCGTTCACGACGGCGAGCGTGAGGAATTTGTGGTCTGCACTGAGCGCCGCGAACATGTCCAGCGGATACGTGGGGCTGCCGGCGCTGATCCGCGGCAGGTCGCCCACCATATGTTGCGTCGGAGCCGGCTGTGGCGAGTTGCCCGTGAGCGCCACTGGAACGGAACCGGCGCCGAGGTGCTCGCCGTACAGCTTGAAGAGCAGACCGTTCGTGTTGAGCGTTGCGGTGGTTTGGTTGTAGTCCAGCGTCGAGACGCCCATTGTGAAGGCTGTCATGTGGAGAAAGTCGGTCTCGCGCAGCATTTCATTGAAAACCATCGCGTAGGCAAGAGCTAGCTTGAGGTTGGGCTGGCCGCCGGTGTAGGCGTATTCGTCATTCGACATGAAGATTTCTCTAGTCTTCATCTCTGGATAGCGCTGCTCATACTCCTGCCACTCTTCGCCTTTGAGGTGCACGCGATCGGACGGACGGCGCACCCAGTCGAGAACTGTCTCCTCATCGGGCACATAGCCGGCTTCGAGGCGGCCGATCTTGACTCCTTTCTCAGCGCTGCTCGCGGTCCCAGCGCACACCCGCGCGCGTGTACCAGTGCTCGGTGATGCCGTCGAAGTTGCCCCAGTCGTGCTTGAGGAAGCCGCAGGTCCAGTCCGCGTCGGAGCAGATGCCGGCCTGGTCGAACGGAATGTGCCAGTCGGCGGCGACGCCCTCGAGAATCGCCTCTTCCGGCATGGAGCCGGAAGCCAGAAGCGTGATCGACGGGTCAGCCGCGCGCATGGCTTTGGCAAACTCATTGTGCTTGAGCAGGTAGTACTTCAGGTCGGTGCGGCCGAGCTGCCATTGGCCGTAGGGCTCGTTGCCGATGTTCCAGAACCTTGACGTGATACGGCTCCGGGTGACCGTTCTGTGCGCGCATAGCCCCCATCGGCGTGCTGACCGCGCCGTTCATGTATTGGACTTCATCCGCGGCCGAATGCGCATCCCCGAAGCCCGCGTTGACGGTGATGTAGGGTTCAACGCCGATGAGTTTGCAGAATGTCATGAACTCGTCCATCCCGACGTCGTTGGTCTGCAAGGCATTCCACGCATAGTCGAAGTCGGGCGGCCGCCTGTCGCGCGGGCCAACTGAGTCATACCAGTTGAAGTTCGAGATAAAGTTGCCGCCGGGGAGGCGCCAGAAGCCGGAGTGCAATTGCTTCAGTTGCGCGATGACTTCGGGGCGGAAACCGTCGAGACTGTCGACGGGCAGGAGTGAGACCGCGCCGACGTGGAAATTACCCGCGCCCGAACCGGTAATCTCGATGCCGCCGGCGTCGGTGTCGGCTCCTGCAGTAAAGGTGAACGGAAAATCCTTGTATGTGCTCGGTGGCGCGGGAAGCGCTACGGTCTCGCGATCGTTCGCTCCTTCACCCCAGATAAGCGCGATTTTTACCTTCGCGCCGGGTGTGGCGCGCAGCCAGATGTGGCCGGTGTACTTCTTTCCCTTCACCAGGGCGAAGCCCGACTGGCGGATGCCGTGCGGTGTGGAGGCATTGAGATCGATGCGCGGACTCTGTTCGCCAGCGAAGGGCTGGCCTTTATCCATCACGACTGCGTCGTCAGGACCGACGGGGTGCCACTTTCGCATTTGCATGTTGCGGAAGGGGCCGCCCTGGGCCGGTGCGGTGGCCTGGGATTCCTCGGGCTTGATCGGAAAGTAGAATTTGCGATCATCGAGCAGCTCGGACCAAAGGCTGCGATAGATAAGCTGGCCGATGTGCTCGATGAACATGCCATATTCGTAGGGCGAGACCGGCCGGGCTGTCTTTTGCGTGTCGATGTCGACCTTAATTCCCTGCGGCGCCATTGCTGCGTTTTGTTGGGCAACGCCATTTCCAAATGTTGCGCCCAGCAAGAGTGCGGCTGCAGCAGTCATGACTGTTCGATTTTTCATACATGCTCTCCCCGAAATCGCATCTGCCTGGTCACGTTTATTCTCGAACTCGTAGACATCAATGGAAAATCAGCGAAGTGCCACGTGATAGTCGGTACCACCGTTGAGGTGAATCACGTCGTCAGCGCCGCAAGCGATGGCCGGTCGTGCGACTGTCACGCACCCGCAGGCCCTGTGCCGCCGGACAATCAGTCGCATGGCACCACCGGCTGTGGCGTGTAGTTCCAGCCATGTCACCTTCTCGTCTGAATCAAAACTGACAGCTTATCACGCTTGGCTTACCAGTTCGTGAAGGGACGCGAATTGACCCAGGGGTTCGACGGGGCGATACGCCGGAAGCACGCGAAAACCAAAAGCAGCAGGTACCGATGTTCGAACAACTCGATCGATATCGTTCGAATTATGTCCACGCTGCAACCGTCCATCAGTTAAACGTTGACAGGGCTTGAGCCATAAACTGTTATGGTTGCTGGCCAGGAATACGATTCCACGTTAGCCAAACACCTCGACTCCAGTTCGAATCTGAGACCGTGTACTTGATTCCACGTGCAGTCATTATCCAAAGAAGAGGCACTTCATGTCTGAATCTGTCGACCGCATCGTTCTCACGCGCCGAGAGGCGCTGATCCTTTCAGCCACGGCAGGTGTGAGTATTGTGGCCAGTAAATCTGCACTTGCGTCCGACAGCATCAAGACGGCTGCCCACCAGGAACCCGGCAACTGTTCGACGCCGCGCTCGGCAGTCGCGAATACGCGATACGGCAAAGTGCGCGGGTTTGTGGACGGTGGTGTTCTCACATTCAAGGGCGTTCCTTATGGCCAGACCACGGCGGGATTGAATCGCTGGCTTCCGGCAAAGCCACCCGCGCCGTGGACCGACGAATATCCGGCGCTGGTCTATGGCGGAAACTGCCCGCAAAACCTACACACTTGGACGAGTGCCGAGCAGACCTTCATCCAGGATTGGGACGACGGCTGGCAAAGCGAAGACATGCTCAGGTTGAACATCTGGACGCCGAGTCTGACCGGCAGGCGGCCCGTGATGTTTTACATTCACGGCGGAGGATTCAGCTTTGGATCTTCATATGAACTGCCCTCGCACGAGGGTGCGCAGATGGCGCGGCACCATGATGTTGTGCAGGTCTCGGTTAACCATCGCCTCAATATTCTCGGCTTCTTCGATGTCTCGGAGATCGGAGGTTCTGCCTATGAAGACTCCGCCAACGTTGGTATGACGGATCTGGTGGCGGCGCTCGGCTGGGTCCACGACAACATCGAGAACTTCGGCGGGGATCCGGATCGAGTGATGATTTACGGGCAATCTGGTGGCGGATCGAAGGTGACCACACTGATGGGCATGCCCTTGGCTGCAGGCCTCTTCCATCGCGCCGTGGCACAGTCGGGCGGCGGAGGCAACATCCCTGGCAGGGAACAGCAAAGGGAACTTGCCCGGCTGGTGATGAAAGATCTTGGACTCGCGCCGAACGACATCGAATCGCTGCAAAAAACGGATTGGGCCAAGCTCATTGCCGCCGGCAATGCAGCCGCCGCCAAAATCAATCCACCGGGACCGCCTATGATGGGACCAGGAGCTCCTGGCAAGCCGCGCGTGGGTTGGTCACCGTGCGTCGATGGCAAAGTGATTAACATGCGCTCATTCTTCGACGCTGCTCCGGAAATTTCTAAAAATGTGCCCATGATTATTGGCTCGGTAACCGAAGAGGGCAATCGCATGTCCTCTCGCCCTACTGAAGAAGAATGGCATGCCAATCTCACCAAAGCCTATGGAGAGGAAAAAGCGACTGTCATTATTGCTGCGCTGAAGAAGGCCTACCCGCAAAAGAAGATTCAGACTCTTTCGTATATGTGCAGCGGCAACCCCGGATTGAACGGCCTCGCCATGCGCAACAATGTTGTGAAAATGGCAAGGCTGAAGCACGAACTCAAGGCCGCGCCTGCATACGCATATTACTTCACGTGGCAGACTCCCATACTTGACGGCCTACCCGGCGCATGGCACACTGCTGAACTTCAATTCTGCTTCGATAACACCAAGCGCTGCGAACAAGGAACGGGTAATACACCCGAAGCGCAAGCGCTGGCGAAGAAGGTGGCTTCATCCTGGGCGGCCTTTGCTGCAACGGGGAATCCGAGTGTGCCGAGTTTGACATGGGAGCCGACCGACCCTGAGACCAACAGAACGCTGATCTGGGATAACGAATGCCGCATGGTTGATGATCCTGATGCGGAAGCTCGCAAGATTGTCCTTACCTGATTACTTCCCGCCGCGTGGCAGATCGAATGCAGAACCTATCTAGGCCAAGGCGAATAACGCCATCGCCTGATGCGATTGCTGCACTCTTGTGATTACAGTTGCAGTTCGGAGGGGTGCTTCGTTTGAAGCCAGCGATTGTGGGGCCGTCGCGCGAGGAAACAAAGATGACGGCCTCTTTAAAAGAAGTATCGGCAAACGCCTTAGTGTTCACTGACTTCCACTGGGGTACTTTCCACTTGGAGGTCGCCATGTCGTACACCTGCCAGCCACAGCAATGATGGGATCCACGTTGCAGGGTAGCCGGTTTGAACGAAGTCACTGGCGCGACGGACGCGGAGGGAGGCCTGCGGGGTTCAGCGGCGCAACTACTCGCCGTCCACCATCCGCGGCTATCTCAACGCCGTCAGCCAGTTTGCCGAGTACTTCCATCGCTCGCCGGAACAACTGGGTCCAGAGCACCTGCGACGTTATCAGCGATACCTGCTCCAGGAGAGGAAGCTTGCACCCAGCACTGTCGAGATGCGCATCTCGGCGTTGCGATTCCTGTACAAGCGGACGCTGAAGCGGAAGGACCTCGCCTTCGACGATCTCATCTTTCCCAAGGTGCCGCATAAGCTGCCGACCGTTCTCAGCCAGGAAGAGGTTGTGCGGCTGATCGATGCCGCACCCAACCGTCTGTACCGCATCCTCCTGGTGCTGCTCTATGCCACCGGAGCACGCAGGGCGGAAGCGGCGCGGATCAAGGTGGAGGACATCGACAGCCAGCGCATGGTGATCCACATCCGCCAGGGCAAGGGAGCGAAGGACCGCGATGTGCCACTCTCACCCAAGCTGCTCGAGGAGTTGCGCAGCTGGTGGCGGTGGAAGAAGCCTCACGGCTACCTCTTTCCCAGCACCGAGGGCCAGCGGGGAACAGACCAGCCTATCTCCGACAAGACTGTCTGGCATGCATGCCATGCAGCAGCAACGCGTGCCGGACTCACGAAGAAGATCCACCCGCACACCCTGCGCCACAGTTATGCGACGCACCTGCTCGAGGCCGGCGCCGACCTGCGCACGATTCAGATACTTCGACACCGCATGCGGCTGCATGACCTCGATTCCATCGCATGGAAACGCGGGGTCGGCTGCGGCGACGATGGCTGCCGTGGTGAATTGGGAGATCGCAATATGATCGGGATGCCCGTAAGCACCGTCGGGTCCGAACGTCACGACTACGTCGGGCTGGACCCGTCTTATGTGTCCCACAATGGTGGCGATAGCCTCGCGGGGGTTCGCACGGTCGAGTTGCTGATCGCGATAGTCGAGGATTGAAACTTCGCGCACACCCAGGGCCGAGGCGGCGGCGCGTAGCTCACCCTCACGGATGTTCGCCAGTGCCAATGGGCCAGGATGCTGATGATCTTCCATGCGATAGCCTCGGAAGCGGCCCCTATCGCCACGAGTGGCGGTTAGCAGAAAGACGTCAATGCCTTTGGCTGCGTATTTTGCAAGCGTGCCCCCGACCCCCAGAGATTCGTCATCGGGGTGCGCGAGCACGGCCATTAATCTCGGTGTCCGCATGATTTCTGTGTTCCGTTTGGGCGAATTGGCTGCCGCGCCAATTCGCGCTGGAGTCTCGACCAAACCCTAATTAGTGATCAGGCACCGCCCGGCTGCGAAATCACCGGCCCAACGCTGTGCGGATACGCGCCAGGTGGTGCCAACTGTGCCGTAATGCGTGGTCCTCAATGACGAACTGCGCAGTGACAGGCGCACCGAAGCTCAGCGAAAAGGGAGCTGCGCGATCTAATTCTTCATCCGTGAACGCGCGTACTGCATTGGCCGCCTCACGACTGTTCCGACGCAAGAGTTCGAGCGCGGTGGCCTTCGTTTCCTCAGCATGCTCGTGGGCTTGCTTGGCATTCAACTCGGCGACCACATTCCACGTGACGTCCGTAACAGCCTTCCCGCTGGCGATTGCTCGTGCGACATCAATCTCGATCGGGTACATGCTGGCAACATGGTGCACGATTAGGCCAACCGAACGACGGTCCGTAGCCGACACCGGTGCACGCCATTCCTCTTCCGAGAGTCCTTCAGCAAAGGCAGCCAAGAGGGCAGCGCCTTCCTCGATGCGATCAGCCAATAATGCAGCGCGACGACCCACGGAACCTCTGATTTTGGTGAGTGGCGGTGGTCTGTGATGACATATTTCCATTTCCTTTTCTGCTTGAATTATGGTCGAGCAATGATTCACTTATTCGGCTGTGCTGACGGAACCAGTATGCGGGCAAAATGTGTGCGGTTACTTATCTGAGCGTCTGACTTTCTTGCTCGCCTAATGGTTGCATGCGTTTCGCTTATCCCAGCGTCCAATGCGATTTGCCGGGACGCGTGACCTCCGTTGTTCGTCGGATGATTCGAGGCTGGGGCTGCGGGTTCATGCAGCGTACTCGTGTTGAGAACCGCACATTTTTGAGCTCATCGTTAAGCGATCAGATAAAGCAGGGTCTCTCCTCTGGGACAGGTAATAGAGGACCGGTACTGCCATCCGCGACAGAACAGTAGACGCCACTTCTCCGGCCATCAGCGACAGGGCCAAGCCCTGAAAAATCGGATCGAACAGGATCACACTCGCTCCTACAACGACCGCAGCCGCCGTCAGCAGCATCGGACGAAAGCGCACCGCGCCCGCGTCGACGACGGCATCCTCCAACGACATACCTTGCGAACGACGTAATTCAATGAAGTCGACGAGGATGATTGCGTTACGCACAATAATCCCGGCGCCCGCGATAAAGCCGACCATTGATGTCGCAGTGAAGAATGCCCCCGTCAGCGCGTGGGCCGGGAGGATGCCAACCAGGGTCAGCGGAATCGGCGCCATGATGACGAGTGGGGTGACGAATGAGCGGAACCAGCCCACGACCAGCACGTAGATCAGGACAAGCACCGCCGCGAAAGCCAATCCTAAATCACGGAAGACTTCCACCGTGATATGCCATTCACCATCCCATTTCACGGAGAAGCGGTCGGTGCGTTCGGGCATGCTGGTGCCTTTGTACTGCTTCACGGTATAGCCATCGGGGAGCTTGGAGTTTGTCGATGGCGTCGCTCATCCTCATGATGGCGTACACCGGGCTTTCTTCTCCTCCCGCGACATCTCCCGTCACATAGACGACCGGCTGCAGATTCTTGCGATACACGCTGATATCGATTGTCGTTTGATGGAGGGTCGTAACTTCCTGCAGAGCGATCTGTCCACCGGAAGGGGTGGGCAGTTTCAGGTTGCCAAGGTCCTCGATCCCCGATCGATCCGGGCGCGCCAACCGCACCTCGATGGGGATGTCTTCGCGGGAATGGGAATCATGTAGCAAACCGGCGTTGGCTCCACCGAGTCCTACCTGCAGGGTGCGCGTGACATCAGCAGGCGAGATGCCATGCAGCGCTGCCTTATCCAGATCCACTTTCATGTCGTACTTGGTTTGTGGATCTTCGACATACCAGTCCACATCCACGACACCCGACGTCTGCTGAAAGACCTTCTTGACCTGAGCGGCCAACTCGATCTGGCCTTTGTAGTCGGGCCCATAAACTTCCGCGACCAGAGTTTGCAATACGGGTGGACCTGGCGGAACCTCGGCAACCTTGATGCGCGCACCAAACGGCTGGGCAATCTTGTCCAACTCCGGCCGCAATCGTCGCGCAATCTCGTGGCTTTGCGCCCTGCGGTCGTGTCGCGAGAGCAGGTTCACCTGAATGTCGGCTTGATTGGGCTGATTGCGTAAGAAGTAGTGGCGCACAAGGCCGTTGAAGTTGTAAGGACCGGAGGTCCCCGCATAGATCTGATAGTTGATAACCTCAGGCTGCTTGCCCAAATATTGTCCCAGTGCCTGAGCCACGCGAGTTGTCTGCTCCAGCGGCGTGCCGTCCGGCATGTCAATGATGACCTGAAACTCGCTCTTGTTGTCGAACGGGAGCATCTTGACGCGTACCCACTTCAAAGGGACTAACGCGATCGCGGCGAGCAGAAGGACGACGACGGCTCCAAGAAACATCCAACGGCGACGCGGGTTATGGATCAGCGGATTCATCATCCGGCGATACAAACGAGTGGTCCAGCCTTCGGTCTCTTGCCCGGAATGGCCGCCAGCCCCGGCGTATTTCCGCAGTAGCCGCAATGCCGCCCACGGTGGAACGACGAAGGCCACGCTCAGCGAGAACAACATCGCTGCCGACGCACCTATCGGGATCGGTCGCATGTATGGACCCGTCAACCCGCGCACGAAGGCCATGGGCAGGACGGCGCAGATCACAGCAAAAGTTGCGAGAATCGTAGGGTTCCCGACTTCGTCCACCGCCTCGACCACGACTTCCGTCAGGGATCGCGCTCGGCTTTCTGGCAAACTCAAGTGCCGGACAATGTTCTCGACCACCACGATGGCATCGTCAACCAGGATGCCGATCGAGAAGATCAGGGCGAACAATGTGACCCGGTTCAGCGTGTAACCATACAGGTAGAAAACGGCAAGAGTGAGGGCCAGGGTTACCGGCACCGCCAGCAGAACCACCCCCGATTCACGCCAACCCAGCGCCAGCGCAATCAGCAACGTGACCGACAACGTTGCGATCAGCAGGTGCTTGAGGAGTTCGTCGGATTTATCTTTTGCGGTCTCGCCATAGTTGCGTGTGACCGAAATGTTCAGGTCGTTCGGAAGCACGTAACCGCGCAGGGCATTGACCTTGTCCAGGAGCCGCGCGGAAATGTCAGTGGCGTTTGTACCTTTGCGCTTGGAGACCGTGATGGTCACCGCGGGATACTCCGCGCCAGCCTTCTGTTCTGCTCCACCGCGAGCATTCGCAAACAAAACGTAGGTGTCCGGTTCAGCTGGACCGTCTTGGAGTTTCTCGGCTACGTCACGCAGGTAGACCGGACGTCCGGCGTGAACTCCGACCACAACCTGATGCAGATCTTCGAGACTCGTAAAGAAAGTGCCCGCCTCGACCTGGAACTCGCGATTGTCCCGCGCGAAACTCCCGGCTTGGCCGCGGCTATTCGCGCTCTGGAGTTGTCCCACGATCGCGCCCGGCGTGAGGCCGTATGCTGTGAGCCGTTGGGTGTCAAGCACGACTCGTACTTGCCTCGGCTGGCCCCCGATGATCTTGGTCTCTGAAACGCCGTCGAGCGGCTTGAGTGAGTTCTCCAGTTCACCAGCGATTCGCCGCAGGTGGTAAGAGTCGTAGTTTTTCCCCCACAAAGTCAGGGCCAGGATCGGCACGTCATCAATCGAGCGGACCTTAATGATCGGTTGCGAGACGCCCGGCGGAATGCGATCGAAGTTGGAGTAGAGCTTGTTGTAGGTTTCTACGATCGCATCTTCTTCTTTAGTGCCGACGTAGAAGCGCACCACCAGCATGCTTACGCCAGGATGACTGATAGAGTAGATGTACTCGACACCCGGCACGTCGCGCAGCAGCTTCTCCATTGGAAGGCTGACCCGCTGTGCGACTTCTTCCGCTGACGCACCCGGCATCTGAACGAACACGTCGAGCATGGGCACCACGATCTGCGGCTCTTCTTCTCGTGGAGTCTTGAGAATACTGAAAGCGCCAAGGAGTAGCGCGGCAACGATCACCAGCGGTGTCAGCTTCGAATCGATGAAGCCGTGTGCAATGCGGCCCGCCAGACCCAAATCTCGCGTAGGCGGAATCCCCGGCTTGGACTCTTTGTCTGCCATTACTCGACCTCGATGCGCTTGCTGTTCAGGTCCAGCTCACCCGGTTTGGCCACGAGCCACTCGCCGCCCTGGATCCCTGTAAGTGCTTCGATCTCGGACCCGATGGACTTTCCCAAAGTGACGTAGCGCAAACTCGCAACCTTGTTTTGGTCCAGCACGAAAACACCCTGCAATTGACCGCGTTCGACCACTGCCGAGCGGGGAATCAGCAGCGCCTGCCGCTCGCCACGAGGGAACTGGGCCCGGCCAAAGAGCCCCGAACGCAGCCGTGTGTCTGTGGGCAACTCGATCTTCACGAGGAACGCGCGACTCGCGGGGTCTGCGGCCGGCACGATCTGCACTACCTTGCCTTTCAGTTCCGCGTTGTCGAGGGCCTCGATCGCGACCGAAACCTGCCCTCCTGTTCGTACATACCGCAAATCGCGCTCGTTGACGGCGACTTCCAGTCGATAGTGACGCACATCCTCTACAGTGAAGATCGGCATGCCGGGTGAAGCTAACGTCCCGGAATCGGCTTTCCGCTCCGTAACAACGCCGTCGAACGGCGCTCGAATTCGGGTGTAATTCAGGGTGGTCTGTGCCTGTGTCACTTCTGCCTTCGCGTGCTCTAGATCGGCTCGCGCGAGATCGCGCCGGGCACGCGTCGACTGCTCACGAGCTTTAATTTCGTCGAATTCCTGGGAGCTGACGATCCTCTCCTCGTACAAACTTTGATAGCGCTTCAAGGTTGATTCCGCTAAAGTCAGATCAGAATCGGACACTGTGACTTCCTGCCAGGCGGCAGCTGCCGCCGCCACCGCGCGGTCTAAGGCGGCTTTGGGTTGTGCGTCATCGATGACAGCAACGACCTGCCCACCTTGAACGCGATCTCCCTCGCGCACTCGAACCTCAATAATCGTCCCCATTACTTGGCTCGCCAGCAAACTGGTCTGCGCGGCCTGTACCGTTCCCACCGTCTCCAGAAGATCCGGGAGAGTGGACATTTGCGCCGTAATGATGGAAAGCTTCCCAACGTTTTCAGGCGCGCCGGCGATTACCCGCCGATCGTTTGAGCAACTTCCCAGGAATCCAATCGAGGCGAACAGGAACACGAGCACTATGGCCTTCTTAGCACTTGCGATGTCACTCCGAGATGAGAAGAGGAGTTGGGGCAGGCCGATCACTGCGCAGCCTGCGAATCGCTCGCTACTGCCCAATGGCAGGGTCGCGTCCCCTTCAATGTGGTAGATAGGTTCTCTTGGTTCCATTACGTTCACTGTCTCAGTTCTGTCGCGTTTAGGCCGCGGCCGCCAAAGTACAAGAGGCTACACCAGCAGAGTGACTACACTGGTGACCACGAGTGCCACAGCCCACACCAAGTTGAGATTGAGCCAAGCCTTGCGCAGAATCGCGAGGCCGCACTTTCTATAAACCACCCATGCGATCAGACCTGTGACTGCAAGGTAGGCGGTCGTATGGACCACGGTCGCCAACAGTGCCGCGAGAGGGCTGGCGGTCGCGGACATGTGATGGTGACTTGCCATTTGGTCAGCGGCTTCGACCCTGCTGCTGCCCAGCAGCACCGGCAGTACCATCAAGCCTGCGCCGTGTGCCGAGGCCATCAGAAACGACCAGATCGTCAGGTCGCGAAAGCCCACCTGCATGCGGACCCAGCGCGGGTGATAGTGGCGTACCAGGGAGAAGATTCCCAGACCGAACAGGATTGCAGCGACGGGATAGCGGATCGCCACCTGTGGCAACGCCATGCCAAGAAACGCCGCAGCCAGCACCACGCAGCCAATGGACAGGGCGTGGCCAAGCGCGATCGGGACGAGCGCCCTCGCGACCGCGCTCCCCTTCTGTTCCTGCATCCCCAGCGCCACCGCGAAGAGCCACCCCATCCCGGGGTTGATTCCGTGGTAAGCGCCGAGGAGCATCATCAGCCACAACGTCGTTGAGCCCATCTCGGCGTGCGTCATTTCGCCTCCGAGTAGCAGTAGGAATCAGATGAGGCGTCCCCACCATCCAGCCGCACCTGGTGCGCTCGCAGCCCGTCGAACTCGACGAAGAATCTTTCATCGAGCTTCATTCCGCCCTTCGGGTCCACGTCGAGCTTCACCATCCAACTCTTCAACCCGTCGGGATAGATCTGCTCGTCCCACGGGGAGTAGAGCGAGTTAGTGAAATAGACGCGCTTGCCATCGCGGCTAACCTCAACCATCTGCGGACCGCCGTTGAGTGCATGCCTGGGCCTGTTCGGGTGAGCCGCACGGCGCACGATGCCGCCGAGATGGACCGATCCCGTCTTCTTCGGGTTGGTGGGGTCGGAGACGTCGTACTGGATGAACTCCCCAGTCCCCCAGCATGAAACATAGAGGAAGCGGTCGTCGAGCGACAGGTTGATGTCCGTTACCAGCGGCGGCACCGCCTTGAAGCCTTTTAGCAATGGCGGTAGCTTTTCCGGATCAGCCGGCTCGGCAGGAATTTCAATCACTTTGCGGACCGCCCATTTACCGTTCTTTCCACCTTCCTCCCGGCACCACATCCAGATCGACGATGAAAGGTCTTTGAGCGAAATGCCCACACTCACAAAACCGTAAGTCTTGTTGGGATCGTGAGAAGGCCGCAACTCGAGCACCCATTGTTGCTCCGCACCCAGGTCGATTTCCTGCAGATGCCGGCGCTTGTCTAAGTCCCAAACATGAATCTTGTGACCGTACTTGCCGGCTAGCAGCAACTCCGGGTTGACGCCGTCCTTTACCATGTTCGGCGTGCCCCACTCGGACGTAATCATCGTGTCGTGTCCCAGGTGCCACCAGAAGTCGTAAGCCAGTTGCTGTGGGCCACGATCCTGTTCCCATGGGCCCTTCAGTTCAAACGTGTTCGCGTCCATCAGGAAAATGCCACCGGGGCCGTCTCCGCTTGCCGATCCGAGTGCACTTCCGTAAATGCCGTCCGGTCCACAATGAAATGTGTGGGGCGCGGTGTAGCCGGTCTTCTTTATGAATTCTTCCGGCTCGATCACTTTCACAATCTTCGGCTGCCTGGGATTCGGCTTCGTATCCAGGATGTAAATGCGGGATGACCCGATGCCCGGCACGATCAGGTAGCGGCGTTCCATGTGGGGATGCGGGTTTTGCGGGCACAGGCAAGCACTGCAAGCATTCCAGCCGAAGTGATGAAGCTCATTATCACCACGGCCAAAATCCACCTGCCCGACGAGTTGGCCATACTCGAACGAATCGGGATCAAGATCAATGACGCCCATCATGTCGTGCTTTCCATTGTTGCCATCGTTAAGGAGCGCGACATAAGCAAGGCGTTCTGCCGGCGCCTGCATCGCCATGCCCGGTGAAGGGTAAAAGGTTGGATCCGGCATTAAGGACATATCCATATCTCCTTGTTGTTCAAAGATTCGCAGAGAAGCCCTGAATCTCAGGCTCGGACTGCAGTCACTTCCAGATACTCGGCTGAGACCACGGTGAGTTCATCCCCTCCGCGATTGTGTGCGGACCACAACGCTTCCAGTTCTTCGCGGAGCTTTCGCGCGGAAGTTTCATCCAACGACGCGAACGCACGATTGGTGGGCCCATAGTACTGACGAAAGAACTCCACCACCTCAGCCGGCGGGAAGGGATAGGTGAAGTTGTAGTGGCGTCGCGTCATCCTAAGGTCCGAAACCCCGTGGCCAAGCCTCGCGCGCACCACAGTCTCATCGCCCCACAACACCGGGGCCGGCATGCCGGAGGGAGCTATGAACTTGGCGAAGGTTTTGAACATTTGTCCGATGAAACCTTCGCGCGTCCAATTTCCCATGGCGATGGTGCCGCCGGGGCTGCACACTCGCAGCAACTCGCGGGCCACGAGTTCCGGCCGCGGGGCAAACATCGCTCCGACCAGACTGGTTACGACGTCGAAGCTGGCATCTTCAAACGGGAGATCTTCGGCGTCGCCTTCAATAAAACGGGCATTAAGCCCTTCTGCGTTGGCGCGAGCCTGTGCGCGCTGCACCAGGTTCAGAGCGATGTCCACGCCCGTGACGTTCACTCCATCCCGCGCGGCCCACAGCGCAACCTGACCCGAGCCGCAGGCGACATCGAGCAGCTGGCATCCAGCGGGAACATCAAGTTGTTCGTAGAAGATACGCGCGCCCTGCTCCATATAGCGCGAGAAGCGGTCGTAGTCCCCGGCCATCCACGTTTCTTTTAGTCGTGCCTTCAGACCGTCGATTTCCGGTGTAGTTGTGATTGTGCTCATGCTTCCTCCAGGTTCTTATTCGCTAGCAGCAACGGTATGGATATGCTGGACTAGCTACTCTCGGCGCTTCGGGGTTGTGCATTTGATTAGGTTTGAAGCGCTGTGCACATCGGCGAACGCTTCGACGAGGCTTAACTATGCGTCACAATCACGGCCCATACTTACCCGTGCGTCCGGCTTTCTTGCTCACGACAAGGTTGCCGTATGATGATTTGCTCGGGAGTCCGCAGAGGTTTGCCGGGAGTCCTCGGGAGGACGTATGGATGTGCTTTCCGAAGTGCTGAAAGTGGTGAAGCTCCAGGGGGCCATGTTCTACAACGGAGAATTTTCTTCCCCGTGGAGTTTTTGCTCGCCGCCCTCGCACAAGGTCGCGCCCTATGTCGCACCGGCCGCGGGGCACGTGATCATTTATCACCTATTGACTGCAGGGCGCGCCTCTGCCCGCCTCGCCGATGGCGAGCGCATCATTCTTGACCCCGGTGACATCGTGATCTTTCCCCATGGCGACGCGCACTTCCTCGAAAACGGCCCTCCGACGAAGGCTGTGGACATGGTGAAGGAGTTGGCCCGAATCTTTTCCCAGGGCCTGAAGCTGTCGCGCCTGGGTGGTGGAGGGGAAATTACGAAATTCGTCTGTGGCTTCATGGCCTGCGAGCCACGGCTGAGCCAGGTTTTTCTTAGCGGCTTGCCGCCCGTGTTCAAAGTCAGCATTCGTAATGACGCCTCGGGCAGATGGCTGGAGAACTCTATCCGCTTTTCGGTGAATGATGCCGACGCTTCCCGCGCCGGCGGAGAAGCCGTCTTGGCCAAACTGTCAGAAGTTCTGTTCGTTGAAACTCTGCGAGCCTACATTGCGAATCTTCCTGCCGAGCAAACCGGCTGGCTGGCTGGCGCACGCGATCCGGAGGTCGGAAAGGCGCTTGCGCTTATGCACCGGAGTCCCGCGCATCCGTGGACCATTGCTTCTCTGGCAAAAGAAGCTGGACTGTCACGCTCAGTGCTGGCTGAGCGCTTCCGGCATTTCCTCAACGAACCACCAATGGCGTACCTCACACGCTGGCGACTTCAGTTGGGAGCGCAGATGCTTGCCTCGACTAGTTATTCGGTGGCACAGATCGCACCCGAAGTGGGCTATGAGTCCGAAGCGGCTTTTAACCGTGCGTTCAAGCGCGAGTTCACTGTTCCTCCCGCACGTTTCCGCAGCCAGTCGAAGTCTACTCATGCAACTGCTCGGCAAAAGAGATCCCGGTCGACTGACTAGGGCGTGTTCACACTGCTGGGGCACAGAATTCCAGTCGCAGAGCCGACATTATTTATACGCGATTACTTCGGGGCTGTTTGCGATTCGACTCTTTGGCTTATGAAGCCGGCGAGAAAGAGAACAGGATGGTTGCTTATTATCGTGTCGCATTTGGAAGTGCGGATTGTGAGCGTGGGCCTCAGCGCAGGTCCTCGAAGAAGGCGGTCAGATCGCCAGCGACCGCTGCCGGCTCCTCGGCCGGGGCGAAGTGCCCGCCGTGCGGAAAGACCGTCCAGCGCTGGATGTTGTATAGGCGCTCCAGATACAGGCGCGGCAGTTCGCCCTCGGGAACGGTCTGGTGCGCGAAAACGCCAAATGCTGTGGGCGTGCTGACGTAAGCGGCTTCGACCGGGTGCCAGCGATTGTCCCAATAATCGCGCATCGACGAGGTGATGCTCAGCGTGATCCAGTAAAGGGTCAGCGTGGCGCAGAGGAAGTCGTCGGCTGGCGGAACGTCGCTCCAGGAGTGCCACTTCTCACCCAGGTACGCCGCCAAGCCTGCCGGGGAGTCGTTGAGTCCATAGCCGACAGTTTGCGGCTTGGTGGACTGGATCGCGCTGTAGCCCCGCTCCGTCACCTCCCAGTTGCGATTCACCGCGAGGTACGCGCGCTCGGCGTCGGACAGCTCCGCATCGTCCACCACGGGGGCCAGGTCCGACTCCAATGTGGTGAGGTGAATTCCCATCACCGACTCGGGATGATCCAGCGCAAGCATCGTCGTCACCCCGGACCCAAAGTCATTACCGCCGGCACCATAGCGTGAATACCCAAGCTCGGACATGAGCCGGTGCCAGCGGTTCGCGACGTACCGGTAGTTGATGCCGGCCTGGGGTGGACGCGGCGAGAATCCATATCCGGGCAGGGAGGGGACGACCACGTCGAAGTGTTCAAGCATCGGCAGCATCTCCACGTAATCGAGAAAACTGCTGGGCCATCCGTGCGTGAGGATGAGCGGAATGCCTCTGCCCGATGCCGCGCGCTGATGCACAAAGTGAATGCCCTGCCAGGTGAAGTGATGGAGCGCGTTGAGCCTTCGCTCCCAGGCACGCCAGTCGAACTCATCGGCCCAGTAGGCAACGAGGCGTTGTAACCAGTTCAACTCGGTGCCCTGTTCCCAGCCGATGCCGGGTATCTGGTCGGGCCATCTCGTATGGCGCAACCGTGCCCGCAGATCGTCGAGCACCTCATCCGCGACGTGAATCCGAAATGGTTCCACTCGAAGACCTCTCTCTTGGCCAGGGGCCATCAACAGCCGAACGCGCGAGGCAAAGGCCGTATGAAATCATATCCCCTGGATCAGGGGTATTTGGAGGTGATACATGGATAAGTATTGGTAATCGCCGATGTGGCCCGGAAAGCTCTCGGTTGATGCCAAAATGCGCTCACCGGCAGTGGAACTCAAGCCACATGGCCGTGTAGTCGCCTGCGCGTCCAGTCGCTGAGTGAACAACTCACTCGGGTCCGATACCGAGTCTGTCGTTTACAGCTACTCTCAAATGCTGCTTGCAGCCAATGTGGCGTTCCGTGCTAACCACTGAGCGATATCTGGGATGCAAGCAGAATCTTGAGGGACCTTTGAACGACCGTTTCGGATGCCTCTTCGCATCCACGGTGGTAGATTTGCGCTAAAGCCAGTACGCCACAGTTGAGATTACACACTTCACATTCCTGAAGAAGTAATTCGTCTACTGGCCGAAATTGAACCTCCGAGGCGACGGAATGTGCTGCACGAATTTCCTCCCCGCCTGAGCGGCTACGGAGAAAATTGCGTGGTGTATTAACTGTGGTCAAAACGCTTGAAAACTGCATAAACTGTGGCCATGCAGTTAGGAGACAAACTGGAACGGAGAGCGGTTGAGGCACTTGCTGGCCGCCGCGCAGAGCTAGAACGCCTGGAGGTTTTTGTTTTAGAAGATGAACCGCTAGTGATGCATATCCAGGGCATCCCGGGCATAGGAAAAACTCACCTGTTGAATGCGCTGGCGGCAAGTATCGGCGGAAAGGGCGTTTCGGTTGTGCGGATAGATGCCCGCTGGTGCGAGCCTTCCCCGGCGGCCTTGTGTCGAGCGATCTCGAAGGAAATCGGTACCGCGGAGTCTGAAGATTCTGCGGTCGTGGCGAGCAGTCTGTCGAATGGGGCCAAGCGTATTCTGCTGGTGCTCGATAGTTACGAATCTTTCCGTCTGCTTGACTCCTGGCTAAGGCAGGTTTTCTGCCCTCGCTCGGCGAGGGTGTGCGCACAATCTTGTCGAGTCGCGAGCCACCCCGGCCAGCTTGGCGTATTGCCCCGGCGTGGAAAGGCCTTTTTGATTCGATGCTGCTGGAGACATTTTCTCCGGAAGTGGCTCTAGAGTATCTGACCTCGGAGGGTGTGCCTGAGGGCATCGCTCGGGAGTTGAATCGGGTTGCGCGCGGGCATCCGTTGGCACTTTCCCTGGGATCGGCACTCCACTTTGCGGGCGGGCAGATGCGTGGGATCGCGGCTACTCGTCATCAGGTGGTGGAGCATATGGCGTCGCTCTTTCTGGAGGATGCCGACGCGGAAACGAAACAGGTCGTGCAGGCCGCCTGCTTGGTCCGAACAGCGACGAGCGCCGCTGACTGGCGGCCATGATGCCACATATCGCGGCCGATGACGCATTGGATCGGCTGCGTGCGCTGCCATTTGTCAGCGCAGGTCCTCACGGACTGTTGGTGCATGACGCCGTTCGCGGGCCGGTGACGGCTGCTCTCAAGTCCCGTGATCCGTCTCGATACCAGGCGTACCGGCGTGCAGCCTGCGCAGGTGGTGCGTGATCAATACAGACAGGCACCGCGATCCGACCAATGGCGTTGCACGGCGGACGTACTCTACCTGCTTGAGAACGAGAACCTGCGCGCAGGTTTCTTCCCCACGACTGAGAGTTCAGTTTCTGTTGAACCAGCTCGCGCCGACGATGGGAAGGCAATCTCAGCGATTGTTCGCAACTTCGATGGACCACAGTCACGTCAAGCGCTGGAGCATTGGTGGCAATACCATCCAGACTCTTTTTTTGTCGTGCGAGATGAACATGGCGGAGTGCAAGGTTTCTACCAGGCAATTGTGGCATCGAAGGTTCACAAAAATGTGATTGCGAGCGACCCGCTTGCGGCAAGCTGGGCCAGGGATCTACCGCGCTTGGAGGATAGGGCCGCTACTCTCTGGCTGCGGCGTACGTTGGATCTCGACACGGGAGAAGGGCCGTCATCTGGCCAGGCGGCCTGCTGGCTCGATATCAAACGTACCTATCTGGAACTGCGTCCGCGGCTGCGCTGGGTTTATACCTGCTACTGCGATGCGGAGCTTTATCGCCGCTCCTTCGAGCAATTGGGGTTCCGGCTGGCAGATGAGGGCCGCCCAGTTCTCGACAGGATTTTGCAACACACGTTTCGTCTCGACATGGGAGTGGATTCCGTAGACGGCTGGCTTGGCAACCTGCTGGCCCAGGAAACCGGCACGGCAACAGGTGAGTCTGTGAGCCACTCGACCTTGCTGGATGAGCAAGCGCGTGAGTTAGTGGTAAACGGGAGCAGGATTAGCCTAACCCCGCTTGAGTTCGGAGTCCTGGCATATCTTGTGGCCAGGCCGAACAGGGCTGTGGCCCGCTACGAACTGGTGGAGGCGGTCTGGGGATATGGAAAGGAAGCATCAACCAGCAACGTGGTTGAGACGGTAGTGCGCTCTGTGCGGCAGAAGCTAGGAGCGCACCGAAACGCGCTGGAGACGGTGCGGGGAGTTGGCTACCGGTATCGGCCGACAACCTGAATTTGCACTCCCCGCACGGGGTTAACGGTGGTTTAAGGGCGAGCCTCAAGAATCAGGTTGAACGGAGTTTCCATAGCCACCCTTGCGCACTGGAACCCCGCATCTTTGATGATCGCAAGCAGCTGCGTAGCGCCGGCCTGCGCTCCCAGTGAATAGCGTCCTCCTTGCGATAGTGCGTTCTGAGTACAGAGACCAGCGGAAGCCGAGTAGTACATTCTTGCGACAGGGCCAACATTTTCTTCAGACCGGTCCTTTGCGAATGGTTCCACCAGCATGAGTGCGCCATCGGGAGCCATTGCCTGCCGGGAAGCCCAGACGGCTTCCAGCGGATCACCCATGTCGTGGAGTGAATCCATGAAGCAGACCAGGTCGAATTTCTCCTTACAGCTCGCAAGCACCCGCGGGGTTGCCACCTCAAACCGAATCTGATCGGCCACCCCGGACTGCTTCGCTCGTTCCCGCGCCACGGCTATCGAAGATTCATGGTAGTCAATTCCCACGAACGTTGACTTCGGAAATGCCTGTGCCATCAGGATGACCGAGGCGCCGTGCCCGCAGCCGACGTCGGCTACACGCCCGCCCTTGGCTAACTGATCCTGGACGCCGCTGAGAGATGGAATCCACGTTTGAGTCAGGTACGCCCGGTAGCCGTTGCGGAAAAAGGCCTCCGTTCCGGTGAACAGCCGGCAATCATGTTCGTGCCAGCCCACTCCGTTGCCAGAGCGGAAAGCGGCAAGGATTTTGTCTTCGCCGTGCCACAACGAGGCCGCTACGTCGAAAGCAGGGGGAAGAAATGCGGGACTATCCGGATTCGCCAAAACAAAAGCGTGTTCAGGCGGTAGCGAGTACTGGTTGGTATTAGCGTCGAACAGCACATATCCCCCGGCGACCTGGCCGTTAAGCCACTCTCGCACAGAGCGCTCATTGGTGGCGGTGCGGCGTGCCAGTTCATCCGAATTGATGGGACCGCCCTCTGCCATCGCCCCGTAAAGGCCGAGCTTGTGTCCGAGGTTGGTCATAACACCAGCCATCGCGGCTGCGAGATCTGTTACCACCTGACCGGCGAACTGCTCGATTCTCTGCTGCATGTCTTCTCTGATGGGCTTTGTACTGGGACTCTGCATTACTGACCTCCTGCCACTAAAGTTTCTGGTTCTGAAGATTGCGGGCGAATATCCGGCAGAGGAGCCCGCGTGAGAGCCGAGAGTGAACTCTCCACATTCCATAGTTGGGACTCGGTGGATACTACAGCAGGATTGCTGCGCACGGCCTGGATTACCGGGTGGTTCAGGTAAGCCTCGGCAGTTTCACGGTTGGCAAACAGATAGATGCCTCCCATCTCAAACTCCTTCTCCTGGAAGACCCATATCTTCCAGATCAGACCTTCTACCGAGGCGATGACGGTAGCGGCTTCTCGGCTCTTGGCAAGCAAGACACCTGGCGGTACCCGCAACTTGAAGCGCAGGTGCAAGACGGTGTAAGTGGCATTACTCTTCTCTGACATTTCGTTCCTCCAGTGTGTTTATCTCTGCATCTGTGGCAGACACTGGTGAGTCTAGGAGTCCTGAAATGTTTCGAGATGAGAGCAAGATGAGAACATGATGAGGTTTGGTTTCTGTGCCGATGCAAGCCCTTCAGCATGCTGGTGGCTTGCGGAGATCGATGGCCTGATGACATCCGCGGAAATGGGTTCGATCGAAACCAAGTCCCAAGGCCATTTGAAGCGTGGTGAAGAAGAAAGCTAAAGTCTGTGAGATCCCAGCTCTCGCGCCCATGACTTTTTGTCGGACCTGTGCTCGTCTATGCCATCAGGCGGGTAGTGAACTAGAGCAAATCCAGTTCCTATTAGGACGCGTCTCTATGCAGACAACCGAGCGATAACTCGGATGCAAGCAGCGCTTCCACGATGCGGTCAATGATCGGATTGGGACCGAATCGGATCAGCCGGGATCTTCGTACATTCCACCTCACTGGACAACTTCACCAGACAAATCCTGACGTGGAAGCCGGATAGTTCGAATTAGCCGACCGCTCAGGAGTGTAGCCGCGCAACGGCGTCTACCCGGATGTCGGCGCTGCGGACACAAGAGGACGGCGCCGACTATGAGCTGACTGAGGATCACTGCGAATCCCAAAGCGGCGTCCGGACTGAGGCTCGTTCCATCGAGTGCATACGATACCCGCTGCTCAGGATGCGAGAATGAGGAAATAACCTTTAGAGCGGGCTTGAGGAAGGTGATCGTTTCCGGTGACTTCTACATCACAGTTCGACGATAAGCGATCAGGAAGCTGCGAGGCGCTCCAGGATAAAGTCAGCTCGGCCTTCAACGGAGACACAGGGGAGATCGATCAGACTATAGCCGAAGCGTTCATATATCGCCCGTAGGTCACTATCGAACTTGCATGCTAGAGAGTATGGCGCCTTGCGCTCATCGTCCGTGCAATATATCTCCGCCCAAGCGGGGGCGACGAATATGCGAGAGTTGTAACGGCAGAGACGAGCAGCATCCTCGCCGGCCGAAAACTCAAAGCCGAACAATGCGGCGTAAGCAAGGATATCCGGTACTCCGCGGTCGAAGAGAACTGGTCCCGGCGAGGCCTCATGTTGCCGATAGGCATTCAACATTCGTGAGAGCATAAGCTCAACGAACAATCGGGAATTCCTTTCGGGGACTCCGTCTCCCTGGAGGCTCCGCTGCTCTGCCAGTATCGGTCGAGCTGGTTCCACGACTCCCCGAATACCACGCGCTTGGAGAAGGTTCAGCAGTGTGGATTTGCCGCTGCCGAACGTCCCCGTGAGAACGAAATAGTTATCCTTGAGCATAGTGATGGGATCTTTCACCCCATAAGCCATCCAGGACCTCCGCACCAAGTTACCCACGGTCAAGTGAACTGCCTTCAGCCAATGCGTCAACCGCCGCATCTAGCGTTAGCAGATTTCCTTGGGGAGGAAAGATGTGAATGCGTCATCCCAGCATTGTGCGGATTTGCTCAATGTGATTGAGATCGTGCCCGGCCATATGGACGACCAGATCCCTGATCGTAATCCGGCCACGCTCGGAATGGATGCCATGGCATTCCCACTGTTCCGGGCCGATCTGCCGCAAAAACTGCAGATTTGCCTTGCGCAGCAATCGGAAGAGTGTGAGTGAATCGTGGGGTGCGCGAGAGCGGTAGCCTCCCGCACGCGCCCAGAGATCCTGATCGAATCCCTCCAGCTGGAGCCCGTCGTGTTCGAGCATCTGGCGATAGCGCCAAGCGGTAGCGATTTCGTCCTCGGCAAGATGCGCCAGGATCTCGCCGACGGACCATTTGTCTTTGAAGGGACGCGTCGTGAGTTGCCGATCGGACGCCATGGACAGCAATTCTGCCAGGATCGCTGGTGCCTGTTCCTGCAGTTCCAACGGATCCTTTCCCTGGGCATAATCACGTATGCGCGTCAGGTAATCGGTTCTATCAGGCATAGAGATTCTCCTCATCAACGAGATGCAAGTCGGTCCCGAATTCCTCGGCGGCCCTCGTTATTGGCGT
>CAVVTY010000017.1:0-188409 GCA_963751225.1 uncultured Acidobacteriaceae bacterium
GTTTCATTTCTTTATCGAACGACCAGCGACCGCCTCAAGCAGCGCAACCTTGAACTGCAGCGCACCGTGGCATTGGGAACCGCGCAGCTTGAACTGCAGGAGCAGGAGCTGAAGCGTGCGAGAGAAATTCAGCAATCGCTCCTGCCGAAGGAGATCCCTCAGCTCGCAGGCTTTGAAATCGCTGCTGCCTGGCATCCCGCACTGGCGGTGAGTGGCGACTACTTCGATGTGTTCAGGTTGGGAGACCACAAGCTGGGCATCTGCATCGCTGACGTGTCCGGGAAAGGTGTTTCCGCCGCTCTGCTGATGGCCAATGTACAGGCAGCGGTGCGCGCCTTTGCCAACGAGGCAGAACAGCCCGCGGCTCTCTGTAGCAAGGTGAACCAGCTCTTGTGCGGAAACATCGCATCCGGGAAGTTCGTCACGCTTCTTTACGGGGTGCTCGACCGAGAAGAACGGACTTTCCATTACTGCAATGCCGGGCATATGTGCCCGATCCTTGTCTCTTCCGGCGAATCCCGCACCGTAGATTCGGGAGGGGCCGTGCTTGGAATCTTCTCGTCGTGGCAATACGAACAGGCTGAGATCGAATTGCAACCGGGAGATCGGATGTTGTTATTCACCGATGGAATCAGCGAAGCTTGCGATGCGCAGGACCGCGAGTTCGGTGAAGCTCAGATTGCAGCATTCGCGCAGAGCAGCAGTTCACTCAATGCAGCCCAGCTGAACGCCGCCGTCATGTCGGAGGTCGATGCCTTCTGCGACTCTCACTTCCAGGACGATGCGACCCTGCTGGTGATTTCGGCAAAGTAGGAAAGTCCGTTCTACGCTGATCCGTCGAGTCTCTTGATCATTCTTTCACGCTCAACGTTCAGCACTTCCGCAGCGGGACCCTGGGCACAAATGCGACCTTCCCGCAACAAGGCAACCTCCGCCCCGGCAGCGAAGGCGTCCGTCGCATCATGAGTGACGAGAATCGTCTGAACGCTGTGCTGGCCGGTCCAGCGTTGCAGCCGCGAAAGAAGGGAATCGCTTGCGGCGCCATCAAGCGCAGAAAACGGTTCGTCGAGCAGTAGCAGCCGCGGCATCGGAGCCAGTGAGCGAGCCAATGCCACTCGCTGTGCCTCGCCGCCAGACAGGTCCCGTGGAAGGCGGTGGGCGAGCTCCTTCGCATCGACGAGTTCCAGCATTTCTTCCACGCGAACGGCGCGGCTTCGGACATCGAGGTCCGCTAATCCATATGCCACGTTTGCAGTAACACTCAGATGAGGAAAGAGCGCCGGTTGCTGCGCGACAAGCGCAGTCCTTCGGCGGCCCGGCTTCACACTGAGACTCGATGCAGTGTCGGCCAGAGTGTCTTTATTGAAGATGATTCTGCCTTCGTCAGCTCTCTCCAGGCCCGCAAGAATGCGCAGAATCGTGCTTTTGCCCGCGCCGGACGGTCCAAAGATGACTGTCCACTCGGATGTGAGGCGGCAGTCCACTTCGAGGCGGAAGCGGCCACGCTGCGCCTTGATCTGGAAATCAAGCATTGCGTGCTCCCCGACGGCGGCCGCCGATGTAAATGGCGACGAGAGCAATGACGCTCAGGCCAAGCAAAAGAGCTGCGGTGTGACTGGCCGCGGCATAGTCGAAATTCTCAACCTGGTTGTAGAGAACGATGGAGAGGGTCCGCGTAGCGCCCGGAATGTCGCCGCCGAGCATGAGCACCACACCGAATTCGCCAACAGTGTGCAGGAATCCGAGCACCGCCGCTGCCAGAATCGAACGTCGGGCGAGCGGGACCAGCAAGGTCCAGACCACCCGCATCGGGCCTGCGCCGAGCACACGTGCCGCGTCGATAAGAGACGACTCAACGGCGAAGAAACCCGCGACGATAGGCTGCACCGCAAACGGCAGGCTGTAGATCACAGAGCCCACCACCAGTCCTTCGAACGAAAACGCAAGGGGATGACCAAGGACAGCAGCAATTCCTCGACCTGGCGCAGTCCGCATGCCGAGCAGGACGAGAAGGAAGAAGCCCAGAACTGTTGGCGGCAAGACGAGTGGAAGCACTGTCAAGGCTTCAAGCAGCGCCAGCCACCGGCTTTTTCCCAGAACGAGCAGCGCCGACAAGGGCACGGCAATCACGAGAAGGATCGCAGTCGTGACGGTCGCGAGCTTAATGGTGAGGGCAAACGCTTGCCAGTCGATCATTGGTCGTGAACCGGAGTCAGTCCAGCTCTGGAAAGCTGAGCCTGCACGGGCGGCGAAAGAAGGAAGTCAATAAGTTTGTGTGCCGCTGCTCGATTCGTGGTGCGGCTGACAATCACCGCTCCCTGTTCGATCGGCGGATACAGGTTCTTCGGAATGATAAAGTATCGTCCACTTGCTGTGAGTTGTGGCGAGAGAGCGGAAGTCAAAGAGATGAGTCCCGCATCGGCGTTGCCGGAGTCCACAAACTGCGCAGCCTGTGCGATATTCTCGGCGGTAATGAGCCGGCTACGCAGTGCATCATAAAGTTTCAGGTTGGTAATCGCTGCCGCTGCGGCACGGCCGTATGGGGCGCGGTCAGGACTGGCGATGGCAAGACGCCGAAGGTCAGGACTGCGAAGCAGCTCAAGTGAAGGCGGCGTCAACTTCGAATCCTTCCTGGCCCACAGGACCAGGGTGCCCTTTGCGTAGAGGATGGGAGTCGTGGAATCAGGGCTGCCCGCGGCGTCAGCCAATCCAGCATCGATGAGCCGCTTGGGATATCCCATATCCGCACTCAGGAATAGATCGAAGGGAGCGCCGTTCTGAATCTGCGCGGCCAGCGTCGCTGACGCCTGATGCGTTGCTTCGGCGCGAACGCCCGTCGCCTGTTGGAACTGCGCGAGGATGCCGGGCAAGACGGGTTCAAGATCAGCAGCGGCCGCCACACGCAGCGGCTCCTGCTCCAAAGCACACGGAACGAAACTTAGTCCAAACACAATGGCGAGAACCTGCTTCAGCATGATCGCATCGGCCGCGTTAAACAAAAGGCACCCTACGCTGGTAGGCTAACACCAAGGATGAACGACAATCTGCACACGTTACGTTGTTTCGGATGCGGAGCACGCAGCTCGGGAGCTGAGGCGCGACCTGACTTTCGATGCGCTGCCTGCGGCGATCTGTTTGAAGTGGAATATGCAGGATGGAGTCAGCGACAGGGGCACGACCGTCCGAATCCCGGAGCACTGAAGTGGCTCTGGCGCGAGCGCCGATGCTCAAGCGAGGCACTCGATCAGTCCGGCGTCTGGCGCTTCCGGGAGTTGTTGCCCATCCTCGACAACTTCGGCAACGCCGTCACCCTGCGCGAAGGCAACACGCCCCTCTATCTGCTGAAGCGCGCTGTCAAAGGCACTGGGAGTCGATCAGCTCTTTGCCAAACATCAGGGAATGAATCCGACCGGCTCGTTCAAAGACACGGGAATGACGGCGGCTTTAAGCGTGGCCAAGGAACGCGGTTTCGAATGGGTTGCATGCGCGTCCACGGGCAACACTTCAGCCTCGATGGCGGCATACGCCGCGCGTGCCGGATTGCGCAGCCTTGTGTTGATTCCCGAGGGCAAAATCGCCTGGGGCAAGCTCTCGCAGGCCATGGATTACGGCGCAGTCACCTGCCAGTTGAAGACGGACTTTGATGGCTGTGTTCGCGTCCTGACGCAGACCGTAAAGCAGGCGCCCATTTACCTGCTGAACTCAGTGAATCCCTATCGGCTCGAAGGTCAGAAGACTCCCGCCTTTGAAATCGCCGAAGCCTTCGATTGGATCGGTGCCCGACCATCTGATCGTACCTGGGGGAAATCTTGCGAATAGCTCGGCGCTCGGCAAGGGCTTCAGGGAACTTCGCGACCTGGGGCTCGTGGCCAGGCTGCCGCGCATCTCGGTAATTCAGGCGGAAGGCGCCAATCCGCTGGCGCGAAGCTTTGCAAAAAGCGACGGAAAGGACTTCGAGCCTGTTGAGGCTCACACCCGCGCCACTGCAATTCGCATCGGGAATCCGGCGTCGTGGCGCAAGGCCGCACGCGTCATTCAAGAAACCGGCGGATGGTGCCTTGATGTGAACGAGAGGGAAATCGCGGTTGCAAAGGCGGAAATCGGCGCAGAAGGACTGGGGTGCGAACCGGCTTCGGCTGTGACTCTGGCCGGATTGAAGAAGTTGCGCGCGCAGGGCAAAGTGGCTTCTGCGGACTCCGTTGTACTCGTACTCACCGGCCACACGCTCAAAGATGCCGATTACACAATTGGCTTCCACAGCGGAACACTTCTGAACGAGCAGGAAACCGCAGGTCACGAGAATGAGATCGAGGCCCTTCGGCGCAACGCCGTAATTGTCGACGCTGATCCATCAGCCGTTCTCGATGTTGTGAAGGCGAGTGCCCGATGAGTACATTGCCAAATGAGAATACCGTGCGATTTCGGATGAGGTTCCCGGCGACATCCGCCAATCTTGGTGCCGGCTTTGACGCTGCCGCAGTGGCGCTCGATTTCTTTCTCGAGATTGAGGCCGAGCCCGCTCCGGAGTTTGCAATCGATGCGACGGGGCGCGACGCGGACCTCTGCAGAGAACTCCAGAACAACCTCATTCTTGACGTTTACAGCAGGGTACTGAAGGAGAACGGCGATCCAGTCACACCGCTGGCGGTTCGCATGCACAACGAAGTTCCTCTCGGGATGGGCTGTGGCTCGTCAGCCGCCGGAAGACTCGCTGGAATTGCCATGGCTGTGCACTTTGGAGAGCTCGGCTGGAGTGCCGACCGGATTCTGGAGGAGGCCTGTCGGCTGGAAGGACA
Source organism: uncultured Acidobacteriaceae bacterium (assembly GCA_963751225.1). Classification (GTDB taxonomy): domain Bacteria; phylum Acidobacteriota; class Terriglobia; order Terriglobales; family Acidobacteriaceae; genus Telmatobacter. Next base: position 4,797 of record CAVVTY010000017.1, read on the forward strand.
CCCGGACAACGCAGCAGCCTGTTGGCTGGGCGGTTTCGTGGTCACCGCAAGCGAAGGCCAAAAGGTGCACCTGGCGCGAGTCATCCCGCCGGCTGATTGGCGCGCAATCGTCGTTCTTCCCCCGGATTCGCTCGCCACAAGTAAGGCCAGAGCGGTGCTTCCGGAAAACTACTGCAGGGCGGATGCGGTTGTGAATATCCAGGCCGTTTCTCTGCTCGGTCTGGCCTTTGCCCAGGCCCGAGGCGACCTTTTGCGGGCGGCGATGCAAGATCGAATCCACCAACCGTACAGGGCACCAATCTGCCCAATGCTGCCGCTGCTCCTTCCTTTGGCGGGAACGCATGGGATCCTAGGTGTTGCCCTGAGCGGCGCTGGTCCCGCAGTCATCGTGATTGTGCGGAGTGAGGGCGATCTCGATGGCGCCCTGGCTGCAATGAGACTGAAGTTGAAGGGCTTACCCGAACCCGAATTTCATGTCTGCCGATTTGAAACAACCGGTGCAGCTCAGTCCTTCGTGCAGCGCCAATCGGAAGTTTCCGGTCAATCAATAAGGCGGTAAGTCGAATGAAAAGTAGGTTAACCTACGTTTACTGAGAAGTTAATATTTAATTGTGTATATTTAGAAATAATTAATCACTATTAGCAGATTACCGGGCCGATTACCTAAGTTTCCTTGCCTTTAAATCAAAGAGCCCCTAAATTCGCTGCGTGGGCAGTTCTGGGGGAGGGCTGCTCTAGCGCCCGTGATCCATTCTCGGATCCGGGCGCTTCTGTTTTAGGCCGATTAAACCGATTGAACCCTCAATTGCCTCAGCAACGACCGAGCGCCAAGTTCAGGTTATTGTTTGGTATCCCATGTGATTCTGATCGGTGGCGCATTGCGACTATGCCCCCTCTTAGAGCATCCTATAAAGGCACGGTTGCCACGATTGAGGGGGGCGCCGCAAGGAGAATCATGGCGGGATTGGAAGTTCTTGAAGTTAGCGATGCAACATTCGAACAGGAAGTGCTGCGAAGCGAGCAGCCGGTCCTGGTGGATTTTTGGGCAGTTTGGTGCGGACCCTGCAAGGCAATCGCACCGATCGTGGATGGTGTGGCCAAGAATTACGCCGGAAAACTGAAGGTGGCCAAGGTGGACGTGGATCAGAACGCAGCGACGCCGTCGCGCTATGGAATTCGCGGCATTCCTGCACTGCTCTTCTTCAAAGGGGGCAAGGTCGCAGATCAGGTTGTGGGCTATGTCCCGCAAAATGTGATTGAGGAGAAGGTGCAGCGGCTGCTGGCGTAGATTGAGTTCCAACGAATCTGAAACAACAAGGGTCCGGTGCATTCGCCGGGCCCTCTTCCATTTCGGACGAATGCAACCGCTTATTTGTATCTCCGAAGGACCCCCAGCACTCGCCCCTGGATCGCTACCTGGGCAGCAGGCACGTATATAGGCTCCATTTCGATGTTGGCCGGTTGCAGCCGCACGAGGTGGCCCTCCGCATAGAATCGCTTTAGCGTAGTTTCCGACCCGTGCACCAGGGCAACAACGATCTCTCCCTGCCGGGCTGTGCGTGTGCGCTCCACCAGCACGTAGTCGCCGTTGATAATGTGCTCGTCCCGCATGGAATCGCCTCGAACTTCCAGCGCGAAGACGTCCCGGTTTCCAACCACGTCGTGCAGAGAGATGCTCTCGGGAATCTCGGAGGTCTCGACAGGAAGGCCGGCTGCGATTCTTCCTGCAAGAGGAAGCCGGTCGCTCGCTCGCGTCCGTGTCCCGGGCGGAAGAACATCGATGGACCGGCTGCGGTTGTGAACGCGATCCAACATGCCCTTCTTTTCCAGATTGGTGATGTGCTTGTGAACGGTTGCAAGGCTCTTCAGGCCCATGCCCCGGGCAATCTCTTCGAAGGAAGGGGAGTACCCATTGCGGGCGACGAACGACTCAAGAAAGTCGAGAATCTCTTTTTGTCTTCGGGTAACAGCCATGCGCGGATTATAGCGAACAAAAAGCGAACCAACACAAGAGATTTTTGCCTATTTTTCTCCGGGGTAGCCCGAATCTAAACACTGCGCCTCCTCGGGACTCTTCCTAGAGGCGTTCGTCCGCAAGGTGTTCAACCCGGGAAACCATCCGACCGGTTATTTACCGGGACAATTCGACTGCCCGCTCGTCGTACAGTGTCCGCGAGCAAGGGCGCCAGGAAACGTCGATCCGGCAGTTCGGTGTCTGCCATCACACATCGGTGTTCACTCGTCTCCTTCTGGGACGCTCGCGAGCCGCCGCTCTTTTTGGTCCTCCTCCCAGGTTCTTTTCTCCTTCCAATCTTGAGTTCCTTCTCACTGCGCGAGAACGTGGAGAAGTGCAGCAGCTTAACGTGCACTAAGAGTCGCGACACAAGGCCATGGTTCGCAGTTCGACGATGGCGGTGCAATGCGAGAGAAGGGCACAGATGAGGATTTTGATCGCTGAAGACGACAGGGCGCTGGCGTTGTTTCTGAAACGCGGATTGGAAGCCGAGGGGCATGTCGTAAGCGTGGCGCACGATGGAACAGCGGCAGTGGAGGCATTTCGCGAGCAGTTGCCGGACATGACGATTCTCGATCTGAATTTGCCGGTCAAGGATGGCGAACAGGTCCTCGAAGAACTTCGCGTGATGGACAGCAACCTCCCGGTCATGGTGCTCACAGCGCGTCAGGATGTGGATACCCGTGTTCGCTGCCTTGATCGTGGCGCCGATGATTTCGTCCTGAAGCCATTCAGCCTCCAGGAGCTCCGAGCGCGCGTGCGCGCCCTGCTGAGACGCAAACGTGAAGCACGATTGGCACTGCGCGCCGGCGATCTCGAATTAAACAGGCTTGATCACCTCGCGCGACGAGGCGGAATTCCCGTGGTGCTGACCAACAAGGAATTTTCACTGCTCGAGCATCTGTTGCTCAATCGCGGTCACGCCGTATCGCGAACCGAATTACTGAATTCGGTGTGGCACATGGATCCGGCCCAAACAACGAACATCGTGGATGTCTATGTGAACTATCTGCGCCGCAAGCTGAGCGACGCCCCTCCGGGCACACTGATCCGGACGATCCGAGGAAGTGGCTACATGATCCCATTTGAGGGGGATGTTGCCTTCCGGTCTGCTCCCGACTCTGAGCTTCGCGGAAGAGCGATTTCCGTCGAGGTGCAGTAGAGCCTTAGGTTTCCCTTTTCGCCGCAAAGGAGATTCATGATGCAAACCATGTCGGTTCCGGTTCTTCCCACGACCTCGCGTGCTCGAACGCGCACGGCGCTTGTTGCGAGCGCAGACGCCAGCTTCCGTCGGCGCGTGAACGAAGTTCTCACGGGGCTGCGCTGGCATGTTCGTGAGGCAGACGGAGGCGCGCAGGCATGGGGCGAAGCGAGCTTGGCCATACCGGAAGCCGTCGTCGTCGACTCCTGGCTGCCGGACCTTGACCTTGACGAATTCGTCAAGGAGTTCTGTTCCTCCTTTCCCGAGGTGGACGTTGTCACAGCAGGCGGCGCTTCGAAGCACGAGAGTCCGCGGGGACCGCACCGGCAGGAGCTGCTTCTGGCACTGCGAAGAGTCGATGAATCGAACACCGCCGCGTGGAACAGTGCTCCCGAACTGGCGGAATCAGGCGCTGCGTCGCGACGCTCTTCGCAGCCGATTCGCCCCATCGCGGCCCTGCCACAGTTGTTGCCGCACACTGATGAATTTGATTCTCAACGAACTGTCCTTACGATCGGCTCCCTTCCGTCTGCCGTTGCTCCAAACACTGCGCCCGTGAGCAACGCTTCCCGGTCCCGACTTCTTTCGCCGGGTGAGCGGCTCCCGGAGTTGATTGGCGAGGCGCAATGCATGCTTGAACTCAGCCGCCGCATTCGGCTTGTGGCTCCTCGTTCCACTTCGGTTCTGATCGAGGGGCCCACCGGCTCCGGCAAGGAACTGGTTGCGAGAGCTCTCCATCGCCTCTCTTCACGCAACCGGAAGCCTTTTGTGGCCATCAATTGCGCCGCCATCCCCGAGGCTCTTTTGGAGGCAGAACTCTTCGGCCACACCCGGGGCGCCTTCACCGGAGCGGTGCAAGGGCGGGTAGGGAGAATTGAAGCTGCGGACGGAGGAACGCTCTTCCTCGATGAGATTGGTGAGATGCCGTTGGCGCTGCAGTCCAAGCTGCTTCGATTTGTGGAGAGCGGGGAGTTGCAGCGTGTTGGCGACAACGAGACGGTGAAGGTGGACGTGCGCATTCTGGCCGCGACGCACCAGCCTCTCTCCCGGCACGCGCAGGATGGCAAGTTCCGCGCCGATCTTTACTACCGTCTGGCCGTCTTTCTGATTCGCACTCCTGCTTTGACAGACCACATCGACGATCTGGGACTCCTGGTGGACCACTTCCTGGAGCAAGTGGGACGGGAACAGCCGGCAAAGCATCTCGACGGAGGCGCGCGGGAAAAGCTGACTGCACACACATGGCCCGGAAATGTCCGCGAACTTGAGCATGTCATCGAGAGAGCGGTGATTCTCGCTGGCGACGAGCCGGTGGTGACTGCAGATGAGATTGATTTCGGTATGACGGCATGCTGAGGACATTTGCGAGTGGCCGTTGTGCCATGCAGACCGATTGCGGCAGCAGAAGGGAACGGACGCGATGAACCTGCAAATCGAAACGCGGTTGAGCGACGAGCTTACTCGATATCTGGACTTGACGGTGAGTGAAACCAGGCTCACCGCTGCCAACATGGCAAACATCGACACTCCCGGCTACCAGACGCTCGGCATCGACTTCGCATCGGAGATGCGGGATGCGATGGCGGGAATTGACGCGGGGCAATCGATGCAACCTGCGCACGTGAAGGCCGTTGATGGATTGATCGCCAGGCCGGATGGCAATAACGTCTCGATGGATCGTGAAGGGCTTCATCTGGCCGGGGAGCAGTTGAAGTTCAAGACGGGCGTGGCATTGCTGCGCCTTGAGAATCAGCGCGTCATGGACGCGATTCACGCCGACAAATAGCGGGCAGCGGCAGCAACAACCAGCATGGGAGAGAGCATATGAATCTGTTTGGACTGATGGAGACCTCCGGGTCGGCGATGCAGGCGGAGAGGATGCGGGCAGAAGTGGTCGCCGCCAATATGGCCAACGCAGAGACAACCCGGACGGAATCAGGCGGTCCTTATCGGCGGCAGCATGTGGTCTTCGCTGCCGACCGCGAAGATGCCGGCTTCATCAACGCACTCGCCGGCGCTGCAGGATCCGGCCAGGCAGAAGGTGGCATCTCATTTCCCCGGCCGGGCACTTTCGGCGAGAGTACAGCCGCGCCCGGTGTTCATATTGCACAGGTCGTGGAGGACACCGCGCCGCCGTTGAAGCGCTACGATCCCGGTCACCCTGATGCGGGACCGGACGGCTACGTGGCCTACCCCGACATTAATCCGCTTACAGAGATGGTTGACCTGATGGGCGCGACGCGTGCATACGGACTGAACAGTTCTGCGGTGCAGGCGGAGAAGGGCATGATCAGTGCGGCGCTGGAGATTGCCAAGTCATAAGGACGGCGCGAAAGTCCTGCGAGACGAGAACCGCGAATTCGAACGAGGAGTATTCATGTCAGCAGCAATGAATGCGATTGCAGAAGTTGCGCAGCACGTAGCGACGAACGTGCCGGCGATGGTCGGGCCGGGAGCAGGGCTCTCCACTTTCGCTTCTACGAAGACAGGCGCCGACGCGGGGGCGACGCCTTTCAGCGATCTTTTCACCGATGCCGTCAATGAGGTAAATGGACTGGAGAGCGAGGCACGCACGACCGTGCACGGGTTGATCGCCGGATCGGGTGTGGACGTGCATGAGGCGATGATTGCCGCTGAGAAGGCAAGCATGGCCTTCGAGCTGGCGCTGGCTGTTCGCAACAAGGCCGTGCAGGCATATCAGAGTGTGATGGCAATGCAGTTCTAGCGGAGTTTTCGTCCAGGCAGACAGGCGGCAACCCAGAAGAATCCGGGACGCAATACAAGACGGCGGCATGAAGAGACAATGACAGCACCGGGAACACAACTGGATCGGAGAACAGCGGTCGGGAGTGGAGCGCAGATTGTCTCCGGCGCCGCTGCGCTATGGACTCGAGCCCGGGTCCAGTGGGCATCCATGAGTTCTGCACAGCAGAGATGGTCCCTGGTCTCCGCGCTGCTTCTGAGCTGTCTGCTGGGGAGCATTCTCTGGTATGGACTGCGAACCGACTGGCGCACACTGTACGCGGGACTTGACCCGGACGATGCTCGGCAGACAGGACTGATTCTCACTCAGGCACAGATCCCCTTTGAACCGACAGACAATGGCACCGGAATCCGGGTTCCTGCACCGCAGCTTGACAAGGCTCGGCTGGCGACTGCGGCCAGGGGCACAATGAAGAGCGGGCGCATGGGATTTGAACTTTTTGACAAGCCCAACTGGGTTGGCTCGGAGTTTGACGAACGTGTGAACTATCAGCGCGCGCTCGAAGGCGAGCTGGAACATACGGTCGGATCCCTGGCGGATGTTGAATCCGCGCGTGTTCATCTGGTGCTTGCGCACGATTCTCTGTTTCGCGAAGAGGAACGCCCCGCCAAAGCCTCGGTCGTTCTGAAGCTTCGCCGCGGGTCCCTCGCAGACGGCGAGGCAGAGGCGATTCGAAATCTGGTGGCTTCGGCAGTGGATGGCCTTGCGGCCGACCGCGTGGTGCTGGTGGACGCCGCGGGGCATCTGCCTCTGGGACCAAAGACGGCTGCGGCCATGCAATTGAGTGAGGAGCAGGCGCTCGAAGAAAAGCTCATCTCTACGCTTGAGCCGGTCACCGGACCAGGCAACGTCCGCGCCTCCGTGACACTCGGCTACGATTCTGCTTCGGCCGAAGAGACCCGGGAGATCTACGACCCGAGCCAGTCAGTGACGCTGTCGATGCAGAGGACCGAGCAATCGACAGGTCCGGAGCCAGTTGCGGCTGGCGTTCCCGGCACAGCCTCGAATGTCTCCGAATTCTCAGCCTCTGCCCGTGTACCCTCACCAGATGGCGCCGCCCCAGACCGCAAAAACGGAGTCTGGCACGTACGGAGTGTCTAAGACGGTGCGGCATGTGGTTGAGAATCCCGGCAAAGTGCGCAGGCTCACAGCTGCGATTGTGGTCAATGACAGGCTCATGAAAGCGCCCTCCAGGGGAGTGCAGGCGCAGTGGCAGCCGCGCTCTGCAGACGAACTGCGCAATCTGACCTCACTGGCCCAGGCCGCAATCGGTTTTGACGCGGCACGGGGAGATACCCTGACCGTTCAGGATCTGGCATTCGATGAGAACCGAACTCTGGCGCCGATTTCAATTCCGGCACAGATGCTGTCCTCGGTGGAGAACTCGCCGATTCTCACCAAATATCTGACGCTGCTGGTGTGCCTCTTCGTGATCCTGGCCTTTGGAGTGCGTCCGGCTTTGCTGCGCGTTGGCAGCTCCGAGAGAAAGGACACGAACATAAAGGGTCCTGCACACCAGATTCCAAGCGACACTTCGGTACAGCCGTCATTGAGCGCGCCGGAGACAGCCGCGCTCGATTCCGAGCGAAAGAAGGCTCAGGAAATTCTCGAACAGGTAAGCAGCCAACTGAAGCGTGAGCCGGAACAGAGTTCCCGGCTGCTTCAAAGCTGGATCCATTCGGAATGATTCGACGGAGCGCATAGTGGAAGACCGGGCCTTGGCGGAGAGCGGAAATGATGTTGCGGCGACACGGCAGCGCAGTGTGGCGCACTTAAGCGGCGCACGTAAAGCCGCAGTCTTGCTTGTCGCGGTGGGCGATTCCCTTGCCAGGGACATTCTCCGCGCGCTTCCCGAGGCCGATGTTCAACGGCTCACCGAAGAGCTGTCGGATTTACGCGGTGTCACGCCGGAGCTCTCGGCGGGGATTCTGGAGGAGTTCTGGGAGATGCTGGAGACTCAGAACTTCATGATGCATGGGGGCCAGGACTACGCAAGCCGATTGCTCGTTGAGGCTTTCGGCAAACAACGCGCAGAAGACCTGATGACGCTGGTGCGACGATCACAGGAGGCCGCCCATGGCAATCTCGCGAAGCTGCAACGCACTGACCCACAACAATTGGGTAAGCTGCTTGATGCCGAACATCCTCAGACGATCGCGCTTGTGCTGGCTCACCTCGATCCCAATCGCGCGTCCCAGGTTTTGGAAAACCTTGGCGACAGCCACAAGGTTGTCGTGATTCAGAGGTTGGCTGAAATGCGTCAGTTCTCTCCTGAGATGGCGCAGAAGGTTGCCCACATCCTGCATCGGCGCCTCGAAACCGTGGGTGGCACGGCGCGGAAGAGCTATTCAGGATTCAAGGCCGTTGCTGACCTGATGAACAGGCTCAACGCGGAGGAGTCGAAGAGAATCCTGGAGGCGATTGAGGAAGGACAGCCGGAGCTGGCCTTGAATATTCGCAATTTGATGTTCACATTCGGGGACCTGCTGACGGTGCCGCCCGCGACCATTCGGGAGATCGTCTCGAGCGTCGACAAGCGCCAACTGGCCATGGCGCTGCGCGGGGCCGATGAGAAACTGCGCGCGCAGATCTTCAAGGCAATGAGCTCGCGCGCCGCAGAGATGTTGAAAGAAGACATGGAGGTGCTCGGACCGGTGCGGTCACGCGAGGTAGCGCAGGCCCAGCAGGAGATTCTGAATCTTGCCCGACAGCTGGAGTCGGAGGGCAAAGTAATTCTGAAACTGGAGTCAGGCGACGAGATGCTTGCTTGAACCGAGTTGAGCGGGTTGCTATCAGCAACAAAACCCATTCGTAAGTCAGAACGTTGCGTAAAGGTCAACACAGCAGGAGCAGAGAGATGGAAGGCACAATGGCAACGGTCGACGGCGTTTCAGTATCCAATGATCCCGGAAGCTGACTTGCCGATCTGGGATGGAGTCGGTATTGCGGCCAGCCAGCAGGAAGAGGGGATGGCCAGCACTCCAGCATCTTGCCCTGCCGCGTCGCGAGCAACCGGCGTTGGTTCTTCGTCCGATGACAACATGCAGACCTCTGAAGACGCCCACATGTCTTTCGAGGAGGGACGACTTCAGGGTATCTCGGAGGGCCGCCAGATCGAGCGAGAGATGCAAAAAAACGCACAGGCTCTGGCTGACGCACAGCGCTTTGAACAGGCGGCAGCACTCGCAAACGATTTCGCGAGGGAACGCGATCGGTATTCTCTTCGGGTCGAGCCTGAAGTAGTCAAGCTGGCTCTCGCGATCGCTGCACGAATCCTGCGGCGAGAGGCGCAGATGGATCCGCTCATGCTGAGCGGAGCAGTGCGCGTGGCGCTTGGACAGCTCTCCAAATCCACCAGGGCACGATTGCGCGTGCCTCCGGCTGATCTGGAACTCTGGTCGGAAGCGATGGCTCATATCCCGAACCTTTCTGCGCGGCCAGAGGTTCAGATGGGCGAGGGGATGCGAACCGGAGAATGCATCGTAGAGACAGAGATCGGATCGGTGAACCTGGGGATCCGTGCGCAACTCGATGAGATTGAGCGGGGCTTCTTTGATCGAGCGAGTGCGGCTGCGTCCGGTCTCTCCGCGACAGACGGCGTTGCGAAATATCCGAAAGAACTTCCATGACCGGCCAGCTTGATCGCTACTTTGCGCGATTGCATCGCGGGCAGCCCTGGCAATGGCATGGGCAGGTCGTTGAGTCGGTGGGGCAGACCGTCGAATCGACGGGACCGCTCGCCTCCGTGGGAGAGTGCTGCGAAATCTCGGATCGATTCGGCAACACGCACCCGGCCGAGGTCATCGGATTCCGCGGCCTGAATATCCTGTCGATGCCGCTCGAGTCCACAGAAGGAATCCAGTTTGGCAACGCAGTCTCAGCGCGCGGTGTCCGCCCTGAGATTGAGGTGAGCCCGGCGCTGATCGGAAGAGTGCTGAACGGGATGGGCGCGCCGATCGACGGAGAGCAATTGTCCGGCGTTGCTCAATCGCTGCCCCTGGACGGAAAGCTTCGGTCGCCTCTGGAAAGGGTCCCAATTCGCACGCCGATCGGGACCGGAGTTCGCATCATTGATGGACTCCTGACGGTCGGACGCGGTCAGCGCATGGGCATTTTCGGAGGCTCCGGCGTGGGCAAGAGCACGCTGATCGGCATGATGACGCGAAACACCCAGGCCGATGTCACGATTGTGGGGCTCATCGGCGAACGCGGGCGGGAAGTCAACGAATTCCTTGAGGATTCGCTCGGCCCGGAAGGCCGCGCGCGGTCGGTTGTGCTTGTCTCCACTTCCGATCAGTCGCCGTTAATGAGGATGAGGGCCGCACTCGCTGCAACCACGGTGGCCGAGTTTTTTGCTGGTGAAGGGAAGAACGTGCTGCTGGTGCTGGATTCGCTGACCCGGTTCGCAATGGCGGCCCGCGAGATTGGCCTGGCCGCCGGAGAGCCACCTGCCGCAAAGGGATACACGCCGTCTGTGTTTGCTCGCCTGGCGCGGCTGGTGGAGAGAGCCGGACAATTCCGCTTGGGCTCGATCACGGCGTTCTATACGGTGTTGATGGAAGGCGATGACCAGCAGGACCCGATTGTGGATGCGGTGAGGTCCCTGCTTGACGGGCATGTTGTGCTCTCTCGCTCATTGGCTGCAGAGGGCTGGTATCCTCCCGTCGATTTGCCGGACTCAATCAGCCGTCTCATGCCTGCTGTGACGACGGCCGCTCACCGCGATCAGATTGCACTGTTCCGGCGCCTTTCCGCGGTTTACGCGCAGTCAGAGGACCTGGTGAAGATTGGTGCATACAAGCCGGGCTCCGATCCTGAGCTTGAGCGCGCTCTCCAGGCGCGCGGACCAATGCGCTCATTCATGACGCAGAGTGCCGATGAGCGCGCGAGCTTTCAGAACTGTCTTGGCCGGCTTGCGACTGTCTCCCGGGAGATTTAGCGCATGGCATCCAGGCGCGTATTGTATCGGCTTCTTCTGGTGCGGCAACTGGAAGAGCAGCATCTCAAGACTGAGCTCGAAGCTCAGCTGGCAGAGCTTCGTCGACTTGTCGAAGCGCAGAGCTCTGCTGTAGAGCGCGAGCGTCACGGGCGCATGCTCGTGCAGGAGAGCATCCTCACAGGCGCAGTGCATGACCGTCTGGCAGGGCTGGAAGAAGTGCGTTCCGCCAAAAGGCTCTACATTGCGTTGTCCCCCATGATCGAGACGGCCAGGCGGGAGGTCGGCGAACTCAGGGCACAATACACCACGAAGCGCATACAACGCCGCCAGGTGGAAACGCTGACCGAAGCGGCCAAGGCGGAGCACGAACTGGAGGCATCTCGACGCAGTCAGAAAGCGCTCGATGAGGGGCATCGCTCACTGAGACAGCGATCAGAAGAGGCGCTCAGACTCGCCGCGAAGACGCAGGCACCTGGCCGCAGGCTCTTCCAGGCGGGAAGTTGCAAGCCCGAAAAAACTTGACCTGAAAGTCACCCGCTCTTTGTTCAGATCCTGCTGATTCGAACTCTGACAATTCTCTAATCTCTTCGCGTTCACTCTGGCACGTTGACTGCACTTGCCTAATACATGATCGTGACCGTCGACTTCGACTTCGCAAGGCAGATTCCGGAGAAGGGGCGATGCGGAGTCGAAGGGAACATGTCCATTCCGGCCGAAAGCACTCTGGAGGATTCCTCCCGGCCCCTTCAATTCGGGTCCCGAGACTTCCGTGGAAACTGGGAACAGCTGTTGACCTCGATGAAGACCTCGCAAGAAGTGCCCGGACCGGAAAAGACGTTGAAGGATGAAACATGCGGGATGACCGGTGCATGCGATGGCGAGATGAGAAGCCCAGGCTCTCGTGGTTACGAATTCAAGAGCAAGCTGAATTACACGGTCGGGAAAAGTCTGCCATCTCCATCGACAATCGAGAGATCTCCTTCAGCGAATTCCCAGTCTGCGTTACGCACTGAAAAAATTGCGCCAAACTCTGACGATTTTAAGGCGACAGAAAAAATCCGGATCGCTCAGGAGCACCGAGCGCCAAAGCACGGTGAAGGGAAGGGTAGTGACCGCCTCACGCCGGTTAGACGTCAGGCCACAACGCCTCTCGCGAGCGCGCAGCGAGCAGGAGAGCTGATCCCGGCCACACACATTGTGACGTCGTCCATTCCCATGCAAGCTCAGGACAGCGTGAAGATCCTTCCATCTTCCTCGGGATCAAAATCCGATGCTCGGTCGGAAAGCTCCGACGCCATTGCGCCAGATCGGGACAGGAACGAAGTCCCGGGTCTGCCCTCTTCCGACGCGTCGCCAGATCGGGGGTCGCAGATGGGCGGGAAGGGTGAAGAGACCGACACGCTGACTCCACCGCTCTTCCCGGCAATTCCGATCCCGACATCCGACGGTGACATCGACAGAATCGCGGCCGCGCCCCGATCAACTACTGGGTTGAATGCGAGCCATACTGAGCTGTCGTCACCCAACGAAAATCGAATGAGCAGCATCCGGAGTTTCTCCGCTCCATCCCACGAAAGTGCCGGCCGGGATGCAAACATAACTCAACCAGTCCAGTGGAACTACCGTTCGACTCTGAATTCCGAGCGAACAGCGACCACAAGCGCAACCACTGGCACCCGGGGTGAGCAAACCGCGAAGCTTAGAGCCTGAAACGAAGCCCGACAACTCGGCCAGCGTTTACGCACATCAAGGACACGCGACGCAGGGCGTTCCCGTTCAGGGCAGAGCCTCAGACATCCACCACTTCGGCATGAGTGTCATCCGGGACTCATCCATGACGTTCAGCGCCGGATCGCGCGAGAGTGGTTCTGTTGCCGGCCCTGTTCAAGTCAGCAATGCAGCGGCGCCGGGCAGGGAACTCTTCGCCGCGCTCGATGCGGACAGGGCTACCGTGACTCCCACCTGGGTCCGAGCCGGGACGCATCAGGCTGAGGCAGGATTTCAGGATCCTGAGCTTGGCTGGGTGACCGTGCGCGCGCACGCCGAGCCAAACGGCGTTCGTGCTGCACTTGTGCCTCGCTCGACGGATGCAGCGCTGTCGCTCAGCAGCCACCTCAGCGGATTGAATGCATTTCTTGCAGATCATCACGCTTCAGTGCAGCCCGTGAGCATCTCGGCGCCGGAGCTCCGGGACGAGCAACCAGTCGGGCAGAGGATGGATCACGGAACACCTCAAGGGGGTAGCCATGAGCCGCACTCCAATGCTGGCACGGAGGCCGATCGAAAAGCCGGAAATGCTTCGCCCGTCCCTTCGTCCACCCGGCGAAGCCAGGGGATTGAGCCGCCGGTCATTGTGGGGTCTGGAAGCAGGTATATCTCGATCATGGCATAGGGATGAGACAGGCCAAACGGATGAGTCGGCAAGAATCAAGGACTGCTGGTAATACGCAGTCGGGGAGGAAGAATGGCAGCAACGGCACTTGGCATCTTGAACCATCTTTCGACGAGCGGTCTGGAGCAGGGAAATGCGGCGCCGCTGAAAGGCACGACGAACAACACCACCGGCAGCAGCGGCACCACCGCATCGGGCGCCGATGCGGCGACAATCTCAGCGAACGACTTCCTCACCTTGCTTGTGACGGAGATGAAGAACCAGGATCCCACAGCGAATACAGATCCAAACGAGTACATCAATCAGCTTGTGCAGGTGAACAGCCTGGAGCAGCTGATCTCCATCAATCAGACGCTCACCGCAGACTCGCAGGGCCCGCCTGCCCGCGCGGAAACTGCTATCACAGGCACAGCGATGCACAACAGCAGCTTCCCTGCAGGACTGGTCCCGCATCCGGGCGCGACAACCGGCTCAGTGGAGGCTCCCGTTGCGCAAGTGCCTGGGGGCATCGCGAGAAATCCCGCTCAGATCGCTGTCGGCAATCTCACCATTCCGGCGCCGCTTCCGGCGGCACAGCGCATCGCACATTCCCTCGGCGGGATCCGTCCGGCTTTCTGAGCTTTCGCATTGGCAGTATCGCGCTGAATTCCTCAGTGACCGGCCTGGCCGGTGTCAACCCAAAGGAGAGGCAACACAATGGCAAGCTTTTTCATTCCGCTTACAGGGCTTAATGCCGACACCACCGCACTGAACACAATAGCCAACAACCTGAGCAATATGAACACGACGGCATTCAAATCCCAGTCGGTAAACTTCTCCGACCTGTTTTATCAGCAGGTGGGAACCGCAGGCTCAGGCGATCCTATCCAACGCGGCTCCGGGACCCAGGTGTCTTCGATCGAGACCAATTTTTCGAATGGATCCCCGAATACAACCGGGGTCGACACCGACGTTGCCGTCCAGGGGAACGGCTTCTTCGTCGTAAACAGCGGCGGAACCAGCCTGCTGACGCGCGCTGGAAACTTCTCGCTCGATTCGCAAGGCAATCTCATCACGGCGAACGGACTGAGCGTCATGGGCTTCCCGGCCACCCACGGCGTCGTTAACACGAATGCGCCTCTCGCGCCCGTCCACATTCCGGTCAGCGAGGTAGAGCCGCCAAGCCCCACGACCTCCTTTGGCATGACGGCCACGCTTGACTCCTCAGCGGCCGTGGGAAGCAGCATCTCCGGCAAGGTGCAGGTATACGATTCGCTGGGAAGCAGCTACCAGGCGAATGTGACCTATACAAAGACAGGGACGAACGCCTGGTCATACAGCATCTCAATGCCAGACACATTGCAGCCAAACTCGAGCACCGCTGCAGGAGTGACAACCATCAATTACAACTTCGGATCCAGTGGAGGCATTCAGGCCACGGTCGACCCCGGAACGAACTTGACCATTACAGGGCCCAACGCGGGCAATATCTCCACGACCATTTCTGCGCCGCTAGTCAGTGCAGGCGAGTCCATAAGCCAGTACGCTGCTGACCTCCAGAATGCGCTCACCGGCGCAGGCGTTGCGGCAACCGTAACGGCCACTGGCGGGCAATTGTCCATCGCGGGCTCGGGGATCTCGACGACGGGAAGCGTGATTCAGGATCCGATTGCATCCGCGAATGCGACGGGGGCGCTGACCTTTGACACGAGCGGAAATCTGGTTAGTCCCTCAGCTAACGTTTCAGGCATCTCCTTCTCCGGCCTGTCGGATGGCGCGGCGAATATGAACCTGACTTGGGAGCTTTTCGGCGCCAACGGTGCAACAAATCTCAGCCAGGTTGATCAAACTTCAGCGGTATCTTCGACAAAGCAAAACGGCTACGCTAGCGGGAATTATTCCGGCTTTACGATCGGCTCTGACGGCACCGTTACGGCCACATTCAACAATGGCCAGAAACTGAATGTTGGCCAGCTTGCCCTTGCTAACGTGGTCAACTTGCAGGGCCTGGAACATGTAGGCGATGGCGACTACGCCACGACACTCGCGAGTGGCACAGCTACAATCGGTGTCTCTGGAACCTCTGGGCTGGGCACGATGCAGGGCGGAGCGCTGGAATCCTCAAACGTAAATATCTCGGGCGAGTTCTCCGCTCTGATCATCGCGCAGAGGGCCTTTGAAGCAAACACAAAGGTACTGAGCGAGAACGCCAATGAAATCAAGCAGTTCATCGGCACTCTGTGAGCGGTGTTACGGATTTGTTACGGTTCGCGTGTCGCTTCAATTGTCGGTGGTGCGAGTTGCTTGCGCTCGTATTCGCGTTGCAGTTCGAGCGCGCGAGTCATGTCATCACCTGCCACAATGGCGTATCGCCGGAACATTGAGTCGGTTGCCCAACCTTGCATCTTCATGATCACCGATGTGTCCACGCCTGCTGCGCGACGAATGCGAGCGACGCTGCGACGGAGGTCGTGGAAGAGCAAACCCGGCACACCCGCCGCTTCCGTGATCTTCGGCCACGTCCAGCGAATCGACTTCGTTGTGAATAGGCGATCACCGGCTTTGCGCCGCTGCACGAACGGCATGAGCAGGACGAGCAGATCGCGATCAAGCGGGCATTCGCGGGCGACGCCTGCCTTCGTCTCATCTGCCTCGAGGCGCAGCACGCCGTGTTGCAGGTGTACGTTGGCGACTTTGAGGCCCAGTATCTCGCCACGACGCCAACCAGTCGCGCAGCCAAGCTCGACAATCGTGCGGTACTCGATGCCGAAGGATGACCGCCGACTTCACGCAGGGCGGCGCAGTTGCTGGACGCTGGCAAAACCTTTGCGCGCGTTATTCTCTTTGATGATGGTGAACTTCGGGACGCGCTTCACCTTGGCGGGCTGCGAGTCCGCACCGAGCCGGAAGGCATAGCGAATTACCTGCAGTTCACGGTTGATGGTGGCGACAGTCGCTCCCTCTTTCGTGCGCTTGATGCGGTACTCACGTTGTCTGAGTAGTGCCGAACTCGTGCGCCTTCATCTTGCCGAATGCGGCCGCGAGATGGAGCGTCCAGCGCCGTTCGGTGTAGTCGCTCAGATCCGCGCGTCCCTTTGACTCGTAGTCGGCGCGCAGGTCGTTTACCAGTTCCGTGATGGTGGTGCGCTTCTCACGAGGGCCGACGAAGTGTTCGTCGCTCTTCCGCTGTTCGTGCTTCAACTTGGTACGGGCCTGCGCCTCTGTGAGGCCCGGGCAGGAGATCGTTACGGGTTGGTTATCGCGCCAGTACCTGACGTAGTAAACCTTGCCGCGGAGATAGACTGTGCCGTCGCCTTTTGCCATTTCACCCTTTCTGTTACGGTTAATCGAATGTTGTTACGGATGATCGAAGGTAGCAGAGACTCGCGGCGATTGCAAGGCCGCTCTTCGGGGCGGCTTTTCTGTTTGCGCGAAACGCAGGGTAGACCCCCGAAATTGGCCGTTCACTAAATCGATTTATCGACCTGAGTTAGGGGGGTAGGCGCTCGTGCAAAATGGGGTGTGGGCCTCCGGTACCTTGGAAAACGTCCTAGGGGCGCATTTCGGTTTTCAGCAGCTATCTCGTTGACTCTTCGAAACTTCGGATTTTCTGAGGGACAGGACTGACGCCACCGGGGGTGGTCTGGTGACCGTACACCGGAGGTCAAAACGGCCTGAAGCTACCTTCTTTTCAATGAGTTGCGAGCGAGGCGCGCAATGATCGCCTCGGCCTGGATCCGCGGTCTGGCGCTCGACGGACGGGTGACTAGTCAATGAGCGAGCATGGCGACGTGTCATCGTCTCTTCGAGACAGTCGACACAGTCGCATTCGATTACGAATCGGATGCAATTGTCTCATGTACGTTGCAATGAATGGTCTTAGCCGCGCAGCTACCCTAATTTGTAACGGATTGTAACGGATGACGCGTTTGTGACGTAGTCACGATGCGTCGTGCGAGGCTCGAGGACGCCCTGACTGACGTCCGTTTGACGCCTTCGAGGATGGCCGAACAGGGGCAGCGACTGGTATTTAGGCGAAGAAAAGGTGAAACTTTTTCGGAGGACGTGCATCGCAGTCGTGCAAAGCGATTTCGGACAGGATGTGCCAAGCAGGGTGAAGTAGCTCAAAAGGTCAAAACCCCTATACAACATAGTTTTGAGCTACCATCCCTCCGAAGACGGAAGTGTTCTTCGGGTGGTTTTGGCCGGTTTGATAAAAACCCCCCCTGTCTGAAATAGGTTTTAGAGCTACTCGCCCGGGCGAGTCGCCCGGTCAGGCCGGCTCACGAGCGCGGGATTTAATTGGTTTTTAATTGGTTTTTAATTGGTTTAATTGGTTTTGACCCCTCGTAACACCATCATTCCACACGACTTAAAATTGGGCTAAATCGGGCGCCCTATAGTAAACTAAACCAATTACGCTTTGTAACTACCTTGCCCCTACGCCCCTCCTCTTACGAGGGGGGCTGCAGGGGCGAGTAGTTAATCGGGCGCTGCAGCCTGATTTCGGGAAGCGCTGGTAGTGGGAACATACCGGCGAATCCGGCAATATCCTGAAAATATGCGTGAGAGCATTAATTCGGTGGCGACTTGGCGTACCACCTCGTGAGACGTTTGTAACGGTATCGCAAAATAAAGTTTTCCACAGCCTAACCCCTGCCAGATGTGGCGTCATTCGCTGTGATATCCAAGGCGCTCACCGCTCCCCGTCTCCGTAACCCATTGAAACAACTGAGTTTCGATTCGTTGGACGGCGCATTTTATGCTTGTTCACCGTCGCGACCTGATTCAAAGTAGCTACATCAGGACGTCAGGAGACCTCACAGTGCAATACGTCGAGCGAAAAGCAGTAGTCGTCAACGGCACCCCGCGGTACTTCGAGCGAGTGGCCGGATCCACCGTCGTGACCCTGTGCAAACCGCAAACCCTAAAGGAGACCAAAATACAATGCACGCCGACCGCTTTGTACGCCTGCCCGAAGCACAACGCATTACAGGACTCAGCCGCGCTGCCTGAGAGATCCGTCTCGCGTCGCAGTCAGATCAGTACCGCGATGCGATACAACCCTCCTTGCAACCTCCGTAGAATCAGTGACGCTTGACAGCGACAGAAAAATAGTGGTACAATGGTCTTGTAAAGGCGAGAAAAGGTAGTACAGTTCTAAACCACCTTTCAATAAAGCACCACACCCCCCAAAAATCAGCCAAGCTCCCACCAAATGACAATCACCCAACGCGTTCTCTGCCCTTGAGGCAGAAGTAGCGATCCTCTTCGTCAGCGTGCAAACCAGCCGGACGACCGATCACCCAACCCTGCGGAACTCGCAGCAGTTACGCGCGGGGTTGTCGGTGTGAACTATGCACCGAAGCGTCACGCGTTTACCACTGCGAACGCCGAAAGAAGGCCGCATGAAACGCGCAACCACTGACCTCGCCAACTGAGCCGCAGCCGCTGTCAGGACTGCGACAAATTCCAAGCCGAACTCGCCGCGCAACGAGCGATCTTCGAACACGTGATCGTTCTCCTCGATAAGCACGAGTGGGAACTACAACGCTACCGCGCCATCGCTCCGCTCTACGGCATCAAGCGATAGGCGACAACCGCAACCGCGCCAACCGCGCAGCCAGACGGTGCTAAACCGTGAAAAGGAAACCGACAATGACCGCAGAACAGGCAATGAAACTCGTAATCGCTCTCGAAGACCTCACCGACCAAACCGGCAACCAGACCATGCGCTCCCAGAACAAAATTATCCGCTCACTGCCCGATGACGAACTCGTTCGGTTTGCAGTCCAGTGGAAACAGCGCCGAGCAATTCGCAACATCCTGTCTGGTAACGCCGAGCGACGGTCGGGGGACGTAAATGTCAACGCAGCCTAAGTTCACCGACTTCTTCCCACGTTACGACACCGACGAGCCGCGGCTGATTGAAGCGATCCTGAACTCCCCGGTTGGTCGCTCTAGTCCTCGACGGCATGTGGGACCGCTGGTTTCGCAAGAGCGATCCACTCTGTGCAACTCACCACAGCCCCTCCCGGTACGCTCGACGTTTATCTCGTTGAGGACTGGCGTACACCGGACGACCGTGAACGCGATGAGCAGATGTTCGCGAGCGAACGCAGCAACCACCGGCGGGCGCTGCGACCGGCGAAGGCTGAGTTCTCCACCTCATGGCGCACGCTCTGCCGCAAAGCAGATACCCGAAGCGCCGACCCTGATCAGGTCCGGCAACGCCACGCTGATTCGCGGCGGTTCGCTGAATGAGATCTTCGCGTATCGCGGCATCGGTAAATCAGCCCTTGCCGCGAGTTTCGCAGGCATCCTGCTCAACGGTGGCGAGTTTCTCGGATTCTCGAAGAGCGACGGAGGTCACCGCGTCCTACTGGTCGACGGTGAACTTCCGGAAGTCGACTTGCAAAGCCGCATCAACACGTTCACCAAACCGGGCGATCGCGGTGAGTTGCGCCTTCGCTACGAGGGAATGGGCGACGACGGGGTCACGTACCGCCGAAGCTGAACACACCGGCCGCGTTCGCAGAGTTCATGGAACAGGCGCAGAAGCTACGGCCCGACGTGATCATCTTCGACACGCGGACCGCTGTCTTCGGCTACGACACAAACGATACTAGCCAGACGCAGAGCGTGAATCAATTTCTAACGTCTCTACGCCGCGCGGGTTTCGCTGTTATCGTGACGCACCACGCCGGTAAGAATGGCACGCAACGCGGACGAACCGACGGCGACGATCCACTGGACCTGATCATTAAGCTCAGTCCTCGCGAAGGTTGGAAACCCGGCGACGGTTTGCAGTTCAAACTCGACTACGAGAAAGTGCGCCGTGGTGACAGGCTCGAATCGCTAGAAGCGCAGTACGTCAACGGAACGTGGGCGAACGTGAAGAACGACTTTTATGAGAAGGTTCTCTCGCGACTCTACGAAGGAAACGGTGAAGCGACTATCGCGGACGAGTTGAAAACCTCTCGCGCGAAGGTTCGCGGCGTGAAGGTACTCGCCATCGAACGCGGAATCGCCCTGCCTGACGCCAAGCGCGGTCGTAAGACGAAAGCATAACCCCCTTCCGGCGCACGTCTCCAGCGCCTATTACACGACGTCGGCGTCAAGCACCGGCGTCGTGACTTTCCCCTCCGCAAATTCAATCAAGAAAGCAGGCAACACCATGCCGTCAAAAACTCGTGCCCGTAAGGCACTGGAGGCTGCACTCGACGCAGCGTCTTCACCCAAGAGAGAAAAGCGACATAGCTAATCGCTTGTCGAAACTGATGGAGCGGGAGTCCCGCACGCGAGCACAGAAAACGCCGCGCAACAGGCGAAAGCCGCAGCCGCCAAACCCGCAGCACAACCAGCCGACGATAGCAACGAACCCTTCGAACTCGACTACCCGTCAACACCAGCAGTAGTCACGACGCCTAACTCCGCCACAGAACGCGCCGCACTCGCCGAACTCGAAGCGCCAGACTGTGCCGCCTGTTGAGATCGAAGAAGACGAAGCGCCGATTACGATGCACGGCAGCGGCAACACGCGGGTTCTGAGCGTCTTCGAGTTTCCATCTGAGCGCGAGACGTTCCCAACGAGTGAGCACTTTCGACACCTAACTTTCCTTGACCCGCTCGCACATCTGGGCACAACGGCAGTCGAAAGCGACACCTACACACTCGAAGGTGGCTGGGACAGTGAGCGCACACGAACAGAAGCAGAGGCAGAGGAAGCCGCGTGGAAATTGCGGATGGAGAAACTCTATGGCAAATGAGAAGACACGCGCACGAGTTACGACGCCAGCGCACGACCTGCTTGAGAAGCGTTGAACGACGCTGAAGCCGCCCTCGAACGCCTCGAGCAGCAAGGCATCCGTGAGCAGATTCGTGGCTTGATCAACGCCTGCCAGAACGACGCTGCATCAGCGGCACGGAGGGTAGCATGGCGATCGCGGTCAAGATGACTGGGGCAAGCTACCTTCTACCCCACCGAAACCAGTAAAGCGCGACGCTTGACTAAAGCCATCGCAGGCGTGATTCCGGTTGAAGAGAATCCGCTCGGTCCACTTTGGTTGGAAGCTGGCGAAGCTGCCAACCGTGACTCCGTCCAAGAGCAACTCGCCCTCTGGGAAAGCTCTGGACCGCTCGCACTGGGCGCTCACGATTACATCACACTGCCCGATGGTCGCGAGGTTCTGGGTCACGTTCTGTTCGAGAAACTCCATCAGCGGGCATACACGCTACTCAAGCAAGGCGTGAGCATCGCCGAGACCGCAGCACTGACACACCTACGCGTCGACCAAGTACGCGAGATCTCACAACAGTTCCAACTCACCTAACAAAGCGCGGCCCGCTCGGGTCGCGTATCCGCGCCAGCCGTCGGCGCTCCACAAACAGATGGCAAGCAACACCAACAGGCAAATATGATCTGCTGGCCCAACCCAAACAATCCCCCGTTTAAGCACATCCCCGGCCCAATGAGAGGCGCAATGTCAACCAGCTCGTCGCCGATCTTCGCGAGCAGGGCATAGAACTCTTTTTTTACGACGACGGAGAATCGCTCCTCTTGAACCTTCAGGGCAACCTGGCGACAGCCACCGGTTCCTCGGATCGCGGTAGAGTCGCGCTGTACGACGCACTGATGGCGCTGCACGTTATTCGCGTCGACGTTCAGCCGCAAGATATCAGCTACCGGCTGGCGCGAATCCCATCTCCCACGGTTTGGCTAGAGGTCTCGAGAGTCACCTCGAGCCTATTGTGCGAGACGTCTACTGACAGCCGTTGAGGTCGATGAACTCTTCGACAACCTAGAAAAGGCGACTGCTGCAATGTACCAAGATCGCCACCCTGACGACGCTGTCCAGCAACGCCTTAATGCCGCGGCGAGGAGAGATTTGGCGCATCACGGTTTGCTCGATTTGAATGACATTGACGAGGGGTACAGAGCGTCCCTTGACAGAGTGCCAGTGAACGACCCGCCACCCTTGCCGAAATCTGTTCGAGGCCAACGTGCAGCCGTATCGTAGCCCATTCGACACCGACGGAGGCCTCTAGTGCTAGTCCCTCAGGAAATCTACGAGTTCCGCAAACAGCGTAAGGGTACGAGCGGTCGTCGCTTTTGTTCTGAGTGTTCCCAGCTCCGTTTCACGTACTACACCAAGCGGAACGCGCAACGGAGCGACCCTCACTATTGCACGCCTTGCGCCGTCAAGTTGGGCGTTGATACAACGCGTAACTCGTTCTAGAACTGATCGCCCCACACCGGAGTGGCGACGCTCCGGTACAACCGCAACCACGCGCTGACGAGCGCCAACCCCTACAAAGGAGAACTCCGAACATGAAAAAGACCAACAGCGTAGTCATCGACTTCATCCGGGCAACCGTCACAATCCTGTGCCGACGCACACGGAGCAGACGAGCATTCCGCCAGTGCATCCCAACGCTGCAGGCAAAGCGCCCGACCAACTCTCGTTCCACGGCCAAGGCGGCAACCCGAGCGCGAAGGAAGAGAGCGCAGAGCCTGCCGAGCAAGGCGAATCGTCCAGCCATCAGGCCTAGTACGCGACAGCACGCGACAACGACTCAATCGGCCTTCGGCCTTCGAGTCAGCGTCGCCCATCACGAGAGAAAGGAGGTGAACTAAATGGCGAACATTGCGCAATCAGATCTGGATACAATCCAGACCACCATTGCAGCCAGTTCGAACGTGTCGGCCGCTCAGAAGAGTCAGTCGGAAGGGCTGCTCTACGCTCTAGCGGTCACGCTATTCGGCGGTAACGCGACGAGCAGCATCGCGAGCAGCACCAGCGGTTGCCAATAACGGGAGCGTCTAGCGCCCTCCAAAACAACGAAGCCCCAGCATGGTGAACCTGCCTGCTGGGCTTTCTTGCGTTTGTGCGCGCGGTTTGCGTCAAAAAGGCGGTTACAGCACGTTGTGAAGCTCGTCGAAAGGTGTTCCGGCATTCGGGTTTCGCTTGTTACGGCGGGACCCGTACGGTGTACCGTGCGCGCAGTGAGCGACCGTGAGATAATGCGCCAGTGTGTCATGCGGGTTTCGCTTGTTACGGATCGTTTTTGCGTTTTTGGGCTAGTAGAGGCGATTTGTTACGGATTTGTTACGGATCCACCGCCGTAACCTGTCCTTCTCCCGCCGACTGCCAGTCGCTAACCCCCTGTGTTTTCAACGAATGATTGAGGTTACAGGGGGTTAGTTTTCGAAGCAAACTCCAAAGCAGTCACGACCTTCGACACGGTTACGCAGGAAACGATCAATATGATTCATTAGTTCAAATCGAGAGGGGCTCTGAGCAATAGCTTCGCCGGCCTGCCTGTTTCGGGTTTCGATCTACACCGGCGGCGGCGAAGCATCTCTTGATGGACGCACCTCAACGAAGAGCCCCTTCCCGTGCGCGAGCGTGACATTATTCTCGTCGAAGATCCACGCTTCGACCCAATGTTTGCGGCCTTCGCTGCGGTCGATGCGGCCTTCCATGCGAATTGGAGCGGCCGAGGGCACCGGTCTTTTGTAATCGACTTCCAGATGACGCGTCATTGCGGTGAGCCCGCGCGCGCGGACGGCCTTGCTCATCGTCTCGTCCAGCAATGTCGCAATGATTCCTCCGTGAAGATATCCCGGGTGCCCTTCAAAGCCGGCCGGAATGTTCGCCGGGCACACCACTGTTCCGTCCGGGGCGAGCAGAAAGCGAAGTTGCAACCCGGTTGGATTTGCTTCGCCACAACCAAAGCAACGGTTTTGTGCCGCGTGGGCCAGCGGCGTCAGGTTGTCGAAATGCGGTTTCATGATTGTCTGAAATCCCCCGTCAGCACTCTTGCAAAGAGCGGAGCGTCAACGTTTCCACCTGTCAGGACAATGCCGATCCGCCTGCCCTTGTTCAGTTCGGACCCTTCCTTAAGCACTCCCGCCAGCGCCGCTGCTCCTGCTCCCTCGGCTACGTTGTGCGTGTCCTGGTATAGAGCACACATGGATTGCGCAATTTCATCGTCTGACACTTCAACGACGCGAGCCACATTGGCCCAGATCGCCTCCATCGCAAGGGGATTGGGAGTGCGACAGGCGAGACCATCTGCAATCATGGTCCGCGACGGCGCTTCGACAACCTTGCGCTCCTTGAAGCTCAGCGAATAGGAAGGGGATGCGGCGGACACCACCCCCACGATCTCAGTATCCAATTCCAGCGCGTTGCGCGCCGCAGCGACCCCGCAGATCGACGAACCAAGCCCGATCGGCACGTAGACCACATCCATCGGGGGCGCCGCCTGAAAGAATTCCAATGCATAGGTAGCCGTTCCCATCACGAGCCGCTGGTGAAATGAGTCCACCATCGCCAGATTCCGCTCCGAAGAAAGCACCTGCGCAAACTCCAGCGCCCCCTGAAAATCATCTCCGTGCTCGACGAGTTCAACTCCTTGCGCCAGCATGGCGCGGTTCTTCTCAAGGCTGTTGCCGTGCGGCACCACGACGACCGCGTGCAGGCCGAGCAAGCGGGACGCCATCCCAACACCCTGGCCGTGATTACCGCGCGTGGCGGCAACAACGCCCCGAATCGATGGCGCGGATTGCCTGAGCCAATCCAGATAGACCAGGGCCCCGCGCAGTTTGAATGCGCCGACAGGTGTATGGTTCTCATGTTTGATCCAGACTTCCGCTCCAACACGCTCATTCAGAAGTGGCCAGCTGTACTGTGGCGTCGCCGGCATGAATCCATAAATCACGTCCTGAGCCTGATGGATCTGGGCCAGCGATGGAAGCATCATGTTTCCAGCATACCGAATCACGACTGGCGATCTGATGGGCCCGTTCACTACAATTTGTTTGTTCCTCATTCTTTGCGCAGAAAGACAAGGCTTGATTTGGGCAGAATGGACCGCCGTGTTCCGGCCCTCGTATTGTTGGCGCTTTCAGCAGTGGCGTCCAGCCTCCAGAGCGGATGCCACAATCCTCCATCGCTCACTGATCAGGAATCAACCGGGAAAAAGCTCTATCTCGGCCGGTGCGCCCATTGTCATGAAGACAACGACCTTGCACTGAAGAAGGCTCCTCCGGATCTGCATCATCTCTTTGATCTGCCCACGCTGCCCAGTGGCGCTCCGGCGATCGACGCTGAAATCCGGCGCGTGATTCTGGAGGGCAAGGGAATGATGCCCGCATTTACCGGCCGCTTCAATGATGAACAGATGGCTGCGCTCCTCGCGTATCTTCACACCGGCCTGCGATAGATTCGACCAGCCCCGCCGCAGACGCCGGAACCTCACTCGTATCGGATTGCCTTCATCGGATCAAGGCCCGCCGCACGCCATGCGGGTATCGCACAGGCCAGTGTCGCAACCAGCGAAAGAACACAAGTTGCGCCGAAAAGGAGCAGGGGATCGCGCGAGCTCTCCGCGGCCCAGCTTGCCATGACCTTGTTCAACGCCAAAGTGAGCGCGATGCCTGCGAGAATCCCGCCGCCGACGCTCATCACCGTTGATCGGAAAACAAGACCGAGTACGTGAGCTCGATTTGCGCCCAGTGCGATGCGAATACCAAATTCGTTGGTTCGCTGCACCGCGGTGTAGGAGACAACGCTGAACAGCCCCACTGCCGCGAGTGCCAGCGCCAGCGCGGCAAATGCGCCGAACAGCCACGCCACCAGCTGACCACGCGCATACTCCGGCGTGCGAGAGATCCAGTGCTCAAGATCGCGCACGTCGCCGTTCGTCTGCTGATCATGATCGATCGCATTCACCTGCGACCGAATCGAGTGGAGCAGGCTCAGAGGCGGCACCTCGGAGCGGACCAGTATCTGCGTGTACATTCCCGTAGCCATTGTGTAGGGAACAAAAACCTCCGGCAGTACAGGCTTCGCGAGTCCGTCGTCAAGCTTATCGCCGACCACGCCGACAATGAGGATCGAATCTTCGCTGCCCGGAGCCGTGAGCAAATAGGGCGGCTGTGCTTTCAGCTCCGGCACTTTGATGGAATGTCCGATCGCATCGCCGTTTGGGAAGTAGCGTCGGACAAATGTCTGATTCACCACCATCACCGGTGCCCCGCGGTGACTCTCTGCCTTATCCCACACTCGCCCTTGAACGAGCGGAATGCGCAGCGCGGGAAAATACTCCGCACTGACCATGTTGAATCGGAAGCTCTGGTCTTCCGACGATGGCTTGCCGATAATCTCGAATTTGGTTGTGAATCCATTATCTGGAGGCGTGGCGTTGCTTGAAACTGCGGCAGTTGTTACGCCAGGAACCTCCGAAACCTTCTCATGCAGTTGTTCAAAGTAGGCCGCGCGCTCTGGCCACGTCTTGTACGTGCCGTCGTGAATTGGAATTCCCACGGACATGATGTTATGCGGATCGTAGCCAAGTGGTCGATGCATCACGCGAAGGAAACCTTCGATGGCAGAACCTGCGCCCGCCATCATGATCAGAGTTAGAGAGATCTGCAGGGCGATGAGGGCGCCGTGAACTTTGCGCCCTTTGACATCCCCCGTTGTCTTGCGGGTACTCGACTGCATCACCTGGCTGACCTCGGGTCGTGAGAGCCGCCAGGCTGGCCACAGGCCGAACAGAATGCCTGTGCCAACAGCGACGACGATGCAGAAGATCAGGACTGGCAGATTGAGTCGAATGGCAGCTTCGTGGGGGAAGGAGTACTCCGGCAAGTTCGCCACGATCACCGAAATTGTCTTGTACGCAAGCAGAAGGCCAAGGGCTGCGCCCGTGATCGACAGCAGCAGAGCTTCGGTCAGGAGCTGCCGGATAACCCTGCCTCGCGTCGCTCCGATTGCCGAGCGAACGGCAAACTCATGCTCGCGGGCTGTCGCTCGAGCAAGCAGCAAGATCGACACGTTGCCACAGCCAATCAACAGCAGCAATGCAACCGCGCCAAACAACAGATAGAGCGTTCCACCGAGCTGCTTGATAAAGTCCTCGTTCAGACCGACAACGTGCAGTCGCAGATGGTCAGGAGGGAAGTGCTTTGGCGTTTCCTTTGAGAATTGTTCAATGAGCGGCTCGAAGCGCCGCATCGGCCTGAGCGTGGCTCACTCCGGGCTTCAGCCTGACTCCGGCATAGAAGCTCTTCACCTGGTCCTGGGTGATCTTCAGAGGCAGATAAACATCTCCGTCACCCCAAGTGAATCGCGACCCCGCAACACCAACGATGGTGTAGTTCTTGCGAACCATTTGTATCGTCTTGCCCACCACCGAGGGGTCCCCGTTAAAGTGCCTTTTCCAGAACTTGTGCCCCAGCACGACCACCGGCTGCGGATCCTGGCCATCGATCGCGTCGGATGGCTGCAACCCGCGACCGACCGCGGCCGGCACTCCAAGAAAATCGAAGCCATTCGAGCTCAGGTACACCCCCTGCACGTCTTCCGGCAGATCGCCTCCTGTCACCGTAAGGCTCCAATCGTCTTCAAGAAATGTGTCCTCGACCACTGGAGACTTCCGCAGTTCCTGCCATTGCGATCCGGTGACGCCGAAGCCGCGCGGGTCGGGACATGCGATGGGTTAGGATAGGTCATCAGGATCGCTAGACACGCTGAATACGCGTGTGCCCATTCAGGCAGAAGGATCCTTTAGGAGTCGTCAATCGCATGTGGATCATGCGGTCAGGCGCCCGATACGGGTAGGGATCCATCAAGATGGCAAACACCACGCTGAAGACGGCTGTCGTAGCGCCGATTCCCAGGGCCAGCGACAAGACAGCGGTGGAAGTGAACCCGGGCATCTTGATCAACTGCCGAATACCATACCGAATATCCTGGAGCACGGTTCCCATAATGGCGCTACCTCCGGGGTGAAGTTGTCAGGCGGTCCATCGAAGAACAAATGCGGTATCAATTCGCGTTGGTCTGGTCGAGCAGCTTCATTTCATGCGCTGCGGCCTTCGGTTCACGATCGCTCGAATCGCGTGCGGGCTGGGGCCGAGGACCCGAAACGCGATCAACACACAAAACGCCAGGAGCACGGACGAGAGACCGGGAAACACAGAAAGCATGGCGTGACCTCCATGAAACGGTTCGAGCTACTGTCTGCACGCCGGCTTCCACCCAGGCATATACGCAAGTCATTGAATTAATGTTGCAGATTGGCGATAGGGTCCCTCGAAATGTCCGATTCTGCCTTCTTGGTGTTCGCAAATGAACGGCATTCCGGGCAATCGCACCGCTCGCGAAGGGCAGACAAATGGAAAGCTATTTTGCGAAATGCTCTATACTCGAGATTGCTATGGCATCCGAAAAAACCTTCTACCTTGAGACTTTCGGGTGCCAGATGAATGCCCATGACTCGGAGAAGGTCATTGGCACATTGCAGCATGAGGGTTACCGGCAGGTTGAGTCGGAAGAAGAGGCCGGCCTGATCCTCTACAACACCTGCTCCATCCGCGACAAAGCCGAGCAGAAGGTCTTCAACCGCCTCAACGACTACAAGAAGCTTCACAAAGCCGGCAAGCGCTTTGGCGTGCTCGGGTGCGTCGCCCAGCAGGAAGGCGAAAAGATCTTCGAGCGGGCACCCTACGTTTCGCTCGTTTCCGGCTCGGCCTCCTATCGCAAACTGCCCGAGATGCTTTCGCGCCTCGAAGCCGGCGAGAACCGCATCACAGGTCTCGACGACCGCCAGACCGAAGAGACCTTCGAAACCGAGTTCACATCGCGCCAGAATCCTTACCGCGGCTACATCACCATCATCGAAGGGTGCGACAAGTTCTGCGCCTATTGCGTGGTTCCGTACACGCGCGGCAAGGAGCGCAGCCGAAGCTCATCCTCCGTGCTCGCTGAAGCCCGCCGCATCGCCGACCAGGGCTACACCGAGATCCAGCTGCTCGGCCAGAACGTCAACAGCTACCGCGATCCGGAAGGGAAGCGAAGCTTCGCGGAACTCCTGGCTGCCGTCGGCGAAGTTCCGGGCATCCGCCGCGTGCGCTTCACCACCAGCCATCCGCGCGACTTTACCCGCGACATCGTCGAGGCCATCGACTCCATTCCAACCCTCTGCGATCACGTCCATCTGCCGGTGCAGTCCGGCTCGTCACGCGTGCTCAAGCTCATGGCCAGGGAATACACCGCCGACTGGTACCTCGAGCGCATCTCCTGGATCAAGGCCGCAAAGCGAACCATCTCGCTTTCGACGGATATCATCGTCGGCTTTCCGGGAGAGACCGCCGACGACTTCATCGAGACCATGGACCTGTTGCAGAATGTCCAGTACGATTGCGTCTTCGGGTTCAAGTACTCGGCCCGCCCGAACACGCCCGCGCTCACCATGATCGACTCACTCCCCGAGGCGGAAAAAGCACGGCGGCTCCAAGTCGTGCTCGATCGACAGCGCGAGATCCAGAGGGTCAATTACGCCAAGCATTTAGGGGAGACAATGGAAGTGATGGTTGAAGGTACAAACCCGGCCCGGGGACAGATTGCAGGCCGCAGTACGCAGAACAAGCCCGTGAACTTCACCACCTCGCTCCCGATTGCGCCGGCACCTGGCACCTACGTGAAGGTGAGAATCACTGGCACGCATCCAAACAGCCTGGTCGGTGAAGCCATCTAACAGGTCAGATCAGACGAGGGAAGCCATGGATATCGAAGTTCGAATTCGCGGTCTGATGATGGATCCCGCCACGAACATGCCCATCGTCGTGCTCAAAGACGTGGGCTCAGATACCGTAATGCCGATCTGGGTGGGGATCTTCGAGGCCAACGCCATCGCCATCGAGATCGAAAAAGTCTCCGCTCCGCGTCCCATGACCCACGACCTCACCCGAAATCTCATGCGTCACATGAATTCTCAGCTGGAACGCGTTGTAATTACAGAGCTTAAAGATGATACATTCTTCGCCGTCCTGTGGGTGCGCCAGGATGGCGAGTTGATGACCGTCGACGCCCGGCCCTCGGATGCAATCGCCCTGGCGCTCCGGGCGGACTGTCCCATCTACGTCTCCGAGCAAGTCATGCAAACCGCCAAGCTCAACATGTCAGGCCCACCGGAAGGTCCCACCGCCGACGAACTGCGCGGCTGGCTCGAAGGCCTGAACGACGAAGACCTCGGCCGCTACAAGATGTAGGGAAGTGGCCTCCATCCAATCCAGAACTCCCATGCAGACATAAACCTAGCCCATGTATTGAATTAAACAGTTTCAGTATACAGAATATACATTATCGGACATTCCTCCTATCGTGCTTTGTCGCCCTTAACTCCGCTGTCGGAAACTGCGTGCGCTGATACTGCACTGAACTGGCTGAGACCGACGTTGTTCTAAAGGTAACGCTCCGGTCCCATTTTCGAGTAATGTCCGGATGGGCGGTGACTCATGATCATTTCTTTGCGAGGTCGAGGGCATAGATCTCCTGCACGCTGCGATCGCGCATCAGGAGGATTTTGCCGTCCTTGGTCAGTCCGTACCAAGCGGCGAAAGGATCAACCAGCCGAGGGAAAGTCCTTCAGACTCAGGACATCTTCCTTAACTCGATCCTTGATTCTGACGCGAACAATCTTTGCGAATCCGCCCGCGCTCTCCCGCGTGTACACGTATTTCCCGTCGGGCGACCACTCGTTGAAGCCGAAGTGGTCCCCTTCCGCCAACGTTGACCAGGAGTTGGTGGTCTGGTCCAGAAGCGTCAGCTGTTTCGCGTCCGCAGTCAACGCCGCGATATATCGCCCGTCGGGAGAAATCCTGGGTGAATAGAGGCTGTTGGAACCGGGAATCAGCGTGAGATTTCCGCTACTGAGGTCTACCCGGTAGATGGCCTGCCCGCGCTGTTCCCCGGCGGGGGCCCTGCCGAAAATGATCGACTTGCCGTCGGACGTCCACGTTGGGTCTGTGTCTACGTCGTCAATATTGGAGGGCGCGATCTGCTTTGGGCTGTCTCCTCCCGATGCTGAGACCAAGTAGACCTTCGGTGGTCGATGGAACTGCACGTCCCCAAATGCGATTTGTGATCCGTCCGGCGACCATCGCGGCCCATAGACTCTCACCGGCGGAAATGTGAGCTGCATTTTCTCGCTGAGGTCCGTTCGGCTTTTCCATAGAGTCATCTCCGGATAGGAGACGTAAGCCACCCACTTTCCATCGGGCGAGAAAGCGACCGGACCCGCGGAAAGCCCACCCAGATAGGAATCGAATCGTTGAGCGTGCGGGTCATAGCTGAAAAGCTCCACGCGGCTCTCGTCCCCCACCGCGAAGAGGCTCTTCCCGTCCGTGCTGGGAGTGGGAGCGCCGAAGCGCAAGGGCCCGGTTGTCAGGCGCACCGGTTCGCTATCCCGGCGGAAAATGGAGCGGTGTTCCGGCATGACCCAGATTCCCTGCGAGGGCCCGCCGCTCCCAAAGGCGCTTGTGAGGAAGTAGTAGTAGTTGCCGTCCGGAGACCACCTTCCGCAGCACTGGTCCAGCGACTCCTTCCAGTTCGGCAAAAGCCGGTGAAGATTTGTCCCATCCGCACGCATTTCCCAAAGGGAACTGGAAAGCTCCAAATCCTGCAGAATCGAAAAACGAATCAGCCGGCCGTCCGGCGAATAACGGAACCAGACTGCTGAACCGGAAATCTCCGCAATGGTATGGGGATCGCTTCCGTCTTCGTTCACGATCGCGATCTTGTGCTGATAGGAGTAGATGATGTGAGACCCATCGGGAGTCCACCTCGCACTGAAAGCCTTAATGTTTCCCACGCGGCGTGGTGTTCCCGCCGGCAGCGGCTGCACCCAGAATTCGTTTGAATCACCCACGCCGGTCGCCAGAAGAAGCTTCGATTTATCGGGCGAGATGTCGAGAATCGCCCGAGCGTCCTTCAGGCTTGTCGTGATCCATGTTGTCTCGCCCCCCATCGTCGATACCTGCGCGATCCCGGAACCTGATCCCGAACTCCCTCCTTCAATGAAGTAAAGGTGCAATCCGTCTGTCACGGCGCCGTTGATGGGGATCTTCGCCTTTCGATCATTCGTAAGGCGAACGATGTTGGCGACCGCGGGCATCCGCGACTGACCGCGCCAGACGGCGAAGGCGGTGACAACGAGACAGAGGATTGTTCCGATCACGATGCCGAGCTTTCGGTGGATCTTCCTTGGGCGATCTACCCCTGCAGCACTGATTACCTGTGATCGTGGCGTTTGCTCGGCGGGCGAGTCCAGATTTTCTGTGGGGTCCTCCGCGACTTCGACCGGGCAGATGAACCGGTAGCCGACGGTCGCCACAGTTTCGATGTATCGGGGGTTGCGGGTGTCGTCGCCGAGGAGTCGACGAAGCAGCGCAATGCTCCGCGTCAGGGAGTTCTCGGTAACCGAGGCATCGCCCCAAACTGCATTTAGCAACTCCTCTTTTGTGATCAGCTTTTGTGGTTTGCGCAGCAGGATCAGGAGCACGCGAAACGCCTTCGGCTCGACCGGCAGGCTTTCGCCAGCCTTGATCAGCGAGAACTCCCGCTCCCGAACTTCGACATCGGCGAAACGGAAAATGAAGGGCTTATTGCTCATCAGCAGTTCCCCATCCGCGCTCAGGAACCTACCGTCCGGAGAGTGTTGCCAGTGTATCTCGTCGTTTCGTGAACCGCGACGAGAGGGCTGAGATCGATTGCTGCCGAGTTTTCGGTCGGATTGTGGGCAACTCGGACCTTTGACGGATCTTCGCCCTCTCGCACCAGTGACAACTGAGTGCGGAAAAGCGCTGGCAGGGACTAAGCCCCCTCTGCGGCGATCCTTCTTTTACATAACAATCCTTCATTTCCAGGTGCCGCTGGATGCGAGCGCGGCCACTTCGCAGTACCATCGCACTCTGATCGCTCTTTGATGCAGAGCTGAGTAGCCGACCTCGGATTCGCGACAGCACTCAACAAATCTGGCCGACCAATCTCCGATCAGCCAATTAGCGGCCCCAAGCACGTGCGAACGTGTCACGACGTCTGCTTCTTCGAAGGCCAGCAGTTCGGGCTCATCCCTCTTTCGTCTGATCGCCGCCGCGCCTTGTTCCCTCGGGATGTCTCTGGGGGCGCGGCATATACTCCTGTGTGTCACCTGCCCTGCCCTGTGCAAGCGAATTCCAATCCGCGGGTAGAGTCACCACCCGCCGCACCGATGGCGGTTCCCACACTGGTGGGCTTCACCGCGGTTACTGGACAGATCGTTCTTATGCGCGAAGTCATTGCGCTTTTCAACGGCAATGAACTTTCCGTGGGAATTGTTCTAGGCGCATGGCTGGCATGGACTGCAGTCGGCAGCAGCTTGACGAGCTGGATGAAGCGTAGACGCGCGGATGTTCGCACTTCAATTGCGATGGTCGAATGCGCCAGTGGCGTCAGCCTCGTGTCAACCATCTGGGTGCTGCGCGGGGCCAGATCGTATTTGCAGACAGTTCCGGGCGAGTTGATCGGCCCGATACCCCTTGCTCTCGTTGTGTTCGCAAGCATGAGTGTGTTTTGCGTCCTGTCGGGTTGCCTCTTTGCACTTGCGGCACAAATGTATCGCCAGTCACGCAATCTGCCCGGACATCTTGCAATCAGCTATGCCTATCTGCTTGAGACCGCGGGATCGGCACTTGGCGGGATTCTGACGAGCATTCTCCTGCTGCGCTTCTTCGGCTCGTTTCAGATCGCAGTGATTGCCTCGCTCCTGAATTTCGTCATGGCCGCGTACCTTGTCATTCGTAAGCGAGGCATGCGAGCAGCCCTTTTTGTGGCTGCAGCGGCATTCTCGATTCCGTTGTTGAAATACGTCGCGCCGCGTATGGAAGCGGTATCGCAACAGTGGATATGGAATGGGTTTCAGTTGATCGACACGCGGGAATCGATCTATGGCAAACTCACGGTTCTTGAGGCGGGTGGATTACGGAGCATCTATGACAACGGCACAAATCTGGCCAATGTTCCTGACAGGGCCGCCGCAGAAGAAACCGTGCACTACGCATTGCTGGCGCATCCGGATCCGCGGAGGGTTTTGCTGATCGGCGGCGGCCTGAACGGCAGCATTGCTGAGGCGCTCAAGCACTCAATGTTGCAGCGCCTCGACTATGTCGAGCTGGATCCGGCACTGATTGGAATGTACCAAAGGATCTTTCCGGAAGAGTACGCGCGTTCATTCTCAGATCCGCGTGTCCGGGTCCATAACGTCGATGGCCGCTTCTATCTCAGTTCCACTGACGCGCAATTCGACGAGATCATTATCGCTATCCCCAATCCGGACAATGCGGAGTTGAATCGCTTCTACACGACCGAATTCTTCAGGTCCGCATGCAGCCATCTTGCTCCCGGAGGGATTCTCGCCATCCAGCTTCGAGCATCGGAGGAAGTCATCGGTCCCGAACTGGGCGATTTTCTGCGATGTATCTATCGCACCATGCAAGACGTCTTCCCCTATGTGGCCGTTATTCCTGGCGAAATCATCCATATGTTCGGCGCGTCGCAGCCCGGCATCCTCACGGAAGACCCGCGAGTATTCACCGCAAGGCTTCGCGAGCGCCGCTTGGATACACTTTACGTGCGCGAGTACTTCATTCCCTTTCGGATGATGCCGGATCGCATGGAGCAACTCCATCGCCTGCTTCAGCCACTTCCGGACACACCGACAAACAGCGATTTTCATCCCGTGGCATATTACTTTGGCGCTGTTCTGTGGAGCGCGCAATTTAAGTCTTCGTATGCTGGAC
Source organism: uncultured Acidobacteriaceae bacterium (assembly GCA_963751225.1). Lineage (GTDB taxonomy): Bacteria > Acidobacteriota > Terriglobia > Terriglobales > Acidobacteriaceae > Telmatobacter. The sequence goes on from CAVVTY010000017.1 coordinate 39,717, forward strand.
TGTTGAAGAGAGCGTCGGACATTCGCTTGCCGGTACTACTCGCTGGCATAGCGGGGACTTCCCTTCTTCTGGTTCTTGTCTGGTTAGCCGCCGCACCCAAGAAGCAGGTGCGCGTGGCTGCTGCATGGTCAGTAATTGCCACGGGCTACACATTGATGGCGCTTCAGATTCTGTTGCTGCTTACCTTTCAATCCGTATACGGCTATGTCTATCGCGAACTGTCGATGCTGGTCGGCATGTTCATGGCAGGAATTGCCGCGGGAAGCTGGGCTGGGCTCACTTATGCTCGCGGTGGCAATTTGAAGCAGCTCCTGCGAGCTGCGTCTTTCAATCAGTTGTTGATCGCTTCTTCTGCTCCCCTTCTGCTTGCACTGGTCAGTCTCCTCTCACACAGCCGGGGCATGGGAAGCGAGCTGCTCCCGCGGATTGCATTTCCTGCACTGGCCTTTCTATGCGGCATGCCCGGAGGCTATCAATTCCCCATCACTTCAGCCATCTATGAGCACGGACAGCTGGGCCAGGTGAATCTTGGCGCGCTTTATGCATTTGATCTGATCGGGGGCTGTGTTGGCGCAATCGTGCTTGCTGGATTCCTCATTCCCCTGCTCGGCTTTTGGAACACCGGATCTCTGACCGCGCTGGTCACTGTTACACCGGCGATTGTCCTTTCATTGGCGATGCGTAGTCCTCAGGCTAATTCGAGCCAGGTGATTTGTGTTCACCAAACACCACGGCCGTGAAGACAAAGATATCGGTGCCTTCATCCTGCCAGCAATCCGGCGAAATCCCCGATTTCAGGCAGGTTTCCCGCAGAAACCGAATGCGATCCCACTTCTGTTCTACGGCGACCTGTGGAAGCAGTAGCCCCTCCCGAGCGCCATTCTTCATCAGCAGTCCATGTTCGCCCACCTTGATTTCCTGAACATCCATTACCCGTCGTAGCGGGGACAGAACAGAGATCTCGTATTCTAATTTGCCCAATTCCGACAGCGACACCGGAGGGAATCGAGGATCACGCAGCGCCGCAAGAGCAGCAGTGTCTCGCACTGTCAGATAGAGAGGCTCGCTGGCGGAGGTAATCCCTATGCAACCGCGCAAATCGTTCCCTTCCTTCAAGGTCACAAATGCGCCACGTTCCTGGCTAAGCAAATGGTCATCTGTGACGTCCGGTTCATACTGTTTGTGGCTCTGCACTGCGCTCTCGACTGACTTGCGCGCGACGGAGAGCAGATTCTCCTTCTCTCGTTCATTTAACGTGAAGGGAGACTCCTTCGCGTCTCCTCGCTGAGCCTTCACGAAGATGTCTGCGCTGTATCCGACAACTCGCGAGTGATCACCGGCCGTATCCCCACTGTTTGCATATTTCAGGACCCGGGCCTCATTTGCTCCCAGCCGTTCGCCGGCGATCATCGCGGCAACGATTGGGCCACCCCCGCAGGCCTCCCATACCTGCATCTCAAAGTTGCGTGACATGCTCAGGTAGTCCCACGATTGAAGCGCGCTCAGTGTTTTATGGTCGATCTTCTCGGCTGCGTCATACGTGTGATAGTGCGACAGATCGGAGCTCGCGACGATGAGTGTCTCGCCGGCGGCTTCCTGCGAACTCTGCTTTTCTTTCGATTTGCCGTCGCGCTGCAACAGTCTGGCCAGTGCCACGCCAAGGTCACGGCTGCTTTCGTAGCTCTGATCTCCCATCACGATCGGCACAAGGGTAAAGCTGCCCAATACATGCTGAAGCCACGGCAATTGCACTTCAAGCGCATGTTCTGCTCCCCGCGAAGTCGCCGTGTGTCCCCGCTCTGACAGTCGGATTGACGGACTCATCTTTGACAGCTTCTGAGCGAAATCCTTGTCGACCGCCACGGTACCCAGGGGAGTCACATATCCGTCGCCGTCATACACTGACGTGAAATCGAAGGCCTCAAAGTGCGATGGCGCGATCACCACAACGCGAGCGAACTTGCGCCCCTTCAGCGCCGCGTAGGTGTAAGCCGCCACTGGACCCGAGTACGGATAACCTGCATGCGGCGCAACCACGGCAAGAATCTCACCACCGATCGGCGGCAGCGAGGCATGCGCGATCATGTCGTCCATCATTGCCGTCAACGCGGCCGGATCGGCGGGATAGAAGCTTCCTGCCACTCCCGCAGGCCGCAACTTCTGATGTTCGGCGCCGCCGGATTGGCCGTGCGCTGAGCTCCCCGTGAAACTGATGAATAACGCAGCCATAACACATCTTCCTATTCCTATTCCCAGGTTCATGTGTGATTCCTGTTCTTCCGGGATCACGTGTGCCACACGCCCGGAATTGCCTGCTTGCAGTAGGGGCAGGCACTCTTGCGGATGAGCATTTGCCGGATCTCGAAACCCGTGCGTTCAACCAGCAGTCGATTGCATTTTGGACAATACGTGTTCTCGGCCGGATGTCCCGGCACGTTGCCGATGTAGACAAAGTGCAGACCCTCGGCCAGTGCGATCTCTCTCGCCCGCTCAAGCGTCTGAACGGGCGTGATTGGCAGGTTCTTCAACAAATATTCAGGATGGAATTGCGTGAAGTGCAGCGGGACGTCGGTTCCGAGATTTCCTCTCACCCATCGCGCAAGCCCTCGAAACTCTTCCTCCCCGTCGTTCAATGTAGGCACTACAAGGTAGACAATCTCCGTCCATTTCCCCATCTTGCGCAGCGTCACCAGCGTGTCCAGAACCGGCTTTAATTGCCCTGCGACGACCTTCTGGTAGTACGAATCAGAGAAAGCTTTCAGATCGATCTTGACGGCGTCCATCTTCCCGTAAGCCGCGCGCAGCGCTTCATCCTGGATGTAGCCGTTCGACACAACAATGCTGCGGATGCCGGCTTCGTGTCCTGCATCGGCGGCATCCATAAGGAATTCGCTGAAGACGACCGGTTCGCTATAGGTGTAAGCGATGCTCGGGCACCGCCATTGAGCCGCCAGTTCTGCCACCCGCTTCGGCGGAGTGTACTCGGCCGCAACCTGCTCCGGGCGCGCTTGCGAGATGTCCCAGTTCTGGCAGAATTTGCAGTTTACGTTGCAGCCTGCCGTGGCCAGCGAAAAAGCCAGAGAGCCCGGCAGATAGTGAAAGAGGGGCTTCTTCTCGACCGGATCCACATGCGCCGCGCAGACACGCGAGTGTACTAGCGTGTAGTAAACGCCGCTCCGATTCTCGCGGACGCCGCAGTATCCGCGCTCTCGATCCCCCACCGTACACTCGCGAGGACACAATTTGCACTTGATCTTCTTATTTGGCAGTTTCTCGTAGAAACGCGCCTCGACCGTGAACCGATCGTCGTCCTGCCCGTGTTGGCTCTCGGACAGCGGCATTGCATCAAGAGGTTGCGCGAATTGAAAAAGACTTCCTGCCATTCCCGCAGATGCAGCGCCCTTCAGGAATGATCGGCGATTGAATGGGATTGACGAGATCCCACACGTGCAGCCTTCGAATGGGCTCCAGAAATCTTCACCCGATGGTCGAGGTCTATGACTCTTTTCGAGGAAGTTGAGCTGCATTGTGCACCTCCATCACGCCGCGCGTGTCTCCACCAGCACGATGCGCCCCGGATCGTTCGTGCCTAGACGGTGTTCCGCATCGGCCGCCGTCGCAATGTAGCGCGGCTCTCTTCCGTCGGCTGCCAGCGTCTTCAGTCCTCGTTCGGCCCGTTTGCGCTCGATCATCTGCCAGGCACTCTGGTCAAGAGCAACGGGATCCGCGGAGACAATCAGCGTATTCGGCTGCCACGTGAATTCAGGTTTGAAAGCGGGTCCGCCGTCGAAGCATGCAGTTGTCGCATCGCAGATATGCAGGCGCAACCTCGATCGAAGCTCTGGCAACATATTCACGTCCGCAACATAGGGATTGCAGCCTTCGGGGTGGTACTTGTTGGGATTGTGTATCGTGCCGTACATGTTCTTCAGCGCGACTGAAACACCCGCACCATCGTGGTCCTTCAGGACCGGAACGTTGATCAGCACATCGCAGCGCTGGGTGAGAATCTTCGACAACCGGCTTCCGACGCTTCCAAATGAAGCGAGATCTTCTTCAAAACCAACCCGGTCGGAACCGAAACATTGAACCTGGTTTCCACCCGTTCGAATTCTGAAGCCTGCGCGCTCCAGTTCCACGGTGTCCCTATCCCAGATCAGGATGTTTTGCGCCTTCACTCCCGCTTGCTGTAACCGCTCGCAGATCGCATCCACGAGCAGCACATTGCTGGAGAGTCCGCGCCCGCCGAGTGTGTTCACCTTCAGCCCGACTGTTTCGCCGGGACGCACCAGCCTTGTCCAGTTGTGCGCCGGGTCGTCTGAGTCAAACAAACCTTGAATTGCGTGATCGAGCAGGTTGAGAATCCGCCCCGGGTCAATGTTGGCGTTGCCTCGCGGACGCTCTGCTGCGCCTCCCTGTTGCGGCTGGGAACCGCGAAGCAGAGCGTCCCGGGCGATCGAAACCCTGGACTTTGCCGGCAGACCAGCAAGTCTCAGGGCTTCGAGCGAAGCAGATCTTCTGCTGGCAGCAAAGCCCACGGCTCCGGCAAGACAATTGCCAAGAAAGAGTCTCCGGCTCGTGGTGCGCTCGTTGAGCATGCTTTACTCCCCAACATTGCGCGCTGTAACAGTCGCTCAACCCTGTAATAGTCCTGGAGGTCACGCTGCTCAGTGATGCGCACCACATAGCTCTACTGTCGATGCAAATCCGGGCATCTCGACAAATGGATGGTTTGGGTTGGCAACCTGTGTGGAACGAACCCGGGCGGGAATGGTCCTGCTGACAGCTCAGATCGTAAGCGTCAGACTCAGAAGGAGATGCTTCCTGCAAACGCAGAGCCGCAACGAATCAGGCTGCGAACCGCGCTGCCAATCCTCTCGTTAGTCGAGGTCGCCGTGTCAGGACCTCGTTGTATCGCGTTCATCCCCTTGGCCGCGCAGGCGCACTATGACAACGAAGCAGCCACATTGCCCGCCGAAACCGGCGCTAAAGTGGCTGCCAGGTCTTTTGAGGTTTGTTGTGTTAACTCTTCCGCGATGTAACGGCTGAAAAGGCAGAAACCAGCTGATGCACCTTTTCGCTGCCGCAGTGCGGGCATTTCACGCTGGTCTTTTCAACGTCTGACATGTGGAGAGCCTGTGTGAATTCCTTATTGCAGTCCAGACATTCGTAAACGTATTGAGACATGGCTTCTCTCCCGCCTCATCATAGCGCCGATACCCTTTCGACGGAACCGAGAGAATGATGAATTCTCAGCACTCTGATCGGGCAATTGCTGACAGGAGTCCGGAACCGTCAGTGCCCGTCAAGAAGCGCACTGAGCCCTTTCAGGTCCTTCACCACGATCTGGCGCGCATCCACATCCAGGAGCCCTTCGGCTTGCAGCCGCATGAGGTTACGCGAAATAAGCTCCCGTACGGTGCCAAGCTGGTTGGCTAGTTCCTGGTGACTCGCCGGAAGGTGAAATTCCACGCCTCGCTCCGTCTGCCTCCCTTCGCTTTGCGCCAGCTTGACCAGGGTTGAGATCAACCGCTGACGAATCGTAGTAAATGACAGCTCTTCAATGATCCCCACGAGTCGCCTTAGACGCGCCCCGACGACAGACAGGACCTTGAGAGCAACCTCAGGGTGCTCAAGACAGTACGCCTGAAAATCCTTCCGCGAAATGAACGCGACCTCGGCATGATCAATGGCCACCGCAGACGCGGGATAGGGACCACCATCGAACACCGGCAGCTCTGCGACCGACTCGCCCGGGCCGTTCACTGCGAGCACCTGCTCCCTTCCATTGATCGACGTTTTGAAGATGCGGACACTGCCGCGCGCAATCACGTGCAACCCCTGGCAGGGTTCGCCCTCGGAGAAGAGCAATTCCTCCGGGCTGAATTGCTTGAGCACGCTCCGCGTGGTGAGCATTTGCAGCTCGGACCTCGAAAGGCTCGAAAAAAGGGCGGTCTTCTCGAGCGTTTCCGCAAGATCGGCGCGAAGATGCGTCATCACGAGATTTTAGGGCAATCTGCGCTCTTCTGTCGCTGGAAGGAGGCGCCGGCGTTCATCCCGTTCTCAGTTCCGAATGCCCGCCAGCAGAGTCTCGATCTCCACCTTCGCGCTGGCGTCGATCGGGAGCAACGGTTGCCGCGCATAGCCGCCGTAGTAGCCGTTGAAGTCGCAGGCGTACTTGACCCCGTTGATTCCCATTTCTCCGACAATGCGCTGGCTCGGCTTTGCTATTCTTTGCTGCTTCTCTTCAGCCAGCTTCAGATCATGGTCTTTCCAGGCGAAATACACTTCCTGGCAAGCCTGCGGTGCGCAAGCTGCAAAGCCCAGGATCGCGCCTGCGGCTCCAGCCTCCAGCGACGGCAGGATGATCGACGCGGATCCAGTCAACACCTGGAATCCAACTTCTTTAGTACGTGTCTTAATCGGAGCCTGCGGCGGAGCCACAGCGATTGCCGGCCCGCCCGCCAAATCACCCGCCGGCACAAAAGTCGCAGCTTGCGCCACGGCCTGGCTGAGCATGCGTTTCGTGACTGCTTCGAAGATCGGTGTCACGGTCACGGTCCTGCGGGGAGCTGATTGCGTCAACTCGACAATCTTCTGGATGCGCTCCAGGCTGCCGCTTGAATCTTTGATCGCGATGATGTTCGGATGCTGGGCCAGCTCTGCAACCATCTCAACCGGGATGTTGTACGGAACACATCGCGGAATGTTGTAGAGCACCACTGGCAACGGCGAGCGGTCTGCTACTGATCGAAAGTAAGTCAAGACCGCCGCGGCAGTCATCTGGCTCGAGTAATAGGTCGGCGTGCGAACCAGCACCGCATCGTATTGATATTGCGCAGCAGCCTCTGCCAGTTCTAATGTCGATTTGGCGCTTTCGCGGCCAACTCCAGCGATGAGCACCTTCTCCGGCGCTGCTGCTTCCGCGGCAACGCGCAGAACTTCACTCGACTCGGCATCATCGAGCGCCGGCGCCTCGCCGGTGGATCCCAGCACCACCATCCCGGAGAGCAGGCTCCGGGAATATCGCGCAACGTTCGCTTCGAGTTTCCGGAAATAGACCCGCTCGTCGGGATAGAACGGAGTCGTGACAGCGGCAAAGACGCCTTCAATCAGCATGTTTCTATTGTAGAACCCGGCTTTCTTTCTTCCCCGCCCGCCCGGATTTCGTCTCCGATCGCCGCGTGCAGATTCTGCAGCGCGTAGACATTAATGTTCCTCTGCTGCATCGCCGCAATCCCCTCAGCCGCCGCCTGCGCCGCCGCCATCGTCGTGATCGTCGGAACCCGCGCCAGCACCGCCGCCCGGCGAATCGCCTTCTCGTCGAAGAACGTATCCTGCCCGCGCGGCGTGTTCACGATCAGCTGAATCCGATCGCCCTTGATCAGGTCCACCACGTTCGGCCGGCCTTCCTTCACCTTGAAGACCCGCTCCACGCTCAGGCCCGCGCCCTCCAGCACATTCGCTGTGCCTTCCGTCGCCACAATGTGAAAGCCGAGATCTGCGTAACGTCGCGCCAGTTCAACGGCCGCGGTCTTGTCATGATCGTTCACGCTGAAGAAGATCGTGCCCTTGGCCGGCAACACCTGCCCAGCCGAAAGCTGCGCCTTGGCAAACGCCTCGCCAAAGGTCGCGGCCACGCCCATCACTTCGCCGGTCGACTTCATCTCCGGCCCCAGCACCGTATCCACGCCCGCAAACTTGGACCACGGAAAGACCGGCGACTTCACGTAGTAATGCGTCCCGGTCTCAAGATCCTTGCCGCTCGCAAGCTGCTCCGGCAGCAACTCGCGCAGCTTCCGGCCCGTCATCAGCCGCGCAGCAATCTTCGCCAGCGGAATGCCCGTCGCCTTCGAAACATACGGCACCGTCCGCGATGCGCGCGGATTCACCTCGATCACGTAAACACTGTCCCGCCCTTCGCATCGCGCTGAATCGCGAACTGCAGATTCACCAGACCCACGACCTTCAGCGCCAGCGCCAGCTTGCGCGTATAGGCGCGAATCGTCTCCAGCGTCTCTTCGCGAATGCTCACCGCCGGCAGCACGCACGATGAGTCGCCCGAGTGAATGCCGGCCTCTTCGATGTGCTGCATGATTCCCGCGATGATCACATCCTCCGAATCGCACAGCGCGTCCACGTCCACCTCGACCGCATTCTCCAGGAAGTGATCGACCAGCACCGGCCGCTCCTGCGAGTACTCAACCGCCTGCTCATGTACTGCAGCCACGGCTTCCGCATCGTACGCGATCACCATCGCGCGCCCGCCCAGCACATAGCTCGGCCGCACCAGCACCGGATAGCCAATGCGCTCGCGCGACCGCCAGCGCCTCTTCCACGCTCGTCGCCGTGCCGCCGGCAGGCTGCGGAATCTCCAGATCTTCCAAGCAGCTTTCCAAACCGCTTGCGATCCTCGGCCAGATCAATCGACTCCGGCGATGTGCCGATGATCGGCACGCCCGCCGCGCGCAGCCGCTGCGCCAGATTCAGCGGAGTCTGCCCGCCAAACTGCACAATCATCCCAATCTTCGCGCCGGACTGCGCCTCATGGTTATAGACCGCCAGCACATCCTCCAGCGTCAGCGGCTCAAAGTAGAGCCGGTCGCTCGTGTCGTAGTCGGTCGACACCGTCTCCGGATTGCAGTTCACCATGATCGTCTCGTAGCCATCGTCCTTCAGCGCAAACGCCGCATGGCAGCAGCAGTAATCGAACTCAATTCCCTGCCCGATCCGGTTCGGACCCGATCCCAGAATGATGATCTTCTTCTTGGCCGTCGGTGGCGCCTCGTCCTCTTCGTCGTAGCGTCGAGTAGAGGTACGGCGTCATCGACTCGAACTCCGCCGCGCACGTATCCACCAGCTTGAAGACCGGGCTGATTCCCTTCCCTTCGCGCAGTTCCCTCACCTGCTTCACGCCCTCATGCCCTTCCAGCTTCCACTCCGTCGCAATGCGCTCGTCGCTCAGCCCCAGCCGCTTCAGCCTGCGCAACTGTTCCGTACCGATCGCCTCCGGCGTCGTCTCGGCGATCGTCCCCTGCGCCAGCGTCACCTCGCGCATCTGGTGCAGGAACCACGGATCCATCCCCGTAAGCCGCGCAACCTCGCGCACGCTCATGCCGCGCTCAAACGCAAAGCGAATGTAGCCAAGCCGCTCCGGCCGCGGCGTCACCAGCATCTGCGTCAGCCGCCGCGGCTCCAGCACCTCGGCGCCGGTCTTCTTGCCCGTCTCCAGCGCGCGCCACGCCTTCATCAGCGCTTCCTTGAAGGTGCGCCCCATCGCCATCACTTCGCCCACCGACTTCATCTGCGGGCCCAGCGTGTCGTCCGCTCCCGGAAACTTCTCAAACTGCCACTTCGGGAATCTTCACCACCACGTAGTCAATCGTCGGCTCAAAGCACGCCGGCGTCTTGCGCGTAATGTCGTTCGGAATCTCGTCCAGCGTGTAGCCCACCGCCAGCTTCGCCGCAATCTTCGCAATCGGAAATCCGGTCGCCTTCGACGCCAGCGCCGACGACCGCGACACGCGCGGATTCATCTCGATCACCGTCATGCGCCCGTTTGCGGGATTCACCGCAAACTGCACATTCGATCCGCCCGTCTCCACGCCAATCTCGCGCATCACCGCAATCGCCGCATCGCGCATCTTCTGGTACTCGCGATCGGTCAGCGTCTGCGCCGGCGCCACCGTAATCGAGTCGCCCGTATGCACGCCCATCGGATCAAAATTCTCAATCGAGCAGATGATGATGACGTTGTCCGCCAGGTCGCGCATCACCTCGAGCTCGTATTCCTTCCAGCCCAGCACGCTCTCTTCAATCAGGCACTCGTGCACCGGCGAAAGATCGAGCCCGCGCGCCAGAATCTCCATCAGCTCTTCGCGGTTGTACGCAATGCCGCCGCCCGAACCGCCCAGCGTAAAGCTCGGCCGAATCAGCACCGGAAATCCGATCTTCGCCGGCAAAATCCAGCCCGTCGCGCAGATTGTTCACCAGCGCCGACTTCGAAACATCCAGCCCGATGCGGATCATCGCATCCTTGAACAGCAGCCGGTCCTCAGCCTTCTTGATCGCCTCGAGCTTCGCGCCGATCAGCTCCACGTTGTAGCGATCGAGAATGCCCGCATCCGCCAGATCGACAGCCAGATTCAGCGCCGTCTGTCCGCCCACCGTCGGCAGCAGCGCAAACTTTCCCGCGCCGGGCTTCGCACCCAGCATCTCCGCCTCAATGCGGATGATCTCTTCCACGTACTCGCGCGTCAGCGGCTCAATATACGTGCGGTCGGCCAGCTCCGGATCGGTCATGATGGTCGCCGGGTTCGAATTCACCAGCACCACCTCGTAGCCCTCCTGCTTGAGAGCCTTGCAGGCCTGCGTGCCGGAGTAGTCGAACTCCGCCGACTGCCCAATCACGATCGGCCCCGAGCCGATCACCAGAATCTTCTGAATGTCATTTCTGCGTGGCATCTCTTTGGCATTTCCCTGATCTAATGTCTGTTCTTCTCGCGAATTGCCCGGTCAAAATCGCGCTTGCTCGTCAATACCGACGAACACTCATCCATACAGGCGCCAGGTCCCAGAATCACGTAAAGCTTTTTGCGTTCGAGGTCTGTCACGATCTCGTCGGTAACTACAATTTCCCGGGCCGCCGGTGCATCATTTGATCGCTGCACGTGAAACACGTACGGTCCTGAAACGTGTTCGAACCGGAACGCTCCCGATTTGTCGGTCCGTGTCCGAAACACAACCTTCCCGTCCCGTGTCAACGTGACCTCGAGATCCACCGCTGGATGTCCCGACGGATTCACGACATAACCTTCAACATGAGTCAGGCGCTCCGGTCCCGGAATATCGATCTGCGCACTTAATGGACTCGCGCCGCCAAAGCACAACAGCGTCCACATTGCCCCGCCCAAAAAACAGCGGAGCCAAAGCCCCGCTGCTCTCGACGCGATCGCGCTTTTGCGCACTGCACATCTCATCCCTTCCACTCCTCCATCATCTTGCGGAAGTCGCGGAACAAGATAATGCGAGTCGTGCGGCCCCGGCGCAGCCTCAGGATGATACTGCACGCTGAACAGCGGCAGCGTCTTGTGCCGCAGTCCTTCGAGCGTGTTGTCGTTCAGGTCCACGTGCGTCAGTTCAACTTCGTTGGCGTTGATCGAGTCCGGATCGACGGCGAAGTTGTGATTGTGCGCCGTGATCTCCACCTTCCCCGTCGCGTTGTTGCGCACCGGATGATTTCCGCCGTGATGCCCAAACTTCAGCTTGTACGTCTTGCCGCCCAGCGCAAGCCCGCAAAGCTGATGCCCAAGACAGATCCCGAACACCGGCACGCGTCCCATCATGTCGCGAATCGCCTTCACCGCGTAGTCCACCGGCTCCGGATCGCCCGGCCCGTTCGACAGAAACACGCCATCCGGCTTCAGCTCCAGCACGTCCGTCCGCCGGCGTCTCCGCCGGAACCACCGTCACGCGGCAACCCTCGCGCGTCAGCATCCGCAGAATGTTCTGCTTGATCCCAAAGTCATAAGCCACCACATGCAGGAGCGGCTGGTCAGAAGCCGGCGTCAGCAGCGGATCGCCCGTCTGGTTTCGGCTGTCGTCCGAGTCGAAGCTGTACACCGACTTCGTCGAAACAACGCGCGCCAGGTCCGTCCCATCCATCTTGCGAATGCTTCTGGCTCTCTGCACCAGAGCATCGGCGTTCGTCTCCCTGGTCGAAATCACGCCGCGCATCACGCCGTGCGTGCGCAAATGCCGCACCAGTGCCCGCGTATCGATCTCCGCCAGCACCGGAACGGAATAGCGCTCCATGTACTCGTCCGTCACCTGCTCCGAACGCCAGTTGGAGCTGATCGCCGAGAATTCGCGCACGATCAAGGCCCTCAATATAGGGCTCGGCCGACTCGTTGTCTGCCTGGTTGGTGCCGTAGTTGCCGATTTGGGGATTGGTGAGAACGACAATCTGACCGGCATAGGAAGGATCGGTGGCGATTTCCTGATAACCGGTAAGGGAAGTATTAAAAACAACCTCGCCCTGGCATTCACCAGGTGAGCCGTAGCCCTGGCCGCGGAAGATGCGCCCGTCTTCGAGCGCAAGGATTGCCTGCATCGCCTCTCCGAGGAGTGGATTCAATAGATTTTAGCAGGTTTTCAGCTTCAAGGTCGCGCTGGCTTCCGATTTCTACTTCACTTCTCCCACATCTTTCGCAGGCCAGTAAATAAACACGGCCTTCCCGTAGATAAGTTCGCGCTCCACGGGCCCGAATTCACGGCTGTCAGACGAGATGGACCGGTGATCTCCCATCATGAAGTAGCTGTCTTCCGGAACCACGATCTCAGCATAGGACCTCGTGTCGCGATACATCTCGGGAACGTAGCTCTCCATAAGTTCCTTGTCGTTCACCCAGACCTGGCCGTGGTCGATCCGCAGCCGGTCGCCCGGCAGCGCGATCACCCGTTTGATATAGCTCTTTGCCGGGTCGCGCGGGTAGTGAAAGACCACCACGTCGCCGCGGTCAATCGATGTGATGTGATAGACGAACTTATTGATGAACAGACGGTCATGGTCTTCCAGCCGCGGTGACATGCTCGTGCCCTCCACGCGAACCGGCTGATAAAGGAACAGAATGATCAGCACAGATGCGGCGGCGGAAAACAGCAGGTCGCGCAGCCACAAACCGATGCTGCCACGCTTTGCAGGCTGGATCGGTTGCGGGCAACTCGACTGCAGGAGTTGCCGAAGCTTCAACGGGCGATTCAGGAATTTCAGGGTCTTGGGACGGTATCGACATCACGATCTCTACTTCACTATCTCCGATTATTCACTGCATCGCAAACTACTGGCAACCAAGACCTCCCGGCGGGCAAACCACGCGCGGGCGAGTTGGCTTGTCGAGCGGCTTCGGCTGATTTGCTGACGGTACCAGTGACATCGCCCCCGCCGCAGTTTCAGCAAGATTCCTCTCTTCCAGAATCAACGGTCTCTGCAGCACCATTTCCACTTGCGTTCCGCTTTCGATGTTCACGTCCGCTCCGCGCGTGAAGATCGACACGATGCCCGCCGCGGCCACGCCGGCTGCCAATTCCCACCAGCCCGCCAGCAAGCGGATGTCCCGACTCTGCGCCGCCGATTGAGCCAACGGTGCCGCCAGTCGGAATCGCTATCTCCGCCGTCTTCGCTGCATTACGTCCCTTGTCCGGCGATTGTTCAATGGTTCCTTCACCATCGTCCTTGACTGATTGCTTGCTGGCCCCGGGCAAGCTGTTCACCAGCCCCGGGATCTCCACAACCGAGCCGTTGGGAAAGATGATTGAAGTGAAGTGCATGTCGAGTTGTGCCCTTCCCTTCACGTGGCCCGCTCGCTCAACTCTGTCCACCACGCCCTGAACATAAACGCCCGAAGGAATCATCACCCTGTTTCCAACGACCACCGGAAAGCTCGAGACAAGATAGACCCCGTCCCCCGGCTTGGCACTCTTCGTATTTAAGGCACTCCGCAACTGCAGCAGAACCTTCGTTCCAGCCGGTACAACGTAAGTCGCCTTCTGCCCGGCAACTGGATCGGGAGCAACCGATCCGGGAGCCGCAGATTGCACTGGAGCCGTTGTGGCTGCTGGCGATGCCGCCGTCCCGTCCGTCTCCTGTGTCGGGCCGCTTGTCGCGTCAGTCTGGGTCGTCTGGGCCTGCGCCGAAGCAGAATTTGCAGCCCCCACCTGAAAGGCAAGCCCCGCCAGGAGCATCAACACCAGTCTCTTCCTTGCCGGCCGCATTCTTTCCTCCCCAGATCCCATGATTCAATAGACGGATTACCTTGGCTCAAGGATAGTCCCACTCCCGACCCTGAAGAATCAAATCTCCTGCCCCACTGCTCGTCCGGCCAAACAGAGTTACGATGCTTGAGAGCCATGAAAGCCGGAAAGCCATGAACCAGGAATCGAGCACGATTGTGGCAGCGCCCTCGGATCAAACCAGCCAGTTTGCCTCCGCCTACCAGGTTCTTCGCGAGGCTATTGCCTCACACGCCTTTCCTGGCTGCGCCTTCGGAGTTCTCGCAAACGGTCAGGTCTTGCTCCAGGACGCCTTGGGCCGTTTCACCTATGAAGAGGATGCACAAGCGGTCGCTGCGCAGACCATCTTCGACGTGGCCAGCCTCACCAAAGTCGTATCCACGACGGCTGCCGCCATGCTGCTTCACCAGCGCGGCCTCCTCGATCTTGATCTTCCCCTGGGCGAGCTGCTTCCCGGCTTTGTTGTCGGACGCACCGCCGGCGAGCAGGTCCGCCGGGTCACTATCCGCCATCTGCTGGCGCACAATTCCGGCCTGCCGGGATACGTCGAGTTCTTCCGGACGGTCTCCACCCCGGCCGCCCTGTTTCGCGCCTGTCTTGAATTGCCGCTCGAGGCCGTACCGGGAGAGCGCGCCGAGTACTCGGATCCCGGATTCATCCTGCTGGGCAAGGCGCTCGAAGTCGTCACCCGCGAGTATCTCGCAGTCTGGGCGCGAAAGGAGATCTTCGAGCCGCTCCATCTCAGGGACACTTTGTTCTGCCCGCCCGCCGGCTTGAAACACCTTATTCCGCCCACCGAGGAAGACAGCACTTTCCGCCACCGCCGCATTCAGGGAGAAGTGCAGGATGAGCATGCCTTCCTGTTGAAAGGCGCGGCCGGCCACGCCGGACTGTTCTCCAACGTGACGGATTTGCTCCTCTTTGCAGATGAAATCCTCAAGCCCTTTCGGCCCGCAAAGCAGTCAGAAAACTCCTTTCTGTTCCAGAAGAACACCATCGAACAATTCGCAGAGCGCCAGGGCCCGCCGGGAAGTTCACGCGCCCTCGGCTGGGATACTCCGTCTGGCGACTCTTCAGCCGGAAAGCACTTCTCACCGCACTCCATCGGTCATCTGGGATTCAGCGGCTGCTCACTTTGGATCGATCTCGACGCCACAATTGCGGTGGTGTTGCTGACCAATCGCACCTGGCCCGATCGTCAGAGTCAGTTGATTCGCGAGGTGCGCCCCGCATTCCACAACGCTGTTCGAGAATCGATTTAGTTAGCTACCCAAACGCTTTAGTTTGTTAACCCAACAGATAATTTAATGACATTTCACGCCTTTAGAATTCTGATCGGGCTTGTCGAATTTACAGATACAATAGAGGGTGGGGACGACTCGATGCTAACCAGCACGACGACGCATGAAGGGGCCGGCGCCCAGGCGAAAGAGGAAAACAAGATCGACCCGGCCTCCTTACTTGCAGCAACTTACTACCGAGAGCCAAAACGAGGCGTCTCAAGGCTTCGACACCAAGTCCGCACTCGAAATCGCCCGCATCATCAATCACGAAGATGCCAAGATTGCTGCCGCGGTCAAGAAAGCCATTCCCGAGATCGCCACGTCATCGACCAGGTCGCCCGCAGCCTGCGCGACGGCGGCCGGCTCATCTATATCGGCGCCGGTTCCAGCGGCCGCATCGCCGCCCTCGACGCCTCCGAGTGTCCTCCCACCTACTCCACAGCTCCCGGGCAGGTGCAGTACATCATGGCCGGCGGCCCCAAGGCCCTCGCCTCGGCCGTCGAGGTCAACGAAGATTCTGAGGAACTGGGCCAGCGCGACATCGCCCGCCGCCGCCCCACCCGCAAGGATGTGGTCATCGGCGTCTCCGCTTCCGGCCGCACTCCCTATGTCGTCGCCGCCGTTGCCTATGCCCGCGCCCGCGGCGCCCACACCGCCGCCGTCACCTGCAACCACGGCACTCCCCTTGCCGAGGCTGCCGACATCGCCATCGTTGCCGAAGTCGGCCCCGAAGTCATCTCCGGTTCCACCCGCATGAAGGCCGGCACCGCCCAGAAGATGATCCTCAACATGATCACCACCGGCGCCATGACCCGCCTCGGCTACGTGTACGAGAACCTGATGGTCAACGTGCACATGCAGAACTCCAAGCTCGTCGAGCGCGGAATCCGCATCCTCATGAGCGCCTGCAAAATCGACCGCGAGACCGCCGTCAACACCATCAAGAGCGCCGGCCGCAGCGTCCCCGTCGCCCTCGTCATGCTCAAGGCCAAAGTCGACAAGCCCGAAGCCGTCCGCCGTCTCGCCAAGTCCGACGGCAACGTCCGCCTCGCCATCGAAGACAACGTCCTCGAACTTTAGAAAAACCCTCTCTCAATCATCCTCTTGTCATCCTGAGGCCGGGTGCCCACTTCTCGATTCTGCGAAGTGTGAAAACGCCTCTTCCTCTTCCCGATTCCGATTTAGACTTGAACGGACAGGAGTACCCCAGCTCTTCATGGATAAGTTTGTCATTCGAGGCGGAAACCCGCTGGTCGGCACAATTCGCGTTTCGGGCGCCAAGAACTCGGCTCTGCCGTGCATGGCCGCTGCCATCCTCACTGAAGAGGACGTCACGCTTGAGAACATCCCCCACGTTCGCGACATCGAAACCGAGCGTCGCCTCCTCGCCTCGATGGGCGCTCAAGTCGAGTTGGGTAGCGGCAAGTCAAACCACAAGACCTCGATCAACTGCCGCATTCTCTCCGATCCCGTAGCCAAGTACGAAATTGTCAAAACCATGCGCGCAAGCTCCCTTGTGCTCGGCCCCCTGCTCGCGCGTGCTGGAATTGCCCGAGTAGCCATGCCCGGCGGTTGCGCCATCGGCGGTCGCCCCATCGACCTGCACATCAAGGGCCTCGAAAAGATGGGCGCAACCATCGTTCAGGAGCATGGATATCTTGAGGCACGGACAAACCGCCTGAAGGGTGCGCACCTGGTCTTCGACAAGATCACTGTGACCGGCACGGAGGACCTTTTGATGGCAGCGGTCCTGGCCGACGGCGAAACAATCATGGAAAACTGCGCTCGCGAGCCCGAGGTTACCGATCTCGCCTCGCTCCTTTCTGCGATGGGCGCTCGGATCGAAGGTGCCGGCACCTCGACCATGAAGGTACAGGGAGTCACAAGCCTTCATGGCGCAACCTACCGCATCAATCCTGATCGAATCGAAGCAGGAACCTTTATCATCGCCGGGGCCATCACTGCCGGAGACCTCACAGTCGCCAGCTGCAATCCTGATCACCTGCGCGCGGTCATTTCGAAGCTCGAGGAAACCGGCGCCACCATTGATTTCCCAGCTTCCGACGCCGTCAGGGTCCGGTCGGACGGCCGTCTCAAATCAGCTGACATCTCTACCGAAGAATATCCGGGATTCCCAACCGACATGCAGGCGCAATACATGGCCCTGGCAACACAGGCCGATGGCGTCAGCCTCGTTACTGAGAACATCTTCGAGAATCGATTCATGCATGTGCAGGAGTTGGTTCGCATGGGCGCCAACATCAAGGTCGACGGACGCACCGCCACGGTTCGCGGACCGGCGAAACTCTCTGCCGCCGCAGTCATGTGTTCTGATCTGCGCGCTTCCGCGTCCCTCGTGCTGGCAGCTCTGGTGGCTGATGGCGAATCGATTCTCGACCGCGTCTATCACATGGATCGCGGATATGAGCGAATTGAGGAAAAGCTGCAGGCAGTTGGCGCGGAGATTCAGCGTATGGGAAACGTCTTCGCGCCCAGACAGGTAGAGCCCGTCGCAGGTTGAAGAATCATTGCGGGTGCCCCACTTCTCGATTTTGAGAAGTGGGAAAACACGAACGTACATTGTCTCGAAGAGAACGGGACCTCTTGAAGGGTACGGACGTTTTTGGCCGTGTTTCTTATCGCCCAATCAAATCGGGGAGCTTCAGCCCTGGGAAACTATCTCAAAACCTAGCGCCAGCTAACCGCCAGATGCCAGCGGACCTTGTACTTGGCTGCTTTCTGCAGCACGCGCTGGTATTCGCGCAGTTCGCTCAACACCGGCGGCGTTTCCGAGCCAAAGGAAACCGGCGTGGATGTGAGAAAGTCCACGAGAGCTCCCACCGTCACCAGGCCGTCCTTCGCTTCAAACCACTGTGGTTCCGGAAGATGGCGAGCCCACGCCGGGTCTCCCGCACCCTGCTCCAGAAGCAGGCACATCGAGTTTTCGTCGGCGGAAAAAAACTGCAGCAGAGGGGTCACGCCGAGAGATTCCGCAAGCCGCTCCAGTGCATCTTCGTTGCGAGCGAGGGCCTGCCCGTTCACGAAAATGTCGAAGCCTGGATCCTCTCCTTCGACGACAATGTAGAGGCTTGCTGCCATCGCTCTGAGTCTAGTGGAGATATTGACTTGCGCAATTGTAAATAATTCAGCCAGAACCCAATAGATAACGAATCGCAATCGCGCGCAATATTACCCAAGTTTGGACAGGAGACAGCGCCGCATACAACGCGAGAGTCCCCTTTGGTATCAACTCAGAATGAGCGCCTTTATGCTGTTCTGCGCATTTTGGACGCGTAGGGGAAGGCCCTTTGGATTGGACGAAACTTCCGGACCTCGCTGCAGTCGCACTCCTCACCTGTGCGTTCGCGTCCGTTGCTCGTCAGGGGCCGACCTCAGGCTCCAAACCGTGGCTCGTTGGGTGGGTCCTGATCACCTTCCAGTTTGCTGCCCTCCTTTTCCTGAATGCTCCCGGACTGCTCGGGACGCTTGCCTCGGCAATTGGTGTTGCCTGTCTGACGGCTGGCGGCGCGCTCTTCATGTGGGCGGCGGTTCCATATCGTAACGAACCCTCCAGCGAATGGATGCTGATTGCGCAGCTCAGTACCAACACGTGCTACGCAATATTGATCACCTCTGACAATGTATCCCCAAGGACGCTGGATGTGGCGGCAGTTCTCCTTGGGCTGGCGCCGCTGACAATTGCGCTTCTCTCCATCCGGCGATTCAACCGCCCGCTGCGGTGGGTCCTGGTCGGCGTCTATTTGGCTCTTTCCACGTTTCTCCTCATCGTTCAGCATCGGCCGGAGATCGGCCCGGTTCTCGCATTGAATGGTGTCCTGTTCACGGTCTATGGCGGCAGCTGCTTCAATGTCTGGTACAGCTACCGACGAACCTCCGCCGGAGCGCTCATCACCATCGTTGGTTTTTGCGGCTGGGCAGCCGTTTTCGTCATTGCCCCGCTCGCCAATACGCTGCTGCCCGAGTTGCGGGTTCAAACTGAAGTGTTGAACCTGCCCAAGTACGTTGTTGCCGTGGGAATGATCCTCCTTCTTCTCGAAGACCAGATCGCACACAACAAGTATCTGGCATTGCACGACGAACTCACCGGGCTTCCAAATCGCCGGCTATTCCTCGACCGTCTCGCTCTGTCGATCGAGCGCTCGCGTCGAATGGGGACAAAGGCGGCGCTTCTCGTGATCGATCTTGACCATTTCAAGCAGGTGAATGACAGCCTCGGCCACCACGCCGGCGATTTGCTGCTGCAGAAAGTGAGTTCTCTCTTCGCAAGCCGCGTCCGTCGCTCTGACACCGTGGCGCGCACCGGAGGTGACGAGTTTTCGCTGATCCTCGATGAGCCGACCAATCGCTCCAATGCGAGACTCGTCGCTCAATCCCTTCTGCAACTCCTCCAGGATCCGGTTCAGATTGTCGGGCAGCAGCTCAAGGTTGGAGCGAGTATCGGCATAGCCATATTCCCTGACGACGCAACAGACTTGGAAGCACTGTGCATCGCTGCAGATCTGCGAATGTATGAGAACAAGAATGAGTCCAGAGGCAGGGCACGCACGCCAATTCTCATCACGCCTTCTCCGCAGTCTGAATCCGGGTCCCAAGAAAGCTTGAAGATCGCTTCCGGCTCTCCGAAGTTCTGAATATCGACAACCCGAGTTCTTTTCACGACGCGGACTTCCATCACCGCGATGAGGTGCCCCATTCATGACCCGGGGTTATCGCGTCATACATGGGAAACCACGAACCCCGCCACAGCCTTCCAGCCATGCATCCGCAGAAGTCCAATTATCAAGCCCTCGTCAGAAACAAAAAGCCCGAGCATTTCGCCCGGGCTTTTTGACTGGAGGTTGATCCTAATTACTGCCGCCTCCGGGTCCACGTCCTCCACGACGACGACGCCGACGGCGATTGTTGTTTCTTGCATCCGGTCGTCCTCCTCCGCCACCCTGATGTCCAACCGGTGCTGCAACTCCCTCGGCGCGATTGAAGTTGGGCTCGTTCTCTTCGCTCAACTCCTCGGTTTCGTCCTCATCAAAGTCTTCGCCGCCCTCGATCAGGATCGTGCTTTGATTTGACCGAGGCTGACGCTCGTCAAACTCATTGCGCGGCTTTGCAGGGGCCGGTGACTCGGATGCTTCCAGCGTAACCTCGCTTGCAGGCGCGGCCTGAGCGAGTTTGGCCTTTTGCTCCTTGATGAGAGCCTTGCGGCTCAGCTTGATGCGATTGCCCTCGATGGCAAGCACCTTCACCATAACCTGGTCGCCTTCGCGAAGTTCGTCCTTCACTTCCTTTACACGGTGCTCAGCAATCTCTGAGATGTGCAGCAGTCCATCCGTTCCCGGGAACAGTTCGACAAACGCGCCGAACTCTGCCAGGCGAACAACCTTGCCCAGGTAAACCTTCCCGATCTCCGGCACGGCTGTAATATTCCCGATAATCTCCAGAGCCTTCTTCAAACCGTCACGATCGCTTGAGGCAACGCTGACCTTGCCGCTATCGTCTACATCGATCTTGGCGCCAGTCTGCTCAATGATGCCGCGGATCGTCGCTCCGCCCTTCCCGATCAGGTCCCGGATCTTGTCGGTAGGAATCATCACTGTTTCAATACGCGGAGCGTACTGCGACTGCTCCTTGCGCGGCCCGTCGATGACTGCATCCATCTTGTCCAGCAGGAACAGCCTGCCACGCTTCGCCTGCTCCATTGCCTGTTGCAGGATCTCGTGAGTCAGTCCGCCGATCTTGATGTCCATCTGGAGTGCCGTGATGCCATTCCGCGTACCGGCAACCTTGAAGTCCATATCGCCGTAGTGATCCTCAGCTCCAGCGATGTCGGTGAGAATGGCGTAATCATCGCCTTCCTTCACCAGTCCCATCGCCACACCGGCTACCGCTCCATTGAGAGAAATGCCGGCATCGTACAGCGCAAGGCTTGCGCCGCATACCGAGGCCATCGATGACGATCCATTCGACTCCAGGATGTCCGAAACGATACGGATCGTGTACGGCGAATCCTCGGCACTGGGAAGAACCGCGGTAATTGCGCGCTCGGCCAGGGCGCCATGACCAATTTCACGACGACCCACGCCAGTCATACGTCCCGTCTCACCAACGCTGAACGGAGGAAAGTTATAGTGAAGCATGAAGGTCTTCTTCTTTTCGCCTTCGAACGACTCCAGGCGTTGCCCTTCATCCGCGGTGCCAAGCGTAGCCGTAACCAGCGCCTGCGTTTCGCCGCGCGTAAACAGCGCTGAACCATGCGTCCGGGGCAACACACCCGTCTCAATCGAGATCGCACGAATTTCGTCGAAAGCGCGACGGTCCGGCCGGATCCGATCCTTCGTCACCTGCTCGCGGAACAGACGCTCTCGCAGATGTTCGTAGTAGGTCGCAAGCTTCTTCTTACCGCTCGCATCGTCAGCAGGAATCTCGGCGGCCAGCTCATCCTTGATCTGCTTGATCAGCGAGTAGCTTTCGGTCTTGCCGTGCGTCTTGGTATCCAGTGCATCCTTCAGGCGCTCACCGATCTTCGTCTTCAGCTCCGCATAGTACGCTTCGTCAAACTCCGGCGCGGTAAATGCGCGCTTCGGCTTGCCCGCCTTCGTAACCAGCTCTTCAATTGCCGCAACGATCTTTTTGATCTCGATGTGAGCAAATTCGATGGCCGCGAGAACCACCTCTTCGGTCTCTTGCTTCGCACCAGCTTCAATCATCACGATGCCGTCTTTGTGGCCCACCACCATGATGTTGACGGTTGTAGCGGCGCGCTCTTCGTAGGTGGGGTTGATGACGAATTCCCCATTCACGCGCCCCACGCGCACCGCGCCAACCGTTGTGCCAAACGGAATGTCAGACAACGCCAGCGCTGCCGCAGCGGCGTTGATACCAATCACGTCGGGATCGTTCTCCTTGTCCGCTGAGAACACGAGTGCGATCACCTGGGTCTCGTTGCGGAAACCGTCAGGAAACAGCGGGCGGATTGGCCGGTCGATCTGACGGGCCGTCAGAATCTCCTTCTCGCTCGGCCTTCCTTCGCGCTTGATAAACCCTCCGGGGATGCGGCCGCCGGCATACGTGTATTCGCGGTAGTCAACAGTAAGCGGGAAAAAGTCGATTCCCTCTCTCTGGTCTGGGGAGGCCACAGCGGTGGCAAGGACCACGGTTTCGCCCGTGGATACCAGTGCGGCGCCGGATGCCTGCTTGGCCATGCGCCCGGTCTCAAAAACCAGCCGCTTGCCGCCTGCAAGCTCGACTGCAACTTCATGCTTAGACATAGAGTCCTCGTTTCGTATTTTTCACTTTGGGAACTTGTAGAAGGAATGCGCCGTCAGGTGGGATGGTTCGCTCGTCCCATCGAACGCGTGCGAAAGAATAGGTCACGCGTGACAAAGACGATCGCCCCGGCGGATGCAGCGGGGCCGCGCTCAAGCGATAGCTGTGCGCAGGCCCTGGCTGTATCTGTGATTCGCCAGGTGCACCGTGGCCCCAGAATCTGGGAAAGACGGGGGCCTCGACCAATATCCGGTCTGGGCGCTTCCGGTTCAATGTTTGCTTTCTGATTACTTGCGGATACCGAGTTTGGTGATCACATCGCGGTAGCGATCTGAATCATGCGACTTCAGGTAATCCAGCAGGCGGCGGCGCTTGCTGACCAGCATCAAAAGTCCGCGGCGGGAAGCGTGATCCTTCTTGTGCGTCTTGAAATGTTCGGTCAACTCGCCAATCCGCTCACTCAGAATCGCGATCTGAACTTCCGGGGATCCGGTGTCAGATTCGTGGGTGCGGAAGCGTTGTATCAGGTCTGTTTTCTTAGCAGTCGCCAGCACGGCGTGTGTTACTCCTCTGTTCTCAGTCCACTCTTAAGTGTCTTCATTGAGATTACCATGAATGCGCCGGAAGCCGCCATTAACCTCGTCGCAAGTATCACTTCCGACAATCGCTTGAAACCTCACTCCTCCTGTTGCAGCCAGTAGTTCGCGCGCGCCACAATGCGTGCCCCGTAATCCTGCGTCGTACGAACGCGGATACTGTGCAGCCCCGGACTCGGATCAGAGGGACTGAATGTGATCAAGTATCGATTGCGCGCATCCTTCGCTGCATCCAACACCCGCGCTTCAAACGCCTTATCCCTCGTGAATGTCATGTACTCGCCCCCGCTCATCACCGCCACCTGTTTGGCCACGTTCTTCCTGAAGGCTTGCACCGCCATCACCAGCGTTGTGACCATGTTCATGGTGCGGTCCTCCCCCGAGTCCTTCACGTCATGAATGAATTCAGCCTTCGAAGGCGAAAAGGAAACGCTTAAAACCAGCACATCCGACCGGCCAATCTTGCGGATCAACTGTGCAGGCTTGGTGTGCTTGCTTCCATGGTCGCGCTCCTCGCTTACCAGCAGCAGCACGCGGCGATATTCCTTCGGCTGCGTCTCCAGAAGATCTACGGCATAGCTGATCGTGTCCAGAATGGCCGCGCCGCCGTCTCCCGGCTCAATGTGTTGCAAGCCTTCGCTCAAACTTTCTTCTGAGTGCGTGTAGTCGCAAATCAACCGTGGCTTGGATCCGAAACCCACCAGCGCGGCCTGGCTCTTTGCATCCGAAAGAAAGAACTCGAGCAGCGGCCCCAGCTTCGCGACCTTGTCAAACTCCAGCCAGCCTTCTCTTCCCTCTTCGAGAGCGATCACCAACGCCACGGGAGCAGTATCCATCTCCTCCTGGACTCGAATCTTCTGCTGTACGCCATTGTCCTCAACAACAAAATCCGACGGCTTCAGCCCGTAAACAATGCCGCCACCGTGCGGCTTTTCCACCAGCGTCGGAACCAGCACCTCGTTAGTGGTGACGCGAATCGACGGAGCATCCGAATGGCTGCCCGTCATCTGTTGCGGAGGCTCAACCGGCGGCAGTTGCTGGGCGCACGCACTGCCGATGATGAACAAAATCAGCCCTGAAAATTTGGGAAGAAATGCAAACCTGCGCATCATGGATTTGAAACGGTTCGGCTTCTGTCCTGCAAAGGGTGGCACGCTTCTCATAAGCCTCAGACGCGCTTGCGTGCCTCTCGTTCCATGCGCCCGGTCCAGAAAAGAAAACTCAGCAGTTCCCACTTCTGGTCCCACATGAACCCGACAATGTCTCGAGCCGTCAGCGTCTCTGCCGGCTTCCCCGAATACGTCTCCATGCGCCAGCGAATATATTCACTGCGCCATGGCGTCAGACGATGACCCCGGGTCGCATTCCAGATAAATCGCAGCGGCGCGAACAAGTCGATCCTTTCGACCCCAAGTATAAATGCGTCTGCCGCAACTCTTTGGGCGCTCGCCGCAGAAACCCTTGCAATTGAGACTTCCATACTGAGCGCTTTTGCGAATTGCGCGCCGACCTCCAGAGGCCTACATTGGTGGAGGAGCCTGAAGGCTTTACGAGGATCGCTCGTGTGCATGCGCGACGGAAATCGATCGACATGTAACAGCAGGCCCGGCGAATGGAAAGTCTCGGGACGTTGAAAGCTCGCAAGGATGCGTCCCAACTCAAATCAGCAACCCCCCCAAGGAGAAGTACCCATGACTTTAACTGTTCAGGAACGCGAGCATGTTATGACCGAACTGAAGAGTTTCGCGAGAGACCTTAATCTCACTGACCAGCAGAAAGAGAAATTACACTCCGCTCTCGTCGAAGCGCGCGAAAAGGTCGACGAATACCTGAAGAAGAACCCCGGCACAACAAGAGCCGATATCATCGCCAAAGTCAGAACGCATCGCGAAGAGATCGGCAAGCGGATTGGCGCTTTCCTCAGCCCCGAACAGTTGACCAAATGGAACGCCGAAGTCTCCAAAGCCAAGGAGTTCCTGGGTCAAAAAATGGACGCAGCATAAACCTCCCTCCAGCGTGCGATCCCCGGCTTGGTGGCTGATGGGCAAAAGCCTGTTGGCCACCAGGCAGCCTTATTCCCCGCCCTGAAATCACATAGCCTCGATCGCAATTCGCGCGATAATTCTCTTGCCGCGTCTTGCGAAAGGAGTCCGCGATGGCCATCGTCCGAAATTGCCCATCCTGCGGAAAGCTGAATCGAATTCCAGCCAGGCATCTTGCCGATACAGGAAGATGCGGTGCCTGCAAGGCCCCGCTTCCTGCAATGTCAGAACCAATCGCGGTTGGCCCGATGGAGTTCGACGAGATCGTTCGCGACAGCAGGGTCCCGGTCCTCGTTGATTTCTGGGCGGAGTGGTGTGGCCCGTGCAAAATGGCTGCGCCTCACGTTGCGCAAGTCGCGCGCGACATGGCAGGCCGGACCGTCGTCCTCAAAGTCGACACAGAGCAGTTCCCCGAGCTTGCCTCGCGATTTGGCGTCCGGGGCATTCCCAACTTCGCAGTCTTTAACCGCGGCAGCCTTCACTTCCAGCAAGCTGGCCTCGTCGACGCCGACACCATGAAAAGCTGGATCGCAAGCGCCGCCTGACTCCCGACCCATCACCCGCGTGGTCCCTGTTGGCGATGAAACGAATCTCGGGAAGGAGAAACTCGGATGAAAGCAACTGCACTCTACAAAAGTGCCAGCATTTTGCTCGTTGTGGCTGCGGCTGGGAATACATACGGTCTTTTGAGATTCTGGCAGGTCGCCGGGACAATGAACCCTGTGCGTTTCCCACAGGGGCACACTCACCTTTCTTACGCCGAGGTCGTTCTTGGCCTTGAGCTGTTTTGTTCGTTGTGTGTTCTTTTTGCGGCATATTTAGCCTGGCATCTGGGCAACCTTGTTCGAAACACACCTCAGGCGATTGGCGCGTTGGGATGGCTCCTCTTCGCGTATCAACTCGTTGGGGTTTATATGAGTTTCACTTTCTTCGCTGGCCCTGTGCTGATTCTTTCGACTGTTCTTGCCATCTGTTTAGGCTGGGCCGCTTGGTTGTCGACGTCCACACAGACAAAGCGTCTAAAAGATGGCTAGTGATCCAGGAATTGCAATCAAATTGACTTCATGCAGGGCACAAGCAACAAAGGATCCACGCACTAAACTGTCTTCCATCCCGGGAGGTGCGCAATGCAGCATCGCAGGAGCTTCTTGATTTCTCTAATTCTGGTATGCTGCGTGGCCGCAGTCGCCAGGGACAAGAAGAAGGTCTTGCTGCCGGACGATGTTCTTGAAGCCAGGACCGTGCTGGTCGTCGTTGATCCCCACGCTGGATTGGCGATCGACGCTCCAACTGCAAACCGCACAGCCCAGGAAGATGTGGAGAAAGCCCTCATGAAATGGGGCCGATTCGACCTGGCATCAGACGTCTCAACAGCCGATCTGGTCATTTCGGTTCGCAAGGGAAACGGAAAAGTCGCACAACCGACGATTGGCGGCGTCCCGATCAACAATCGCCCCATCATTCTTGAGCCCACTGATTCAGGTGTCGGGATGGGGGGCCACACTGGAAATCCCCCGCAGGCAGGCGATCCGACGAATGCTCAACCCCAAACTCCGCGTCCGCAGGTCGAAGTCGGAGAATCACAGGACACGTTCACGGTGTATCGCGGCAAACGCGATAATGCGCTCGACTCACCGGCGGTCTGGCGGTACACCGCGAAAGATGCGCTTCGGTCTCCAAGTGTTCCTGCGGTCGACGCGTTCAAAAAGCTGATCCTCGAGGCGGAAAAACAAAAAGCCGCCACGCCCTGATTCAGTCCAATCTCGGTTTCATTTCGCTGCCCGCTCCACCGAGCCTTTGCGGATCATTTCCCTCTCTCGCTGGGTGCCCCAGAGCCTGTCCTGAGCTTGCCGAAGGATCTCGCTTCTGAGACCTGGGAGGCAGAAATGTCCGAATAGGCGATTACTTACCAACAATCGCAAAAGCGCCTGTCATGTTGAGCGCAGCGAAGCGAAGTCGAAACATCTGCGGTTGTCCTCCACGAGCTTCCAGCCACAAAACGCTCACTTCCGAGTAGGGGGTGAACGACCGCGAACGAAAACACGATGGGCTCGAGGTATGATTCCAACGTGGCGAGAGCTCGTGCAGTCTTAGGTCGAATCGGACTTGGAACAGTAGATAATCGGGATTCTTGGAGCCGTTCTGCTGTGGACTCCGATTGGCAAACGCATCTTGCCCAAATCGGGGTGCCCGATCCTCGCGCAAATCAAGCCCATAGATCGATCAGGAATTCTATCCACCGACTTCATCGAACTAAACGCCACCGCCATTGGTCCAAGGTTGTTCGAGCCAATTCATGTTCGCATCTACGGCGATGGTTTGGTTGAACGTGAAACCGTAATGACGCTCCGTGGAGATACACTCGGTTGCCCGCTCCACGATTCAGATAAGACTCTTCACATCTCCCCATCTGATTCCCAACTCCTTCTCGCGAAGGCAAGAGACGGGGGATTCTGCAGACTCTGCGCTTCGTACCAAACCGCAGGAATTATGGACGGAGGAATCGAAGAGGTGACATTGAATCTGCACGGCAAATTGACAACCGTCTGGAATCACAACGGATATCCGCCTCCACTGTTTGATGAACTTTCTGGAAGAATTTGGGCGCTATCGGGAATCAAGAGCGTAGCTGATCCTAGAGAGTTCACCCAAGAAAGGAAAGCGGAGTGCAGGAGGATCGAGGAAGCGAGAATCCAGCGTTAGCAGAGAATTTCGGCAGCGAGAGGCTACAAACATCGCGTTCAGGTCGAGTGGTGGGCTATCCGGAAGCTACTTCGACAAGCACGCAGGTGGCCGTCCTGGCTCTGCTCGGGCGGGATGATACAACCCAAAACAACCCTCTCCGGGTTGCAGATCATTTCCTTCCGCCGGCGCACAATGGAATGGGCAACCGAACTGCGGGCGACACGGTCTCGAATTCCAGAACCTCACCGGATCAGATTGTTGTCCTGCATAGCGAGACGCGATTGAGCAAAATGCTCAGAATGTTGCCCGTAAGTCCAATGCTGAGAGGAATCTGCGGCTAAGTCTAATGCTGAGAGGAATTTGGCGCCGCTCGCCTCTCGCAACATGTTGAAAACAAGGAATTTCTCTGCAGAGACGGGAGGGGGGATAGTCGTATGTACCATAATACGGTACGGCTCACGGGCAAGACTTACAACCGCGAACTGAACCTCACAGTCATCCCTGGAGCTTGTCGAACAGGCTTCCCGATCCGAACTGCGCGATGACGCCCTCAAGCGCCGTCTGTTGCGTCTTGGTGAGCGCCAGTTGTGTCGCAACATTCGCCAGATCGGCCTGCATCAGGTCTGTCTGCGCGGCTGTAAGTTGTGCCTTCTCGTTCGTCGCCGCGCCGGACGCCGCCGTCAATTGCGTGATCGAATTGTCGATGGTCACGCGCTGCTGCGAGAGGTAATTCAGCGCCGTGTTCAGCGCCTCCGTATCGGACGCAGCCTGCGCCAGATTCACCGTGCCCTGCGCATAGTCCGCGACAAGAGCGTTCAGTGCTCCGAACACGCTGCTCGTTCCGCCTGCGGTGAAGATCATGTCCCCCGGCACGTTCAACTGAATCTTCTGTCCATTCGGAGTGTGGATGTAATTGACGTTTCCATCACCGCTGTAGTTTGTCACTGCAGGCGACGTCGCCGTGGAGGTCGAGAATGGAAGAGTGGAAGTCTGCCCGCCCGCGAAAATGTACTGCCCCTGGTAGCTCGTATTTGCCAGGGACTCAACTTCGCCGAGAATTCCCGAGATCTGTTTCGATATGGATTCGACGTCGCTCGAGTTCATCGTTCCGTTGTTTGCGCTCGTGGCCAGCGACAACGCCTGCGTAAGCTGCGTTACCACGCTGCCCAGTGCTGAATCAGCCACCTGCAGTTGGCCAGTGACCAGGCTCGAGCTCTGCGTGAAGGAGTCGTCTCTCTGAATCTGGTTGAGCAGAAGAACATTCCGCCCGGAAGACACCGGATCGTCGCCGAGCGAACTGAAACGCACTCCACTCGATACCTCGGTCGACAGTTGCTGCTCGGTCGCCTGTGTCTGGTCCAATGCATCGACCAGGTTCGCAACATAAAAAGGATTCACTCGCATCGCGTCTTCTCCACTTGTGTAACGTCTCAAATCAGCAAGATCTGGTGGAATGGAACGGTTTTGAAAGGGCACGACCTCGCAGCCCGCGAAGAATTCGATGCTTTGAAAGGGCACGGCTTTAGCCGTGCCTTAACCGCCACAGAATCGATCGGGCCTTTAGGCCCTGAGGAAAGGTTTTCGGAAGTCATCGTACTTAAGACACCGTGCTCTGCATCCCGAGATTCAGTGCCGAAGCCATGATCGTGTTCAGGATGTTGAATACCTGCGATGCCGCCTGATAGCTCCGCTCTATCTGCTGCATCATCGCGGCTTCATCGTTCAGATTCACGGCCGAGAGCGAGTCCCTTTGTGTCTGCACCTGGGTTAACGAGGCACTTTGCGCGGTGTTGTCGGTCTGTGCCTCGGCGACTCTCGACCCCAGCGTCGTCACGAAATGCGCGTAGAAGTTCGAAGGCGACTCTCCGCTCACGATGCCCTGGCTCGCCAGGCCAGCCAGGACGCCCGCATTCGAGTTGTCCCCTGTTCCCTGACCTAGCCCGGCCGCTGCAATCTGGCCGGGATCGGTCATGATCACGCTCATGGTTGCAGCGCTTCCGAAGACCGCACCCGGCTCGCTGAAGATGTAAAGCGGATTGGCAGCCGTGCCGGTTGATCCATCCAGATCGGTTCCGGAATTGTTGGCGGCATTCACGCAGGTGGAGATTCCGTAAGCCAATTGATCGAGTGCTGACATCACAACAGGAATGTCCTGATCGCGAACCGTCAGATATCCGCCCAGTTCACCGCCTCCAGAAGCCAGTTGTGAGGTCACGTCGGTTGTCCCCACAAAGAAGTGCGTCTCGCCTCCGACCAATCCCGTCGTGAGCTGAAAACTCGACCCCTCTGAAACCAGTAGTTCACCCGAAACGGTCGTAATGGAAAGCCCGTTGCTCTCCGTGGTGATCTGACTGAACCCAATCAGCTGTGAAAGCTTGCTCAGATCCTGTTGACGCTGATCCTCGAGTACACCCGCATCTCCTTCGGGCGAATTGGACTGGATCTCCCGGTTGAGCTGCGCGATTGACTCGGTCAGCGCGTTTACCTGGTCCGTTACTGCCTTCGCTTCCTGGTCCAGAGCAGATCCCTGTGCCTTTACGCTTGCCGCGGCACTTGAAATATCGCCGGCGAGCGTCGACCCTGCCGAAAGCACCTGCTGGCGCAAAGCATTGTCAGTCGGCGCTGCCTCGAGTGAAGAGAAGGCATTGAAGAAGCTCGTGATATCGCTGCCGATATCCCCGACCGCCTGTCCTGACGCGCCCGAGTTCGGAGCGAACAGTGTCTGGAGCGATTCCAGCGCGCTCAGCCGCGCGCCCGTCGCCGATGCAGATTGTTGCTGCTGAGCCAGACGCTCTTCGAGAACGCGATCGCGCACAGAGATGCCACCCGTTTCGCGTACGCCCGTGCCTTGCTCGACGCCGTTGATTTCCACCGGCCGGTTCTCCTGCCAGTTGGGAACCTCCTGTGTATATCCCGGCGTATTGGCGTTGGCCACATTGTTGGCCACCACGTTCAGCGCGCCCTGGTCGGCATCCAGCGCCGAGGAAATCAGGTTGAACGCAGAGTTAATTGTGCCCATTTGGGATCTCCGTGACTGTCCAGTTCCTGTCCGGGCGGCAGCCGTATTCGATCGACGTTGACCGCAATTCACTCAGTCTGCGCAGTACATTCATGTTGGCTTGAGTCACATCGAGAACTCGCGCGAAGACCGCCAACTCGCGACGCAGATCAAATGACGCGAGTGCGTCGGCCTTACTCCCCAAAGAAAGAGCAGGAAGCTGCCCCCTGACGAGCGCCTCACTCGAGAGCGCCATCTCTTCAAGCCGATCGGCGTCGAGCCGCGCGAGCGCACTCACGGCTTCGTGAATGAGTTTCCTTGGATCGCAAAATCCAGAATGCTCCGGCATGATTGATCAACTCTTCCTTGCTGACCGCCAACCGCGTGCAGTTCCTTTACCTGTCGGAAGGAACGCTCAGCATTGCATCCACCAGCTTGGTCGCCACCGCCCCCGCAGGCACCTGGTACGTGCCCGCCGCCAGCGCCGCCTGCACCGCCGCTACCCGATCCATGCGCACCGCATCATCTGCCGCGCTGAGCGACACCTCGGTCCCAGCTCCGCTCAATGTGGCGCGGTCTCCCGCCAGCGCACCCTGCTCCGCGGCATTCCCGCTCCGAACCTGCTGAGCCTTGGACGATGATGGGGCCGCCACTCCCAAAAGGGCCTTCAGATCTTCCGTAGTGTTTCGAATCTCCATGCGTAACGCTCCTTAAGCCGCCTATCGGCATTCCTGCCCGTTCCTTTAATGGGAAGTGATTGTTGCTTGGGTCGAGGCCCATGACTCTCCACGGTGAGGTTCAGGCTTGGATGGATTCCCCACATCGGAAAGACTCCGCACGATGCTGTTGGCAATTCCCAGGCCGCCCTGCTCGCTCAGTGCGCGTCCCAGCGCCTCCCCTGCAAACTCGCCCAGTATTCCTCCCGAGCCTGCATCGCCACCCTCGCCGAAGAGGACATCGTTCGATGTCATCGGTTTCAATAGTTCCTTCATCAACTGTGCTTCAAACTCGTGCGCGGCCCTCACCAATCGCGGCTGCGGGACGGACTGTCCATCGCCAGTGTTCGTCTGCATTGCATCCACTGCCCGCATCACAATACCTCCAGATCGGCTTCCAATGCGCCCGCTTCTTTCATCGTCTGCAGAATCGAGATCACATCGCGAGCGCCGGCGCCGATCCGCTGCAACTCCTGTACGAGATCCTCCACCGATGCACCTTCCCGCAAATCAATCCGATTAACAGGCTTGTCCTCCGCCTGGACGTCGGTCTGCTGAACTACTTGCGTGGTTCCCGATGAAAGCGGCTCGGGCTGCGAAACCTCCTTCCGAGAAACAACATTGACCGACAATCCTCCGTGGAGAATCGAAACGGGCTGCAGTCGAACCGTGCCCCCGATCACCACTGTGCCCGTGCGCTCATTCACCACAACGCGCGCACGCGGGAAGATCTCCACTTCGACGGCCTCGACCTTGTCGAGCAGTGCCGCAACATCCTCGTTCGATAGCGTCGCAATCTGTACCCGCCTGCTATCGACAGCGAGGGCCCGCGCGGAGCCGAGCGCACGATCAATTGCAGCGGCCATCCGCTCCGCGGTGTGAAAGTCCGCGTCGTTCAGGATCACGCTGACTGTCTGCATCTGCTTCAACTCAAACGGTACGGGACGCTCCACAAGCGCCCCTCCCGGAATCCGCGCGGTCGTCGGATGATTCATTTGCCGGGTGCTGCCTCCGCTTGCGGTCATGTAACCGCCCAGCACAAGGGGTCCCTGCGCCTGCGCGTAGATCTGGCCGTCCGGCCCATACAGCGGCGTCATCAGCAGGATGCCACCCTCAAGGGACCTCGCGTCCCCTGCCGAAGAAGCTGTGATGTCAACCCGGTATCCCGGTCGACTGAACGGCGGCAGTGTGGCCACCACAAAAACGGCAGCCATGTTCTTCACCTGCATGTTGCTTGCGCTGTTTGAACCCGTCAGCGGTACGGTGATTCCCATCCGCTCGAGCGCCGAAATCAACGTCTGCGCCGGAAACACCGTTTGCGAACTGTCTCCCGTCCCGTGCAAACCCACCACGAGTCCGTAACCGACCAGCTGATTGTCCCGGATGCCCTCAATCGTCGCCACGTCCTTAACTCGTGCACAATGTCCGAGCGTCTCTCCATGCAACAAGGGAGCGCCATGCGCAATGGCTGCGACCAGCACCGTACCCCAGACAAGCGCCGGCCTTGCGCTTTCCAGTGCTTCCATACAAGTCACAATCACCCGTCCCATACGATTTTCCTTTGCAGCGGTGCTCACCATTCCCGTCCTCGCATGAACTGCCAGGTTCAAAACACCAGCAGCCTTTCAAGAAGCCGCACCAGCGGGTTCTGACGATACGTGGAGTCAGTCACGATTCCCCTCCCTGTGACTTCCAGTTCGAGATCCGTCATCGCCGTCGACGGCACCTGGTTCTGAGCATTTACATCTTCGGGCCGAACCAGCCCGCGCAATTTGATCAGTTGAGTCTGCTGCGAAAAGGTCAGTTGTCGCGTAGCCTGCACCACAAGCATCCCATTGGGCAGGACGTCGACAACTTCGCCGCCGAATGTTGTAGCAAGGCTTGAGTTCGTCGTGCTCTGCCCCTGGGCAGATAGCCCCGACGACGAAGTCTGGCCCAGCAGACTCTGCAGGTTGTTCGAAGCCTTTAACGCTCCAAACAGTGATGTCACACTGGAACTCGCGTTGGATGAGCGCGAGTTCTTTACCTGGCCATCGGTCGAGGCTGCAAGGCTTTCGACCACCACGATCGAGACAACATCGTGCAGGCGCACAGCCTTTGCATCCGTTCCCAGCCGGACCAGCCGTCCTTCCGAACTCCAGATCGAGCCGCTCGTTCTGACCTCGGCAGCCTGCTGTGCCCGCACTCGCTCGATGTACGAGCGCAGCGCCAACTCCGGAGGAGTTTTGGGCGGAACAGTCTTGTTCTGCTTCTTTGTTCCGTATATCTGGGATACGCTTCCCAGCGTGATGAGAAGCCAGCAGCAGAGAGACCTCGCGCTCACATATTTCATGGCCATACCTCCGTCTGGGGCGCCAGCATGGCTTTTCCTGGCTTCGCCGCAATGGCTCGCACAGTCCTGCCCCCGATTCTCAACCGCACGTTGAAGGCGTCCCCTTTTGCCGCCGGGGCGAGAGCAACCCCCTCCAGTCGCAGATCAACCCGGGATGTGTGCTCTTGAATGGTCAGACGGTCCCCTGCCCGAATGACGACCTCCCGAAAGGCATCGACTCCGGGTAGCGATTCCTGATCCAAACCTGGTGCGCAACCTTGAGCCTCATCCGCGTTGCCTCGCGATGCATGCAGCACAAACCTTCCCGGCGCTCCCGCATGGTTGCCGTTGCGAAATAGCATCCATCGCAGACCCGATCCGGCGTCATGGATTTCGCGCACGAAGTCTTTTGGGTTGCAGCCGGGACTGGGAACCTGCAGAGAGGAAGGAGAGTCCGCATCAGCGCCTCGCAAATTCGATCCGCCCGCGCCCTGCCCGACTGAAAATCTCGATGCGCCAATCCATATTGCGGCGAGCCCGCAAACACACAGCCATCGGTCAACCTTCATAGGTATCTTCCCCTTACCGGGTCATGTTGTTGATCTGCGAGTACATGTCGTCAGCGGCCTTGATCACCTTTGAATTCGATTCGTACGCCCGTTGCGCAAGTACCATTTGCACGAACTCCGTAACCACATCCACGTTTGAGTTCTCCAGATACCCTTGCTGCAAGGTCCCAAATCCTTCTGCGCCCCCCGGATTTCCAAGCACCGGATCGCCGGAGACTCAGAGTGGCTTGTAGAAGGTTCGATCCCATGCTCTCCAGACCTCCGGGATTCGGGAACGTTGCCAGCTGAAGCTGTCCGAGCTGGGATGGATTCTGCTGCCCCGGCAGAGTCGCATTTACCATCCCGTACTGGGTGATTGTGACCGCCGTCGCGTTGCTCGGAATCGTAATGTTCGGCAGAACCGGGTCTCCGTCGGTGGTGACAATGGTCCCCTGGTTGTTCAGATGGAACTGCCCGGCGCGCGTGTACGCAATTGTTCCGTCCGGGCGCTGC
Source organism: uncultured Acidobacteriaceae bacterium (assembly GCA_963751225.1). GTDB lineage: Bacteria > Acidobacteriota > Terriglobia > Terriglobales > Acidobacteriaceae > Telmatobacter. The sequence continues at coordinate 74,481 of CAVVTY010000017.1, forward strand.
ACCTGGAAGAAACCCTGCCCTTCAATGGCTACATCCAGCGGGTTCGAGGTCTGATTCAGCGCGCCCTGCGTCATGATCACTTCCGTGGCCGCCGATTTTGTCCCCAGGCCAATCTGCAATCCGGCCGAAACGGTGGACTGACTCTGCGCCGCGCCTGGTGTGACCAGGTTCTGGTAAATCATGTCCTGGAACTGCAGCCGAAGCTGCCGAAACCCGGTCGTCGATGAGTTGGCCAGGTTGTTGGCGATCGTATCCAGGTTCATTTGCTGGGCGCTCATCCCGCTGGCCGCGGTATACAGTGATCGGATCATCTCTCTTCTCTCTCTCCGTCTCTCTAAACCCTTGGAAGGTCCTCACTGGCTGTCTTGTTGAACTCCGTGTGAAACACCGTGAGCGCCTTCTGCATCATCTCCGCCTGGCGCTGCATCATGAGAAGGTCCAGAGTCCCCTGAACCGCATCCTGATTGGCCGATTCGATTGCACCCTGGTGTATCGCCGCGTTCTTCGAGATGACCGCAACCACACCGTCCGGCGCCACATATCGGTTCGCCCCTTCGGGCTTGAGCTGAGTGGCAGAAGGAAACGTGAATAATCCCACCACCGCCACCGCGCCCCCGGCCACAGAAAGCACTCCGTCGGCCCCTATCGAAGCCTCTCCCGGAGGCAGAGAAATAGGCTTTCCACTATCCGATAGCACCGGCTCGCCAGCCGAGGTCACTAGCGTCCCGCTCAGCGACCGATGAAAGCTTCCATCCCGGGTGAACCGTAAGCCGTGGGCTGTCCGGATTTCGAAGAATCCCTCTCCTTCGATGGCAAGATCAAACGGATTGCCGGTCTGTTGCAGCGCACCCTGCGACATGCTCAGTCGGTCGCCGCCCAGCAACCCGTAGTTGTTCACCGTATGCCCGAGCTGCGAATCCGTGGCGTCCGGACCCAGCAGCACGGAACGGAAATACTCGCGCTCCGCCCGATAGCCTGGCGTCTGGGCGTTCGCCAGATTCGCCGCTGCCGTATCGAGCGCCTGCGTGCGTGCCAATAACCCCGTCATCGCCGCGTAGTAGCCGCTGTCCATTCGCAAGCTCCTTCGAGAGAGTGACTGCAGAAGGAGGACCAAAGAGGAGAGGGAAAGGATTGGAAAAAGCTCAGGAGTGGAGAGGAGTCCGTCACTTTCTGGGCGCGGACAGAAAGAGCCGGCCATAGTCAGTGCGCGCCTTCCTCTTCGCCTTAGACCGCACCAATGGAACAGATAACGTCTCGAATTGAGCGATGCTCCGCAAGGAGTCCATTCTGCGGCCGCCGCCAGATGCGTAACCAGAGGCATTCATGAACCCTTACCAGCCGGGATGCGATTGGACGCGCACGCTCAATCGACCGGGCCAGCGCAAAGGCTGCCGCAGTCTCCGACGCCGATTCGACTAACTCGACCGACGAAAACATTGCCTTGAGCATCCGGGCATGCGCCGAACGAAAGGTCGATTCCTGCACGATGCCGCACTCAACCCGCAAACCTGTCATACGCTCAATCGCAAAAGCGAGTGCCGGATCGAGCGACTCCTCAAAGCCAAGGTACAGAGTCTTCCCGGCTGTCACCCGCAGTGGCAATGCTCCAAACGCATCGACAAACAGGCGAGGAATGACCGCGCTAAGTTCCGCCGGATCGTGGCCTTCGAGCGTCAGAACAGGACAGCTCCACTGCAGCGCGAGAGCACGAGCAATCAACGGCTCGTTCGCCGCTCCCTGCCGGATAAGCCAATAGCCGAGCCTCCCAGTACCTTCCCTTTCCTGCGCGTCGAGCGCCCGGCGCAGTTGCGCCTGAGTGATCCATCCGTGTTCCAGCATAAGCAGACCAAGCGGAATGCGGTGCCGATGGTCCATCTGTGTGCCATCCAACCCACCAATCTCCCTCATCACCGCGGATCGCAAGCGCGCGGCAGTGCATTCCGGCGAGCATGTCCAGCCGCCTTCAAAGACGGGTGCCCCACGTCTGCGCCAGGGGTGAAGCCAGCCGGACGTGCAGGCTGAATTCGTGCACTCCGAAAACAGACCGGAGCGCAGACCGGACCCTTTTCCATGAAGTGCAACGCCTTTGGAACTTTCCACAAAGCGGCCCGGCTCGAAAAACACCGAGTCCGAAAGAAACGCCGCATTCGGGCGACGGCTCAAAAGAGGCATCGGATACTCTCCAGTCTTTTGCGAGGAGCCGCGACTTCAGTCACGCGCAAGCCGAAGTTCCCGTTGACCAGCACGACCTCCCCTCGCGCCACAATCTTGTCGCCCACAATGAGGTCCACGGGATCAACCACCTGTCGGTCCAGCTCCACCACGTCTCCCGGTCCAAGCTCGAGGACGTCGCTCAGCGACAGCTCCCTGCAACCAAAGCGGAGCGCAGCCTCAAGTTCAACGTCGAGCAGCAATTCCACTCCGGCGCTGAGCCCAACGGGATGAGGAGTCTCGTCGGACGCCGCCAGTTTGCCCTGTCCCTGGATCGGCTCGTTCGCCGGACCGCGCAACTCGTCCCGCACCAGAATGGTCCATGCTCCCGTGGATAATTTCAGCCGAAATGCGCGCGAGGCCGGAACTCCGCTGGCCAATTCCGCGAACTCCACAACTTCGCACTTTTCCCCCGTCCCGGCCGGCAGTTCGTTGGCGGCAGCAACCGCCACCTTGCGCAACAATTCGCCCCACGCCGGCTTCTGATCGGCAATATCACCGAGGAGAGGCACTGAGAGCATTGCCGAATCGAGAATGACCGTAAACCGCCCCGACCAGCTTCCCTGCAAACTCGCAATGAAGCCGATTGCTCCACTTTCCAATTCCCCCGGCGACAATTCTGCGAGATCCGCATCTTCGCCCATTGCCTGCGCGAACAACACCCTTGCGGCGGAAATCCAGGAGTCTACGTAGTTCGTCATCCATTTCCTCCAGGCGCGGAGCCATCGAGCCGCGCCGCGCGGTGCATGCCCTGGCGCACGGCGTACGCCGACGCAATAAGCTGTCCTCCCACTCTCCACTCACCGGGAATGCGGCCGGAGAGATTGAGACTCAGAACCTGTCCCGGTTCCAGGCTTTCAATCGACTTGGCCGGCAACCGCACCGCCGGCAGTTGCAGTACGGCGCCGAAGTGAATCTGCCTCGCCAATGCCTCAATCCGCGCGCGCGCTTCAGGAGCGTGACGGCACCGCCGTCCCCAGTCCGACGTGAGGCGACGCAGGATGGTATTGGCAACTACGGCAGGAAGAGCGAGATTGAGCAAGCCGGAACCGTGCGGCATCCGGATCTCAAAGCTGAGGCAGAGGGTCTTTTCGTTGACGGACATAATGCGCGCCACCTGGGTCTGCATTTGGCGGCGCTCGAAGTTGAAACTTAGCCCCACAGGCTGCCAGGCCGCCGTGAGCTCGCGGCAAATGATCTCCACCACGCTTGCGAGAATTGAGTCCTCGATATCTGTCAGCTCGCGCAGAGGTCCCTCCCTGCCTTCACCACCGAGCAGCAGATCAATGATCGGCGGCGCCAGGGCAAGGTCCAGTTGGAGAACCGAAAGCGCGCCAAGCGGCTCGAGACGCACCGAACACACGTAGCTGATCTCGGGAATTCGCTCCAGAAACTCGTTAAACGCGATCTGTTCGGCTGAAGCCAGGTTGACCTGAAAGCGCGTCCGCAGCCACGCGGCAAGATTGTGTGTGAGGTTGCGGGCGAACAGGTCGTTCAGCATGCTGATGGCGCGCAGTTGATCATTCGAGATCTGGCCGGAAGAAGAAAAATTGAATGGAACGACACGGTCCTGTGCCTGCGGCCTGGCCGGTACCGGCGCCAGGGACCGCGCGGCCTCAAAAAGTGCATCCATCTGGTCCTGCTGAAGACTCTTTTCCATCTGACCCTCTTCCGATCGAATCGCTCCTTCGCCTGCCATCGATCAACTCAAGCCTGTCCATGACCATGTGGTTTGCGCTTCCTTCCCCGCTTCAATCCCTCGGAAGCGGCCAGATCCTGCAGCGCTGCCCGCAGGTGAAGAACTGCTGAAGAATGAATCTGCGAGACCCTTGACTCAACAACCCCCAGCACCATTCCGATCTCCCGCATCGTCATCTCTTCGTAGTAGTAGAGAGTCATGACAAGACGCTCACGCTCGGGCAGATGAGAGATGGCATCCGACAATCGGTCTTCGAGCTCCCCTCGCAGGCAGCAGAACAACGGGTCCTCTTCCGGACGGCCAGGCACATAGGCCAGCTCTTCCTCCCCCGAATCCTCGTTGCGCTCGACGTGCAGAGTACCGATCTCAAGGCCTTTCAGATCGCCGAGAAGCTGCTGATACTCCTCGAGTCCCAATTCAAGTTCGGCCGCGATCTCCAATTCGCCCGGTGGATGCCCAAGCCGTGCTGTCAGAACACGAATTGCCTCTTCAACTGCCCTTCCCTTCCGCCTCAACTCCCGCGGGCTCCAGTCAAGCGTGCGCAGGCTGTCGAGGATCGCGCCGCGAATGCGGAATTGCGCGTAGCTGCGGAATTGAACCTTCTTTGCCGGATCGAACTTGCTGAAAGCGTCCATCAGACCGACGACACCCGCTGACACCAGGTCCTCCACGTCGACATGATGAGGGAGACGTTCATGTATCCGCCGCGCCAGGAACCTCACGATCGGCAAATGCTCAAGCAGCAGACGCTCCTGTTCGCCGTTCGGCATCTGCTCTTCCAGAGCAGCCGGCGGATAAACTTCTCCCCTGCGCCCCGCGATACGAGTTGTCGATGCTCCGCTCTCAAATGCCATCAAAGACTCCCTCCAACCGTCCGCAAGATGCCCGGGACAAGCCCTACTGCACCGTGCCCATGGGCTTGAGCCGAACCTCTGCCGGAATTTCAGCCGGCGCGATGACGGCCAGCCGCGGCAGAACCGGCTCCAGCCAGCGCTTCACGTGATAACGTGCCGGACTCGAGCAGAGGAGCACGGGCTGTGCCGAAGAGGTGAGGGTGCCGATTAGCTGTTTCACAGAATCAATCAGGCGGCGCAATACCGGCGTTCCCGGCACATTGCTCTGCGCCAGCAGGCGCTGACCGGTGTCCGGGAAGAGCGCGCCGAGAATCTCATCTTCGAGCGCAGAATCGAGCAGCAGCACCGGCAACTGGCCGTCGAGATCCAGCAGCGGCTGAACGAGCCTTCTGCCCAGTGCCTGTCGAGCCGCTTCCACCAAAGCGATCTGGCTTTTGTTTACCGGCGCAACTTCGAGCAGAGCTTCAAGAATCGATCCAATATCCCGGATCGAGACGCGCTCGCGCAGAAGTTGCTCGAGCACCTTTTCGACCTCACCCAAAGTCAGGAGCTTTGGCACCAGTTCTTCGATGAGCCGCGGATGACTCTCATTCAACGAGTCCATCAGTCGCTTGGCTTCTGCACGCCCCAGCAGTTCATGTGCATGCTGCCGAATCAGTTCCCCAAGATGAGTGGCAATCACGGTGACACCGTCCACGACGGAATAGCCTGCGGCTACGGCCTGTTGCTCCAATGCCTGCGCGATCCATACCGCTGGTACACCGAACGCTGGCTCGCGCGTCTCCCTGCCCTGCAGCGGTCGGCGGCCCGGGTCCCCTGACACCGCCAGCAGTTGCGATCCTTCGGTCTGCCACCTTCCGATCTCCATGCCGCGCAACGAGAACACGTACTCGCGCGGACGCAGGCGCAGATTGTCCGAGATATGCACTGGCGGCACCAGGAAGCCCAGTTCCGCCGACAAATGCCGGCGCAGCGCCCTCACCCGGTTGAGAAGCTGGCCACCCTGTTTCTCATCGACCAGCGGAATCAGCTGAAACCCGATCTCCAGGGTCAGCTGCTCGAGACGCAACAATCCCGCCAGATCAGGCCCCTGCACTTGGTCGGTCTTCTTTTTCTCATTGGTTCCGCTCTCAGGCGGAGTCGCGTCGACTGCCGCGGAGACGCGGCGCGCGGACCAGAACAACCCGGCCGCCACGAGGAAAAACGTGAGTCCTGGCAAACCGGGAATAAAACACATCGCGCCCGAAACCAGACTTGCAAGATAAAGCGTTCCGGGCCTTGACAATAGTTGCTGGCGAATCTCGGTGCCAAGCATCTCCGCCGAGTTGGCGCGTGTGAGAGTAATGCCACCTGCAACCGATACCAGCAGCGAGGGAATCAGCGTGACCAGACCGTCCCCAACCGTCAGTACCGTGTAAGTCCGCGCCGCTTCGCCAAGGTTCACCCCCTGCTGAAGCGTGCCGATCAACAGACCGGCAACGATGTTGATTGCGGTGATGAGAATAGTGGCGAGAGAGTCCCGCTGATTGAAACGGGCCGCGCCGTCCATGGCCCCGTAGAACTCCGCCTCGCGAGCGATCGCCTGCCTGCGCCGTCGCGCCTCGGCCTCATCGATCAGCCCCGCATTCATGTCGGCGTCAATCGCCATCTGCTTGCCGGGCAGAGCATCCAGCGTGAAGCGCGCTGTCACTTCCGCAGTGCGAACCGCTCCGTGCGAAACCACCAGGAACTGAATCGCGACCAGAGCGAGAAAGAGCACGAAGCCGACAACATAGTTGCCGCCGACCACGAATTGCCCAAATGCCTGAATCACATTTCCCGCAGCGGCGGTACCCTCCGAACCATGCAGCAGAATCCGGCGGCTCGAGGCAATGTTCAATGAGAGGCGGAAAAGCGTCAGCAGCAGCAACAGCGTGGGAAACACTGAAAGCTCGACTGCACGACGGATCTGCACTGCGGAGAGAAAGACGATAATCGACGCCGCCATGGAAAGAGCCAGCAGGAAGTCCAGCGCGGCCGCAGGAAGCGGAATCAACATGACAAAGACGACGCTGATTGCGCCCAGCGGCAGAAGGTACTCCTGCAATCGGCTCAGGATCGATTGCGGTGCAACAGAAGTCGGCGACAACACCGCGGTACTCAATGCGCACCCCCCTGCGGCGCAGGATTTGTAGCGCGCTCACTCTGTGCTGGCGAAGTTGCGATGCCCCGCGCCCGGGCTGATGTTCTCCTTGCGCCGTCCAACACCGCGACTGCGCGGGCGCTCGCTTCCTTTGTTCGACGCTCACGCATCTCCGCTTCCACGCGTTGTCGATACAAATAGGCAAGGATTGCAGCCACTGCCGCATATAGATCGACAGGGATCGCATGGCCAACTTCGACTGACCGGTACAACGAACGGGCAAGGGGCGGGTTCTCGACGATGGCCACACCGGCCCATCTGGCTTCGGCCTTGATCTCTTCCGCCAGCAGGTTGCGCCCCTTGGCCAGAACTTTCGGGGCATCCATCGTGGCAAAGTCGAATCCGAGCGCCACCGCGTAGTGCGTTGGATTGGTCAGCACAACCGCCGCCTTCGACACGTCGGCCTTTACCTTCCGGCGGCGCATCTGGCGCTGCAGCCCCCGAATGCGGCTGCGAATCTGAGGGCTTCCTTCCATCTCCTTGAACTCCTCTCGAAGGTCTTCCCGGCTCATCCTCAAACGCGATTCACGACTGCGCCACTCCACCGCAAAGTCGACCGCCGCCCAGGCGAAAAGCAGCCACGCAGCCGCCAGAAGAAGGCCGTACAGATCCCTGCCGAGAAATTCAAGACGGGCTACTGAAAATGGCGGAGCCGACATTTCACGCGCAATCCGCTGCACTGCAAAGACAGCCAGGGGGGCCGCAGGAATCAGTGACTTCCCCAGTCGCGCCCCTGCGCGCAGAGAGAACAGATTCTTGACATTCGAAATCGGATTAATGCGATCTGCACGGAAGCCGACGGCACGGGGATTGAAATTTACGCCGCCGGTCTGTACAACGCCGGCGAGGAGCGCCGCCGAGACCACGCTTGCCATCACAATTCCGACCGGCGCAAGAATCGTGATCGACAGTCTTCGGATCGTGCTCAACGTAGGCTGAATCTGCGATGTCTCCCATCGTTCCGCGGCTCCCAGATCGAGAAATGCCGCACAACTGCTGCGCCAGGCTTCCATCGCCCTGCCGCTGAAACCTCCCAATGTCATCACTCCCGCGAGCGTGCCCGCGGCGCTCGTGAACTCACGGCTGTGCAGCAGGTCGCCGTCCTTTCGGGCTTTTTCGCGACGCTGTGGGGTCGCCTGCTCGGTGCGGTCTCCCGGCATCGGCTAGCCTCCCCATCCCGTGCTCCCGGCCGCTGGAGCTGCGCCGATAAGCCGCTCCGCCATATCCAGCAATCCCGAGAATCGCGCCTCGATAAAACGAGGCCAGACAGCCAGTGAACCGGCAAGAATTGCAAAGCCCGCTAACGTCTTCATCGGCACCGTCAGCGACATCACCGGCAACTGTGGACTGAGCTTGCCCAGCAGCGCGATCGCCACTTCGATCAGCATGGTTGCGGCCAGAACGGGTGCGGCCAGTTCCAGAGCAGCCAGAAAGACACCACTCGCAGCCCGGATAATCGCGAGCGCCGTCACCGGCGCCATCGCATACGATCCAAGTGGAACCGCATGAAAACTGCGGACCATCGATGAAAGCAGAATGCGGTCCAGTCCCGCGGCCAGCAGGACCAGCGTGCCCATCACCTGAAACAGGTCGCCCATCAGTGGCGTTTGAATGGAAGAGGTGGGATCAAGCAGATTGACCATGGAGAAACTGAACTGCACGCCCAGGATCTGCCCGGCAAAGAGCATCATTTCGTTCAACAGCGCAAGCGCTATCCCGTATACCAGCCCCACTGCGATCTCTCCCAGAAGCGCGGAACAGCTTATCTCCACATGAGCACGTGGCAATGTGGAGATGAGCGGTGCGAGCAGGAATGCAACGGCTCCCACAAACACTGCTTTAGCGCGCATCGGCAACGCCGCGGAAGAGAAGAATGGGGCGAACACCACGACCCCGCTCACTCGCACGAAGGCCAGCATCAGCGCGCTGAGAAAGCTGCTCCACTCCGGCATCATTACCCCTCCCATTCCCTTTAGCCGAGATAGCGGTGCAAATCGTTCATCAGCAACCGCGTGTACGCAGCCATTCGGCCCAGGAACCAGGGCATCCCGATCAGCAGAATGATGGCCACCGCCGCCAGCCTTGGCACGCTCGTCAGGGACTGTTCCTGAAGGCTCATCAGCGTCTGCACCAGGCTCAGCACGAACCCGAGCACCACCGCGGCGACCAGCACCGGAGCAGACACAATCATTGCTTCCTTCATCAATTGCCGAAGCAGTTCAGCCACCATATCCGGAGTCATTCGACCGCTCCTCAAAAGCTCTTCAACAGCGAATTCGCCAGCAGATTCCAACCGTCCACCATCACAAAAAGCAGGATCTTCAAAGGCGTTGACACAACAACCGGCGGCAATTGAAACATCCCGATGGAGGTGGTGATCGCCGCAGTCACCATGTCGATCAGCAGGAACGGCAGAAACAATACAGCGCCGATTGCGAACCCCGCCTTCAGTTCCGAGAGAATGTAGGCCGGCACCACAACCCGCATGGGCAACTCGTCCGGCGTATTGGGCCGGGAAATCTGGCCGGCAGCGGTGAACAATGCCAGATCTTTCTCGCGCGCGTAGTGCAGCAGGAAGTGCTTCACCGGCTGCGCCCCCCGATCGATCGCTTCCATCCCGGTCATCTGACCCGAGCGGTAAGGCTCAACCGCCTGCCGATCCACCTCGCTCAACACGGGACTCATCAGGAACCAGGTCATCATCAGGCCGAGACCCAGCAGCGTCGGATTCGACGGCGCCGTCTGCGTTCCCAGCGCCTGGCGCAGAAAGTGGAACACCACCATCAAGCGCACCAGGGGAGTCATGCACATCAGAATTGCCGGAAGCAGCGTGATCAGAGTCAGCGCGAACAGGATCGTCCACGGCGTCGAGTCCGAAGGATGCATACGGCTGTTCAAATCCGGCAGCATCGGCATCGGAGCTGCCACGGTGACGACTTGGAATAGAGAATACGCAGGGGTCACAGCGCCCTCCGCGCTTCCTGCATGCTTTGAGGAGGCCGCAGCCCGCAATTCCCCGCTTCGGGATCGAGCGGATAAATGGAAGCCGGAGCCCTCCTGCGCGGTTGCTACGAGGAAGAGCCTGCCGTCCGCCTCAATCAGCGCCAGCGACTGCCGGGGAGCCAGCGAAATCCGTTCGACGACATTCAACCTAGGCGCGGCCTTCGGAAGACGCCTCAATTTACCCAATAGCCAGCCGGCGAGGCCTCCGCCCTGAACAGGCACCCCGCAGTCCTCGATCTGCAACTTCAACGGCTCTGCTCCTTTCATGCCCGCGTCCTTTCCAAGTCCCCTTGTCCTACGCCAGCCGCGTAATTCGTACCGCCAGCTGAGAATCGATGACCTCAAACTCGCTCCATGCCAGTTGCGCGCCTGCCGCCGAGAGGGGCATGTCCTCTCCCTGCTGCCACTGCGTCTCAATCACCTGCCCTGGTTCAAGAACCAGCAAGTTGCGGACCCGGAAATCATGAACCGGAATAGCAACATCAAGCTCCACGGCTAGCCGCGCCAGCCGCGGGTTCAGCTGAATTGCTTCCTGTTGATCCACCTGGGCGCGCAGAAGGGACAAGAGCCGTTTCACCCGTAATCTCCTCACCTGAAGACGCGGCCTCCGAGAGAACATCTGTCACAGGTCCCGGCCCCGGCAGTGGAGTTGGTGCTTCCATACGCGGAGAAGAAACTGCAGAAACAGGGCCGAAAGCGAAGGGGAAAGATTGGAATGGACTCAGAATTGCGGAAACGCTCTCGCACTACCCCTCCGCCGGCCATCGAGCCGGCGATCCCCTGTCAATGACAAACCGCTTCGCTGCTACACTGATAGAAGCTGCCGATGAAACGGTCTGCGGGTATGGCCCACCGGCTCCGCGGTTGAATCGAGGTCGAAGAATATGCCGGAAAATAATGGAAACAAGGGCGTTGCAAACACAAGCCTCCGCCTGAAGGTCGGACTCGCCGAGATGCTGAAGGGCGGCGTCATCATGGACGTCATGAATGTTGAACAGGCGCGCATCGCAGAAGAGGCAGGTGCTGTCTCCGTGATGGCTCTGGAGCGCGTTCCCGCCATGATTCGCGCCGAAGGCGGCGTTGCCCGCATGGCCAAGCCGAGCTTGATCAAGCAGATCATTCAGGCCATGTCGATTCCCGTCATGGCCAAGGCACGTATCGGTCACTTTGCTGAAGCCCAGATTCTGCAGGAGCTCGGGGTGGACTTCATCGACGAAAGCGAGGTGCTCACTCCGGCAGATGAGGCGCACCACATTGACAAGCATGCCTTCAAGACGCCCTTCGTATGCGGCGCACGCAATCTGGGCGAAGCACTGCGCCGGATTGCGGAAGGCGCAGCCATGATCCGCACCAAGGGCGAGGCAGGTACCGGCGACGTGGTTCATGCCGTCCGGCACATGCGCCAGATCGTAAAGGAAATGAAGGCCCTGACCGTTCTCAGCGAACAGGAGCTTTACGCCGCTGCCAAGGAGTTCCAGGCTCCCTACGAGCTGATCCGGATCGTCGCCCAAGTCCGGTAAGCTTCCCGTTCCCAATTTCTCGGCTGGCGGCATCGCCACGCCGGCCGACGCCTCTCTCATGATGCAACTCGGAGCCGAGGCCATCTTTGTGGGCTCAGGCATTTTCATGAAAGAGCGCGCCACACCCCTCGACGTCGAAAATGATCGCGCCGAGCGCGAAGAAGCTGTCTCTCGCGCCAAGGCGATTGTGATCGCCACCACCCACTACAACGATCCCAAGATCCTTGCCGAGGTCAGCGAACAGGTCACTGGAACCATGAAGGGTCTGGCCGCGGCCGCCATCGAGGAATCGCAACTGCTGCAGACACGAGGCTGGTAGGTACAGGAGAACGACGGTTGACCGAGGCACCTGCGCCGCTGCTGATTGGCGTGCTCGCAATTCAGGGAGACTATGCAGCCCACGCTGAGGCGCTCGCTGAGGCCGGCGCCACTCCGGTTGAGGTGCGCAAGCCCGATGAGCTGTCGAATCTCGACGGGCTTGTTATCCCGGGTGGTGAGTCCACAACCATGCTTAAGTTTCTGGAAAGGCGTCGCTTCTTTGACGACCTGAAAGAGTTCTGTGGACAACATCCGGTCTTCGGCACCTGCGCAGGAACGATCCTGCTCGCCCGCGAAGTCCGCAATCCTCCCCAGCGTAGCCTCGGCATTCTTGACGCCGTCGTCGAGCGCAATGCCTTCGGCCGCCAGATCGACTCGACCATCCTGATCGGCGAAACCACGCTTCCGGGCGGACCTCTGGAGATGGTCTACATCCGTGCGCCGCGCATCATCGAAACGGGGTCAGCGGTTGAGGTTCTGGCAAGCCGCGACGGCCTTCCCTCTCTGGTTCGCCAGGGTAGCGTCATGGCTGCCACTTTCCATCCGGAGCTAAGTTCTGATCGAAGAGTCCACAAGGCCTTCGTGGAACTGGTCGCGGCTTCTCGACGCAAATAATCTTCGATCAGATTGAAATTCCTCGTTGAGTTCATGTCAAAAGGCCATCCACTTCCGGAATGAGTGCGTCCAACGAGAAGTGGTGTACTCTGGTTTGCACAGAGGCTTCGAATGCCCGCTACCTTTACGCATTCCCCTGCGGAAACGGAACGGAGAGAGCCGGGAATCGGCGGTAAACCTCCTGTAGACCACCGGTCGACCGGTGGGGGTGGGGGTGGCGGCGACGATGACCGGCAGCACGAGCACCGTGGCCCGCGCGAGTTGCTTCACAAGATCCGGTTCTTCCTCTTTTCCGGACTCGCCGGAGACATGATGTTTTTCGCCATCCTGATCGCGCTGTTCTTTGCGCGACAGGCTGGCACTCACATGGATCCGCGCACTCACGAGCAGATCGGCGATTGGCACCCTGTGCAGTTGCCGCCCATTCTCTATCTCAACACTGCGTTGCTTCTGCTGAGCAGTCTCACAATGGAAGTTGCGCGCCGCAGCATCTTTCGCGAGATCGATGTTCTCGAGGAATGGCTCGGGCTTGGACATCCGGCACTACAGCGGACGCTGCCGTGGGTATTCGGGACTTTGGGGCTGGGCGGACTCTTCCTCGCCGGACAATGGGCGGCATGGAAGCAGCTGACCGCCCAGGGATTCGCCTTCGACCATTGGTCCACGCCGGCAAGTTACTTTTTTTATGTCATCACGGGCCTGCATGCGGCACACCTGGTCCTCGGTGTTCTCGCGCTTCTCATCTGCCTGGCGGCGATGCACAGGCTCAAGCGTGTCGAACTCCGTCAGATTGCTGTCGATGTGACCGCGTGGTACTGGCACGCCATGGGACTGGCCTGGATTGTTCTTTTCGCCGTTCTTGTGGTCGGACAGTAACGCTGCCGTTCGATCAAGTCTGGTCAACTCTATCAGCGTCAGCGCGCATGCGCGGGCTTGGGAGCTTGCGCTTCTGGGCTCGAAGCCCGGTGTGCAGTTAAAGTGAACTCGTCTTTTGCCTCAACGCTCAACGTGGCATCTTCCGGATTCTTTACCTTCCACATCACCGCATGCATCATGTGATCGCGGTAGTCGAGCGTCAGGTAGTGGTAGACCGGAAAGCCAGTGTCCTTGTACAGATCGGCAGCTCCCCGAATGATTACCGGGTACGGCTCCGCACCTCCACCGCCGGAAATAACATACTCCACGCCGTTCCGCTCAAATCGCTCGTAGGTGTGAAGATGCCCGCTAAGCACGATGACTTTGGAATGCATCTTGTAGAGGTGAATCTCAAGCAGGTGCCTCAGAGTCAGTGCCTCTTTTGAGGGCAGGTTCGTAAAGAGTTGCGATTGCTCATCGACCACCCAGGGCGTGTGATACAGAATGAAAAGAAACTCGACCTGGCTCGGGATATGGTCCAGCTGAGCGGCGAACCACGTTGCTTGCGGACTCGTTCCGCCCGCAGGCGACGTCATGTCCAGGGAAATCACCTCCACGCTGCCCATCAGCACCGAGTAGTAGCGATGGCCCGCAATCCCCGGAAAGTTCGTAAAGTAATTCTCAATTCCCTTCTTCACGCCTCCCTTCAATTCGTGATTGCCGAGCGTGGGCAATAGCAGAATTCGATTCGTCCACCAGCTCGCGGTCTCTTCTCGAAAAACCTTCCAGTCTGCATCGCTCGCGCCCACATAGGGCATGTCCCCGGTCAACATCATTGCATCCGGGCGTTCTTGTCCAACTCGTTCTGCCAGCCACTTGCGTACTCGCGGGTTCGTGCCGACCGTCACGGACGGGTCCGTAAACCGCATGTCTCCGTATCCAACCATGTGCATTGGAGACCCGGGAGCAAATTTGGAGATCGTGAAGGTCGGATTTACGTCGACAACGTCGCTTTGAGGAGGATTCGCCGCTCCAAACGAGACGGCGCAGCCCATAAAGAGGAGAAGAATCCGCGCAAATTGCTTGAGGGCCTTACTTGATGGACGCTCCACGGCCTCAGACTATCATTCGATCTTCTTCGCCCCAAAGCGGTTCGGCCGCAATTGCTTCTACCCAAGGCGCCGGCACAGAGCCGCAATGCCGGACACGTCGTCAGCTACGAAAAACATGCAGAAGCAGCAACAGGCGATCTGCCGCCGTTGGAACCACCTGACAGTCGGAATGAGTCCGTCGATTGAGCGCGTCCGCATCCTGTTGTGGGAACGAATGTGACAGGCCTCACTGAAGCATCCGACACAGCCCCCGTATACATTTCGAGTGAGAACGTGACTTCCATCACTCCTCTCGCCGAGAACATGTCACCAGCCAATCGGGTTTCCAGGCTCACTCGCACCGGCAATCGCTCGTCATCCAGGCAGTTGGAATGGCTGTATCGCCTTGACGGGATGAGATTGGGAACCTAATCTCAAACCAGCGGCCTGTCGCGCCGGACCCTCAGCGGGCCAGTGCGCCCGGCACAATTTCTTGCGGACTATTGCGGACAGGGCTGCAATGATTCCCTACCACTGGCAATATCTTCCATTGCTGATGCAAGTACTATTTGCCGTTGGACTTGCCTCGATTATGGTGATCGCCTCCTGGTTCATCGGACGGCATCGAAACCTGCCGGTTAAGCTGGCGGCCTATGAGTGTGGGATCGAAAGCGTCGGCGACGCCCGCGCGCGCTTCAGCGTCCGTTTTTACATGGTCGCGATGCTCTTTATCCTGTTCGATGTGGAAGCGGTTTTCATGATGCCTTGGGCAGTCATCTATCGCAAGCTGCCCGCCATCACCGGTCAACGGCTCTTCGGATTCTGGGAAATGGTCGTCTATCTGGGATTCGTGGCTGTAGGCCTGTACTACATCGTGCGCAAAGGCATCCTCAACTGGAGCATCGACAAGGCGGATCTATAAATGGGCGAGGCTTTGCAAACCACCCTGGCCGGAAGACAAGCTGTGCTTGAAGGTCTTCCTGACCATCCGGCAGTCAAGGCGATCCTCGCCTGGAATCCCGACGCTCTCGACTGACGCTTTGTTCGATCGCGGCGAACTCACGCTGACCGTCGTTCCTGAAGCTATCCGCGCGGCGGCAGCCACCGTGCAGGCAGCCGGATATAACGCCTTCGAAGACATGACTGCGGTCGACTGGTTCCCTTCCGAACCGCGCTTTCAACTCAGCTACCACATCCTGTCCCACAAATATAAGGAGCGCATTCGCCTCCGCGTCATGGTGAGCGGTACTGAACCCGCGGTTGAGTCCATCACTCCTGTCTGGCCGGGCGCCAATTACTATGAGCGCGAAGTCTTCGATCTCTTCGGTATCCGATTCGAAGGACATCCCAATCTGCGCCGCATCCTGATGCCGGAGGAGTGGGTCGGTCACCCCTTGCGCAAGGACTATCCGGTGGAGGGGTACCGCTGATGGTTGAGAGCGTAGGCACGCCGATCCTCCAGGCTCCCCTTGCCGAGGGCGCAAAAGACCAGCACATGGTCCTGAATATGGGGCCTCAGCATCCATCCACCCACGGGGTGCTGCGCCTGGTGCTTGAAATCGACGGTGAAATCATCGTCCGTCTCTATCCTGAAATTGGTTACCTGCATACCGGCATCGAGAAGACCTGCGAGGCGAAGTTCTATCAGC
Source organism: uncultured Acidobacteriaceae bacterium (assembly GCA_963751225.1). Taxonomy (GTDB): domain Bacteria; phylum Acidobacteriota; class Terriglobia; order Terriglobales; family Acidobacteriaceae; genus Telmatobacter. The sequence continues at coordinate 90,478 of CAVVTY010000017.1, forward strand.
AGGTCGTTCCGCTAACCGATCGCGTCGACTACCTCGGCCCGATGGCGAACAACCTTTGCTATTGCCTCGCCGTCGAAAAGCTCCTGCAGTTGGAGATTCCCGAACGCGCGCAATGGATCAGGGTACTGCTCACCGAACTCACGCGTCTCAATTCGCACCTGATCTGGCTCGGCACCCACGCCATGGACATCGGCGCGCTCACAGTCTTTCTCTACACGTTCCGCGAACGCGAAGATATTCTGCGCATCTTTGAGAGCGTATCCGGCCAGCGCATGATGACCAGCTACTTCCGCATTGGCGGTCTCGTCGATGGAGCCGCCCCTGGATCTCTTCGACCGCATCCAGGCATTCATCAAGACATTTCCCGAAAAGATCGACGAGTATTCCAACCTGCTCACAGGCAATCCAATCTTTCGGAACCGCCTAATGGGTGTCGGCTTCCTTTCGGCCGAGGACGCAATCGCGCTGGCCGTTACAGGACCGACAATGCGAGCCTCCGGCATCGATTTCGACCTGCGCCGCGACATGCCCTACTCGAGCTACGAGAAGTTTCAGTTCAAAGTGCCGGTTTCCACACGATGCGACTGCTGGGGCCGTTACGAGGTCAGGCTCGACGAGATGCGCGAGAGCATCGGGATCATCCAGCAGGCGCTGGACGGGATGCCCGGCGGCCCCATCAAGGCCGACGCACCGAAGATCGTCCTGCCCGATCGCGAGAAGATGAAGACGCAGATGGAAGCCCTGATCCATCACTTCAAGATCGTGACGGAAGGCTTCAATGTGCCTGCCGGCGAGGTCTATCAGGGCATCGAATCGGGCCACGGACAGATGGGCTACTATGTGGTTTCGGATGGCACCGCCAAGCCGTATCGCGTGCACATGCGCTATCCCGGCTTTGCCACATTGCAGGCTCTGGAAACCATGTGCAAAGGCCGCATGCTTGCCGACGTCGTCGCTGTGATTGGTTCGATTGACATTGTGCTGGGGGAGATTGATCGATAGTGGCCTCCACGACGCAGTTGTTCGTGGAGCTTTGGGTTTCGCTTGCTTCCCTGCTCCGCAGCTACACCGCGGCGCACGGGCTGAACGGCAACAGGCAGGCAACGGTGGAGTTGGGCGAAGAACAGATTACGGTGCGCCACGGCGGACACGATGGCTCGACCTTACTCGCAGCGGCGCACAGGTCCGGTGGCGGCGCGAGGACGGGCGGAGCGGAATCATGCAATTGACTGAGGCTGGCCGATTGGCCAGCTCGACCTCGGCGAGGAAGAGATGGATATGGTGGCTGAAGCCTGGGCGCGGGAGTTGATGCATGAGTAGCGAGACCATGTCCATCTTTTCGCCCCAGGTTGGCTGCCCGCTTCGATGCGCTCGTCGAGAAGTATCCCGTGCGCCGCTCGGCGCTTGTGCCTATGCTGCTCTACGCGCAGGATGAGATCGGCTATCTCTCGGATGCCGTGATCGCCGAAGTTGCGCAGCGCATCGGCATCACCGAACTCGATGTACGCAACGTTGCCACCTACTATTCCATGCTTCGCTTCAAGCCCGCAGGCAAATTCAACGTGCAGGTCTGCACCAATATCAGTTGCATGCTGCGCGGCGCCTACGACGTCTACGAGCGGTTTCAGGAGGAACTCGGCATCGGTCACAAGGGCGTAACGCCGGACGGTGTCTTTTCTCTGGAAGAAGTCGAGTGCATCGGCGCGTGCTGCTGGGCCCCGGCCATCCAGGTGAATTACAACTTCCACGACGAGCTCACTCCCGACAGCGTTCCCGGGATTCTCGCCGATTATCGCGGCCGCGCCAAGGCAGAAGGGACACACCAACATGCCTAGGCTCGTTTCACATCCCGATGAAGTGAAGATCGTGTCGAAGCGCTTCGGCCAGGGCGCGGCCAACATCGACAAGTACATCGAACTCGGCGGCTACGAAGCGGCGAAGAAGTGCCTCGCGCAGGGCCCCGACTGGATCATCGAGGAGATGAAGGCCTCCAATCTCCGCGGTCGCGGCGGCGCAGGCTTTCCCACTGGCATGAAATGGTCGTTCGTTCCAAAGCAGTCGGCCAAGCCAAAGTACGTTCTGGTCAACGGCGACGAGAGCGAACCCGGCACCTGCAAGGACCACCTGATCTTCCTGCACGATCCGCACGCCGTCATTGAAGGCACGATCATCGCCGGCCTCGCTATCGGCTCGAAGACCGGCTTCATCTACCTGCGCGGCGAGTATCGCTACCTGCTCGAGATCATGGAAAAGGCCGTCGCCGATGCCTACGCCAAAGGCTTTCTCGGCAAGAACATCTTCGGCTCCGAAACGGAATTCCAGATCATCACGCAGAGCGGCGCAGGCGCCTACGAAGTCGGCGAAGAGTCCGCGCTGATGGAGTCTCTCGAAGGCAAGCGCGGTGTCCCGCGCATCAAGCCTCCGTTTCCCGCCGTTGTCGGACTCTACGGCGGCCCAACGGTCATCAACAACGCCGAGACCATCGCGACTGTGCCTCACGTGATCACGATGGGCGGGGCGGCCTTCGCCGCCGTCGGCTCCGCGCGCAATGGCGGAACACGCCTCTTCGCCATCAGCGGTCACGTCGAACGGCCCGGCGTCTACGAACTGCCGATGGGCTACAACCTCAAGAAGATGATCTACGAAGTGGCAGGAGGTATCCGCGGCGGCCGGAAGTTGAAGGCCGTTGTGCCCGGCGGTTCCTCGACGCCTGTGCTCCTGCCTGAAGAGATTGAGAACCTCGGCATGGACTTCGATCAGGTCGGCAAGGCCGGCTCGATGCTCGGCTCCGGCGGCGTGGTCGTCATCGACGACCAGACCTGCATCGTCGAATTCGCGCTGCGCACCATCAGCTTTTATCAGCATGAAAGCTGCGGCTGGTGCATCCCCTGCCGCGAAGGAACCGACTGGCTCAAGAAGTCGCTGACCCGCTTCCACGCCGGCTTCGGTACCGCCAAGGATATCGACAACATCCGATACCTCGCCGAGAACATGCTGGGCCGCACCTTCTGCCCGCTGGGCGATGCAGCAGCCATGCCCACGCTCGGATTCGTGAAAAAGTTCCGCAAGGAGTTTGAAGACCATCTGGACGGAAAGCCCTGCCCGTTCGCAAAACACATTGAAATGGCTGTGGTTTAGGGGCGCTGGAGACGAATGGCAGACGTAACCTTCACAGTCGATGGAAAGAAGCTCACGGCTCCCGCGGGGACGCTGCTGATTGAAGCGTGCCGCAAAGCCGGCATCGAGATTCCCGCGTTCTGCTACTATCCCGGCCTCAGCCTGCAGGCAGCGTGCCGCATGTGCGTCGTGCGCCAGGAAAAGGTGCCGAAGCTGCAGACGGCCTGCACCACGACGGTCGCTGAGGGCCAGGTCTTCATCACCGAATCACCGGAGATCGCGCAGGCCCGCAAAGCTACCATCGAACTCCTCCTCGGCAATCATCCGCTCGACTGCCCGGTCTGCGACGCCGGCGGCGAGTGCGAGTTGCAGGACATGACCTTCAAGTACGGCGCCGGCGAAAGCCTCTACGCCGAGGCCAAGCAGCACCGCGACGAGCAGCAGTGGTCGCCCGCAGTGTTCTACGATCGGCCTCGCTGCATTCTCTGCTATCGCTGCACGCGCATGTGCGGCGAAGGCATGGACGTGTGGGCGCTCGGCGTGCAGAATCGCGGCGTAAGCTCCGTCATTTCGCCCAATGGCGGCGACCGTCTCGACTGCGAGCAGTGCGGCATGTGCATCGACGTTTGTCCCGTCGGCGCACTGACCAGCGGCAGCTATCGCTACAAGACGCGGCCATGGGAGATGAACCATGTCTCCACCGTGTGCACGCACTGCGGCGACGGATGCAAAGTCACCCTCGGCGTCCGCCAGTCAAGCGACGGCTCCGAAATCGTCCGCGCCGACAATCGCGACAAGAGCGGCATCAACGGCGATTTTCTCTGCGCCAAAGGTCGCTTCGGCTTTGACTTCGTCGAAAGCCCCGAACGCCTCACCAAACCTCTCGTCCGCAATGCCGCAGGGCAAACTCGAGCCCGTCACCTGGGAACACGCTTTACGCGTTGCGGGCGCCAAGCTGAAAGAAGTTCGCGACAGCCGAGGCGGCGCAGCCATCGGCGTGATCGGCTCGAACCACACCACCAACGAAGAGAACTACCTGCTGCAGAAGTTCGCGCGCACGGTTCTCCGGACCAACAACATCGATCACGAGCGCACAACGGACTACGCAGCCTTCGCGCAGGCATTGGCCGGTCACGAAGGCAAGGCCGCAAGCCTGCGCGATATTGCATCCGCTCCGGCAATTCTGCTCATCGGCGGCAACCCTACCGACGAGCATCCGCTCCTCGCCTGGGATCTGCGCACCAATGTGCGACTCAATCGTGCACGGCTTTATGTCGCCAATGCCAAGCAGATCAAGCTGGAGCGACAGGCCAAGGCAGCGCTTCGCATTCCCGTCAGACGGCTACTCCGCCCTGGCCTCCTATCTTTTCCGGCAACGACTCCGTCATCGACAATGCCGCATTCCGCGAGGCAGTCCTCGCAGAAGAATCGCTGCTCGTCATCTTCGGTGAGGAGTATCCGCGGCTCAGCGGTCGCTGCCCTCGTGCAATGGGGCCTGAAACGCGCCAACGTTCGTTTCGCATACCTCGGCGATTACGCGAACTCGCGCGGCGCCGCCGACATGGGCCTGCTGCCCGATCGCCTTCCCGGCTACGTGCCTGTGCGCGAATCCGGCAGCCTGGCTCAGGAGTACCCGGGCATTCCGCCGCACACCCGGCATGACACAGCACGAAATGCTCGCCGCTGCCAGCGCCGGCCAACTCGGCGCGCTTGTGGTTGTCGGCGCGAATCCGTATCAAGAGCCGTGGCATCGACCCGAAGGCACTCGCCAACACCTTCGTCATCGTGCAGGACCTTTTCCTGACCGAAACCGCTGCCATCGCCGACGTCGTCTTTCCCGCGGCGAGCCTTTACGAGAAGACCGGCACCGTCACCAACACCTTCGGCGATGTGCAACTGGTCAGGAAGGCCGCAGATCACGCCGGCGTCAAGCCCGACTTCGAAATCCTCGTTCGCCTCGCCGCAGCCATGGGCGCAGACGTCAAGACGCTTGTTCCCTTCGGCAAAGGCGGCGTCACAGCCGATCTCGGACAGTCGCGCGGCGCTCAGGCCGGCGAGGCAGACCGCCATGCCGTCTGGCTCGCGGCGAATCGTCTTGAACCGAAGCTGAGCCCGTTCGATCCGCTTGCTCTCCTCGACGAGATCGAACGGCTCGTCCCCGGCTACAAGCTCGATCGCCTGAATCTCTTCGGTGGCAACGATGTCCCCACTGAACCTGGATTCGTTCCGATCTCAACCCTGGCCGCAACGCCCGATCCGATATCACCGGCACACAATGGATTGTTTACCTCGGGCACGTTAGGACGCTATAGCTCGGGTCTCAAGGAATCTGCAGCAGCATCAGTCGTCCGGCGTGGCGGAAGCCGCGGCGGATTGAGCATGAATGGCAAGAGAGGCTTGAAATCCCGTGACGCTTTTGCAGTTTTTTCTGTGGAGCTTGCTCAAGGTCGTGGTCGTGACGGTAGTGTTGCTTCTCTGGCCGTCGCCTACACGGTTCTTCTTGAGCGCAAGCTCGTTGGACGCATTCAGAATCGATGGGGGCCAAGCCGTGTTGGACCCTTCGGGTTGCTGCAGCCTCTCGTCGACGGAGCGAAATCATTTCTCAAGGAAGACATCATCCCCAGCCGGCGTCTACCGGCCGCTTTATTTGCTGGCTCCCATCATCGCCCTCAGTTGCGCCCTCATCTCCATCGCTGTCGTTCCATTTGGCGACCCGGGTGTCGTGGGTCCGGGCAGCTTTCATTTCTTCCAGATCGCTGATGTAAACATCGGCCTCCTCGTGATCCTCGGAATCACCTCCATCGGCGTCTATGGGATCGCGCTCGCGGGCTGGTCGTCCAACAACAAATATTCCCTGCTCGGCTCTCTTCGCTCTTCCGCACAACTCGTCAGCTACGAGCTCGCCTTGGGACTTTCGCTCGTCGGCGTCGTGCTGCGCGCCGGTTCGCTCAATCTCGACGTCATCGTGCGAAGCCAGGCAACACACGGCATTCTCAGCTGGAATCTCTTCGGCGGGTTCCAGTTCGTCGCCTTCTTCATCTACCTGATGGCGGCCTACGCTGAAACCAACCGCTCGCCGTTCGATCTGCCTGAGGCCGAAAGCGAACTCACGGCCGGCTATCACACCGAATACAGCTCCATGAAATTCGCCATGTTCTTCATGGCCGAGTACGCAAACATGATCATGGTGGGCTGCGTCGCCACGCTCTTGTTCCTCGGCGGATGGACAAGCCCGTTCGGCAATCTGCTTCGGCACGCCCGACAACTTCATCCTGCGTGCGCTGATTCCGATCTTCTGGTTCGTCCTGAAGGTCTTCAGCTTCCTGTTTCTCTACGTGTGGGTCCGCGGAACGCTGCCCCGTTTCCGCTACGACCAGCTCATGAACTACGGATGGCGCTACCTGATGCCGCTCGCCATCCTCAACATTGTGGGTACGAGCCTCTGGCTTGCGTACCGTTAGGAGTGTTCGCGCCTCGACTGTTGCCACAGAATTCAAACCAACTGGCAAGGTCCTGTGCAATGCGCTCCGTTACAATCGGAAGGGATTTTGAGACCCTGACAGTCTGCCTCTAGGCCCTTCCCTTAACCTGCCGGAGCTCTTGTCCGGCACTCGCCAGAACGCGACGGTACGATGCACCTGATTCTCTTTATCGTCTTTGCCGCACTCTGTCTCGCAGGAGCAGTCAATCTCCTGCTGCAGACCCACCCCATCAACAGCGCGCTCTCGCTGATTGTGGTGATGACCTCGCTGGCTGTGCTCTACCTTCTGCTCGGCGCGGAGTTCCTGGCGGCAGCGCAAGTCATCGTCTACGCCGGCGCCATCATGGTGCTCTTTACCTTCGTCGTTATGCTGCTGAATGCCGGGCGCGAAGAACGAACACTCGGCAGCCGCGCGGCCCGCATCCTGGGATTCCCCGCAGTCGCAGCGATTCTCGCGGTCATCGCCACTGCGATCCTGCGCGTGCAGGGCCTCGGCAACGCGTCCATCCAGGATCACATCACCAGCACCGCTGATCTGAGCGCCGTCTTGTTTACCAAACTGCTGCTGCCCTTTGAAGTCACGTCTGTTCTGATTCTCATCGCCATCCTTGGCTCCGTTGCTTTGGCGCGTCATGGCGACGGAGAAAGGACGGACAGGCAAGTGAATTCCACACTTCATCTCGTCCAGCAGGAAGTCCCCCTCGCCTGGTATCTGCTCTTGAGCGCCGTGCTGTTTTGCCTCGGAGCAGTCGGCTTTCTCATCAAGCGCAACCTGATCACCGTCTTCATGTCGATTGAGCTGATGCTCAATGCCGTCAATCTTTCCTTCGTCACCTTTGCGCACCAGTGGCATGAGGTGAAGGGACAGATCTTCGTCTTCTTCGTGATGATGGTGGCCGCGGCTGAAGCAGCCGTTGGACTCGCCATCATTATTGCTGTCTTTCGCGCTCGCGCGACGTTGGCCGTCGACCGCATCGACCTGATGAAACTATGAACGCACACCTCCATCTCTGGCTGATTCCGCTTCTGCCCTTCGCAGGATTCCTGTTCAACGGACTCCTCGGCCGCCGCTTGCCGAAGGCCGTCGTCACCACGATCGCCCTGCTCGCTCCTCTGGCTTCTCTGGCAGTCGTGCTCAACGCCGCACTTCGCGAGCGCCTCGGGCGCATTGCTTCCCGTGACAGAAACCTGCCCGCGCAGCTGGATTGATGCCGGCGCTCTCCACATCGACTTCAGCTTTGTCCTCGATCAGCTTTCTCTCGTCATGCTCCTCGTCGTCACCGGCGTCGGCTTCCTCATCCACATCTACTCCGTCGGCTACATGGGCCACGAAGAAGGCTACTGGCGCTTCTTCGCCTACCTGAACCTCTTCCTGTTCTTCATGACGGTTCTGGTCCTCGCCGGCAACGCCCTGCTCATGTTTGTCGGCTGGGAAGGCGTCGGCCTCGCATCCTACCTGCTCATCGGCTTCTACTTTCAGAAGAACATCCGCCGCAGACGCCGGCAAGAAGGCCTTCATCGTCAACCGCATCGGCGACTTCGGCTTCCTGATCGGCCTCTTTCTCCTCCTCGCCAACTTCGGCACGCTTACCTTCAGCGAAATCGCCGCAAAGCTCGCAGCGAGCCCCGCATGGACCGGCGGCGTCCTCACCGCCATTGCCCTCTGCCTTCTCGTTGGCGCAACCGGCAAAAGCGCACAGCTTCCGCTCTACGTCTGGCTTCCTGACGCCATGGAAGGCCCCACGCCCGTCTCCGCGCTCATCCATGCCGCCACCATGGTCACCGCCGGCGTCTACATGATCGCCCGCACGCACTTCCTCTTTGACCGCTCGCCCTTCGCGCTCGGCGTTGTCGCCATCGTCGGAGCAGCAACGGCGCTCTTCGCCGCCACAATCGGCCTGGTCCAGAACGACATCAAGCGCGTGCTCGCCTACTCCACCATCTCGCAGCTTGGATACATGTTCCTCGGCTGCGGCGTAGCAGCCTATTCAGCCGCCATCTTCCATCTGATGACGCACGCCTTCTTCAAGGCGCTGCTCTTCCTCGCGGCGGGCTCCGTCATTCACGCGCTCGGCGGCGAACAGGACCTGCGCAAGATGGGCGGCCTGCGCAAGAAGATTCCCATCACGTTCTGGACCATGACAGCCGCCGTCTTCGCCATCGCCGGATTCCCCCCGTTTGCCGGCTTCTTCTCGAAGGACGCAATCCTCTACGCCGCATTCCTGCAAGGGCTCCGGGGCAAGGCGCTCTGGTTTGTCGGCCTCGCTCACGGCGCTGCTCACCTCGTTCTACATGTTCCGGCTCTGGTATCTCACCTTCATCGGCGAATCGCGCAGTCACGACGCTCATCCGCATGAGAGCCCCTGGTCCATGCTTGGGCCGCTCGTGATTCTTGGCATTGCTTTCAGTTGGCGGCGGCTGGATCGGCATCGGCCGCTTCGGCGCGTATCCTCGCCCCATCCGTCGGGGCGCATGAGGCTGAGGGCGGTAGCCATCAGTTGGAGATCCTGCTTAGCATTCTTGCCGTCGCTGTGGCTGCCATCGGCTGGTTCATCGCCGACCGCTTCTATCGCCGCAGCCGACAGCACCCGACAGGCTCGCCGCCATCCATGCCCGCGGGCTACAACCTTCTCGCCAACAAATACTACGTCGACGAGATCTACGGCTACGTCTTCGTCAAGCCGCTGCTTGGCGCTCTCGAAGTATGTTCTCGAATGGGTTGTCGACGTCGCAATCCTCGGCGGCATCGCCTGGCTTCTCGGCGGGCATCGCCACCTTCCGTGGGCGCGATTCTCCAGCGTTGGCAGTCCGGCAATCTTCGATCGTACGCCGCATGGCTCGCTCTCGGCGCGGCAGCATTACTGCTGTTCGTACTCGTCCCACACATGTTTGGCGCAACCGGAATCACTCTGGGCGGGACACTAGGAGATGACAACCATGAATGAGTCGATTCTCACGCTGATTCTGCTCGCCCCCCTCGCCGGAGCGATGCTTGTCGCGCTGCTGCCCGATCGCGGCAAGTTGCCCGCTTGGATCGCCCTGCTCACCACGCTGGTCACCTTCGGCCTCACGCTTGCATCTTCCGGCGCACTTCGCGCTTGACCAGTCACGGATTTCAATTCGAGATCAATCGGCCCTGGATCGAAAGTCCCGCGATCTACTATCACGTCGGCGTCGACGGACTCAGCCTGTGGCTCGTCGTTCTCGTCGGGTCTGCTCGCTCCCGTCGGCGTGCTGGCCAGTTGGAATGCGATCAACGGAACGCCGCAAGATCTTCTATTCGCTCTTCCTCGTTCAGCAGACCGCGATGTATGGCGTCTTCATCTCGCTCGACCTGATGCTCTACTACGGCTTCTGGGAACTGTCTCTCGTTCCCATGGCCATCCTGATCGCGATGTACGGCCGCAAGGACGGTCCAAAAGGCGGCAACAAAGTTCTTCCTCTTCACCTTCATCCCCTCCGCACCTCTGCTCGTCGCCATCCTCTGGCTTTATGCCCGCACTGGCACATTCAATTTCAGTGAACTGCAGATCTACATCGCCAGTGGCGCTCTTCCTGCCGGCGCCCTTTTCTGGGTCGCGCTCGCATTCCTCGTTCGCCTTCGCGGTCAAGGTGCCCGTCTTTCCGCTGCACGGCTGGCTCGCCGACACTTTCGGAGAAGCGCCCGTTGCCATGGCCATGGTCGTCGCTGGAAAGCTCGGCCTCTACTCGATGCTGCGCTTCCATGTGGGTCTCTTTCCCGCCCAGGCACGCCGATCGCCCCACTCCTGATCGCGCTCGCAGTCATCGGTATCCTCTACGGCGCGTGCCTCGCCCTTGTGCAGCGCGATTTCTGGCGATTCCTTGCCTTTGCGGCTCTCAGTCACCTCAGCCTCATCACTCTCGGCATCTACGGATTCACCGTCAACCGGCTGGACCGGCGCAATCTATCAGATCCTGAATCAACGAGACTAATCGACGCCGCGCTGTTTGTGCTCCTCGGCGATTCTTGAACTCCGCTACGCCACCAGCCAGATCGCCGCCTATGGCGGCCTCGCGAAGCAGAGTTCCGCGTGCTCGCAACGCTCTTCGTCATTGTCTCGCTCGCCATGATTGGCCTGCCGATGCTGAACGGCTTCGTCGGCGAATTTCTTATCCTCTCCAGCACCTTCGCCGGCGTCAGTCAGCGCTGGGCCAGTCGCAGCCACCCTTGGCGTGATCCTCAGCGCCGCATACATGCTCTGGCTGGTGCAACGTCTCTTCTACGGCCCGGAAAGCACCATCGCTGCATCCACTCAGGCTGGCGATCTGCGCTTCGGCGAAGCAGCCGTGCTGTGGCCGCTGGCCATCCTGATGCTGGTCATGGGCATTTCGCCGAATTACTGGCTCGAAAAGATCGAAAACAGAAATCAGGCAGGCATATCGCGTTGGGTCACCTCCGCGCCGTCCGTCACCCCGGTCCAGTCGCACTTGGAGGCCCATCGGTGAGTTTCTTTCTTCCAACAATGCAGACTGACATGTCGCGCATCCTGCCCGAGGTCATTCTCACCATCACGGGCGTTCTTGTCATGCTGATCGACGCGTCGATTCCGCCATCCTGGCCACGCCGCACTCTCGGCTGGGTGGCGGCCATGGGCACCACGCTGGCATTGTGGGCAAGCCTCTGGCAACTTTCGCTGCCGGCCGGTACCGGCTTCTCTGAGACCGTTGAGACCAGCCCGTTCACCGTCTTCTTCCACGTGCTGATCTGCGGCATCGTTCTGGTCTCCCTGCTTCTCTCGCTCGACACGCTGCCCGAAGACAGCCACCACCAGGGCGAATACTACGCGCTTATAGCCTTCGGGGCCGTCGGCATGTGCCTGCTCACCAGCGCAGTCGAGTTGCTCGTCGTCTTCATCGCGCTTGAAATCTCCTCCATCTCCACTTACATCCTCGCCGGCTATCGCAAGCAGACCGGCCGCGGCCCTGAAGCGGCGATCAAATACTTCCTGCTCGGCTCTTTTGCCACCGCCTTCCTTCTCTATGGCATTGCCATGGTCTTTGGCGCCACAGGAACAACATCCGTCTACGAAATCTCCCGCGAGGTTGCAGCAAAGCCAGGGCACTCCCTGATAATCACCTCCCTGGCGTTGATGCTCGTCGGAATTCTCTTCAAGGTTTCTGCCGCACCGTTCCATGTCTGGACGCCCGATGTCTACGAAGGCGCGCCCTCTCCCGTTGTCGCACTGATGTCGACCGCACCCAAGGCTGCCGCCTTTGCGTTGCTTCTGCGCGTCGTCTATGAGATGTTCCCAACGCTTCGCACCATTTGGGCGCCGGTGCTCTGGGTCGTCGCTGTCCTTTCCATGACCGTCGGCAATCTCGCTGCTCTGCGCCAGCAAAACGTCAAGCGCATGCTGGCGTACTCGTCCATCGCTCACGCCGGATATCTGCTCGCTGCATTCGCCGGCTTCGGATCCACCGGAATCGCCGCCGCGAGTTTCTACACCGCCGCGTATGCCGCAATGAACGTCGGCATCTTCGCCGTGATCACACTGGCAGGCGGATACGACGAGGAACGACCTCTCATCCAGGATTTTCGAGGCCTGCTATACCGTTCTCCGCTGCTCGGTGGTCTCCTGATCTTTTTCCTCGTGTCGCTGGTCGGAATTCCCTTCACCGGTGGATTCTTCGGCAAGTTCTATTCTTTCTCGGCTGCAGTAGGCGGCGGAGCCGTCGCACTCGCCATCATTGGTTTGCTTAATTCAGGGCTGGCCGCCGCTTACTATCTTCGTCTCGCTCTCGCTGCTTCGCAGAGGCCGCTTGACGAAAGCGCCGATGCTCGGATCTCCATGCCGCAGGTCGGAGTCGCCGTGGGCGCTGCTCTGCTCTTCGCAGTCGCTGCTACGCTCGTTCTGGGTATCGTTCCGGGAGAAGCACTTCATGCAGCGGAATCGGGTGCGCACACGCTGCAGACACCGCCCTTGGGAAGCGCGTCTCCGGCGGTCACCGCAATTCAGACGGTTCCATAGTCACTGAATACGCATCTTCTTGGAACTCCGGAGCGGATCCCCCGGTGATCAACCCGCGCCTTCACTCGCCCGATACCACTCCACAGTCCGGCGAAGCCCTTCACGAAAATCGACTATCGGCCGATATCCGATCAGTTCCTCCGCGAGCTTGATGTCTGCCAGAGAATCGCGAATGTCCCCAGCCCTCGCTGGACCGTACGCCGGCTCCCCTTGGTAGCCAGTCAGCTCGCGAAGGATCGCAAACGTTTCGTTGAGCGTGATGCGCGAGCCTGTCGCGGCATTCATCATCCGCCCGGCCACTTTCTCAGCCGGCGCCGCGGCAGCAAGCAGGTTGGCATGCACCACGTTGTCGACGTACGTAAAGTCGCGGCTTTGATCGCCGTCTCCGTAGATCGTCGGCTGCTCGCCCGCCAGCATCCGCCGGCAGAAGATCGCAAGCACGCCCGAGTAGTGCGATGTCGGATCCTGATGTGGCCCGAAGACATTGAAATATCGCAACACCACCGTCTCGAGACCATAAACACGCGTAAACGCCATCATGTACTGCTCACCTGCCAGCTTCGCAACGGCGTAGGGTGAGATTGGACTCGGCAGCATCGTCTCGGTCTTCGGCAGAGTGGGAGTATCGCCATATGCGGACGATGATCCGGCATAGATCAACCTGCGCACACCTGCCGCTCGCGCCGCTACCAGCAGGTTGAGTGTTGCGGTTACGCAGTGCGTGTTCGTTCCAATGGGATCAGCCACTGATCGAGGAACCGACGCAAGGGCGGCCTCGTGAAAGATAACCTCGACCCCCTCGCACGCTCTTGCGCATGCTGCAAGGTCCGAAAGATCCCCCTCGATGAACTCCATATCCTCAAGTCCAACCAGATTTGCCCGCTTGCCGGTGATGAAGTTGTCAATTCCCCGAACGAACTCGCCGCGCGCTAAAAGCGCCGCAGCAATCGATCGACCAATAAAGCCCGCCGCCCCAGTGACCAGGTAAGTCGTCAAACCAATCTCCTTGCCGTATCTGCAGTCTGAGTTCGCGCCGCATAGCGCCAAGTAGAAGGATACTATTCGTTTCCTCGACTGGCCCGCCTACAGGGTCCGACCTCAATTCAGTCGTGCCGTGAAAGAACGAGGTTTTGAAAGGGCACCGCTTCAGGCATACCGCATTAGCCATTCACGTTTTGAAAGGTCTCGGCCTCAGCCATACCGCATTAGCCATTCACGTTTTGAAAGGGCACGGCTTCAGCCGTGCCGCAGAAGCCGCATAATACCTGGGGCCTCAGCCCCTGAGGGATGCTCTGCACTCGTCTGGCGGCATTTATGCAGCCAATCCTCCGGACATTCCTCTTCCCTCTTCCACCAAACCAACGGGCAGAATGCCCGTCGTATTTTCTGTTTTCGATAGCCTTCTTTCGGCTACACTCAGCACCTGAGTTGATCGCAACCAGAGGGGGTCGGTTCGACATGAACGAATGGAAGCTCGTGCAGAGGGATCCTTCGGAAGCCCTGGCCAAGCTGCACTTCTTTTCAGTAACCAAGAAGCACGCAACCGGCGAAATCGAGGCACACATCACTGTCAAGGAATTCGCCACCGCCAAAACGAGCGACTTGAAGTTCTTCGCTTCAGCAGACCTCGAACTCAATCAGAAAACGCTGAGGTTCCGACCCTGCGGCTGGAGTGACACCTTGCTTGGGGCCCTTGCTGAGTGCCTCAGAAACCTTCGCAAATTCGAGTACGAGGCCGTTGATCAGCCAGCTTCTGCATCTCCGGAGTGAGTCCCAGACCCTCCTGAAAAGCTTTCCCCGAGTTGCAGAACGCCATTCAGAGGTACAACAAGACATGTTTGTTCCCGTGCCGATTGGATTTGTACACAGCCCATACTCTGACAGCGCCTCGATTCCGAAGGGCCTTGGTGCTCGCCATGACGCCGAAGGCGTACTTGAAATCATGTCTGAGTTTGAAGTTGGCTTGACCGACATTGAAGGGTTCTCCCACCTTTACGTTCTTTGGACCTTCGACCGCTCGCACGGCTTTGACCTCATCGGTACTCCACCCTCCGACAATCGTCCCCACGGAGTGTTCGCCACAAGATCGCCGCGAAGGCCGAACCCCATCGGCCTCACCGTTGTCGAGCTACTGCGCCGTGACAATCGTTCGCTCCACGTCCGCGGAGTCGACATGATCGAAGGAACGCCAATCCTCGACATTAAGCCCTACCTCTCCAGTATCCCCGCGGAGACGCTGCGGCGCGGCTGGCTCGCCGAGGCCGAGTCCACCTAGACTTGAAGCTGCTGCAGCTTTCCGGTGCAATCAAAGAGATTGCAAATCTTTCCAGGCTATGAAGCCCGATTTTCCACACTCGTTGACTGCAATTCCACAGGTAGAATTTCGCCAACCTCGACAACCCCACCGATGATCGGAGACTCTAACTTTTCACCGGAAGAAAATCCCTTCCAAAGGAGAGAGTAGGCTATGGCCTTCAAGAGAATCGGAAACGAGTCTCGAGAATGGCTACGAGATAGCTCGTCCAACAGCGGTTACACCGGGAAGGGACGGGAAACTCGGGCGGAGCTCGAGCGTACCACTTGATCCGAGTGGTACCTGGTCTTGTAATCTGGTCACTGAACCAGATCGTTAAAATTCGGAGAGCAGAGGGCGAGGTTTCGCAAGAAATCTCGCCCTTATTGCTGTTAAGCCCATGAATCCTGCCGAACTGTGCTACTTAACCCTCATCGTGTATTGTGGTTGGGTTCGGTTATGAGTCTCATCTCCCTCACGCTGGCTGAACCTCGACACTTCTCCCTTTGGGAAAAGCTGCTGCTCTCGGCACTTCTGATCGCGTCGGGGACCACATTCTGGCGTCGCTTCGGCACTGTCCTTCACAAAATCCTCCACTCAAAAAAGGATCCCAATTTCCATCTTGCTCCAATCGGCAAGCGGGTCTGGGACTTTCTATGGGAAGTACTCTTCCAGGCAAAAGTGATCCGGGAACGCCCCTTGCCTGGCATCGCTCACGCCTTCGTCTTCTGGGGATTCTGCGCATTCGCCCTTGTGACACTAAATCACGTCGCCGCAGGTTTCGGCATCGGCTTCCTCGACCCTGCAGGCCCGATCGGCCGCTTCTATTTTTATCTGGCCGCAGCTTTTGCAGTCGCCTGTGCCGTGGGTATCGTCGGCTTATTTATCCGCAGATTCCTCATTCGGCCAAAATGGCTCGGCAGGAAGATCTCCTACGAGTCCGGAATCATCGCTCTCCTGATCTTCGCGCTGATGGCGACATATCTCGCGTCCTTCCTTGTCTCAGATGCCTCCCCTGCCGCGCGCTTCCTTTGGTGGACCCACACCCTGGCATTGCTCATCTTCCTGCCGATCATTCCCCACACCAAGCACTTACATCTCGTCCTGAGCCCAGCCACGATATTTCTCTCCCGCGGCGGCTTCAGTCAGATTCCGCCCCTTGCCGGCGATGAGGACTTTGGCCTTGTCGCGGGAAAAGATCTCACCCGGCTCGTAAGCCTTCAGGCTTACTCCTGCGTCGAGTGTGGCCGATGCAGTGAACATTGCCCCGCAACGAACACTGGCAAGCTTCTCAACCCCAAAGAGATCATCCTCGGAGTGCGCGGGTACCTGAACGAATTCGGCCCTGCTTCCGAGGAACCCACACTAGGCAAGTACAACTCGCAGGAAGCCGTCTTCCAATGCACCACATGCGGCTCCTGCGAGTACCAGTGTCCCGTCGGCATTGAGCACCTTCCTATCCTCGTCGGTCTCCGGCGCGGAGCAGTAAATACAGGAGGCTGGGAGGACGAGCACGGCTCCAAACTCTTCCTTGCCCTCGAGCGTGGCTCGAATGCCCTCGGAATGAGCGCTCTTGAGCGCGACAAGTTCATTCAGAAGCAACAGTTCCCAATCTTCGACGGCACGCAGGAGTATTGCCTGTGGTTGGGTTGCATGGGAGCATACGATCCGAAGGGTCGCGAGATCGTCACTGATTTTGCGCGAATCATGACCTACCTCGGGACAAGCTTTGGCGTGTTGCGCAAGGAGAGATGCACCGGCGACCCGGCGCGGCGTCTAGGCAACGATCTTGTTTTCCAGCAACTCGCTGAAGCCAATCTCGAGGCGCTTGCGCAGAACAAAGTAAAGAAGATCGTCTCCATCTGTCCGCATTGCGTGCGCACAATACAGGAAGACTGGAAGGAATTTGGCCATCCGCCGAAGATAGAGCACCACAGCGAGTTCCTCGCCCGCCACGCCGCACGTCTTCCGAAGCAAAACGGCGCCGGCAATCCTGAAAAAATCGTCTACCACGATCCGTGCTACCTGGGCCGGTATCGCGATGTTTATGACGAGCCTCGCGCAGTGGTAGCGCTTGCCGGCGAAGTGCTTGAAGCGCCTCGCTCTCACCAGCGCAGTTTTTGTTGCGGAGCAGGAGGCGGACTCGTCTTTCTCGGCGAAGAAACTGGCGATCGCATCAGCAACACGCGAGCCAATGAACTCGTAGCCACCGGTGCCTCCACCATCGGCACCGCCTGCCCTTTCTGTAACTCAATGTTTCGCGACGCGCTCGCGGCATCCGGCGAAGCTGCACCGCATCTTATGGACATTGCCCAGCTCACCGCGCGTGCTCTGCCGCCAGATGGCAGGTCCAATGGGAGTACGAACCTATGAAAATCATTGTGGCTGTAAAGCAGGTGCCAGAGCGCGATGCGCCCGTGCGCATTGCTGCATCTCGCAAGTGGATTGAAGACACCGACCTCCAGTTTGCGATGAACGAGTCGGACGCTTACGCTCTTGAAGAAGCCTTGCAGCTAAAAGAAAAGGTGGGCGGAGAGGTGGTCGTCATCAGCGCCGGACCGGAGCGCGTGGCAACCACAATCCGCGAAGCGCTTGCAAAGGGCGCCGATCGCGCTATCCACGTCGAATGCGACGACATTGCGACACGCGATGCACTGGGTGTGGCGCGACTTCTGGCTGAAGCGATCAGGCCTGAGAACGCCGACCTCGTGCTGACCGGTCTTCAATCCGACGATCTCGGATATGGACAGACAGGCGTCATCATCGCTGAGTTGCTCGGCCTTCCCCATGCATCTCTCATCCTCCACGTAGAGAAGACCGACGCGGGCATCACTGTAAAGCGTGAGTTGGAGGAAGGATGGTTTCAGAATATTGAACTACCCGCGCCCGCGGTCCTGATGATCCAGTCAGGCGGAAACAAGCTGCGCTATGCCACTCTCATGGGCATCAAGCGAGCAAAGACAAAGGAGTTGCGTAAAGTCAGCGCTCCGGAACTCGGCATCGAAAGCGCACCAGCAGCCGTGCTCGAGAGCATCTCACTTCCGCAAAAACAAAAGTCTACGCAGATCCTGCAGGGCACAGCAAAGGAAATGGTTGCATCGCTGGTTGAGAAGCTCAAGTTTGAGGTACGAGTACTATGAATGGCGTTTACGTTGTTCTTGAAGATCGGGAAGGTCGCATCGGCCGCATCAGTTGGGAAGCAGTTGCCGCCGGAGAATTGCTGGCTTGGCAAACCGGTGCGAAGGCAAACGTAATTGTCATCGGCTCGCAGACCGAGCACCTGGCCTCTGAAGCCGTCAGGAAAGTCGCCGGCAAAGTCATGCGAATTGAGCATCCGCTTCTGGGTCAATACACCGCTGACGGCTTCTCGACTCGCCCTCGAGCAGTTCATTCGAGCCGAATCGCCGGACTATCTTGTCTTCCCGCACACATACCAGGTCCGCGATTACGTTCCCGCCCTGGCCGCTCGACTCGGCAAGGTGCTCATCGGCGATGTGATCGGTATTGAGGATGGCCCTGCCTTCACCCGGCAGCTCATGCAAGGTCGCCTGAGCGGAAGCTATCGGCCCGCAGGCGCCGGTCCATGCTTCATCTCCGTCCAATCGGGAGCCTTCCGCGCCGACACAATAGAGTCCGCCTCGGCCGAGGTTTCAACATTTGTCCCAACCATTGAGCCTGCCCGGATCCGCACCCGGCCCGGCGAGCCATTCCGCGAGGCCGCCCAGACCGTCGATCTTGGCTCCGCGCAGATGATTGTCGCGGTGGGCCGCGGTATCAAAGAAGCAGACAACCTTCCGATGGTCCAGGATCTCGCCGCAGCTCTTAGTGCCGAAATTGCCGCATCGCGACCAATCTGCGACAACGGCTGGCTGCCAATCGAACGGCAGGTGGGCAGTTCAGGGCAGACCGTGGCTCCAAAGCTCTACCTTGCTCTTGGCATCTCAGGCGCCATTCAGCACCTGGTAGGCATGAAAGGCTCGCAATGCATCGTCGCGGTCAACAAGGATCCCGAAGCACCCATCTTCGAGGTTGCCGACTACGGAATCGTCGGCGACCTCTTTGAAGTCGTTCCTGCCTTAACTGAAGCCATAAAGGCCGCGAGACAGTAGTCCAGGAGTCCCCGAAAACACTTCGGGCCGGTATGCAGAAGCCAGGCGCGGATTTGCGTGCCTATGGGCTGGAAAGATATGTTTCCGAAGTTGCAAGATTGGGGCAATCGGAATGTTTCTTCCTGAAACGTATCAGGTCACGCTCTGCCTCATGATCCTCAGCATGCTTTGCTGGGGATCCTGGGCCAACACCTTAAAGCTCTGTCCGCGGTTTCGCTTTCAACTCTTCTACTGGGATTACGCCTTCGGTCTTGCGGCGGGCGCAGTCGCCTGGGGACTCACGGCGGGAAGCATCGGTCACGCTGGACAGTCCTTTCTTCAGGCCGTAAGCCACACTTCGTTCAGCACGATTCTCTGGGCTGCATGCGGTGGCGTGATCTTCAACGTCGCCAATCTTCTCCTGGTCGCCGCCATCGATGTCGCCGGCCTTGCAGTCGCATTCCCTGTCGGCATCGGCCTCGCTCTCGTCGTTGGAGCCGTTTCCAGTTACCTCGTCAGTCCGGCGGCCAATCCGCTTCTGCTCTTTGGTGGAGTCGCCCTCGTCGCCGTCGCGATCATCGTGGACGCCGCGGCCTATCGCAAACGCGAAAGCTCCGCCAAAGCAACAACGACGCGCGGCATTGTCCTCAGCCTGATTGCCGGCTTGCTGATGGGCAGCTTCTATCCCCTCGTGGCGCATGCAATGCGCGGCCCCGAGTCCCCGGACCTTACGCCATCGCCTTCTTCTTCGCCATCGGCGTCTTGCTCTCCACCATTCCCGCCAATCTGCTGCTGATGGCCCAGACCGCTTGATGGCAAGCCGCCCGTCGACGGTTCCGACTACTGGCGCGCACCCCTCGGCTGGCATCTCGCCGGCCTCCTCGGTGGCGCCATCTGGTGCATCGGCGCCGTCGCCAACTTCGTCGCCTCTGGAGCGCAACCTCATCGGCCCTGCCGTCTCCTACTCCATCGGCCAGGGCGCCACCATGGTCTCCGCCTGCTGGGGCGTCTTCGTCTGGCGCGAATTCGCCGGTGCTCCGCGCTCAGCAAAGATGCTCCTCATGCTGCATGTTCGTCTTCTTCCTGCTGGGACTCGGCGCTGTCGCGCTTGCTCCGCTCTACTGAGGTGCTCATCGTGAACGAGACTCGCAAGCCCATCGTCGTCGTCGGCAGCATCAACATGGATCTCGTGACGCGCACACCGCACATTCCCCTCCCCGGCCAGACCGTCATCGGCACCGGCTTCACCACCACCCCCGGCGGCAAAGGCGCAAACCAGGCCGTCGCCGTCGCCCGCCTCGGCTATCCGGTCCACATGATCGGCGCAGTGGGCGACGACGTCTTCGGCCAGGCACTGCTCGACAATCTCGCCCATGCAGGCGTGAACACGACCGCCGTCGCCCGCGTCACCGGCCCTTCGGGCGTGGCGCCCATCCTCGTCGCAGACAACGGCGAAAACAGCATCGTCGTCGTCCCCGGCGCCAACGGCAAAGGTCGACTGCCGCCATGATCGATCGCCAAGCAGATGCTCATCCGCTCCGCCGGCATGGTTCTCTGCCAGTTGGAACTGCCGATGCAGACCCTCGAGCACACTGCTGGCCCTCTGCGCGGATGCAGCGGTTCCGGTCATGCTCGATCCCGCTCCGGCCGCTTCGCTCGACGCGCGGATCTTGAAACAGCTTGCCTGGTTCACACCCAACGAAACCGAGGCCGCCTTCTACCTGGGCAGACCGTGCCGGACCCGAAGCAAGCCGCACAAGACCTTCTTGCACGCGGGCATCAAAGGCGTCGTGCTCAAGCGCGGTTCTGAAGGCGCCTACGTTGCCCTCGCAAACGGCAAGGCTGCCTGGGTTCACCGCGTTTCCGGTCGGTGCAGTCGATACTGTTGCCGCCGGCGACTGCTTCAACGGAGCATTCGCCGTGGCCCTGCTTGAAGGCAACGACCCCTGGACCGCCGCGCGATTCGCGTCTGCGGCAGCAGCCATCTCCGTCACCCGGCGCGGCGCACAAGCCTCGATGCCCGCCCGCAGAGAGGTCGATGCATTTCTCGCCGAGCACGCATAATCTGCTGCATTACGATGCAGCTCTGACTTATCGCCAGATGGAGAAGATCGACAAATGTCTCTGAGACATCTGCCTTGGAATTCTGCTTGCCGTCATCGCCGCTGGCTGCCGCCGCTCAAGACACCCACTATCGCCCCGCGAGGCCAGCAAATTCCTGCTCCCGATTGCTTGAACCTCCACAATGCCTGGGAAGGTCCGCAGATTCTCTGCCCGCCATTCATTCACGAGCACTGGCTCGACGACTTGCAGCACTGGCGCGCCGAGCGCCGCATTCGCATCGCCTACGATCCGTCGCGCTACGACCTGCCCGCGTTCCAGTGGACCCAGTCCAGCTTCATGCAGCCGCAGATGATGGTTCAGGACCGGTACTTCTACGATCCCGCTCCGGGCCGCTACACCGTCGATCGCTACCTCGACGATCTTGAAAAGCGCTACGGCGGCATCGACGCGGTGCTCGTCTGGGCCACCTACCCGAACATGGGCATCGACGACCGCAATCAGCTCGAGATGGTCGAGTCCATGCCCGGCGGCGTTGAAGGCGTGCGCCAGATGGTTGCCGACTTCCATCGCCGCGGCGTGCGCGTCCTCTTTCCCATGATGATGTGGGATCAGGGAACCCACGCAGCCGTCGACAGCCCTGGCCGCAGGCCATCGCCGACGCTGATGAAAGCAGATCGACGCCGACGGCATCAACGGCGACACGCAGGACGGCGTCCCTCTCGGCTTCTCGCTCGCCGCCGACGCGAATCGATCATCCACTCGTCTTTCAGCCCGAAGGCAGCCCCAGCGATGAAGCTCTCAGCTGGAACGTGATGACCTGGGGCCAGTACACCTTTCCCTTCATCCCCATGGTCGACCGCTACAAATGGCTCGAAACCCGCCACATGGTCAACATCAGCGACCGCTGGGCACTCGACAAAACCAACGACCTGCAGTACGCCTTCTTCAACGGCGTCGGCTGGGAAAGCTGGGAGAACATCTGGGGCATCTGGAACGGCATCAATCCCCGCGACGCCGAAGCAACTCGCCGCGTGGCCACCATCGAACGCGGCGTCGCACCGTTTCTCGTCAGCCCTGATTGGGAACCGCTCTATCCCGATGCACAACTACGGCGTCTACGCCAGCCGCTGGCCGCTTGGCAAGGAGACCGTCTGGACCATCGTCAATCGCAACTGCCTACGACATTCGCCGGCCGCCAGATGGATGTGAAGCCGGCGCCCGGCATGCGCTACTTCGACCTCTACCACGGCACGGAACTGAAGCCAGAATCAGACGGCCCGATCGCCGTTCTCAGCTTCGACATCGAAGCCAACGGATACGGAGCAATTCTCGCCACTCCCGGCGAGCCAGCGCGATGCCATCAAAGACCTGATGCAGCGGATGGCAGACCATGACCGCGAAGCCTCTTGCATCATGCTCGCCACGAGCCCACAGTCCTGCCGCAGCGCATGGTCGAAATCCCGCAACCAAACCCGCCGCCGATGCCCCCGTCAGGCATGATGCGCATTCCCGGCGGGCACTTCGTCTTCAAAGTCCAGGGCACCGAGATCGAAGGTGGAGCATCGACCCGGCGTCGATGTGCAGTATCCATGGGAAGACACGCCTCGTCGCTTCCACGAGCACGCGATGGAGATCAAGCCCTTCTTCATCGACAAGTTCCCCGTCACCAACGCGCAGTTCAAGCAGTTCCTCGATGCCACACACTACACCCCGCGCGACCCGGACAATTTCCTCCGCGACTGGAAGAACGGCGACGTATCCGCAAGGCTGGGACAATCGTCCCGTCACCTGGGTCTCGCTCGAAGATGCGCGCGCCTACGCATCCTGGGCCGGCAAGCGCCTGCCTCACGAGTGGGAGTGGCAGATTGCCGCGCAGGGCACCGACGGTCGCACTTATCCCTGGGGCAACGACTGGCAACCCGCCAACGTGCCCACACCTGACACCGGCCGCACCATGCGCGGACCCGATCCGGTCGACGCGCATCCACAGGGCGCAAGCCCCTTCGGCGTCATGGACCTGGTCGGCAACGTCTGGCAATGGACCGACGAGTTTGAAGACGAACACACGCGGGCGGCCATCGTGCGCGGCGGCAGCTATTATCAGCCGCAGGGATCCATCTGGTACTTCCCCCAGGCCTATCGCAATGACGAGCACAGCAAGGTTCTGCTGATGGCGCCCTCTTACGACCGCTCCGGCGGCGTTGGCTTCCGCTGCGTCCGCGACGCACAATGAGGCATCCAAACCAATGAACACAAGCTCCTGGCTCCCAATCCGATGTTCGGAATTAAAAGATGAGTGAAAGCGTTACGTTGCAAGCTGTCGACGGCCACGAACTCGATGCCTACGTTGCCCGGCCCGAAGCTGCTCCCATTGCCGGTCTCGTCGTCATCCAGGAAATCTTCGGCGTGAACCGCCACATCCGCTCTGTCGCCGACGGATATGCAAAAGACGGCTTCCTCGCCGTTGCGCCCGCGCTCTTCGACCGCGTTGAAAAGGGTGTGGAATTGACTTACGAGGGAGCGGACGCGCAGAAGGGCCTGGCGCTGAGGCAGAAGCTCGACATCGCCAAGTCTCTGGCGGATGTCGATGCGGCTCTCAACTTTGTGCGCCATGAGACTGGAAAGAAATCCGGCGTCATCGGCTATTGCTTTGGCGGCCTTCTCGCGTGGCTCAGCGCGACTCGCCTTCATCCCGACGTTGCCGTCGGATACTATGCCGGTCGCATCGGCAGACTTCGCGGCTGAAACTCCGAGGGCGCCCGGTGCAGCTTCACTTCGGCAAGCTCGACACGCACATTCCCGCCGAACAGGTGGAAAAAGTTCGTGCCGCGCATCCCGGCGTGGAAATTCACTGGTATGAAGGAGCCGGCCACGGTTTCAGCTGCGATATGCGCGCCAGCTATAACCCCGACGCTGCCGCTCAAGCGCGCACCCGCTGCGTTGGCGTTTCTGAAGAAGCACCTGGCCTAGCTGCCCGTTCCGATTCGCCGCGCTTCAGGCGACTTCGTTTTCCAGAGTCCCAATTGGCTCGATCGTGATGCGAATCAGGTCGTCGCTTGCCAGCGTAAATGAGCTCGGTGGAACAATTCCCGTTCCTGTCATCAGGAAGCATCCCACCGGGAACGAGTTGTCGCGTAGCAGGTACTCGACCAGCGTCTTCGGATCGCGCTTCAGCTCTGAGAGCAGCACTTTCCCCGCAAATTCGACGCGTCCCCCACGCAAAATCTCAATCTCAATCTCAGTTGACTGTGGCAAGGTGCTCGCAGTCACCAGGATGCCCGGCCCCAGAGCGCAGCTTCCGTTGTAGACCTTCGCCTGCGGCAGGTAGAGTGGGTTCTCACCCTCAATGTCGCGCGAGCTCATGTCGTTCCCGATCGTGTAACCGATGATCCTTCCGCCCGGGCTCACAGCCAGGGTCAACTCCGGCTCCGGCACTGACCAGCGCGCATCGGAGCGAATCCGCACCTTGCCGCCTGAGCCCACGGTCCGGCTCGCGGTGGACTTGAAAAACAGCTCAGGCCGTTCAGCCGAATAGACCCGGTCGTAGAAGTCGCCTCCGCCCGCGTCCTTCGACTTCTTCCATGCGTGCGCCACGGCTGCGGAAATAGGTCACTCCTGCCGCCCACACTTCCTGATGCTCAATCGGCGCCACCACCTCGCCGTAGGCGAGGTGTGTAGTCGGCTCCGCGCCCTCGATCAACTGCGTCAGAAACTCCGGCAGATCGTCGCGCGACAGCAGCGCATCCAGCGAATGCCCGCCGGCGTGAAAGTGCTGTCCATCCTCTTCGACAAAGATGCCCGCGTTGGTGCGAAAGAGTCTCACGCGCCCTCCAAGGTCTCGCCAATCATCGTTGATGGAAGAACCTCTTTGTCTAATTTACTATCGCGCTTCTGCGCGATATCCCCGGGTATTCTCAGTCGCACCACGCGTCCAGCGCTCCCGCCTTGATTGCGCCCGCCAGCGCGTTGATGTCCGGCGCAAGCACCCGATCCTGCTCAAGTCGCGGAACCACGCCGCGCACCACTTCGTGCGCCCGTTCGATCTCACGCGCTTGATCTGAGCGGCCTGCGAAACTCCAGCGCTTGCGCCGCGCACATCAGCTCAATCGCCAGGATGCGTTCAGCATGCTCCACAATCTGGCGCAGCTTGATGGCCCCAGTCATGCCCATCGAAACGTGGTCCTCTTTGCCCCCATCTGTCGGAATGCTTCCTGTCGACGAAGGATGCGAAAGCACCTGGCATTCGTTGATCAGCGCCGCCGCCACAATCTGCGCAATCATGAACCCCGACGACAGCCCGGGATCCGTTGAAAGAAACGCCGGCAGGCCTTCATTGATATCCGGATTCAGCAGTCGATCGATGCGTCGCTCCGTGATGCACGCCAGATCCGTCATCGCCACCGCAGCATAGTCGAAGGCATATGCCAGCGGAGCGCCGTGAAAGTTCCCTCCGGAGATCACAGTCCCCGCATCACCGCTTTCGCAGTCCGTTCCGGGAAAGATCAATGGATTGTCGGTTGCTGAGCCCGCCTCGATCTCCAGCACCCCCGCCACGTGCTCCAGCACGCCGCGAACCGCACCGTGAACCTGGGGCATGCAGCGCAGACAATAGGCATCCTGCACCCGCGTATCGTGCTCGCGATGCGATTCGCGAATCTCCGACCCCTCCAGCAGCCTCAGCAAGTGGGCGGCAGACGCAATCTGCCCCGCGTGCGGCCTTGCCAGATGGATTCGCGAATCGAACGCCGCGGGCGTGCCCATCAGAGCCTCCAGCGACATGGCGCCGGACAGATCGCTCAGATCGCACCACACGGCGCGCGCGTGCCAGTCGCCAGCGCACCAACAGCGGTCATCGCCTGCGTACCATTCAGCAGCGCCAGCCCCTCCTTCGCAGTCAGCGGACAGTTGCGCAAGCCCCGCTCGACGCAGTGCCTCACCACCCGGCATTCGCTCGCCCCGATAGAACGCCTCTCCCTCTCCGATCACCACGAGAGCCAGGTGTGCCAGCGGCGCAAGATCGCCGCTCGCTCCAACCGACCCCTTTTCCGGAATGACCGGGTGAACGCCCGCATTGAGCAAGCGCAACCAGCAGTTCCAGAAGTTCCGTCCGCACACCGCTGAAGCCTTTCGCCAGCACGTTTGCGCGCAACAGCAGCATGGCGCGAGACTCTGCCTCCGACAGCGGCTCGCCAACCCCGCCGGCGTGACTTCGCACGAGGTTTACCTGCAACTCGGCCAGCCTCTCCCCTGGGATCCGAACATCGGATAGCTTCCCAAAGCCTGTGTTCACGCCATACACGGTCTCGCCCTCTGCGAGGATCTTTTCGATCGATGCCCTGCTCTCCGCCACACGCGCGAGCGCCGCTGGATCAAGGGCAACACGGCAACCCGCGACAGAAACCGCTTCAATCTCCGCCAGCGTCAGTGGCTGGCCATTTAGAGTTACAGTCTGCATAAGCCAGATGGTAGGCCGGGCCGACTCGCCGGTACAGGCGGATTCTGCGGTCGAAAGTGTATCCAGAACCCAGATCGCGTATGATTTCAGACCTATGGCAATGGATTCCACGGCTCTGATGGACTCTTACGGCCGAAAGCTCCTGCAGGAACTTCAAGCGAATGCGCGCCTGCAGCCTGGCCGAACTTGGACGCCGCATCGGTCTCTCACCCACCGCCACCGCCGAGCGCCTCAAGCAGATGGAAGAGATCGGCATTCTGCGCGGCTACACGGTCGAGATCGATCGCGAAGCCCTCGGTCTCGAAGTCCTGGCCTTCATCCGCATGAGCTGCGGCGGGCCAGAACTACTATCGCCTCCTTGAATACGTGCAGACGCTCGAAGAAGTGCGCGAATGCCACCACCTCACCGGCGGCGACGACTTCCTGCTCAAGGTGACCACCACGAACATGGCCGACCTTGAAGCATTGATTGAGGCGCTGCTTCCCTACGGCAACCCCGTCACCAGCCTCGTGCTGTCCTCACCCGTCGAGAACCGGAAATACGCGGTGCTCGGCAAGCTCACAACAGTAACAAAGAAACAGCCACGTCGCAGATAGCCACCCAGCCGATTCTGACAAGATGGCAGGCCGTTCCACCATTCATCGAACCTGTAGAATTCAGCATTGAGGAATTGACCTCCATGACACTTTCCCGCAGAGATTTCTCTCGCCTTGGCGCCTTCGGCCTTGCTGCCGGCCTGTTACCTGATCTGCCCGCGCAGTCCAGCCAGAAAAAGATCGGATATGCGGTCATCGGGCTTGGCCGCATCGCAGGCCACTTCATGCCCGGCGTGCGCAACACTACCAACTCGCAGATCACCGCCCTCGTCAGCGGCCACCGTGACAAGGCTGAGCGCATTGCCGCCGAGTACAAGGTTCCCTCCGGCTTCCATTTATAGCTACGAAAACTTCGACGAGATCGCGCACAACCCTGCGGTCGATGCCGTATACGTCGCATTGCCGAATTCCATGCACGCCGAGTACACCATGCGCGCTGCAAAGGCCGGCAAGCATGTGCTATGCGAGAAGCCCATGGCCACCAGCGTTGCCGACAGCGAAGCCATGATCGCGGCCTGCAAAGCGGCAAACGTAAAGCTGATGATTGCCTACCGCTGCCATTACGAGCCCACAAACCTCGAGCGCGTCCAGCTCATTCGTCAGGGCGCACTCGGGCAGGTACAGGCCATCGAGAGCGCCTTCGGCTTCAACATCGCTCGCGGCGAATGGCGTCTCGACAAGAAGCTCGCAGGCGGAGGGCCACTCTACGACGTCGGCATCTACTCGCTGAACGCCTGCCGCTACCTCACAGGTGAAGAGCCGCAGCACATCTCGGCCTATGCCTCGGTCATCGACCACGACGGCCGCTTTGACCAGGTCGAAGAAAACGTTTCGTGGACCATGCAATTCCCATCGGGCATCGTAGCCAGTTGCACCACCACCTACGGCGCAAACATGGCCGGCTACTACCGCGTCTATGGCGCCAAGGGCTGGCTGCAGGTGGACCAGGCTTTCGTCTATGAGGGCCTGCACCTCCGCGCGGAATACGCTGGAACGAAGCTCGACGAGCCCAACCCGGCCCGCGATCCGTCGCACTTCCAGGCCGAAGCAGAGCATTTCTCCCATTGCATCCAGAACGGCCTCGAACCACAGTCGCCCGGCGAAGAAGGCCTCCGCGACATGCGCTACATCGCCCAGATCTACCGTTCCGCAGGCATCGCCGTGTAAATCGATCGAAAAGAGCCGGGTGCCCCATTCATGCCGCGTCGTTGTTCCTCGCGGCATGAGTGGGAAACCACGAGCCCCAATTCCGCGCTGGCTCTATCCAGTTCATCATAGAAGCCGGGTGCCCCATTCATGCCGCGTCTTTGTTCTTTGCGGCATGGGTGGGAGACCACGAACCTCAACCTCTACACAGTCATCCCGAGTGACCGGAGTCCGCCGCAGCGGACGCAGGGAGCCGAGGGACCTGCATTTGTTTCCTGCCTGCATGACCACACAACCCATATCTCCTTTGCCGGGTGCCCCATCCATGACGCAGTTTCATCGCGGCATGGGTGGGAGACCACGAACCTCAACCTCATACAGTCATCCCGAGTGACCGGAGTCCGCCGCAGCGGACGCAGGGAGCCGAGGGACCTGCATCTGTTTCCTGCCTGCATGACCACACAACCCATATCTCCTTTGCAGACCATTTCCCCTTCGCGGCGCACAATAGAAACAGCCACCCAACCAGCTCGACCTTCCTTTCGAGAGCAACCCCAGGAAGGCTCCTCCTGGAAGCTTCGACGGAGGAAGGCATTCCCCTTGGGAAAATAGACCTTGGCCGCTGATCGCCGATCCCCGTTTACATTCACCATGAACAGAGTCTGCCGAGGAATCCCGGCTCCGCAAAAACGGGATCCCTGACCACTGAAGGTCAGAGACTGAGAGCTGGAAGCAAGAAGCCAAAAGCTGCTTTTCGCCCCTAACTCCTTTCCTGAGAGGAATCTGCGGCTAAGTCCAATGCTGAGAGGAATTTGGCGCCACACCCTTCCCGCAACTCTATGAAAACAAGGAATTTCCTTACAGAGATAGGGGAGGGGGGGTAAATGTACCATTATGCGGTACGGTTTGGCAACACCGCGCGCCTTTGGCGGTGCGACCAAGAGAATCACACCGAGTTCTATTCACCGCCCGCCGTTCGCGGTGCACTCTCCGCTTCTGGTTCTGACGCCGCCAAAGGCGTCTCCTCCAGCCCGAGGATTTTTCGATTCCTCGCAGCGTCCGCTCCGGCACCGGCGAAATCGTCAAAAGCGCGGTCCGTCACGCGGATGATCCGCTCCTTGATGAAACTCGCGCCCTCTGCCGCCCCAACCTTGGGATGCTTGATGCAGCACTCCCATTCCAGAACCGCCCAGCCCGGATAGTCGTACTGGGCCATCTTGCTGAAGATTGACCCGAAATCAATCTGTCCATCGCCGAGCGAACGGAAGCGACCCGGCCTGTCGATCCAATCCTGATAACCGCCATAGACGCCGGACCGTCCATTCGGCCTGAATTCCGCATCCTTCACGTGAAACGCACGAATGCGATCGTGATAGAGATCGAGGAACTCCAGATAATCAAGCTGCTGCAGAACCATGTGACTCGGATCGTAGAGAATATTCGCCCGCGAATGATCCTTCACCACCTTGAGGAATCGATCGAAGGTCACTCCGTCGTGAAGGTCCTCGCCTGGGTGAAGCTCAAAGCACACATCCACGCCGGCTTCATCGAACTTGTTCAGGATAGGAAGCCATCTGCGCCCAAGTTCTTCAAAGGCCTCGTCGATCAGGCCCGCCGGGCGTTGCGGCCATGGATAGAAATATGGCCAGGCCAGGGCGCCGGAAAATGTCGCGTGTGCGTTCAGGCCCAACTTGCTGCTTGCCGTTGCGGCCCATTCCAGTTGCTGCACCGCCCAGGCCTGCTGCTCCTTTCGATTTCCTGCCAGTTCCGGTGGCGCGAAACCATCAAGCAGCGTATCAAATGCGGGATTCGTGGCCACAAGCTGCCCCTGCAGGTGCGTCGAAAGCTCAGTGATGACCAGTCCGGCGCTCTCCAGCACGCCCACCACTTCATCGCAATACACCGGAGCTTTCTGCGGCAAGCTTCAGGTCAAAGAGTCGCCTGTCCCACGAGGGAATCTGCACTCCCACAAACCCCAGTTGCGCTGCCCACAGCGCCATCCCCTCCAGAGAATTGAAAGGGGCCACATCGTCAGCAAACTGTGCAAGGAAGATGCCCGGCCCTTTAATCGTCTTCATATCTTGGCTCCTGTTTTAGTCGTTTAAAAATCAATCCAGCTCTCGCGGCGGCTGCTCTCAATCGCCCGATCAATAAAACGCATGCCCCGCACCCCGGCTCTTATGCCTGGAAGCGTCTCTGGCAGCGGGTTTGGCTTGTTTTCCCGCCACGCAATCAGCGCATCGGCGAATTCCCGATAGAGCACTGCAAATGCCTCAAGATACCCTTCTGGATGTCCGCCCGGGAGCCTCGTCACCGCAAGAGCGCTCGCTGTCAGATATCCTCCAGCCGCATGGCGAATCTCTTCCGGTCGGTCAAGCCACTTTACCCTAAGGCGATTCGGATCCTCCTGCTGCCATTCGAGCGAGCCCTTCTCGCCGTAAACACGCAACCGAAGCCCGTTCCCCTCCCCGGCAGCAACCTGCGACGCGATCAGCGTTCCCGTAGCTCCATTGTTCAGCCGCAGCATCGCCGTGCAGTCATCGTCCACCTGTCGCCCGGCCACCACGGAAAGCAGCGAGGCATTCAGGCTCTTCACCTCGAGTCCGGTTACGTACTCGAGCAGATGAAATGCATGCACGCCAATATCGCCAATGCAGCCCCCGGGGCCGCTCAGTGCCGGGTCAGAACGCCACGCAGCCTGCTTGTGCCCCGTCGTTTCGATCGGATTCGTCAGCCAGCCTTGGAGATATTCGACGGCAATCTTTCGGATCTTGCCGATCGCGCCGCCAGCGCACAGCTCCCGCGCGTCCCTGACAAGCGCATAACCGGCATATGTGTGCGTGAGCCCGTACGGCAGGCCGGACATTGTGACTGCCTGCTCCAGTTGTACGGCCTCGGAATACGTCGCTGTTGCGGGCTTGTCGCTCATGACTGGAAATCCAGCTTCCAGCGCCGCAGCAGCCACAGGAAGGTGAAGATGGTTCGGCGTGACGATTGCGACAAAATCAATCGGGTCTTTTCGCGCCCGCTCCTTCTCGATCATCTCCTGATAGTTTGCGTAGGCCCTTTCCGGGGCAATACGATACAACTCGCCCGCAGCACGAGATCGCTCAGCCGACTGCGAGAAGGCGCCCGCAACCAGCTCGATCCTGCCATCGAGTTCGGCCGCAATGCGGTGCACGGGCCCGATGAAGGCTCCAGGGCCACCCCCGACCATCCCCATGCGCAACTTGCGCTGACTATCCATTCCCGGTTCCCTTCAAAGTCTGTTCTTAGCAGAAGTCTGTCCTGTGCTCGGCCATTGCGTCAACATGACTGAATGAATGCCCCTCCGAACACGTATCGTGCCTGATTGTTTCGCATTCCTCCGGTTCGATTACCACACACCAGGCACGAGCCGGTAATGAACTTTCTCTTTGTATTCCACATAACCGGCAAGGTGCTCACCAAGAAATCTCTCCTCGTCGAGAAGTCGCCATATGACTGCCACGGTCAAAGGCACGTTGATGAGCATTCCCCACCAGGAGCCCAGCGCCAGCGGAATCCCAAACAGCATAATCAAAGCACCTGAATAAAGCGGATGGCGCACTACCGCGTAAGGCCCCGTCGAAATGACTCTCTGGTCCTCAGCCACCTCAATGATTCCGGAGGTGTAGGTATTCGCCTTGAAGACCGCAAACGTGATTGCAAACCCCGCCAGCATCAACACGTCGCCCGAGATCGCAACGTACGCCGGTACTGACGACCAGCCAAACCGATGGTCCAGCGCAGGGAATCGCGAAATCGGCCAGGAAAACAACCGAAGTGATAGCCTGAACAATCTTTTGCCCGGTCTCCTTCTCCGCTCGTTGGTCCTGCCTTGAGGCGCCGCTCAAGCAACGCCGGATCGTGTTTTCGCTACCCATACTGCTGATCGCGCAGGCTGGTAGAAAGAACGACGCAAGGCAAGCCCATCCCTGCCAATAGCGAAATGTCCACACGGGGACGAAAGTCGCAACAACCATGATGAAGAACGCGCGAAGGATTCCAATCAGAGCCCTCCGATGCAGATCTTTCATCGTTCGCCTCAGCTACCCGGAATAGCCCTTTTCAAACCCGGCGCGAGCGTGCGCAGCAGTATGAGCGCGATCAGGTATGCCGACCCTGAGTAGATAAACAGGGGGACATAGCTGTGTGTGAACTGGAGAATGTGCCCGGCGACGAGCGCAAAGATCGATCCGCCAATGGCTCCTCCCACCTGCCCAAAGCTCGTGACCGATCCCACGTACTCAGCCGGAAACATATCCGATGCCGTGGTGAAGATGTTCGCCGAAAAGCCCTGATGTGCGGCGGTTGCCAGACTAAGCAGCCCGACAGCGGCCCACATTGAGTGGAGCCCGCCAGCCAACATAATGGGCAAAACCAGAAATGCGCACGTAAGCATTGAAGCCATCCGGGCCTTCTTGAGCGTCATGCCGAACTTCATATATGTTTTCGGCAGCCAACCTCCGCCGACGCTTCCCACCGTGGAGAGGACGTAGACGATCACAAGCGGCAGGCCAATGTGGCGAAGGTCCAGCTCAAATCGCGAATTGAAGTAGCCGGGAAGCCAGAACAGATAAAACCACCAGACCGGGTCCGTGAGGAATTTACCCAATGCAAAGCCCCACGTCTGGCGATAGCCAAGCAGCTTCCACAACGACAACCGCGGCCCCGGAGGCGCTGTGACCACCTCGCCCCTGCTCCAGTCCATTGCCTCGCTCGGCTTTCGGTATTTGATCGACCACCAGATGATCCACATCATGCTGAACAGGCCCGTGATCAGAAACGCGTACCGCCAGCCGAAATGCAGCGCCACCCACGGAACTGCTACCGGAGCCAGGATTGCTCCCATGCTGGCTCCTGAATTGAATATGCCCGTCGCGAAGGAACGTTCCTTCGGAGGAAACCACTCGGCGGTTGCCTTGATCGCCGCCGGAAAGTTGCCGCTTTCACCCAGTCCAAGGAAGAACCGCGCGATGCCAAATCCCATGACAGAGTTCACCAGCGCGTGGCCCATTGCCGAGAGGCTCCAGAGGCTCGTGACGATGGGATAGCCCTTCCGGCAGCCCACTCGATCCACGAACCGCCCGGCGAAAATAACCCCCAATGCATAAGCAATCTGGAAGCACCAGACGATGTTTCCGTACTGGATTTCATTGAGGCTTATCGAGCGCTCTACCGTCGGCCATCCGTGAAAGAAAGGTTGCAAGTGAAGCGTGGACTGTTGAAGGAATGGCTTCAGAATGGAAAGAACCTGCCGGTCCATGTAGTTGATTGAAGTCGCGACAAAGAGCATCGCACATACGGTCCAGCGGCCCGGAAGCGCAGGCGGCTCGGACAACTGCTCAAGGATTTCAGCCGATTCCTCAGCCGACCTGGTTTGCTCGCTCATGTCTTACCAATCCGTCAAGGTGCCATCGAGTTTGCGGTTGATGGGGAGGTACGCGCGTTGATACGGATACTTCGCTGCCAGCTTCTCGTCGAGATCAACGCCCAATCCTGGTCCGTCTCCGGGATGCATCACTCCGCCTTTGAACGTGTAGTGGTGCGGGAATACGGCATCCGTCTCATCCGAATGCGGCATGTGCTCCTGGATGCCAAAGTTGTGAATCGCAGTGTCAAAATGCAGCGCGGCGGCCATCGTCACGGGAGACAGGTCCGTTGCTCCGTGGAATCCCGTGCGCACGTTATAGAGCGCGGCGAAGTCCGCCGTCTTCTTCAAGTGCGTAAATCCGCCCCCATGTACCAGGGTCATCCGCAGGTAGTCGATCCACTGGTTGCGAATCAGGTCATGTGCATCCCAGACCGAGTTGAATACCTCGCCTACTGCAATGGGCGTGACCGTATGGTCGCGGATGACCTTGAAGTTTTCCTGCAACTCTGCAAGCGTAGGATCCTCCATCCAAAAGAGATGAAACGGCTCAAGTTCCTTGCCTAACCGCCCGGCCTCGATTGGAGTTAGACGGTGATGGCAGTCGTGAAGAAGATGCAGCTCTTCGCCAAATTGCTCGCGAACCCCCTCAAACAACTTGGGCACGTGTCTCAGATAGAGTTCCGTTGACCACTCGTACTCCGTCGGCAGGCCTCGCTCTGCCGGCTCATAACGGCCCAGCCCCTTTGAAACGCCGTAGGTACTCGAAAGCCCCGGAATCCCGCTCTGCACGCGAATTGCCTTGTAGCCCATTTCTTTGTGCCGGGCAACGTCTTCGAGCGCGTGATCAATATCGTTTCCGTTTGCATGCGCATAGACCAGCACGCCCTCGCGGCTTTTGCCGCCCAGAAGGTTGTAGACCGGCGTATTCAGCGCTTTTCCCTTGATGTCCCACAACGCCACATCGACCGCGCTAATGGCCGCCATGGTCACCGGACCGCGCCTCCAGTACGCGCCTCGATAGAGATACTGCCAGATGTCCTCCGTCTGGAATGGATCGCGTCCGAGGATGCAGGGGATCACGTGGTCGGTCAGGTAGCTGGCGACCGCCATTTCGCGCCCATTCAGCGTCCCGTCGCCGAGTCCGTAAATGCCCTCGTCAGTCTCGATCTTAAGGGTGACGAAGTTTCGCCCCGGCGATGTGATGTTGACGTACGCGTTGGTGATCTTCATTGCCTCAGGCTCTCACACCCTGCTCCCCATCTACTGATTCACTCCACTTGCCAGGAAGCCACCATCCACCGCCACAATCTCTCCGGTCACATAGGAGGCAGCCTCCGACGCCAGGAAGATCGCGGCCCCCACCAGCTCCTTCGCCTGTCCAAACCGTCCCATCGGTATACGCATGTGCAGTTCTTCTCCGCGTGGAGTACCAGTGACGATTCTTGCGTTCAACTCCGTTGGAAACATCCCCGGCGCGATTGCGTTTACGTTCACGCCTGTCTTTGCCAATTCAACCGCCAGGACCTTGGTCAGGGATCCGACAGCCGCCTTCGACGCGCAATAAGCACCCACTTGAAAGAACGCGACAAATGTAGTCAAGGACGCAATATTGATGATTCGCCCGTACCCGGCTTTGACCATCGTCTTTCCGAAAATCTGGCAGGCACGAAGCGTCCCCAGTAAATTCGTGTCGATCACCCGCGACCAATCGTCCTCGCTGACTTCTAGCGTCGGCGCCTTATGCGTGACACCGGCAGCGTTCACGAGGATGTCGACTTTTCCGAATTCCTCGATTACGGCATCATGGAGTGCACTCAATGACGCCCGATTGAGAACGTCACTTGTTACGCGCAACGTGCGGCGCCCGAGTCCTTCGATTTCCGTGGCGACCTTGTCTACCTGCTCGGCGCGGCGCGAAGTCGCCACAACATCGGCGCCTGCCTCGGCAAGGCCCAGCGCGATTGCATGGCCCAGCCCAGTAGTCCCGCCGGTGACCACTGCAACTCTGCCTTCCAAATCGAAGAGACTCTGGCCCATATCTTGCTCATCCACCTTGATTGAGATTGCTCCAGGAAGCCGCGGCTCGCAATTCGGCGCTCGATCCAACCGCATTCACCCGCCCCAAGAAATCTATCACGTACACGGGGCGAAGCCGGGCCCCGAGTAAATCGAGTTTCCCTCTCTGCGGGATGCGTCACACTGCTTCTCCGCGGATGCGATAGAGTGTCAATGAACGATTTATCGACATCCATGGAACCGATACTGATCCCTCATGAAAACCGGCGTTGGGACTGCCTGAGTCTTGGCGAAGTCATGCTGCGCCTCGACCCGGGCGACGGCCGCATTCACAGCTCCCGTCACTTCGAAGTGTGGGAAGGCGGCGGCGAATATAACGTGGCTCGCGGTCTCCGTCGCTGCTTCGGACTTCGCACGGCCATTGCGACAGCCCTTGCCGACAACGCGGTTGGCCGACTCGTCGAGGATTTGATCTTGCAGGGGGGCGTTGATACTTCCCTCCTCAGGTGGATCCCGTTCGATGGCGTGGGCCGCGCAGTTCGCAATGGCCTCAACTTCACTGAGCGTGGCTTCGGCGTGCGCGCTGCCGCCGGCTGCAGCGATCGCGGTAACACAGCGATCAGCCAGGTCAGGCCGGGCGACTTCGACTGGAGCGCGATCTTCGGTTCGGAGAACGGCACCCGCTGGTTTCACACAGGCGGAATCTTTGCGGCGCTCTCGGCTTCCACCGCCGAAGTGGCATCGGAAGCCATGGACGCGGCGCACATCCATGGAACACCCGTTTCCTATGACCTGAACTACCGTGATTCGCTTGTGGAAGTCGATTGGCGGCAAGACCAAGGCGCAGGAAGTAAACCGCGCTCTCGTCCGCAAGGTGGACCTGCTTCTGGGAAATGAAGAGGATTTCTCGGCCATGCTCGGCGTGCAGATAAAGGGCGTCAGTGAGGACTTCACCGAGCTACCTCATCGCCGGATACGAGGAGATGCTTCGCGAGGTCGCCGCGGCATATCCGAATCTTAAGCTCATCGCCAGCACCTTGCGCACCGCGCATACCGCCAGTCGCAATGCATGGGGTGCGATTGCTCTTTACCAGGACAAGATTGTCCATGTGCCTCAGCAGGAGATTGACATCTTCGATCGCGTCGGCGGTGGTGACAGCTTTGCCTCCGGACTCATCTACGGAATGCTCTCCGGAAAGCCAATCGAATGGGCCTTGCGGTGCGGCGTTGCCCACGGAGCTTTGGCAATGACCACACCGGGCGACACCAGCATGGCCACACTGGCCGAAGTCGAACGCGCCATGAAAGGCGGCTCCGCGCGCATCGCACGATGATGCACTCTCCGCGTAAAGACGGGCACTGCCCTGAGGAAATGAAAATGCACGAATCCACTGCTCAAATCATCGAACGCGTCGGTCTGATCCCGGTGCTCCGAGCCCGCAATGCTGGCCAGGCGCACGCGGTCGTTCAGGCCATGCTCGCCGGTGGCGTCACGGTCGTAGAGGTCACCATGACCGTCCCCGGCGCAATCGACGTCTTGAAGGAACTCAAGCATGAGTACGCAGACAGGCTTCTCCTCGGCTCCGGCACGGTCACCACGGCCGCTGAGGCTGAAGCCACCATCGAAGCCGGAGCGGAATTCGTCGTGAGTCCGAGTCTGCACCCCGAGGTAATCGCTGCAACCAGGGCAGCAAACAAACTCTCCATTCCCGGCGCGCTCACACCCACTGAAGTCATCACCGCTTGGCGAGCCGGAGCAGACTACGTGAAGATCTTTCCGTGTTCCGCGATGGGGGGACCGGCTTATCTCAAATCTCTCCTCGCGCCTTTCCCGTTCCTCAAGCTGATTCCCACGGGAGGCGTTACTCTCGAAACCGCTGAAAGCTTCATGCGCGCGGGCGCTCGAGCGCTTGGTGTCGGAAGCGACCTGGTAAATCTTGCCGCAATCGATGCAGGCCGCCCTGAGGCGATTTCAGAGACTGCCCGCGCATACCTCACGATCTTCGCGAAGATGCGTGGAGGCCTTCAGCCCGCAGATTGACCGCGGCCCCGGTCTAGAGGCGCCACCCGATTCGCCCACTTCCTTGCGGCCAGCCAGTATCTTGCCTCGTGGCGCAGAGGTTTATACTGCGTCTGCCGATTTAAACGCAATGGTCTCCTCCATGAACTGTGCGTCGCATGTTTCTGCGGCAGCTTTGGTCATCCTTACAGAGGCAGCATGATCACACTTCGCATTGCGCTTCGCAATTACTCTGATTTTGAAAATGCGCTGACTGAAGAGGCGCGGCTTTTTGAGGCACATCACCCCGGCGTCAACGTTGAGCTGGTTTCCGTCGGAATTCACGATCTTTACACGTCGGCCATCGCCGACGGCGGATTGCGCGACGGCCACTTCGATCTTGCGCTGCTCGTTACCGATTGGTTGTCTGAAGCCATGACCGCGGGCTTGCTCGAGGATCTTCTGCCCTGGCACCAGCGCATTCCGGTCCACGACTGGCCACACGGTTGGCCACGCTCCCTGGTTGAGCCGCTCATATTTGCCGACCGCCTCTCCTCCTTGCCATGGCACGATGGCCCGGAGTGCCTCGTATACCGGGGTGACCTGTTTGAGGACTCTGCCAGACGCAGTGCCTTCCGGGCGCAGTTCTTTCGCGAACTCGCGCCGCCCGTCAACATGGGAAGAATTCGAGCAGACTGCGCGCTTCTTCACTGACGCCTCGGCCGGTCTTTACGGCACCGTTTTCGCCGCGTTCCCCGACGGTCACAACACGCTTTACGACTTTGCCATTCAGCTCTGGAGCCGCGGCGGCGACTTGCTCAACTCTTCAGGCGAGCCCTACGTCACGACGCCGCAGGCCCTCGCCGCTGTCGATTTTTACCGTCGTGTTGTGCGCGATCCACATCTCTGCCATCCCCGATCTCCGAGGCTTGACTCCACGCAATCCGGGGATCTCTTCCTCTCCGGCGAAGTGGCCATGATGCCAAACTGGTTCGGATTTGCAGCGCGTTCGGGACGCGAAGGCTCGCCGCTCGCCGGAAAAGTTGCCATCGCTCCCATTCCCACCGCGAACGGCGCGCCGCACACTTCGCTTTCGGTCTTCTGGGCCCTTGCCATGGGAAGAGGCTCACGGCACAAGGAGCTCGCCTGGCATTTTCTGCGCTTTGTCTCTAGCGCCGAGCGTGATCTTGGAATCACGCGCCATGGTGCCGTTGGCACTCGGCTATCGACTTGGCGCAACCCGGAGTTGCAGGCTCGCATACCGGCTTACCGTGACGTTGAAGCCATCTCTCTCGGCGCACGCCAACTGCCCACCGGACCCGGCATGGCTGCATTCGCCGAAATCATGGATGGGGTCGTGACGCGCGCCCTCACGACCAACGACTCCACCGCCGATATACTCCGATCTGCGCAAAGTGAGATTGACCAAAAAGGACTGAGATTCCAATGAGCACACATGCCTACCCGGCCATATCTGATCGCACGTTTCGCCTGGAAGGCCGTCATGCTCTGGTGACTGGCGGAGCCAGCGGCATTGGAGAAGCAACCGTCAAAGAACTGGTTCGAGCCGGGGCGTTTGTGCTGATTGGCGACATCAACCTGGCTGCCGCTGAAGCTCTTGCCAAATCCGTTGGCTCGGCTCAGGTTCTTCACCTCGACGTCACCAGCCCTGAATCCATCGCCGCCGCTGTATCTCGTACCAGTCGGCTCGATATTCTCGTCAACAACGCTGGCATAGGCCACGTCGGTTCCATCGAGCAAACCGAGCCCGAAGATTTTGACCGCCTGATGAACGTCAATGTGCGCTCTGTCTATCTGGTCACGCGAGCCTTCCTTCCGAGGCTCCTTTCCGCGAGCGATAACGGAGGGCCTGTGGGAACCATCGTCAACATCGCATCCGTGGCCGGTCTCGTCGGCATCAAGCAGCGCTTTGCTTACTGCACCACCAAAGGCGCGATCGTCGCCATGACGCGCCAGATCGCCGTGGAATACCCCAGAACTCTTCGTGTGAATGCAATTTGTCCCGGCACCGTCGAGACGCCTTTCGTCGAAGGCTACCTTGAGAAATTCCATAAGCACAACAAGGAAGAGGTTCGTGCCGAACTTCGCGCGCGCCAGCCCATCGGGCGTCTTGGCAAGCCAGAGGAGATTGCGTCCATGGTGCGCTACCTGGCTTCAGACGAGGCCGCATTCATCACCGGTTCACTTTTCTCCATTGATGGTGGTTGGACCGCCGCGTAAGTGATTTGATCTGCTTCGCCTGGAGGCCCTGATGAGATTTGTTTCCTTTTCTGTCGTCGACGAGCCGGCTCGCCCTGGAGTCCTCTTCGAAGACTCAAAGACCGTTCTTGACCTCAGCGCGAGCGGTTTCGCCAGCATGATCGATGTTGTCTCGCGCGGCAATCTGAGAACTCTTGCGGCAAACAAGCTGCCGCTCGCCCAGGTCAAGCTGCATGCGCCCATCTCCAATCCGCCGCGCGTCTTCGCCATCGGCCTCAACTACCGCGACCACGCAAAAGAGTCCGGCATGGAGATTCCCACAACTCCCGTCGTCTTCTTCAAGCTTCCAACCGCCATCATTGGCCCCGGCGAGCCGATCATCCTTCCCCGCAACTCCGCACAGCCCGACTACGAAGCAGAATTCGCCTTCGTGATCGGCAAAGGCGGATATCGGATCCCCACTTCAGCATGGCGTAACCACGTGTTTGGATACACAATCATCAACGATGTAAGCGCGCGGGACGTGCAATTCGCAACATCCCAGTGGTCCATGAGCAAGAGCTTCCCTACGTTCTGCCCGCTCGGACCCTCCATCGTGACCGCAGATGAAATTGCCGACCCTCATCAGCTCAACATCAGCCTCGAGATCGACGGCGAAGTCCTTCAGCACTCCAACACCCGCGAACTCATCTTCAAGATTCCCGAGCTTGTCGAACACCTATCCTCGATCACGCCTCTGCTCCCGGGAGACATTGTCTCCACCGGAACACCCTATGGCGTCGGCCTCGGCCGCACTCCAAAGCGCTGGCTCAGGCCAGGCGAGACCGTCACCATCACAATCGAAGGGATCGGCTCACTCACGAATCCTGTCGTCGCAGAATAGAGTTGGTTTCATAAATCAGGTTTTGAAAGGGCACGGCTTCAGCCGCGCCGTCAAAAACCGCATGAACCAAGGAGCTTTAGGCGGGTGCCCCATTGATGCCGCAGCTTTATCGCGGCATGAATGGGAAACCACGAACCCCAATTGGCGGGTCCTCTTGATTCGCAGTTCCCATCCTGAAACTTGTGGTCATCCCGAGCCACCGCAGTCCGCCGCGGCGGACGCAGGGAGTCGAAGGACCTGCATTACCAACGCCAGCCCAGCCACGAACCCAGGGTGCCCCATTCATGCCGCAGCTTCATCGCGGCATGAGTGGGAAACCACGAACCCCAATATCTCGTCATCCCAAAAACTTGCGGTCATCCTGAGCGAAGATCGCCAAGGCGACCGTAGTCGAAAGCCCGCCGGATCGAAGCCGAAGGGACCTGCAGTTGTCGAGACCGCCTAACTTGCAGCTTTGCTCGCCACCCGTTCTTCCGCCCACAGCCACGCATACACTCCCACCGCCGCGAAGCAGACCACCGGCACCATGTATGCAGCCTGCAGCCCCTCTCGAGTCCGCAAGCATTCCCATGATCTTCGTCAATGCCGCACCACCAAGGATCGCCATCACAAGCAGCGATCCGGCGGTCTTG
The DNA here is from genome assembly GCA_963751225.1 of uncultured Acidobacteriaceae bacterium. Taxonomy (GTDB): domain Bacteria; phylum Acidobacteriota; class Terriglobia; order Terriglobales; family Acidobacteriaceae; genus Telmatobacter. The sequence goes on from CAVVTY010000017.1 coordinate 131,854, forward strand.
GTCTTCTCGCCCATCCCCTTCAGCCCAAGCGCAAAGATCGTCGGAAACATGATCGACATGAAGAGGCTCGTCGTCAGAAGACACCCAACGCCGAACCAACCCGGCCGGGTCACTGCAATCAAACCAAGCACCACATTGACTGCCGCGTAGACACCCAGCATTGTCCGAGCTTCAAAATGCTTCATCAGCCACGCCGAGCTGAACCGTCCTACAGCGAAGGCAGCTAGCAGTCCCTGTCAGCATGTAGCCCGCGAACTTGTCCCCCACTCCCGTCGCCGATCGCACATAAAGGATGAAGTAGCTCCACGTCCCCACTTGCGCACCCACGTAGAGAAACTGTGCCAGCACCGCCATCACGAAGTGTCGCTGCCACAGACTCACCTTTTCCGCCGGCTTCAATTCATGATGTGGATCTCCGGCACCGAGGTCAGGAAACTTTGTGACCGCCACGATCAGCGCCCACAGCAACGCCGCCGCACCCAGAACCATGTACGTCGGCACCACCCGAAGGGTCTCGCTGTGCAGGTACGCCTGGTAGGTTCCCGCCGCCCTCTGGGCCGCGGTTTCGGTTCCATTAAACTCAACCCCGGAGAATATGAAGACCGTTCCCACCAGACCCGCCGTAATCGATCCCAGCGGATTGAACGCCTGAGAGAGATTGAGCCTTCTCTCGCTCGAAGCCGCCGAGCCGAGTTGCGCGATAAACGAGTTCGCGCCCGTCTCTAGAAACGACAGCCCGCTCCCAATCACAAACTGCGCCGCCACGAAGAAGCCATAACGGTCAAAATGCGCGGCCGGCCAGAACAGCCAGCATCCCGTTCCCATCAGCACAAGCCCGGTCATCACTCCCACTTTGTATCCAAAGTGCCGCATGATCTGACCGGCAGGAATCGCCAGCAGAAAATAGCCGACAAAGATTCCAATCTGCAACTGCGCGGCCCCGGACCGGTTGATCTCAAACGACTTCATGAATTGCCTTATCAGAAAGTCGGTAAGGTTGTTTGGGATGGCCCATAGAAAAAAGAGCGGAGTAACAACCAGGAAAGGCGCCAGCCGTCCTTTTGGAATCAACGGTACTTCCAATTCCTCGTGCCGGGTATGCGTTCCTGATGCGATCGAACCGGTAGAAATGCTCAAGGCGGGTACGTCCTTCCAAGGCGGAATGCAAAGCGGGCTCATTCAGGCCGCGCATGCAGCTGTAGAATAGCTCGACCAGTTCTATCCAATTCGCCTGTCTCATGGCAACTTGACCGCAACAGGTTTTGAAACCGACGTCCTCATGCAAGCGTCAAATGCGGGATAATCACAGGTGACTATGGAACTCACCGGACAGTCGTTCATCGGCGCAAGCCGCGGCACTTATGAGGGCGCAGAGTTTCACGGCGTCAATCCTCAAACCGGCACGCCTCTCCGCCCCGCGTATCACTCGGCAACTCTCCCTCGACTGGACGAAGCCGTTCGTCTGGCCACAGAGGCCTTCGATTCCTACGCGCAGGCCGGCGGTGGAACCAAGGCTGCATTTCTTCGTCACATCGCGAGTGGATTCGAAGCTCACAGGCAGTTATTGGCAGAGCGGGCGCATCTGGAGACGGCACTGCCCATGCCGCGCCTCCTCGGCGAAGTCAGCCGCACCGCGAACCAGTTGCGCATGTTCGCCTCTGTTGTTGAAGAAGGCTCATGGGTACAGGCGCGCATCGACCCGGCATTGCCGGAACGCCAGCCTCTTCCGCGTCCGGACATTCGTTCCATGCTCCGCCCCCTTGGGCCAGTCGCGGTCTTCGGCGCCAGTAACTTCCCTCTTGCCTTTTCTGTTGCCGGTGGCGATACCGCCTCCGCGCTGGCAACTGGGTGTCCCGTCGTCGTGAAGGCTCATCCTGCCCATCCGGGCACCAGCGAATTCGCAGCGCACATTATCGCTGAGGCTGTCGCTGCCGAAGGCCTCCACCCCGGCGTCTTCTCGATGCTCTTCGATTCCGGCCTTGAGATTGGTTCCGCCCTCGTGAAGCATCCTCTCGTCCGCGCCGTCGCCTTCACTGGCTCACTGCGGGGAGGCCGCGCTCTGATGGATCTCGCGGCTGGGCGTCCGGATCCAATCCCATGCTTCACTGAGATGTCGAGCGGCAATCCCGTCTTCGTGCTTCCAGGCGCGCTACGCAAGGGCGCACAAACCCTTGCGCAGAATCTATTCGGATCATTCACTCTTGGCGCGGGCCAGTTCTGCACCAAGCCCGGCATTGTGATGGTTTCTGAAGCACCTGAGGGTCAGACTTTCTTGGACGAGCTTCGTTCTCTCGTCGCCAAATCCGAGCCCTTTCCTCTCCTCACTTCCGGCATTGCCCGCGAATACGCTCGAGCTTCTGAGGCACGCGCAAAGGAAGTTCCGCTGGCTGCCGAAGCAAAGCCCTCATCGAAGGGAGAAGTGACTGGAGTTCCGTTCCTCGCCCAGTCGAAGCTCTTCACGGTTTGCCTCGATCAACTTATTGCTCAGCCTGAACTCGCTGAAGAAATCTTCGGCCCCGATACATTGCTTGTCCATTGCGACACCACGAAAGACTTTCTCCGCGCTGCCCGTGCTCTCGATGGCCACCTGACCGCAACAATCCTCGGCGACGACGATGACCTTGCGGCGAATCGAGAGCTCATTCAGATCCTCGAAAAGAAAGCGGGTCGTCTCATCTTCAACGGATACCCCACCGGCGTCGAAGTCACCCACGCCATGGTTCACGGCGGCCCTTACCCCTCAACCTCCGACCCGCGCTTCACATCCGTCGGCAGTCTGGCCATCTATCGCTTTGCCCGTCCCGTCTGCTTCCAGAACTTCCCGCAGGCGATGCTTCCTCCCGAGTTGCAGGATGCAAATCCGCTCGGCATCGTGCGCCTGCGCGACGGCGAACTTGAGCCCGCCACCCACAATCCACGGGAGCCTGTGAGTCACGGCTTGGTGTAAAAAAACGGTTTGCCGGATCTCAGCCGGAATCCACGCCTTTGCCAATGCAAAATCATGGATGCCGTTTCATGGTCCACAAGCGTAAAATCGACGCCGCCCGCCGCGACGATGAGCGGCACACTTGAAGAAGACTCTATAGGACGTACCTTCTCTCGCTTCAACTTCGAAGGAGGACGTATGCTTCACCTGATTTGGGTCGCGCTCATTGGCCTGATCGTTGGTGCAGTGGCTAAGCTGATGATGCCTGGAAAGGATCCGGGCGGAATCTTCATCACGATGATTCTCGGAATTGTCGGATCACTCGTTGCAACCTCGTTGGGGCGGATAATCGGCCTCTATGGCCCTGATGCTTCAGCCGGCTTCATCATGTCGGTCCTGGGAGCGATCCTCGTACTGGCCATCTATCACTTCTTCCGAAGAAAGATGGCCAGCACCACATAAGAATCTGAGGCTCCAGCTGGATCCGAAAGAATCTGCCGTTGCTTCTCGGTCCCTTTGCCCGTACTGAGGCGGCCTCACCGCCCCTGAGGTTTCTGCGGCCAATCGCAGCAGAGCAATTTGGGACAAGTCCATTTGGCAGCCGCTTGGTTTTCTGCCCTCTTCAACATTCATTTCCACGTCGGCATCTTCGCCGCGGAGCGCCACACCGTCGCGTATTTCTTCCTGTATATTTGATCTTCTTCCAACTCCTGCAATTCTTCTGCGGTGGAGCGCAAACGTTCATCACCTGCAACTTCATACACCCGCTTGAGAACGCATTGAATGTCATAGCGAATCAAGGTGCAGTTCTTCTCGGATGCGCATTCCTTAAAGCGGTGTACCAGACCCTCGACAACGGTCTTGCGCTGACGGTCTCCCACAATCGCAATCTTCCAGAGCGAAAGAAGACAATGCCGCGCCGTTACAAATCGCTCGTCCTTCGTCAGGGCAAGTAGAGCTGCAGTGTTTTTCAGAATCCGCGCTTCGGGATCGCTCTTCGCGAGGTTGCTCAGCAGTTGCCCGGCTATTGAGCGCTGCCGATTGTCTCCCTCGGAGATCAAATAAAGAAGTTCGTCCCATATCTCGTAAGCCCAATCAACAGTCTCGTTCGTAATCGCAGACAATGATTGGAATGCTCGATTCTGGCGTTCCTTGTCCTTGGAGCGCAGATCCTCCATGTTGGCGCTGACGGCCGCGATCGTGGATTTTGGCATGGGATCTCCTGCTAGTTCTTCTGAGCTAACTGAATGAGGTTCCCGCACGTGTCATCCAGGACTGCTGTCGTCACCGGCCCCATCGCAACCGGCGGTTGCGTAAATTCCACGCCCGATGCCCGCAGACGCTCATATTCCGTCTGGACATCTTGCACCGCGAAAGATGTGAATGGGATGCCGTCCTCCACAAGCGCGCTCTTGAACGGCCGCACGGCTGGGTGAGTGTCGGGCTCCAGTAACAACTCCGGACCGTCAGGATCGCTTGGCGCCACGACTGTGAGCCAGCTGGCTTCGCCGAGTGGAACTTCGGTCTTCTTTACGAACCCCAGCTTCTCTGTGTAAAACCGCAAAGCTTTCTGCTGGTCGTCTACGAATATGCTTGTCAGGACGATCTTCATCAGCGAACTCCCTCCTCTTCTGTTTCCGCAGCCATCGATCGACAATCAATTCGAGTGGCTCAGTGCGCAGGAAGTGAAACTTGTATCTACCCTTCCGAATTGTGGCAATCAGACCCGACGACTCCAGAACGTCAAGGTGCTGCGAAATACCCTGACGACTCACGCCAATCTGGTGCCTCATTGCCAGTCGTGAGCACAGCTCAGAGAGAGTTTGCCCATCGCGCTCGAACAGCTCGTCAAGAACTGCTCTCCTGACGGCTGACACAATAGCTTCGAAAACATCGCTCACTGGTCGACAATAGGCAAGTTCCAGCTTGCCTGTCAAGAACTTTCCCAGAAAGATATGTGGGACGGGAACGGTTTACAGTACCTTGGCGAGCCACTCTCCGGTGTATGAATGCAAATTGCCCGCGATCTCCTCCGGCGTCCCCAAAGCCACAACCCGGCCGCCGCCCTCGCCGCCCTCGGGACCCAGGTCGATCACCCAGTCGGCGCTTTTGATTACATCCAAGTTGTGCTCGATCACGATCAAAGACCCGCCGCCGTCGATCAACTTTCGAAACGCGGTCAGCAGCTTCGATACATCGTCGAAGTGTAACCCAGTTGTCGGCTCATCGAGGATGTAGAGAACGCGGCTTGCCTGGGATGGCCTCGCATTCGCATTCGCGGCGCGCACCTGAGCGAGGTGTGCCGCAAGCTTCACCCGCTGCGCTTCGCCTCCCGAGAGCGTCGTGGCAGACTGCCCAAGCCGTAGATAGCCCAGCCCTATTTCATCGAGGACTGCGAGTTTCTCCAGCAGCCGAGTCTGCCCGGCAAAGAAGCGTAATGCCTCCTTTACCGTCAACTGCAGCACCTCGTGAATACTCTTGCCCTTGTACTGCACTTGAAGGATCTTTGCCTGGTAGCGAGTGCCGTTACAGTCTTCGCACGGCAATTCCACATCTGCCAGAAACTGCATCTCCACCGTCACAGTGCCATCGCCTTCGCACGTGTTGCAACGTCCGCCCGGCACGTTGAATGAAAAATGTCCCGGAGTCAAAGACAGGCGCTTGGCTTCGGGTTGCGCGGCAAACAACTCACGAATCAGATCGAAGCCCTTGATGTATGTGATCGGATTCGAGCGCGGTGTTCTTCCAATCGGCGTCTGGTCCACGAGCACCACATCGTTCAATCGCTCGACGCCCGTCAACGACTTGAATGCTCCTGTAGGATCGCTGCCATCCGACTGTCCAAGCGCACGCGCCACCGCGCGATACAACACCTGGTGTACGAGCGTGGACTTCCCGGATCCCGAGACGCCAGTGATCGCAACCAGCATGCCAAGCGGTATCTCCACGTCAATGCCGTGCAGATTATTCGCCGTAGCGCCGCGCAGCACGAGCTTCTCGCGTCCCGGCTCCCGTCTCCGCGTTGGAACCGGAATCGCAATCTTTCCGGAGAGGTAGCGGCCCGTCAGAGAATTCGCATTTGCCTCAACCTCCGCAACCACTCCCTCTGCCAGCAGCTTCCCGCCAAACTCGCCGGCTCCCGGCCCCAGGTCCAGCAGATGATCCGCCGACCTCAGCACGTCCGCATCGTGTTCCACCACGACAATGGTGTTGCCCAGATCGCGCAACTCTTTCAGAATCCGAATCAACCGCGCAGTGTCCCGCGTGTGCAGACCGATCGAGGGCTCATCCAGCACGTAGAGCGCGCCGACAAGGTGCGAACCAAGCGATGTCGCAAGCTGAATCCGCTGCGCTTCGCCGCCCGACAGAGTTGACGCCAACCGGTCGAGCGTCAGGTACTCCAGGCCAACCGCATCCAGAAAGCTCAACCGTTGCCGCACCTCGTCGAGAATCGGCCCCGCAATTTCCTGCTGCATTGGCGTCAGCGTCAACGTGTTGAAAAACTCCTTGGCTTTTGCGATCGTCAACGCAGATGCCTGGCAGATGTTGATCCCGCTGATTCGCACGGCGCGTGCCTCTGCGCGAAGTCGCTGCCCGCGGCACTCTGGACATTCCGCGTATCCGCGATACTTGCTGAGCATGACCCGCACATGCAGCTTGTACTTCTTCCGCTCCATCTGTGCGAAGAATCCGTGAACGCCCTCGAAGCTGCCCTTTCCGCTCAACACAGTCTCGCGTGCCGCTTCGTTCATATCGCGCCAGGCCACATCCAGCGGGACGCCCAACGAGCCTGCCAGCTTGCGTAACTCGCTGAACCACGAGCGATACTTCGGCCTTTCCCACGGGTCGATTGCGCCTTCGCTCAGTGTCAGGCTCTTGTCTGGAATCACCAGGTTCAGATCGTAGTCGACGGTGTTGCCGAAACCCTGGCAGCGAGGACACGCACCAAAGGGATTGTTAAAGCTAAACAGCCGCGGCTCAGGTTCCTTGCCCGGCCGATGGCAGCTCGTGCACTCGTATTCCCCTGAAAACCTGTACCGGCGCGCTTTTGTCGATTCTTCCAGCGGAACCTCTTCAAAGATCACTTCGCCCGCCTCGCGATACGCAATCTCCGCTGCATCGACGATCCGCGCGCGATTCTCTCCATTCACCACGATCCGGTCCAGCAGAACAAAGACCGGAAGCGTAAAGTCCAGATCGAGCAGTGACTCCGGAGTGGAGAACTCGAATATCTGTCCGTTCTGATAAAGCCGATTGAAGCCCGATCCACGTAATTCCACCAGCCGTGCCCGCAATCCCTCGGTGAGTGGCTCCATAGCGCTCGTCTTTGCGGCAGTCTTCGCTGGCGACTTGACTCCCTTTCTGACTGACTTTGCGGACTCGGCTGCAGGCATCTCGTGCCGCACCGGAAACAGCGCGTTCAGACGAGTTCCCTCGTTGAGCGCCATCACTGCCTCTGCCACCTCATCGATCGAGTCGCGCTTCACCAGCCCGTCGCAGTGAATGCAGTGAACCGTCCCGCATCGCGCGTAGAGAAGGCGCAGATAGTCGTAAATCTCCGTCGCCGTTGCCACCGTCGATCGTGGATTACGCGTCGTGTTCTTCTGCTTGATTGCAATTGCCGGCGCAAGGCCGTCGATCTCGTCCACATCGGGCTTCTCGATGCGCTCCAGAAACTGCCGTGCGTATGCCGAAAGCGACTCCACGTAGCGCCTCTGGCCCTCGGCGTATATCGTGTCGAAAGCAAGCGAGCTCTTGCCTGAACCCGAAACACCGCTGACCACCGTCAGCTTGCCGTGGGGAATCTCGCAGGAGATGTTCTTCAGATTGTGGGTCCGCGCGCCGCGGATGACGATGGCGTCGTTCGATGAAGTCAACGGTAAGGCACCGGGGAGAATTATTCCGGCTGCATCTCAGTCACCTCAGATGGGCTCAGAGCGCAACCGGCCATTCTTTATTATAAGGCGCAGAATTCCCCCGGCGTGCGGGACGCGTCCATCCATAGCGCTTGGCCATCGTTGTGTTTTGCAGCCTTCAGCGAAAAGTCAGAAGCTCTTGCACGCCCTGCGCTGCGTCGCGCATTCTGTCCGGCGAATTAGTCTCACCGGAACGGGCGTGCTGAGCCGAGAGAAGCAGTCCTAGGCAGCCAAAGCCGATTCGTTCAGCGACGAAGACGCCGCGAGCGCCGGCAAAGCAGGATACTGTGTCGCGTGCATTTCGTCCTCCCGGTTCAACACACCTGAAAGGCTCATCAGCACTTCAGATGCGCAGGCCGGGCATTGATTCGCATTGTTCCCGATCGCATTGCAGTCCTGGCAGAGATACGCACTTGTCAACGGGAAATGCTGAAGCTTCAGGTACGAGTCAACTTCGTTGGAACGTCTTAAGAGTGGTCAGCATTTTTGTGTCCTTGTGTTCTGGGGATTTAAGATGTCGGACTCACTGCGTCCGCCATACTTACTTTGACAAGGATGCCAGCGTTCATGATGCAGTTGTTTTCCTCAAGGGTTGACGCGGCATCACGAAAGTAGCGCTGCAGTGGTTACCACGCGCGACCTAAGTTACCTCTTCGTGGGTACCTGTTTCAGAGCGATTGAACGGCAGCTTTCAGCAGCAAACCCAAGAGCCTTTCGGACAACGTACTCGAATGGCAACCCTTAGCAGAAAGCTACAAACATCAAATGCCATTACACCAAAGTGACGCACGGCGTCGAAAATGCTGCGCGCGAACGCATTGAAACCAAGCTGTCTCTTCGAGTGATTTTTGGTAGGACCGAAATGAAATTTCATCGGAGAATGCATATCCAGTCACGGCGGTCATGTTCACCACGATTTGTTCTACGATCGCATGCGCTGATTCCACGAGAATTCCGCGGAAGAATTCGACGCGGCGCTGGTTCGGAATTCGCCCGCACTCCGCGATCTCGATGATCGTCTGTTGTACACATTTGAGATCTAGTGACAGGGTCATTGGTTCCGCGTGGCCGAATTTTGCTTTCTCATCCTGATTCCACCTGGGCCCCCGTCGCAATGTCGGGGCCGGCTTTAGACTGTTAACTGAGGGAACAAGTGCGTCGCATCGCTCATCTTGTCTTTGTTTTTATTTCGATTATTTGCGCTGTCCAACTCATAGCTCAGAGTCAGGGGCAAAAGCCTCCCGTTTCAGCACCCGCAGACTCTGCCAGCGAAGGCATCGCGCCGGAAGTCGCCGACGCCGAAGCCGCCATCGTCAAATCCGACTGGAAAACCGCTCAGCCAAACTCGACGCGTACCTCGCCGCGCACCCCACCGACGCCCGCGCCCTCTTCGACGCCGGTTACGTCGCCGACTCATCAGGATCATCTCGACGCTGCCGCCGGCTTCTACCGCCGCGCCATCGAGGCCAATCCCAATTCCTTCGAAGCGCATCTCGCGCTGGGCCTGCTGCTCGCTCGCCAGGGCAAGAAGGACGAAGCCCACACCGAACTGCTCGCCGCCACCACTCTCGATCCCGGTGAAGCCGGCCCTGCCCTGAAAGCTCGCGCATGGCGCGCCCTCGCGCGCCTCGACAATCCCGGTCCCGACAGCCAGGAGATGCCACCCAAGCCTCCAACGAGCTGCTCGAAGCCCTCAAGCTCACTCCCGAAACCGCCAGCCGACACCCTGCTCGCCGCCGATCTTGCCGAAGCTGCAGGCCAGCATGACGCTGCCGAAGCCGCCTACCGCCGCGTTCTCGCCGACGATCCAAAATCGATCGCCGCCAACTCGGGCCTTGCCCACGTCCTCATCGAAAGCAAACAGTATCCCGAAGCGGAAAAGCTCATCCGGATCGCTCTCGAGCAAGCACCCGACGATCCCGCTCTGAACGCGCAACTCGCCACCGTGCTTGCCGCGCAAGACAATGCCGACGCTCTGCCGCTGCTCCAAAAACTCCACGCCGCCCATCCCGCCGACCCAGGCAATCACCCGCATGCTCGCTGACGTTCTCGCCCAGGCCGGCGAGTTCGAGGCTCTGACAAGCTCTACGTCGCGCTGCTTGCGCCAAGTCTCCCGATGATGTCGATCTGCTCGTCGCCCATGGACAGAATCTGATTCGTCAACAGCATTTCACCGAGGCCCTGGCCGCCTTCGACAAAGCCACCAAACTCGACTCCGCACGACGCCGATGCCTGGAGTGGAATCGCTTTCGCCGCCTCCAAACTTCACCAGCCCGCGCTCGCCGTCCACGCACTCACCGTGCGCTCAAAATTTCTCCCTGAAGTGCCAGCAACCTACTTTCTCTGGGCCACATCCTACGACTCATTGAACGACCGGAACGCGGCGATCACCTACTATCACCACTTCCTGGATTCGTCCGGCGGCAAATTCCCAGATCAGGAATGGCAGGCGCGACAAAGGCTCCAGGTGCTTGAAAAGAAAATAGGGCCCCTACAATAGAAAGACAATGCTGTGACATTTCTTTGATCGACTTCGAATTAAAGTTACCGGATGAGTGGTCTTTTCACTTGCACGTTCGCTCGAAAATGCTCCTATAGTCGCTTAACTGCATTGGGAAGTAGCTGGCACCATTTTGGATAGCAGGAGTGACAGGAGCTTCCAAGCTGGTCTGTTTCTGCAGAAAATACCGGCGAGTGTGCACTTCAGCACAGCACGGGAACTTTAGGTTTTGCTCTAATTCCGCTTCAGCGGAGGTTCCTTATGCGGTCTCAAGGTTGGTCGACCATCCTCCTCGCAATCGCAACGCTCTCCATCCCTGCGTTCGCCTCTTCCCCCGACGAAAAGCTAATCGACCAGGACAGCATCGCCGCCCTCGAGGCCCGGATCCCCCAGGCCCAACCGCGCGAGCAATGCTTCCTCTATGCCGAACTCATTCACCAGATGACGGAGTTCAGCCTCAAGCAATACGCCGCCGGCGACGTCGACAAGGCGAGTGATCTCCTCAAGCAGATCCAGACATGACCCACAAAATGCACCTCAGCGTCGCGGAAAACGACAAGCGTCTCAAAAACGCCGAGATCCTGCTGCGCCACACTGCTTTCCGCCTCAACGAGATGCTGCACAACAGCAGCTCTGAAGATCGTCCCCTCGTCGAGGCCACTCTTGCCCAGGTGAACAAGGCCGAGAGCGAGACCATGCTCGAAGTCTTTCGCAAGTAAGCCTGCCTCGCCTGTCCCGTACGTCTCGCGAGTCCTGCGCCCTGCCCTCGTGCGCACGCTTTTCGCCTGCTGCTCTCTTGTGATTCAATGAGGATGCAGGTGCATTCGCCCATGCGTCCCCGCTTCTCCCCTTCGCCTTACATGGCCCTTCGTCTGCATCTGCGCGATTGCCCTCATTCGCCGCTGCGCAAAAGAACCATCACGATCCGTCTCACCGAGGCCCAGGTCGAAAAAATCCGCGAAGCCGGCATCGACCCCAACGAACGCATCAAGCTCTACACCGAGTATCCTCAACGACCACGTCAACACCGTCAAAAGCCTGACCAATCGCGGCAAGTCCGATGCCCGCGTCCAAGCACCTCGACCGACGAACTGCAGGACGTCGCCGACGCTGATGGATGAGCTCGGCTCCAACCTCGACGAGTACTCCGACCGCCACGCGGACATCCGTGGAGCGCTCAGAGCCCTCGCCGACGAGTCCCAACACTGGCTCACGACGCTCAAAGCGCTCGCCGGCGAGGAGCCCTTCGATCTCTCCCGCAAAGGAAGCCATTGAAGCCGGCGAAGATCTCACCGATCAGGCCCAGCGCCTTCTCCGCGAACAAACCGACTATTTCGCCCTTCACAAAGACGAAAAAGGCCAGGAACGCGCTGAACCCAAACACCGAGAAACCGGCCCGGCTAGAGCAGTTTCGGAATTGCTGTAGACCGAAGCTCACCGCGAAGTGGCGTTTTCATCAAGAAAACGCCACCTTTCGACGCCCCCAAAGAGTCTACGCGAATTCCGAAACTGCTTTAACCGCACGCTGCCGACCGTCAGAGCGCCGCCTCCGCCCATCCTGTTGTGCTAACTTCAAACTTGGTGGCCGCTCGAGATTGTCGCAATTTTTCAGGAAGAGTATCGGGCGTTGCGCCCGCGAGCGCCCATGCCTCCATATCTCCATTCGATTCCGGCGCTTCACCTCACTGAACACAACGATCCGCCTCCGCGACGGAAAGATCTTCGTCAGCCTCTCTGACCTCATCGAAGGCGCGCCGGAGAGTGTGCTTCGCGCCATCGCTCACATCTTGCTGGCCAAGCTCTACAAGAAGCCGATTGAGCCTTCCCAAAACCACCGTTTCAAACGCTTCGCGACCAGTGCAGCTGTCACCCGGCAGACCGAGTTGATTCGCCACGCGCGCGGAAGCAAGAGATACTCCGGACCGGAAGGGCGTTATTACAACCTCGATGAGGTTTTCGACGCCCTGAACACACGCTTCTTCGGAGGACTGCTGGGCCGCCCTGAGCTCACTTGGAGCGAAAGTATGGCGCGGCGGTCACTGGGACACTACGACGCCGCTCACAACACAATCGTGGTCAGCCGTGTCTTTGATCGACCATCGAGTCCACGGTATGCAATCGAGTACCTGCTCTACCATGAGATGCTCCACCTGAAGCATCCGGTGAAGATGCGCGGCGTACGGCGCTGCGTCCACTCCCGGGAATTCAAGGCGGAAGAAGCGCTCTTTCCGCACCTGCGCGAGGCGCTGGCATTCATCAAAAGACTGTGAGTCGCATTCCCTGCTTGAAATTCCGATCTAACTCAGCAGGCAACGGCCTTTGAGAGCATTGCGGGCATTCCGTAGCTCCGCCACGACATATTTGACACTTCGGCTACAGTCATCGGCTTGCTAAAGAAAAAGCCCTGCACCTCGTCGCATCCGTGTTTTCGAAGGAAGCTCAGCTGTGCCTCGTTTTCGACGCCTTCCGCGGTCACTTTGAGCTTGAGACACTTCGCAAGGTTGATGATGGCGGCCGTTATGCTGACTTCGTTCCCGTTGAGCGCAAGATCGCGGATAAAACTGCGATCGATTTTAAGCTTGCTTACCGGGAATTGGCGGAGATAACTGAGGCTGGAATAGCCCGTTCCAAAATCGTCGATTGCAAGCCGCACGCCCATCGACTTGAGTTCGCCAAGAATCTCGAACATCACGTCCTCGTTCGAAAAGAGCAGGCTTTCGGTTAGCTCCAGCTCGAGGAACTCCGGAGCAAGATCCGTATCCTCGAGAACTCGTTTCACCATTCCGCAAAATCCTTCGTGGCGGAACTGCAACGCCGAAACATTCACGGCAATCGGAGCATCCACCATGCCGCTGTCAACCCAGCGCTTCCATTGGCTGCACGCGGTTTGCAGAACCCACTCACCAATAGGGACAATCAGCCCGTTATTCTCGGCAACCCGAATAAATTTGTCCGGGGGCACGAGCCCAAGCTCTGGATGCTGCCACCGGATCAGAGCCTCCCAGCAGGAGATGGCGCCGCTATCAACATCGATCTCCGGTTGATACACAAGAAAGAATTGCTGATCGTCCACCGCCGCGCGCAGACTCCCGTCAAGTTGAAGGCGTTCCAGTGCCTCGGCTGTCAGCTTCTCGGTGAAAAAGCGAAATGTATTCCGGCCGCCGTCCTTTGAGGAGTACATAGCCGCATCAGCGCTCTTGATCAGCGTCTCCGCATCTTCGCCGTGATCTGGAAACATGCTGATTCCGATGCTGCAGGTCACACTGAGCGTCTGCCCCTGAATGTCGAATGGCGTGTTGACTGCCCGCGCAATGCGCTCAGCCGCCACTGCCGCATCAAGGTCCTCCTCCACTGACCCGAGCACGACGAGGAATTCATCCCCGCCCAGCCTGCACACCGTATCCTGTTCGCGTGCGCAGCTTTGGATCCGTGTCGCCAACTGCTGCAGCAGCAGGTCTCCGAACGAATGACCGAGCGAGTCGTTAATGGTTTTGAATCCGTCCACATCAAGAAAGAGCACTGCAAGTTTTTCGCGGTGTCGGCGGGCACTCGCCAACGCCTTTGAGAGACGGTCCTGAAGCAATGTCCGATTGGGCAGGCCGGTGAGAGAGTCGTAGTACGCCAGAAACTCAATTCGCTCGTCGGCTAGTTTTCGATGCGTAATGTCGACAACCGCACCTTCCAGAATCGTGGTGCCATCGCCGTTCTGCGGCACCGGCCGAACCATGCTGAGTACCCATCCCGGCTTCCCGTCGAAACGATGGATATGATGCTCCGCGCCGAAGTTCGAATTGGATTCGCCTGCGGCGACATCATGGAAATGGCGGGTGATCATCTCTGCACGTTCATGGTGGTCTAGCAGTTCCTGGCGGCTGGAGAATCCAAAAATGGAGGCACAGGCATCGTTGCAGTCCACGATCCTGCCGTCCTGTTCAGCAATGTAGAGACCCGTCAGGTTGCGCTCGAAGATTCGCCTGTAGCGCTCCTCGAGCGCCAGTTCGTTTTCCCGATTCCGTTTGATGACGTGGATCTGCTGCCGCACTCGGCGCCTCAGACTCAGAACCCATCCGGTGATGCCGAGCGTGAGTGCCAGAAGAATCGAGACAATCAGAATGACTCTAGTGGCCGTGAACCATGATGGCAGAAGAAGCGATTCTCTCGAGATCGCGGATTGGGCATGAACAGTCAATCCGCTCAGCCCCACAAGAATAACGACGGATAGAGGAGCAATCTTGCGGGCGCAGCGAAGGCGGTTTTCCAGAGTGTGTCTCCCTGCTGGCTGCTGGCGGTCGTTCCTGTCGTACATACCAGTCCCTCTCGATGAGACTTCTGACGCTCGGATTTCAGCGCTAAGTTCAGCTCATCATTGCGTCAGAATTCACTCGTCGGCACATCCTTGCGTGTATGCAAACAACTCCGTGTGACCTGTTTTGGTGGCCTCATCGTAATTCATCGACAAATGCGCATAAGAGATTAAGTGGGTGAGGAAACCAAAAGAATAAATAACCACTCAAAAGCAAACTCAGTTACTTGAGTTACTTACGCTAGTGGTGTCCGCCTCACAGATGGTCATTTATGTTTTGAAAGGGCACGACTTCAGTCGTGCCGAAAACGGCCCAAAATGATCTGGGCTTTAGCCCCTGAGGGAAGCCTCTTCTATAGATTCAAACCATTTGCGGGCATCGGTAAATGACCCTATTTGCGGCGGCCTACAGTAGCGTGATCTTCGCTGTTGTCATTCGCTAAATTGCCGCCTTTGTTCACGCACGAAAGAGCTTGAGGAGCGCATCTCTTGCCCCGGTGATCCGTTCTTGTCACTGCGCCGGGCCGTCTGGAGCGCTACAATTCCCCGATCAAAGATGAAGTCGTGGAGTTTGACCTGAGATTTGAGGGCTGAACCAGTGCGTCGGGCCATTGTCATCCTCATTGTTGCTGCGATCGCGTCGCAAGCGTTCGCTGCAAAGCAAGTGACGGTGGAGCAGTTGGAGCAGATGCTGAATGCGTCCCTGGCCAAGCCCGACGCGGAATTGGCTCAGCAACTCTCCTATTTGGAGCTTAATGAACGGCTGAGTTCAGCACGCTGAATGAGATTACGCCACTTACCCGGCAACCACAGCCGGCAGGCGCTCGTCGCGATTGTCGACCAATCTGCGTTCCTTGAGCCGCCTGCGACCGAGATTCCGAGCACGCCAGCACCGCCGGTCACCGAGCAGCGACGCATCATGGGGCTGGTCGTTGGCTACGTTAGGCGCGCCATCCCGCAGTTACCCAACTTCCTCGCAACGCGCACCACGAACCGTTTTGAAGACACTCCGCACAAAGCACGGACGGTACGAGGATCCAGCCCTACGAGCTCTGCACTACCTCGCCTGACCCTGCCACAGTCCTCTATCGTGACAGCCGGGAGGTGCTTGAGGACAGCGGTGCCAACAAGGCGACCCATCGTCCAATCGGGGGCTGAGTCCCATGGAGCATTCGGCCAATCCTCGCAACGGTTCTCGTTGACGCCGCGCAGAGCAAACTTGAGTGGATCATTGGGAACTGGGACCGAACGACCCTCGTCTGTCTTCACGTTCTACGTTCCACACGAAAAGTCCCACTTGAGGTGAACTACTGCTGTGTCGCCGACGAAGCCGCCATCGCAAGTGCGAATGGGCATCCATTTCGCAACTCGTCGGCTACCACGGAGAGATGACCACTGACCCCACTACCGGAACGATCCGCGCTTGACGTGGAAGCCGACATCAAGCCCGACCGACCCGGTTTCATAGCAGCCTCATGGTGGAGTACGGGACCGTCGAGATCGGCGGAAAGACCTATGTCTGCCCCGTACGAAGGGTCTCGAGCACGCAGGGCGCAGACCCTGCAACTGGACCCCGTCTTCAAGATGCCTTTGGCGCGCGAGGTACCGCCTGACGTGAAAGAACTTCCTCAGCGACGTTGTCTTCAGCGACTATCACGTCTTCCGCTCTGAATCCCACATCCTGGCTGGCGCCGAGAGCGCCGCTGCCGCACAGCCGGCCGCCAGCACTGAAGTTGCAGAGTCGCAGACAGCGCCGCTCAACGCCAGTCCCACGCCCGCACCGGCCCAAAGCACAACAGCGCAAACTAGCCTTGCTGCCCAGGTTGAAGCGGGTGCGGCGCAGGCAAAACCCAATGCTCTCCCGACCGTGAATGAGAACTCGGCTGCAACGCAGACTACTGATGCGACCAGGCAGGAAACGACTCCCGAAATCAGCGCATCCCCAGCGAATGGATTGCCGGGAACATTTGCGAATTCGTCACCGGGCCCGGCGGACTCAGGATTCACGTTGCGGTCGACCTCCCGCCTCGTTGACCTGTCTCTCGTGGCATTCGATAAGAAGGGCCATCCGATCACCAATCTGAAACAAGAGGACTTCACCGTCTATGACAACGGAGTCGCGCAGAAAATCCGCTTCTTCAGCCAGGCAGGCGAGACCAGCCCGAACGAACCCGCTACAAAGGAGAGCATCGCACCGGCCAGAGAAGAGCAGGCTGTCTTCTCGAATCGCCTTGCCGGAGCCGGTGCCGCACTACGCGGGACCGAACAGGAAACAACGATCTTGCTTATCGACTCAAGCAATCTGTCATGGAGTGACCTCACCTATGCGCGCGAAGAAATGCTGCGCTTCTTCAAGACAGTCCCGACCGACGAACGCGTTGGACTCTACATCATAAAGAGCAACAGCGTTCAAGTTCTAATGGAGCCAACAACCGACCATCTATCGTTGGCCAAAACGTTGAGCAAATGGGTGCCGACCGCGCAGGATCTCGCCCGCGCGCAGGACGAAGAAAAGCGCAACCGTCAGCAGTTTGACTGGGTTCATCGAGCATCCGACATGGCCTCTGTCAATGGAAATGCAAGCACCGATCCCGAGAACTTCCAATCGGGCACTCAAGTCCCTCCGATGCCGGTCGATGCGGAGCTGCGACAACTTGGAAGCAATCCGGGCCGCGATGCGCTCTTCGTCTTGAGGGGAGTGGCGCGTAACCTTGCCACCATTCCGGGCCATAAGACCCTCGTCTGGATTGCCAGTGACAATGTGCTTGCATCGTGGAGCGATCAGGCAGTTGCGAAGGAAGACAAGGGCAGCGTATTCATCCATCAGATCGCGGTTCAAGCCCAGGAAGACCTGAACGAAGCGCACGTAAGCATCTATCCCCTGGACGCATCGCAACTCGAAGTGGGCAGCATCGGAGCAGATATTCGCGAGCGCAATGTCGTACCTATAGGAAAGACTTCACGCTCTCAGCTCGAGCCGGGAGAGAGTGGCCCAGTTCCGGGCATGAGTCCGGGCCGCGACATCGCAAGGATGCAGCAGGACCTCCATCCCATCCAGGGCGAGTATCGCGATCTGGCCGAGGCCACCGGAGGCCGAGCCCTTCGCCGCGCCGGCGACATTGCCGCCGAGTTGAACGGCATTGTCGAAGATGGTCGCGCCGCTTACCAGTTGAGTTTCTCACCGGATGTCCCCGCCGACGACAAATACCACATCATCACGGTGAAGATCGCCGGCAGTAGGGATATCACGCTGCGCTATCGCACCGGTTACCTCTATTCCAGAGAACCGCAATCGATGAAAGACCGCTTCGGTCAGGCAATCTGGCAGCCACGCGATGCCGGGGAGATCGGAGTGAGCGCCGAGCCCCGGAGGACCGACACAGGCTGCATGCTCAAGCTCAATATCGCCGCCGCCGATCTTGGTTTGAAAGAACAGGGCGGACTCTGGACAGGCAAGCTCGATATCTTTTTGATCGCGCGAGATCAGGCAACCGCGAAGGCCCGAATCAGCGGCCAGACGCTGGGCCTGCGGCTGAAGCCCGGCACCTACCAAAGAGTCCTGCGCGATGGAATCACCTTCGAGCAGCAGGTCGAATTCAAGCCAGAGGACGGTTCGGTGCGAATCCTCATTGTCGACGAAAACTCGGGGCGGATTGGTTCCGTCACGATGCCGGCAGCTGCAATCGGCAGCAGAAAGTAAGCGTCATCCACTGAAGTCTGAATTCCCCGTTGCGAAACCGAGCGAATCATTCGCTTCGCCGTGCCGCTACGCGGCCTTCTCGACGGCTGCCGCTGCTGCGGGAGAGTCCACGGGGCGGCGCGAAGCCCAGATTACGAGCCCGACGCCCACAACGACCGACCCTAGGCTGGCAAGTTGAGCATTGGATAAATGCCATAGAATCTTCGGGTTTCTGCGGATAAATTCAACCAGAAAGCGAGCTGTTCCCGTGAAAATCAGATACTCACCTAGAACCGCCCCTGTACCGCGCCTTTTGCTCCCGCGCCACCAGAGAAACCAGCCGATCAGAAGACCGGCACCAAGCTCGTATAGCGGCGTCGGATGCACGCGAACTCCTGGCGGGGTCGGCTCAATACCATTCGGGAAGCTCATACCCCACGGCAGCATCGTTTCGATGCCATAGCAGCCATCACCTGAAAGAAAGCAGCCAATTCGGCCTATCCCGTAGCCCACCGCGGCTGCAGGAGCTGCCAGGTCCAGTGTGCGCAAGGGGCCGATACGCGCGCGCCAACCTTGAAAAAGAAGAGCAGCAATGCCAAACACGAGGCCGCCAAACCATGCGAACCCCGCCGTATCCCAAAGAACGCGCCAACCCATCTCGCGGAATTCATCCGGCGTATCGATGACGTGCCAGATCTTCGCTCCCACAATCCCCGCAAGCACGGCGATTGCCACCATTCCCACCGCATCGGCATCTACCTGCGCTCTCTTGAATCCTCGGTCCAGGAGGAAAGCTGCGGCTACCGCGGCAAGCCAAAGCATAAGACCGAAGGTTGGAATGTCCGGATGCCAGAAATGGAGGTTGAGGTGGAGATACGGAAGCATGCTCTTCAAGTATAGACGTGCGGAAAGGTGGATCGTGGGACGGGCATGCACCCTTTTTGACGCTACTGATTTGCACAGATCCCCTGCCATTTCTGCCGCCGCTCAGGTGATACTGGAAGCATGGCCACGATTACTTATAAGGGACTGGATGTTCTATTTACGCGCCAGCAGATAGCCGATCGCGTCGCGGAGATGGGAGCGCAAATCACACGCGATTGCAATGAAGAGAAACTCGTGATGGTCGGCGTCCTGAAAGGCGCGGCCATATTCCTATCCGACCTTGCGCGCTCGGTGCAGGTGGACACAACCTTCGACTTTGTCGCCGTTTCCAGTTACGGAAAAGGCCAGCGCTCATCGGGCGCCGTAAAGCTGATCAAGGATCTGGATGAGCCAATCGAAGGCAAGAACGTGCTGATTGTCGAGGATATCCTCGACACGGGGCTCACACTCGCCTTTTTGCGCAAAATCTTTCTCCAGCATCGGCCAAAGTCCCTGCGCATTGCGGCGCTGCTCGACAAGCCTTCACGGCGCATCGAGAAGATTGACGCAGACTATGTGGGCTTTTCGATTCCGAATCTCTTTGTCATCGGATACGGAATGGATTACGCAGAGCGCTATCGAAATTTGCCCGACATCTGTCTGATGGCCCCCGAACATCCCGAGTAGCGAAAGTAAGCAGAAACCAGCCTTGGAAAATGGAGAAAGCAGCCCTGCATGCACGATGAGCGCCAGTTGTTAATGTGTGCTTACCGGGATTTCAATGCCCGCCATGTCGATGCCGTGCTCGCGTTCATGCATCCAGACGTTGAGTGGGCGAACGGAATGGAGGGTGGACACGTCCATGGGAAGGAAGCTGTGCGTGCCTATTGGACGAATCAGTTTGAGTTGCTTGATCCGCGCGTCGAGCCTCAGCGCATCGACCAGATAAGCGAGGGCCGTTTCCTGGTGGAGGTGCATCAGGTGGTTCACGATCTGAAAGGCAACCTGCTTTTGGACACGGTCGTCTATCATACGTACCGAATCCGAAGCGGCCTGATCGAACGCATGGACATCACGCACACGATCCCGCCGCAGTCCACCGCTTCCTGATGGAATTGCCTGTCCTTTAGTTTCTTGAGGGCTGGCTCGCAGATTGGAAGGATCCCCCGGGAGGAACTATACTCATCTCCCGTGGACAGCCCGGAAGCCGACAAAGAGCGGCTTGTTAAAGGAGCAAGAATAATGCCCGCCATCACCCCCATACGAGATGAAGATCTTGAATTTGATCACGGAAGCTTCGACTCAGCCGCGTTTGCAAAACAGGCATTGTCCTCGTGGCAGTCTGTTGCGCAGGTCATCGACCACACGCTGCTCAAGCCCGATGCGACGCGTGAGCAGGTCGAAAGCCTGTGCGATGAGACCATCCGCTATCGCTTCGCCTGCGCCATGGTGAACCCGATCTGGGCTTCCACGGCCGTGGAAATCCTCTCCGGCACAGGAATCCCTGTTGGCGTTGTTATCGGCTTCCCACTCGGTGCCTCCCTCATCTCGACGCTCCGGCAGGAAGCTTCCGCGCTGATCCGGCTGGGAGCCAGGGAACTGGACATGGTTATTCCCATTGGCCAGTTGAAAAGCGGAAATCACCACGCGGTCGAGCGCACTGTGCACTCCGCCGTCTCCGTCGCGCACCATAACGGAGTCATCCTCAAGGTAATTCTGGAAACGGCGCTCCTTACGGTAGAGGAGAAATTGCGTGGAGCAGAGCTTGCCATCCAGGCCGGCGCGGACTTCATCAAGACTTCCACCGGGTTCTCCACCAGCGGCGCTACTGCTGCGGATGTTGCCTTGATGCGCGGCGTCGCAGGCGGGCGGTGCGGCGTGAAGGCTTCTGGTGGGATTCGCACGCTGGCCGACGTGAAGACGATGCTCGAAGCAGGAGCAAACCGGATCGGGGCATCTGCCTCTGTCGCAATTGTCCGCGAGCTCGGTGCAGAGTGAGGCGCAATCGCCGCTCTGCCCCGCCCAACTGTCATCTTTGCTGTCACGAAAGGTCGCTTCAGGCCCTCCCTGATTGAGCTGTTTGTTGATACAGGCTGCACACTGGAGCTGTCTCCGTGGCAACTGTCTAAAGACTGGAACCCGAAAGCACTGTCCGATATCATTCCTTTCGATACTCCCCAATGCCCATAAGAAACCCAACCGCGCCAGCACAGCCCGAGTACGAGGGTGACTACCGGCCTGCAAATGCCGAAAATCCGCACGCGCATCTCGATCCCCTGAACGCCCGCGTCGAAACTGCCGACCTGACGTTTCTCACGCAGATGGCTGACGCGCTGAACACCACCCTCGATCTGCAAACGCTCCTGAATCGCACTTCGGAATTGGTGCGATCCGTCATTCATTACCGCATCTTCTCCATTCTCTTGCTCAACGACCGGACCAATGAACTGCGGATGCGGTTCCAGATCGGCCATACCCCTGAAGCGCAGAGAATGAGCTTTCCCCTCGGTAAAGGAGTCGTCGGGCAGGTAGCAGCCACCCGTCAGCCAATGCTCATCAACGACGTCTCCACGGTTCCCGGCTACATCCCCGCGAATCCCAACGTCCGGTCAGAGCTTGCAGTGCCGCTGATTGTGAAGAATCGTCTCATTGGCGTAATGGATCTTGAGAGCGAGCAGCCTGGCTACTTCCAGCCGGAACATCTGCGCTTGCTGACCCTGACTGCTTCGCGCATCGCCCAGGCAATCGAGAATGCGCGCCTCTACACGCGCGTTTCGCGACAGGCTGAGACGCTGACGGTTCTGAACGAGATCGCAACCGAGCTTGCCTCGATTCTCGACGTCGATCCGCTCCTGGCAAAGGTCGGGCAGTTGCTGCGCAGGCTCATCGATTACCAGATGTTCAGCATCATGCTTCTCGATGAAAAGGGCGAGACGCTGATCACGCGCTATGCCTGGAGTTTCGGACATACTCATGCGCCGATGCGGCGAATCTCGGTGTCAACCGGACTGGTGGGAGCCGCAGTGCGCGAATGGCGTCCGATCAATGTTTCCGATGTCCGCAAGGACCCGCGCTATCTTCCTATGAATCCGGAGACGCGCTCTGAACTCGTGGTCCCGCTCTTCTATAAGGGCCGCAGCATCGGCGTGCTCGACCTGGAACACACGCGAACGGCATTTTTCAACGATGACCACGTGCGCATCCTGACCACGATGGCGGCGCAGATCGCAATTGCAATTGAAAATGCGCGGCTGTACCAGGCCGTGAAACGACAGGAACAGCAGCTCGAGCGCGATATTGCAATGGCGCGTGAAGTGCAGTTGCGGCTCCTTCCCAGCGCGCCCCTGGAGCAGAAACATGCTGAGTTCGCAGTTAACTTTCTGCCTGCACGCTCGATCGGCGGCGACCTGTACGACTTCATCGAATACGGCCCCAGCCAGACAGCCATCGTAATGGGGGATGTCAGCGGCAAAGCCGCTCCGGCGGCTTTGCTCGCCGCGCTGGTGAGCGGCATTATGAGGTCGGCCGCAAACCAGCGCCCACTGCCCGCCGAAATGCTTGCGATCCTCAACGATGCGCTGCAGGAACGAAAACTCGATTCGCAGTACGTCGTCATGCTGTTCGCATTGTGGAACGACGAGAACATGACGCTCCAGTTGGCCAACTCTGGCGCAGTGCGGCCGATCTTTTGCCGGGCCGGAGAGTCGGTACCGATCCGGGCGGAGGGCTTTCCGCTCGGCATGTTCCCCAATGTCACTTACGAGGAATTCAACGTTGCCACCCAGCCGGGTGATGCCATTGTCTTCGTATCTGACGGAATCCTCGACGCCGAAAATGAAAAGGGCGAGATGTATGGCGAAGAAAGGTTGGCAGGTCTCCTCTGCAGTCTCCGAGGCAAACCCGCAGCGCAAATCTCATCGACTATCCTGGCAGATGTCGCAGAGTTCCAGGGCAGTCAGGACCGATTCGACGACGAAACAATCATTGTTCTAAGAGTGAAGTAGAGCTGCGGCGCGATTCCTTCGTTCCCTGCCACGTTAAACTTGAATTGTCTGAACTCTGGAGAGACTTTGTCCATCGCCACGCATGAACGCATCATCCGGCCCGCGCGCAACATCATGGGGACTCTTCGCCTGCCGGGCGACAAGTCCATTAGCCATCGTTACGGAATGCTCGGAGCGTTCGCCGAAGGTACTTCGCGCTTTTCCAACTTCTCCACGGGCGCCGATTGCGCATCGACGCTCGCATGTATGGAAGCTCTGGGCGCCAAAGTGCGCAAACTCGGCGACGGGCAGGTTGAAGTGGATGGCGTTGGTGGGCGAGTGACGCCCGCAAGCTGTCCTCTTGATTGCGGGAATTCCGGTTCCACCATGCGCATGATATCCGGCTTGCTTGCTCCGCAGCAGGGCACCTTCACGCTTGTAGGAGACGATTCTTTATCGCGACGGCCTATGGAGCGCATTCGCAAACCACTGGCCGAGATGGGTGCGCGCCTCACATTGACAGATGGCCACGCACCCCTGGTCATTGAAGGCGATACCCTCAAGGCTATTGACTACACAACTCCTGTTCCCAGCGCGCAGGTCAAGACATGTGTGCTCTTGGCCGGCTTGCAGACCGCCGGCACTACAACTGTTCGTGAAGCTGTCCGCACTCGCGATCACAGCGAATTGGCACTGCGCGCATTCGGTGCCACCGTTACGCGCGGCCTTGATTATGTCTCCATCAACGGGCCGCAAAAGCTCCGCGCCATCGACGCCGCGGTCCCGGGAGACATGTCGTCCGCCGCGTTCTTCATGTGCGCGGCCGCCCTCTTTCCGGGTTCCGGCTTGTTACTCGATTCTTTGGGCCTCAATCCAACCCGCGCGGCGTTACTCGATGTACTCACCACTCTCGGCGCTCGGATCGCGGTCCTTAATCTCGAAGAAAAGCATGCAGAGCTCGTCGGAACCGTCCAGATAACTGCCGATGCCGACGGCCTTCGCTCCACAGAAGTCAGCGGTGCTCTCGCCGCTCAACTCATCGATGAGCTGCCGGTTCTAGCTGCAATCGCTCCATACACAAGCGGCGGCATTCGCATCCGTGACGCGAAGGAACTGCGTGTCAAGGAGTCGGATCGCATCGCGCTCGTCGCGCGCAACCTCCGCGCCATGGGTGCCGAGGTCGAGGAGTTCGAAGACGGACTCGATGTCCCCGGTGGCCAGACTCTCCACGGCGCTGTCATCGACTCCGGTGGCGACCACCGTATCGCCATGGCATTCAGTGTCGCCGCGTTACGCGCCGAAGGCGAGACACTCATTCAGGGCGCGGAATCGGCCGCGATCAGTTTTCCCGAGTTCTTCGATCTACTGGATCTCGTGGCAGAGCGTTAAGTCTCAATCAGAAAGAAAGGCCCGGCACTTTGCCGGGCCTCTCCACTTTGTTTGTCAGCCTGCTATCGGCTCGAAGGAGTCGGCGTGTTTGCCGGTTCTTTTCCCGGGTTGACCGGTTGCAAGCCGGGGATTAACGGCATCGTCTTCACGTCCCCCGTCGCAGCTTCGCCCAGATTGATGCCGTAGTGCTCAAGGGTCGTCGCGAGCGTCTGATAAAGTCCCGCCCGGTCTTTGGCATAAGATGCATTCGCCGCGATCAGATTGTTCTCCGCTGTGGCAAGGTTGCGTTGCTGCAGCAGCACGTTTGCGGTCGTGGACGCGCCTAGTCTCAGTTTCTTCTCCTCAGAGTCCAGACTCTGCTGCGCGTAGCTCTGTGCAGCTCTTGCAGCCACCACCTGCGCCCTGTCTTCGGTAAGGGCAAACTGCGAATTCACAACTTGCATGCGAATCTGCGTATAGAGTTGCTCCAACCGCAATTCAGCCTGGCGGTATTCCATGAGCGAACGTGCCTGCACGGATTGTGCCTGCTTGTTGCCGATCGGAATGCTCAGCGTGAAACCGATGCCCTTGTCCGGAGCGGAGTTGTTGAAGGCATTCTGCAGGGCAGTTCCATATCCCGTTGAGTTGTTGGAGCCGCAAAGCCCATCGTAGAAATTGACGTTGCAATTTGGATTGATCGCGCCGCCGATTCCCGTTCCGCCGATGTACCCGTACGCATCGAACACCGGAAGCAATCCCTGCCTTGCACCGCGAAGCGTAATTGCGTCATTCTTCAGAACCAGCATCGCCTGTTCCAGTTCCGGCCGCTTTTGGAAGGCTTCTTGAACTAAGGCCTCGACGGGTTGCTTCTCCTCCGGAAGTTCTTCCAGGCTCACTCGGTCGGTAGGTATCACCGGGGCAGCCGTGAGAACGGGGTCGTTCAAATTGCGCGCGATCGCTTGCTTCATAATCTGCTGCTGATAGTTAAGAGTACTCTGCGAGATGATCAGTGCCTGCTTGTCAGTCGCCACGGTTGACTCGGACTGGACAACGTCCAGTGGTGCCATCGTGCCGATCTCCAGTTGCTTCTGTGTATCGGCATTAAGCTTTGTGCTCTGGTCCAGAGCGCGCTGCTTGGCTTGAACATCCTCATACGCACCCACGAGCCCCCAGTAGATGCTCTCCACTTGGTTGACGGTGTAGAGAATCTGCTGGCGGAATGACGAGTCGGTGATGCGCCGGTCGTTGACTGCCTGATACATGAAACGCTTGTTGACCCAGATGCCGAAGCCCTGCAGCAGGTGCTGAGTCAACGTTGCTTTGTAGTTCGCAGTCAACTGCGGGCTGTAGAGGGTGACTCCATTGGAAGTAGTCGCGTATATGTTGTTGAATGCGAAGTTGAACGAAGTACCGGTGACGAACCCCTGGTTCCAGGCAAAGTTGTAGTCGTTTGTGGTGCTGGTGCCGCCCGAAAAGAAGCTGGTGGATACTGCGTGAGCGCGGTCGAACTGAATCGTGCCCGAGATGGTGGGCTCCGTCTGCTCAGGCAATGGGCCAGTGCCTGCAGTGGTCAATGTCAAGCCGCCCGTGCCAGTGCCTGCACCCGCCGCGCCGCCGCTCGTGCCACCAGGACCGCCGCCTGTGGTCAGCGTCGTCCCACTTCCGGCACCGGCCAAAACGCTCCCACCCAGCGTGTTGGTCACAAGGTTGGTCGGAACGCCAAGTGGCAGCGCGCCGGTGCGTGTCCTCAGGATGTCGGTGTCAGCAATATCCAGGTTGTACCGCGCAATGGCAATGTCGTAGTTGTTCTCAATTGCCAAAGCGATTGCATCAGACAGGCTCAAATAAATCTTCCCATCCTTCACCAGCTGGGTGGGTCGCACCTGGTTCACAAAGCTCGCCTTGGGAATCGATGTCGGGCTGTACATCTTGAGTGGATTGCCCAAAATCCGGCCCGATGGCTTGCTGTAGTCCCGCTGTGATTGCCGCATATTGATCGGTTGGGTCTCCAAGGGTGCGGGAGCCGCGGGAAGGGCCGATGCAGCCTTATCACTGGACGTTTGCGTAACGGTCTGCGCTGGCTGCTGTTGAGCCTGCTGTGCGAAACCCGAGGGAATGCACCCTGCCAATGTCAGCATGACCGCGGCCATGGCACGCAGCCGGCCGGCGGGCCGTCGTCTTCCCTGGCGCGCGGTCAAATCCTGATCCTCAAACACACGAATATCGAACGATTGCATGTTTCCTCTCCACGAGTTGCTGAGGCATGTGGGGTGCCATTCTTCCAGACGTCCGGAGGGCCTCCCCGGACGCAGATTTGTTGAGCCTTCGAGGCGATTTTCGATCCCTGTCTTTACTTGACCATTGGTCACTCAGGCAATACGCGCGCGGCGCGCTGTTCGTTCCATGGCCGACGATTCTTCACATTCGGCGCGGGTCGTGCGCGCATAGTTGCGAAAAACTGAGTATATCCCACCGGAACTGCCGCTCCTCGCGGGCCATGAGGGTCAATTACCCTGTTACTAAGCAGATACCCGTGGCCTACTTCACCCAATCCGACCCGTCGACGCAGAATTGGAAGCTGACTCTCTCATATGATGGAACGGACTTCCAAGGCTGGCAGGTCCAACCCGGCGAACGGACCGTGCAGGGAGAGTTGCAGACTGCGCTCGGCCGCATCGTCGGAGAATCTCCGCTGCCCCAGGGATCCGGACGCACCGACGCTGGCGTTCATGCTCTCGCACAGGTCGCAAGTTTCGCGCTTCGCGCGCGCATCCCTGAAGCAAATCTGCTTCGTGCGCTCAACCGCGCCTTGCCTTCCGCCATTCGCATTCTCGATGCGCGCATCGTCCCCGAAAGTTTTCACGCGCGCCACTCAGCCGTTGCGAAGACCTACGAGTATCGCGTCTTCCCCATCGAGCCAGGCATGAAGCAGATCTGCACACCATTCCTGTCGCGCTATGTCTACGCGTTCTCGTGGCGGGTCGACCTCGCCCTGTTGAGGAGCGCGGCCACAGCCTTCGTCGGCGAGCGCGACTTCAGCAGCTTCGCCGCAACCGACCCCGATCTGGCCGAGCGCAACGAATCTCTGTCCCGGTCACCGCTTCAGACCGAAGCGCGAACCTCGGTTCGAACCATCCACTCGTCCGAGTGGCAGGAGCACTCTCACGAAGCAGGCGCGTTGCTTGTTTACCGAGTGCGAGGTAACGGCTTCCTGCACCATATGGTCCGCAATCTCGTCGGCACCATGCTCGACGTCGGACGTGGATTCACACGCCTCGACGACATCCCGGCCATTCTCGATGCACGCGATCGCTCAGCTGCGGGTCCCACTGCGCCAGCTCGCGGCCTCTTCCTCCATTCGGTCGAATATGAATAGCTCCTTGCTCCACGTATGCGCTCGATCAACCATCCGATGAC
Organism: uncultured Acidobacteriaceae bacterium; assembly: GCA_963751225.1. Lineage (GTDB taxonomy): Bacteria > Acidobacteriota > Terriglobia > Terriglobales > Acidobacteriaceae > Telmatobacter. The sequence goes on from CAVVTY010000017.1 coordinate 159,810, forward strand.
CCGCCTCCTGCTAACCTGAATCCATCCATATGGCGATCTTCTCGCGCAGCACGGCATTCTCCCGCGTAACATCTTTGGCAGCTCTGCGCCCGGTCCATGCCTCGTTCTCCTGGCTCCATAACAATCCCAAATTGCTCATGGATCTCCAGTCCGAGCTCGTCGCCATTCCAGCTCCGCCATTTGGCGAGGAGGAGCGTTCCAGATGGCTTGCAGCGCGATTTGCCGACGCTGGTCTCAAGGACGTTCGCACTGATTCAGTCGGCAACGTCTTCGGCTTCATACCGGCAACAGGACTCCCGCCGGAGAGCAGCGGACACGTCGTCGTGCTCTCCGCACATCTCGACACCGTCTTCCCCGCTGTAACCCCGCTGAGTCCCCTCGTCAGCCAGGTGGACGGAGTCCGCCGCATCTCGGCTCCCGGTGCCTGCGACAATGCCGCGGGAGTCATCGGAATGCTGGCGGTTGTACAGGCGCTCATGCAGGCAAAAGTGAAACTCACTGTCCCTCTGATCGTTCTCGGCAACGTCGGCGAGGAGGGCGAAGGCGACCTTCGCGGCGTGCGCCATTTCTATGAGCAGCAGACTTTGGCAGGCCGCATTGCCGCCCACATCGTTCTCGACGGAGCAGGCGCGGACTCAGCCGTCACCCAGGCGCTCGGCAGCAGACGCTACTTGGTGACAATCAACGGGCCCGGAGGCCACAGCTTCACCGATGCTGGCACACCCAATCCGATCGCCGCAATGGCCACAGCGCTTGCCGGTCTTGCGCAAACACCTCTCCCCGCTCAGCCGGTCACAACGCTGAACCTCGGCACCATCCACGGCGGCACCAGCGTCAATTCAATCCCCGAGTGCGCCACCGCGTCCATTGACTTCCGATCAACAAGCCCAACAGAGTTGGTCCGTCTCGAAGTGGCACTTCATCGCGCCGTCGAAGACGCCGTCGACCGCTGGAACTCTTCTGCCAGGTCCACAACGCCGCGCGGCCGCGGAGTGCTGTCGTTCTCAATTGAAAAGATCGGCGACCGCCCGGCTGCGCAACTCCCCGCGGATTCGCCGTTGCTTGAGGCCTTACGCGCCGTCGATAGGCACCTTGGCATTCAAACCGATCTGCGCCTCGGCTCGACGGATGCGAACATTCCCATCGCTCTCGGCATTCCGGCGCTCTCCATGGGCGCAGGCGGTGACGGCGGCGGCGCACACACACTCGGCGAATGGTACAGCGACAAGGATCGCGAGATCGGCCTTCGCCGCGTGCTCCTGCTCACTCTCGCCGTGACCGAATGGGCAGCCGAGTTGTAACGGTCTGTTAAACTTCGCGCATGCGCGCCATCCTCTCCCTGTTTCTAACGGCCTTCGCCGCATCAACGCTTAGCTTCTCTCAAGCCGTCCCCGTCAGGTCTTCTCCCGAACACGCGAAGCCAAAAGCATCAGTATCGCGGGCACCTCAGGCTCCTGAAACGATCTTCTTCAACGCCGCCATCTACACCGGTACAGGACTGGCAGAGGACAAGCCCGAAGTCGTGCAGGCCATGGCCATCGGCGGCGGAAGAGTCATCGCGGTTGGAACCACAGAGGAAATCACACGCCTCGCCGGTCCGAAAACCATCCTGCGTGACATCGATTCCGGGAATACCCGGACCTTCATCTTTCCCGGCTTCAACGATGCGCATATTCACCTGGGCGGCGCTGGGCGCACCAAGTTGAACGTCGATCTTAACGGCGTAAAATCGCTGGCCGCGATGCTCGAAAAGATTCAGGACGCAGCCGAAGAAGCTCCAGCCGGGCACTGGCTGACCGGCGGCAATTGGGATCACACGCTCTGGCCGCAAAAGGTTCTTCCAACTCGCCAGGACCTCGATCGGGTCACCGGCGATCATCCAACATTCCTCGATCGCATCGACGGTCACATCGCCATAGCCAACTCCGCCGCGCTCTCTGTCGCAGGAATCACGGGCAAGACGCACCCCCCGCAAGGCGGCGCCATCGATCTTGACGCAAATGGCGAACCGACCGGAATCCTGCGCGAGTCAGCACAGGACCTCGTGTACAAGGTCATTCCGCCGCCCAGCCACGACGAACGGCGCAAAGGTGACGAACTCGCCATCAATGACGCGCTGGCGCACGGTGTCACCAGCGTACAGGACTTCAGCACCTGGGATGACTTCCTTATCTTCGAAGAGATGGAGAAGGAAGGCAATCTCCACCTTCGCATCAGCGAATGGCTGCCATTCAAGGACTCGCTCGATCGATCTGAAGAAGATGCGCGCGCACCACGACATCAGAGATCCAATGCTCCACACCGGCATGCTCAAAGGGTTCATGGACGGCTCTCTCGGCTCGCGAACGGCCGCGATGAAAGCACCCTTTGCCGACGACCCAGCGAACTCCGGACTCCCTCAATTCACCCAGGAGGAATTGAACAAGTTGGCGGTTGAACGTTCCGCGGCAGGATTCCAGTTGGGCTTTCACGCTATCGGCGACAAGGCCGCTTCCATGGCCCTCGATTCTTTCGCGCAGCCCGGCGTTTCGAAGACCGCACGCAATCGCATCGAGCACGCCCAGGTCGTCGACCCGGCGGACATCCCGCGCTTCAAGCAACTCGGCGTCATCGCATCCATGCAGCCGAATCACTTGCTCACCGACATGAACTGGGCCGAAGACCGACTCGGTCACCAGCGTGCTGCCTATTCCTATGCATGGAAGGCGTTCCTGGATGCCGGCGTCCCGTTGGCATTTGGCACAGACTACCCTGTCGAGCCGATAACTCCCTTTCGCGGCCTCTATGCCGCCGTGACCCGCATGAATGAGGCCGGCACCAAAAGCTACTTCCCTGAGAACAGGCTGACGCGTGGCCAGGCGCTCTACGCCTACACGCAGGGATCGGCCTACGCCGAGTTCTCTGAGAAGCACAAAGGCAGGCTCGCGCCCGGCTACGACGCTGACTTCATCCTCGTCGATCGCGATCTCTACAAAGTTGCCGCTCCAGCGCTCCTCGGTTCCAATGCTTTACAGACATTTGTCGCCGGCAAAGAAGTCTACGCGGGAAATGCGAACTGATGAATCTCAAGACGATAGCCAATCAGGTCCGCAGCGACTGCCATAATCCACAGAGATGAAGACTCGCGCTTACCTGTTGATGGTCTTCGTTGTTGCGATCTGGGGATCGACCTTTGTGCTCGTCAAGGGTGCGCTCGCTGACGCAACTCCCGGAGCCTTCAACCTGATTCGCATGACCCTCGCCTTTGCTCTGCTCGGAGGCGCGTATCACAGCTCATGGCGCACCATCCGGCGCAACTACATCGCCTCGGGTGCGATCGTAGGCCTCTGCCTCGCAGCGGGATACCAGTTTCAGACCACTGGCCTCGCGCACACCACGCCATCAAAATCTGCCTTCATCACGGGACTCGTGGTGGTCCTCGTGCCGCTCTTCTCTTCCATTCCCGGCCTGCATCCGCCGGGAGCGCGGCCCCCCGCGCTGGAATGCATTTCTCGGAGCAGCGTTGGCCTTCGTGGGAATCCTCTTGCTGACCGCACCATCCGTAGCCGGCTCGTCCAGTGCCACAACAACATCCCGCATCGCCGGCCTGCTCCCTGATCTATCCTCGATGAACGTGGGCGACATGCTCACCTTCGGTTGCGCTATTGGGTTCGCATTTCACTGCATCGCCCTGAGTCACGCATCTCCGCGCATCGCATTTCAGCCGCTTGCCCTGCTGCAGGTTGGCTTTTGCGCTGTTTTCATGGCAATCAGCCTGCCGCTTATCGAGCACCCACAGGTCCACTGGACGCCGCGGCTTCTCATCGCTCTCGGCATCGCCGCGGCATTGGCAACTGCCGCTGCATTCTCCATCCAGAGCTGGGCCCAATCCATCCTGCCTTCAACGCACATCGCCCTGCTACTCACCCTCGAGCCCGTTTTTGCGTGGATTACGTCCTTCATCTTCACTGGCGAACGCCTCGGCCTGCGCCCCGCATCGGGAGCGCTCCTGATTCTCGTCGGCATCGCATTGACTGAGCTCATCCCACAGCCTCACGTTCCAACCGCACACGAAGCCTGAAAGGGCACAGACGGCCGAGCTCCCAATTCATTCACCACATTCCACAGGATTTAAGAAGTGCGACGGCCGTCACATCCTCATGTTCAAAAACGAGGCATAAATACCGGTTACATTTTTGCGCAGGACCGGGCCGATGCGAATTCGGTTAAATTCTCGTTTTTTATCCATATTTCCACTCGCTCTACTTACGCTATCGATCGCCGAAGCACAGAACAATCTCGTCACAATCTGGTCATCCCAATTCCGTAACGCAGGGCCGATCTCACGCGAGTGCTTAGACCAGACACAGGAATTCCTCCGACTGGCTCGGCCGTTTCCCTACCCGCGCAACTGGCGCTTCGTCGTAGTCTGTGACGAGTTCACCTGGAAGCGATTCATCCGGCAGAGTGACCAGTACCGGGCCGGTGTCGAGGTCTACGGCTCTACCAACCTGCGCGGCAAGATCACATACATTCGAGGCTGGGCCCTGACACACGTTGATCTCACCTCGGGCGCGCCCTCGCCGGCCCGAATCCTGGCTCATGAACTTGCTCACGTCATCCTTGGAACGGCAGACGACCGCAAAGCCGAAAAGCAAGCCATCGCATGGCTCGAGGATTCAAACCTTCCCGTGTATCCAATTCGCGAGGCGCCGCAACAGGGAGGCACGTTGACCGAAACCGCAGGCCCCTGATTGCTTCCCTTGCTTTCGGTTACCGCGGCGCAGCTTCTGCAGAATCAGCCAGCGCATACGCAAGAACCGTCACCACCGCCGCGTTTTCGTTCAGGTGCCGCAAATCGATCTTGTCGAATGTATCGGCTGCTGTGTGGTGATAGTTGAAATAAAACCGGCTGTCCTGCACCGGAGCAAAGGTGGGCACGCCTCTTTGCGTAAGTCCGTCGATGTCTTCACCCGTCTCCGGGGCGCTGACAAGCGTCTCCGCCCCGATCGCGTCCAGCACATGCGAAATCGGCTTGAGCCACTGACCAAGTTCCTTTTTGCCCGCGTAGTAGATTCCCATCGGATGGTCCGCGCCCAGATCGCTCTCTATCGCTCCCACGTGATTTGTAAACTCCGCCTTATGATCCACCATGTAGGCTGCAGCGCCTTCAGACCCTTGTTCCTCGCTCATCCATGCAACAAACCGGACAGTCCGCTTCGGTCGAATCCCCAGATCCTTCATCAATTGAATCGCCTGCATTGACACCGCTACTCCTGCGCCGTCATCGATTGCCCCCGTTCCCAGGTCCCACGAATCCAGATGCCCGGAAACCACAACCACTTGCTCTGGATGTTCCGTCCCCTTCCAGTCCGCAATCACGTTGTAACTATCCACGTTCGGCAGCGTTTGCGGAGTCAGCGTTAGGTGCAGTGTCACCCGCCCCTGGCTGGTTAGGTTCTTCAGCAGATCCGCGTCCTCTGCCGTCACTGCAGCCGCTGGAATTTTGGGCAGCCCCGGCGCGTAATCCGTCAACCCTGTATGGGGCAAACGGAAATCGGCTCCTCCGGCTGACCGGACCAGCACCGCCGCCGCACCCTGGGCCGCCCCTGCGGATGGTCCCGCGCCGCGATAGACCACGGAACCGATATAAGCGTCGAGGCCGCCGCCCTCCGCCGCGAGTTGCTTGTCAAAAGCGTGATTGAACACGAGAATCTTGCCCTTTGCCGCGTTCGCCGGGAGTGCGCGAAGTGCCTGCCAATCGTCGACAACCAGGACCTCTGCCGTTAATCCCTCAGGAGCAGTCGCGACGCTACCGCCAAGCGCCGTAAGCACGATCTTTTGCGTTGTACCGGATGCCTGCCCGGGCCATTCCACCACCTCGGCCGTCTCAACACCCCTTACCCAGTGCGGAACAGAGGCCTTCTCAAGCGAGACATCCGCTCCCAAAGCACGCATTTCGGCTGCTACGTAGTTCACTGCCTGCTGGGCCTGCGGCGAGCCACTGAGGCGCGGACCGATGTTGTTGGTCAGGTGACGCAGCTCATTGAACGCATAGGAATCCGTGAGCGACGCATCGCGCAGCCGCTCCATCGTTGCAAGCTGTGCAGGCGTCCAGGCGCTTTTGCCGCCGGAAATCATTGCGTCGAGCCGGTCGAGTATCGACGGCTGACTCTGGCCGCCCGCATTCTTCGGTTGAACCTGAGCCGCGCTGTACTCCTTCCCAATTGCAGCGAAAAGAATGAGGATAATGATGAATCCGCTGGACTTCCGAGGAAAAGTCATGCCGGATAGTAACATGGAGCCTTCAACCCCATTTGCGCCTTTTCCGTCTAACAGTTAAGTCGTTCTTGCGGCGCTTGATCTCAAGGCCACCCTTGTGACCGGCTTCGGCATCCGATCTTCAGGGTCCACTGGGTTTATTCGAATCGGGGGCATTAGCAGGGTTCTGGAAAGCCTCGGGCGCTCGCGCAACTGGCTATACTTAACATTAGTGAATTGAACAAGCCAGCCATCGACGCTGGAGACTCAAGAGGTCATCGAACCTATGAAATCGCTCTTTGAACGGTTGCGCTCGCACCGTCTCGCTTCCGCTTTTGTTTTGCTTGCCACACTCTCCGCCGCCATTGTCGGCGGTTCTTTCGCCGCTCACGGAGTTCGCGGGCAGGAAAAGCAAAATGACAGTTCCGACGCCACGCCCCTGAAAGTCAATAACTCGACATCTCCGCCCAACGAATTTGTGAAAATCGCCAAAGCTACCGGCCCAGCTGTAGTGAACATCAACACGCAGACGCTTCCCAAAGTCAGCTCAAACAAGGGACGTCGCAATCCTCACAGCCGTGTTCAGCCGAATCCCCAGACCCCTCCGGGCGGTGGGGATGACGATGACGATCAGCTGGGACCCGGTCAGGGCCAGAACAACTTTCAGGACTTCTTCAACCGCTTCTTCGGCGGGCAGGTCCCCGACCAGGGTGACGGCGACGATGGTCAGGTCCGGGAATCGCTCGGGTCCGGCTTTATTGTCGACCCCAAGGGCTACATCATCACCAATAACCACGTGATTGAAAAGGCCGACAAGATCTACGTTAAGCTCTCTACTGACCCTGACAGTCAGGATTTCGGGCGGCCCGCCCGCGTGATTGGAACCGACAAGGCCACCGATCTCGCCGTCATTAAGATCGACACAAACTCTTCGTTGCCCGTTGTGAAGATGGGCAATTCTGATTCCTCGCAGGTCGGCGATTGGGTCGAAGCCATCGGTAGCCCCTTTGCGCTGGCGCAAACCGTCACCGCCGGAATCATCTCGGCCAAGAATCGGACCATCGAACCCGGCGTGAGCGGCCAGTTTCAGCACTTCATCCAGACCGACGCCGCCATCAATCCGGGCAATTCGGGTGGTCCACTCCTCAACATGCAGGGCGAAGTTGTCGGCGTTAACACCGCAATCTACACCCAGTCCGCAGGCTATCAGGGCATCGGCTTCGCAATGCCTTCAAACACGGTGGTGTCCGTCTACAACGACCTGATCAGCCCCGCCCACAAAGTGACGCGCGGCTCGATCGGTATTCAGTTCCGGCCCGGTCTCTCGGGCGCAGTGAATCGAGTCTACGGGTTCAAGAACGGCGTCCTGGTTCAGCAGGTGCAACCGGGCGGACCGGCAGAGAAAGCAGGCCTCAAAGCAGGGGACATCATCACCACCATTGATGGCCGCTCCATCAAGGACGGTGATGACCTCGTAAATGAGATCGCAAGCCGCCGGCCCGGGTCCAGCGTTCGTCTCGGATATCTCAGAGACGGAAAGCAGAGCGACGCAACTGTAACCATCGGTGATCGCGACAAGGTCTTTGCCGAGATCGGCCAAGCGCAGTCCAATGCCTCACCGGACGAAAAAGGAGACGCGGGCGAAGCCAAGCTCGGCCTGGTCGTTCGTCAGGTGACCGAACAGACCGCAGCCAAGCTCCACACTTCTGGAGTTGTTATCCAGTCAGTACGAAACGGTTCCTTTGCTGATCTGCAGGGATTGGAGCCCGGCCTCGTCATTATTCGCATTAACAAGCGCGCCACCGGAACGAAGGACCAGTATGACTCGGTAGTAAACAGCCTCAAGACAGGCGACGACGTTGTCTTTGAGGTCGTTGATCCGAGGCATCCGGAAAACGGAATCAACTACGTTGGCGGCACTTTGCAGTAAACCACTCGGCTGAGGATGAGATCGGAAGAAGCTCTCATCCTCAGCACTGGCCAGAAACTCATACATCCAGATGCGAACTCATTGCAGGGTGGTTCGCCTGAAAAGATTGAGGATGCCGATCGCAACCCGCTCGAACGCGGACTGGACCTTGGTAACTTTCGTGCCTCCGCGACCATGGGTGTCAACACAGCTTTTTGTTGGCACACCTCGAAACGTTCGGATAAACTTCTCGGAACGTCCAGGGGATCTCTTAACCAGAGGTATCAGAAATGCTTTTATTCCGAGCAAGCCTGGCGTCCATTCTGGCGGCAGCCGTTAGCTTGGCCCCGGCCTTTGCGTCCACCACACAAAATCAGTCGACCAGCAGCCACTCGCACAGCACGCATAAGAGTTCAAAGAAATCGCACAAGAAATCACACGGCCAGCAGGCCATTGATCCCGCACGCGTAACAGAGATTCAGCAGGCCCTGATCCGCGAGCATTACATGACGGGCGAACCGAACGGCAAGTGGGACGCAACCACCACCACCGCGATGCAGAAGTTTCAGTCCGACCAGGGCTGGCAAACGAAACTGACTCCCGATTCTCGCGCGCTGAAAAAGCTCGGCCTGGGACCTGATTACTCAGGCGCAATCAACGCCGAGAGCTCACCTTCTCTTCACCCGGAGGCGGCCGGCAAGATCCCGGCAGCTCAGGAAGCAGGGTTTGCCGAAGCTTCAGGCGTGAATCGCTAACGACAGTTCTGAGCTTGATGAAAGTGCGTTCGGTTTTGAAAGGGTGCGACTTTAGTCGCGCCTCGAACGATCAAAAGCGAGTCGGACGACTTCACGCACTGCGGAAACCCGATCACAGCGTCCAGTTTTCTAACAGGTCACGAGTTCACGGGCTGCGGAAAACCAATTAGAGCATCCAGTTTTCTAACGGGGCGCGACTTCACACACCGCAGAAACCCAATCACAGCATCTGGTTTTGGAAGGGCACGGCTTCAGCCGTGCCGCAAATGCCGCAAAACCAGCGCGGGCTTTAGCCCCTGAGGATCCTTCTTCGCCGCATCCTTCTCGATTTCTCCCTTTTCCGCAACTTGTTCAGCGGTGTCGTAAGGTTGTGTTTTGGAAGGGCACGGCTTCAGCCGTGCCGCAGAAGCCGCATAATACCTGGGCCTTCAGTCCGAAGGCCGCCATCTGGCGGCCTTCTTCACGTGCTCACCTTGCACCTCAGAAGTGCATTGGTGGAATTCCCTTCAGCAGGAACTCATAGCGATCGCGCGTTGCATCCGGTCCCGAGGTGATCGGACTGTTGAGGTGGATGAAACCGTTATCGGCACCGTACTTTGGCCACGTCGGGAGCCCCGATCCATTCGGGTCGCCCGTTTTCGCGAAGTTCGTCCAGTAGTTCATCATTGCCTCGCTCAACTGGCGATCCTCGGGCCGCACGTTCCATCCGGGACGCGTATCCAGTGTCCCGAACACGTACTCGATATCGTCCGAGTGAAATGCAAACGTGCCTGGGTGATACTTGCTGGGCGTCGCTGCCAGTTCAAAGTGGTAGCGATACACAGGTGCGCCGCCACCCGTATTGCGGTGAGCTTCCAGCCACTTCCACGTTCCGAACGCAATGAATGCATCGCTGCCGTAGTCAATCGCGGAACGCAGCGCCTGCGCATCGGTGTCGCCCGGATAAAGCTTCAGGAACTCTGCTGAGCGCTCTTTGAACATCCCCGTAGCCATTCCCTGCCATTGCTGTGCAGTCATGCCGCGCATCGCAAAGAAGCTGCCTTCGTCCGCGTTCCATCCTGCCAGAAGCGGAATATGCGCCTGCTTGCCTGCCGCATAGGTATTCGGCCACTGGCTCAGTCAGGAACTTGCCGTCAACATCAGGCGCGAATCCCGTTTGCCCCTTCGATTTCGCAGCTTCCAGCAACTTGTCGGTCGGCAGAGCGCGAAGTTCCGCCAGCGACTTCACACCGAGCGTCGCAACCCACTTCCCGTCGATCGCGGCCCTCTCCGGCACTGTCTCACCACCGAGGGTAAGTGCGCTCGGAAATGCCGCTCCGCTTTCACCAATCGCCTTTTGGAACAGTCCTTGCGCCATCGGCGAAGCCATCAGCGTGCTTACGGCAAATGACCCGGCGCTCTCGCCAAAGATGGTCACGTTGCCCGGATCGCCTCCGAACGCGGCGATATTGCCCCTGACCCACTGCAGCGCGGCAACCATATCCAGCAGGCCATAGTTCCCTGCTGACTCCGTTGCCTTCCTTGGCAAGTTCATCGGTCACGAGGAACCCGAATACGCCGAGGCGGTAGTTGATCGTGATGAGAATCACGCCCTTGGGGGGCAGAAAGTCGCCGTTGTGACGCGGCTCTGAACTTGCGCCGCCCGAATAGCCGCCACCGTGAATCCAGAACATCACGGGCAGCTTGCTTTTCTTCGTCGCACTGGCCGGAGTGTAGATATTCAGAAACAGGCAGTCCTCGCTCGGACCGGCATCCTGAAAGATCATGTCATCGAATACGCGGCCCTGGGCGCAGTGCGCGCCGTACTTGGTGGCATCGCGATCGCCCTTCCACTTCTTCGGAGGCTGCGGCGCCTTCCAGCGCAGGTCGCCCACCGGCGGAGCTGCATAAGGCAGCCCCATGAATGCCCGAACCTTGCCATCACTGATGGTCTTGCCGACTACCTTGCCTTGTGTTGTTTTCACCTTGAGGGGGTCGGCTCCTGCAAATCCCGAGAGCCCCAGCAACAGCCCTGCTGTCGCCAAGGCACACATCGCCTGCGTACGAAATTGCATTGAAAATTCCTCCGCGAGATACCTTATCAGGACGGGAGGCGTATCCCGGGAGTTTCAACTTTGATTCGCTCTGCATCGACTATCTCGATGTGTCAGTTGGCCGCTACACCATTTCTGTCGCCAGCAAATCGGTCGATCGTCTCACGTCGCCGAATCAGCCGCGCTTTCTTTCCCTCCACCAGCACCTCTGCGGGTCGAACACGCGTGTTGTAATTTGAGGCTTGCGCCATCCCGTAAGCGCCGGCATCGAGCAGCGCAATCAGATCTCCGGGCTCTAGCGGCTTGATCTTGCGATCGCGGGCAAAGAAGTCCCCTGTCTCGCAGACCGGACCGACAACATCCACCTGCCGAGCTCGCCCTTTCCGCGGACGCACCGGCTCTATCTCGTGGTGCGCCTGGTAAAGCGCCGGACGGATCAGGTCATTCATCGCAGCATCCACAATCACAAATGTCTTCTTCCCGTTGCGCTTCACATGGAGCACGCGCGACAACAACGCGCCCGCCTGTGCCACGATGAATCGCCCTGGCTCGAGCAGAAGGCGTCCTTCAAATCCAGCGAGAGCTTCTCCAACTGCCTCGGCGTATTCCGCCACCTTCGCCGCCGGATTGCCGCCGCCTGCGTCGCCCGCCCCGTGGTAGTCAATCCCCAGCCCGCCGCCGGCATCGATTGTTTCCAGCGCGACTCCGTCACTTCTCAACTGATCGACAAGCTTCCGCACCCGTTCCAGCGCCGCACCAAATGGCGAAGCTGATCGAATCTGCGAGCCAATGTGTACGCTGACACCATTCGCCTGAAGCCAGCGATCTCCCCTTACCTCGCGGTAAATGCCTGCCGCCTGCCGGATGTCGATTCCGAATTTGTGCTCACGCAACCCCGTCGAGATGTACGGATGCGTCTCGGCAAAGACATCGGGATTGACTCGCAAAGCGAACCGCGCCTTCCTCTTCAGCTTCCGTGCACGCATCGCAAGCAGTTCAAGCTCCGCTTCGCTCTCCACGTTGAACTGAAGAATCCCGGCATTGATCGCCCGCTCAACTTCATCTGCGGTCTTGCCCACACCGGAGAAGACAACGCGCCCCACTGCCTCCGGCGCAGCCGCAACCACGCGCTCCAGCTCACCGCCCGACACAATATCGAATCCCGCGCCGTGGTCCGCAAGCAATTTGAGAATGGCAAGCGACGAATTTGCCTTCACCGCGTAGCACACCAGGTGATCCCGCCTCGCAAACGCTCGCTGAAAGAGCGAGAGTCGTTCGACAATCTGGTCGGCAGAATACACGTACAGCGGCGTGCCGTACTTCTTCGCTAGCCTCTCCAGCGAGACTTCCCCACAATGAAGAGCACCGCCGTGCTCGGCATAATGAAATGGGCGCGATGAATTCTTCTGGGCTGTGATCAAGATAAGGTTTCCAGCAGGTGCGGGTGATGATTTGAGCCTATCGCATTCGGCCCTGTGGATGCGCGACCCTCGCTTGGGTGATCTGGTTCAGGCCCCTGTCAGTCGCTGAACTGCAGCATCCATGGTCTGATCAGCGATGCCACCGCATTTGGCTCCTCATAAGCCGCGAAGTGCCCTGCTTCGGGAAGCAGATGAAACTCGCATCCTCCCGGTGCTGCCTGGAACGCCCTCATCTCGTCGGGAGTGATCCCTGGGTCTTCGCCGCCACAGATCGCAAGGATCGGAGCATCGATGCCACCAATGATAGGAACCGAGTCGGGCCGGGTCCCGAGGCCAGCCTGAACCGCAACAACCGCATCCGGCGTTAGAGTCATCTGCGCACGCAATTCAGTCACAATTCCCGGCCGGCGCGCACGCGACGTAGCCCCAATCAGAGTCTGCGCGTTGCCATCAAATATCCCGGCTGTTCCCTCCTTGCGCGCTCTCGCGATCGTTTCAACGCGCCGGGACAGATTTGTTTCCGCATCAGGCTGCGCCTTCGAGCAGATAAACACCATACCCCGCACGCGCTGTGGGGCCCGCCGCCAAACCTCCAGCAAAACGTAGCCCCCAATGGAGCATCCGGCGAATACCGCCGCAGGCAGTTTCGAGATGATCCAGAAGCGCCAGAACGTCGGCCGCTAGCCGATCCATCGACAGCACGGGCGCGTCCGGCACGCGAGAAAAGCCGCCCACCGGCAGATCCCCGCCAAGTTCCGATTCTCCGTGTCCTCGAAGATCCGGCAGGACGGCGCGAACGCCAGCCAGTTCACACACCAGCGGAATCCAGTATCGATGGTCCAATGGCGTGGGATGAAGAAAGACCACCGGCACCCGCTGGCCGACTTCTCGATAGCTCAGCCGCGCCCCATCCGATTCGTAGGACTTGCTGCTCATACACTGGGAGGATAGGTCGTCCCCGGCGCGCTCGGTGGATAGGAACCCGGAATCTGAATCTGCTCTTCAGGAATCCCGATCCATCCGGCCAGGTAGGCAACGCCCACAAGCCCGCTGGAAACCAGGCAGCCAATGACGGTCAGGACACGAACAACCGTTACATCCCATCCATTCGCCTGGGCCACTCCCAGACACACACCTGCAATCTGACGGCCAACGATCGGTCTCACAAGTGGCCTGCCGGGCTGGTGCGCTGCTGCAAACGACACGACCGTCCCGCAGTTTGAGCAGAAGCGCGCGCTCGGCGGCAATCCTGATCCACAACGCTGGCAGAAGAAGGGCATGACGAACCTCCGGAATCAGGTTACTGAATCCACCATACCAGTACGCAATCCCCAACGCGCTGGTTCCAGTACGCAATCTGTGGCAGGACATGCACTTCCCCGCTCCCAGACCTATGAGTTCCCTTTGTATGGGCTCCGCAAATACTTCCGTGCCGTGTCCGCTCGCGACGTCGCAGGACCCGCATCGATTGCTGCCTGATAGTCCTTCACGGCCTGCGCGCGTTCGCCGTTCAGGTCACGGCATTGGCCAGCCGCTAGGAATGAACGAACCTTCAACTCCGGACTGGCGGTCCGCGCCAGCGCCGCCTCCTCGTAGGCCTGCGCTGCTTCAGCGAAATGACGCTGTCCCCGCAGGGCATCGCCGAGCCCGAAATAGGTCAGCTCGAGCCGAGCTTCGGCAAAATAGCCGGGCTTGGCATTGTTCGCCACGATTTCACGATAAGCCTCCACCGCCGCCATGCCCTCGCCTGCGTCTTTGCGCAGGTTTGCCTCTTCAAGGCAAAAGAGGTAGTCGCGGGGATACTGCTGCTTGAGGCCGCGCACGATCTCGATCGCCTCCTTGTACCGCCCCTCCCGGCGCAGGAACAGCGCGATAACTGTGCGCGCTTCCACGGAGTTCATGGCGCCGTGTTGAGCCACGTCGTGAAGCATCTCAAGCCCCTTGCTTTTCGACCCCGTGATTCCGGCAAATCCGATCAGGAACTTGAATGGCAGCGGCAAAGCGCCAACGACGTATTCATAGACGCCAACCACCAGCTTCGCATCGACATATTCAGGATCCAGCTCAAGCACTCGTTCAGTGTCGTCTTTGGCCTTCGTTGCAAGGCGAAATCCGCTGCCGAATCCGCGCTCCACCATTGCGATATAAGTGCATTTCAGGGCCCGCGCCCATCCGCGAGCATAGAGGGCATCAATGTCGTTCGGGTTCTTGCTGAGGCGCCAGTCCGCTTCGTGCACGGCCTCGTCAGCCAGCGCAAAGATGCGGTCCCGGATCTTCGGATCCTCCTGTGTCGCGTGTTTGCCTGTGAGAAATCCGTCGTTCGCATAGAAAGTCGTGTCCAGAAGATCCTGGCGATACAACTCCTGGAAAACCACCGCGTCCAGAAGAAGAGCCGTGGCCTGTGGGTCTCCGGGATGCTCCGCGTGGAAGCGCTCAAATCGATCCACTGCCGCTGGATAATCCAACAAATAGAAATAATGAAATGCGTCTTGCACCAGTGGATCGAAATTGAGGGGATTCGTGTGCCCTCTCGCAGCTGCCGAGCCCAACGGCGCGGCGCAAAGCACAATGACAATCCAGGCGAAACCGCGCATCCGCCACTTCCGTGTCCCCAAAACACGTCTCCCCCGCGGGCTTTGCCGCAACATCAGTTCCGTGGAATCGATCAGCCTCAGTCTATCGGAGTCGACCGAGTCGATGCCGTCGTCCTTCTGGACCTCAACCTTCACGCACTCCGGGAAGATTTGCGAACCAGTCAAACTCAAATCGCTATAGGATTTGATTATGGCCATATCGGATCTCCTGAATCCTGCCGGCACCGCTCACGGCCCGGAAGCTCCTGACCCTCTGGAGCAGGCCCGCAAACGGCTCATTGTCGCGCTCGATGTGCCCGACGCCAAAGCCGCCGGCGCCCTCGTGAATCGGCTCGAGGGAACCTGTCATTGGTTCAAAGTGGGGCTTGAGTTGTTCATCGCTGCAGGACCCGCTGTGCTTGAACCGATCATTGCGCGCGGTCATTCCGTCTTTCTCGACCTCAAGCTCCATGACATTCCCAATACCGTGGCCGGAGCAGTGCGTTCCGCAGCTTCCCTTGGCGCGCGCATGCTCACAGTGCACGCGGCCGGAGGCCCTGCAATGTTGTCCGCGGCGCAGGAAGCCCTCGCCGGCTTGACCAATCCACCGCAGCTCCTTGCCGTTACCGTTCTCACCAGCATGGATTCTGCCCAGCTCAGCGCCACCGGTATCCAACGCGCTCCCGGGCGAGCAGGTTGCCGTGGTCGCCCGCATGGCGCTGGACGCTGGTATCCGTGGGTTTGTGTGCTCTCCGCAGGAGGTAGCCTTGGTGCGCGGCCTGACCGGACCAGAAGGAGTGCTCGTGATTCCAGGAATTCGCCCGGCAGGCGCCACTCTCGGAGACCAGAAGCGGGTCGCGTCACCTGGGGATGCGCTGCGCCAGGGAGCTACTGTCTGGTCGTGGGACGCCCAATTACTCACGCGCCCGATCCCGCTGAAGCGGCAGAAAGCATCCTCAGCGAAATGGCCACAGCCCTTCAATGAAAAAACCCGGCTGAATGCCGGGCTTTCTCACAAACTGAGATCTTCAACCGATACTTATAGTTTCTCGTAGAAATCACACGCAGAGCATGAGATATAGACGCCGCCCGGGACGCCGCGCTCGCGGTCCTTTACGCGCTTGACGATGCGCGTCGGCTTGCTGCACTTCGGACAGTCGGTCGACTTCGTCGTGTCCATTGCTTTCTTGCGATCACCGGTCTTGGCAATTTTGGCCATGGGTGGGGTGTTTCTCCTTTTCGGGGGTTGTCTCTGCACACACGCGCAGAACTGCTGCACGCGGCTTCAACGGCGCGGTCGCTACATTCACCTCTGCTGCAATTGTTGTGCGGGAGGCAGACGGACTCGCTGACCTCTAGTTTACATCACCTGCTCTGCCTGCTCTTCAGTGCGGTTTAGCCGCATCCGGTTGGGTCGAGTTCGAATTGCGCCTGGGGCCGATTGCGATGCATCCGACTCGGGGGCGCCTGCTTCCCGTCCTGCGATGCTGGCTGCGTGTTGGCGTCGTCATCCGTCTTGGGCGTTCTGGGCAGCTTGCTTGCATCCGGGTAGTCATCCGGCTTCTGCTTCGGGAACTGCACCGGCTTCATTTCTCCTGCCTTGTTGCCGCTCGGATCCGGAATCGTCTCACCCGGCTTGCGAAGCGTGGGAGGAGCGGCGGGCGCCTGCGTGTCCGGGTCCGGGGCTGCACATCACCCATCTGCACCGTATGCTTCCCTTGCGCATCACCCGCAATGAGCGGGGTGCCGTCGGTCCGCATCAGGCCTTCCACTTCATCCTGCGTGTAGATCACCGGCGTCTCGCCCACCTTGGCAATTTCCACCCGGATCACCCGGTTGCCATTGATTCGAACAAACTCCACATCCTTCGGTGGGAGGCCATAGATCCATTCTTCAAACGGCATCTGGCCTTCGATCTCGCGGGTCTTCCTCCCCGGCTGGTCCCTTGGCAAAGAGCACCATTTCCGTGCTCATGCCCACCATCACGTGGTGGCTGAGAATCGCATCTTTCAGCTTGGGCGGAAGCGTATCGGTAAATGCCTCGATGGGAGTCTTCACATCAAACGAGATCAGTGGCGCAAGCAGCGCTTTCACCTGTGTGCCCGTCAGAGCCGGCATGTGGCCCTTGAAGTCGAGAGTCAGCCTCGCCCCGGTAGGCTCCTGGCCATCGTCCTGGACCACCGGCGCCGTATTTGTCCCGGTGCCAATCTGGATGTGGCGCAGAAAGCGATGCTTCGCATCCGGCCCGCCATTGAGAGAAAAGATGATCTTGTCGTGTTCGATCTTGACGTCCGTCAGCACAACGCGGTCGCCCGGTTTGGCACACAGGCCCTGCGACGTCACCATATTCAGGTAATCTTCTCCTGCCGGACTCAGCGGCCCATTCGCAATCAGCGTCAGGCCCTTGTGCCCACGCGGAAACGGGCGCATGGCAAACCCCTGCTCCGCCTCAAGTACGCGGATCAGTTCCAGCCGGGTCTTCGTATCCAGTACGGATTTATCCAGCGGAACCTTCGTGGGTTGAATCTGGGCAAAGCGGCGATCGACCGGGGCTGATGTCCCGTTGGTGGCGTTTCCCTGCTTGTCGATCGTGATTGCCTGGCCGGCCGCGACGGCTGTTGCCATCCCCAGAACCAGCCAGCATGAGCCCGTGACGCGCCATAAACGATTGCTGCCATTCACTCTGGTTTGACGTTCTTGGTCTTGCCGGGTCCCTGAGATATGCGATGGCGTGTCCATGGGCGTCCTCCCATGCCTGCATCTAGCATTGAAGAAACAGTAGTTCCATTCAAGGGTAAAGGTCAAATTTGATGCCGGACGGTCCCGGCACAACACTGACCCGCCGGCCGGAACTCACTGCTCTTTGGCAGGTCCCGTCGATGATTCAGATGCGCTGTAGGTCGGTGCGGGTGACGCAGCAGCGGGAAGAATCTGAACCAGGGAGGGCGATGCTTGAGCGGCTTCTGCTGGGCCCATGGCTGTCATCATGCTGCCGTCGAGCAGCAGCCTCAAGATCTACGGGCATCCCGCCCGGAACGATGACGGGCGCGTTATGACTGAAGTCCAGGTTCCGCGTGATGCGATAGACCACCGGAAACGCGATCAGAAGCACTGCCGCAGTAATCCAGCTCGCATCGAGCCCAAAGCCGCCGCCAGTGATCCAGAAGGGCCCCATCGGGTTCCCTTCCACCACTGAAGAATGGCTCGTAACACCGGAAACCGCCAAACCGAAGATGAGAGCACGGCTCGCCTTCCAGCCGAAGTTGATCCCCCAGCTCAGCCACAAAGCCCGAGTCCGGAGATATGCCGTGGAAAGCAAAAGGCTGAAAATGATGGATACGGCAATGCTCGTGTTATTCGACCCGGGAATCAAGGACTGAACGACGGCATAGAACAAAGCGAAGCCGATAGCGGCTCCGTAGGGTCCAACCACCTGCTCAAATCTCTGAAATCCGTATCCACGAAAGGCTACCTCTTCTGCCAGGGCGGCAAAGGCAAAGAAGGCGCCATCCGCAAGGAACCACCCCCAGGAAGCCCGTTGGGTTGAGATCACAATCGCGATCCCACCAATGAGCGTCATCGGCAGAACACACAGGACCACCGCAGCCCATCCGACTGCCACGCCCATGCCCGCTTCGCCCCTCCAGCCTTGCCTCAGAGGAAGCCCCTGCGCGCTGATCGAATTCATTTGACGGTCAAAGAGCGATCCGAACGCCGCATATCCGCATATCAGAAGCAAGGCGAGCAGTGTCTGCCCAGCCAGCGGCACCCAGGCGTCCCCCGCAAACGAAGCCGCAAATCGGAACGCGAACGAGCGCGCAACGAAGAAGTACAGGACGGCCGCCACGAATTCCAGATACGCGCGCATCCTTCCGCCGCGTCGAGGCTCACTCATCCCCAACCTCCAGCGCGCCTTCTGTGCGTCTGTTCAGGTATGCTTCGCGCAAGACAACCGACCTCAATCAGCATTCGATGCACCACGAGATCTGGAGCTGGTTGCATAAATCAGGTTTTGAAAGGCCACGCTTTCAGTCGTGCTGCAAAGCTAAAACAGGTTTTAAAAGTGCACGCTTTCAGTCGTGCTCCAAAAGCTAAATCAGGCTTTGAAAGGGCACGGCTTTAGCCGTGCCGCAGAAGCCGCATAATACCTGGGGCTTTAGCCCCTGAGGGATGCCTGCACTCGTCTGGCAGCATTTATGCAACCAGGTCTAACTTTCCGTGTAGCACTGCGCGATGTTGCGGAACTTCAGCTGCCGCGCGGCTACCAGCGCCTCTACTGGAATCCCCTTGATCTGATCGAGGTGCTTCTTGATCGCGCTGCCCACCAGTCCGGCTCCTACCGGATGATCCGTATGAGCGCCGCCCGGAGGTTCGGCGATGATCTCATCCACACAACCTAGCGCCGCAACTTCAGGCGCCGAGATGCGCATGGCCTCGGCAGCCAGCTGCTTGTGCGCCGCATCGCGCCACATGATCGCCGCGCACGACTCCGGCGTAATCACGAAATAAAGCGCATTTTCCAGAATCAGCACGCGGTCGCTCACCGCCAGCGCAAGCGCCCCGCCAGACCCGCCTTCGCCGCTGATGATCGAGATCGTCGGCACCCGGAGACGCGACATCTCCCGGATATTTCGCGCAATCGCTTCTGCCTGCCCGCGCTCCTCGGCTCCCAGTCCGGGATACGCGCCCGGCAGGTCGATAAAACTGATGACCGGTCGCCCGAACTTCTCGGCAAGCTTCATGCAGCGAAGAGCCTTCCGATAACCCTCCGGATGAGGCATCCCGAAGTTCCGCTTTACGCGCTCCTTCGTCGAGCCGCCCTTCCGATTGCCGATCACCATGACTTCTTCGCCGGCGAGGCGTGCCATGCCGCACGCCACAGCCGCGTCGTCGCCAAAGGCACGATCCCCGTGAATCTCGCTGAAATCCGTAAAGATTCGCTCGATAAAGTCCATCGGGTAAGGCCGCTGGGGGTGCCGGGCCGTCTCAATTCTGCTCCATGCAGGCGAAACGGCCTGCGCCGGAGGGGGATTCCCTGTCGACTGTTCGCTCATCGCTCCCTTGCAGCGCGTCTGACCCAGCCACTCTCGGGTCCCGCACGCCGCTTAATCAGATTCTACGGCCCGAGGCCAGCACCGACAAATCCATATTGAATTCAGCAGATTGCTTCATCGCAGTCACCTGCCGCAGCTCCCGGCGGCGCTCAGAGTATATTTCTTCTAACCTGCCTGAAATCGGGGGAACGTCACGAACAGCCAGAGAGGAAATATGTCACAAACACGGAGAGACTTCCTCATTGCAACGTCAGCCGGTTTGCTTGGAGCCGCTCTGCCGCTCGATGCTGCCCAGGCTCCTCCGGCTCCAAACCAGCAAACGCCCGGAGCGCCCACCGCCTTCGGCACCGCTCCCCCGGTCGGCCCGGAAGTCACCACGGCCACCTTCTCTGAAGCTGAAAAACTCATGCAGATCGAAATGAAGCCCGCAGATCTCGCGCAGGCGGCCCTCAACTGGCGCGTGCAGATGGCGCCCGTGTACGAGCGCCGCACTGGCCCGCGCAGACTCGCCCTTGAGCCCGAGCTCGCGCCCGCAACCCAGTGGAATCCCTCTCTCCCCGGCATCGCCTTAACCAAACCAGACTCCAACCGAATACTCCGCAGCCCGGATACGCATCTCCCCTTGCCCACGAACGAAACCGACATCGCCTTTGCATCGGTATCACAGCTTTCGCGCTGGATTGAGAGCCGTCAGCTCACCTCGGAACGCCTTACTCAGATCTACCTTCACCGCCTCGAACAATTCGATCCGAAACTCCGCTGCGTCATCACCCTCACCCGCGAACACGCGCTCCAGCAGGCACGCCTCGCCGATGCCGAAATCGCCTCCGGTCACTATCGCGGCCCGCTCCACGGCATTCCATGGGGAGGAAAGGATCTGCTGGACACCGCGAACATCCCAACAACCTATGGCGCTGAGCCCTATCGCAACCGCATCCCCACAAAGAACAGCGCCGTCGTCGACCGGCTCAACGCCGCAGGAGCCGTGCTTGTCGCAAAGCTCAGCCTCGGCGCGCTCGCTCTGAACGACATCTGGTTCGGCGGACAAACGATGAACCCCTGGCTCCTTGAAGAAGGCTCTTCCGGATCGAGCGCCGGTCCGGGCTCCGCAACTGCGGCCGGACTTGTCGGCTTCGCCATCGGAAGCGAAACGCAGGGCAGCATCGTCAGCCCTTCCATGCGATGCGGCATCACTGGGCTTCGTCCCACCTTCGGCCGCGTTCCGCGCACCGGCGCCATGACCCTCTGCTGGTCACTCGACAAACTCGGCCCCATGACACGCTCCGTTGAAGACGCGATTCTCGTCCTCAACGCCATCAGCGGACCTGACGCGGGCGACCTCGCCAGCGTCCCCTGCTCTCTCGCGTTCGACGCTAGTGCAGAAGTCAAGGGCCTTCGCGTTGGATACTTTCCCGACTGGATGAAAGAGTCGCCCGCAACGGACGTCGACCGCGCCGCGCTCGACGTCGTAAAGAAGCTCGGCATGAATCTCGTCGAAGTCTCGATTCCCGACTGGCCCTACGACTCGCTGAATGTCGTTCTCTTCGCCGAAGGCGCGGCGGCCTTCGAGGAACTAACGCTGAGCCACCAGGTCGATCAGTTGAGAGAGCAGGTCCCCGACGCCTGGCCTAACGTTTTCCGTCAGTCGCGATTCCTCTCCGCGGTCGATTTCGTCCAGGCCGACCGCATGCGCCGCAAGGTCGCGCAGGAGATGGCGCGCGTCTTCTCCGAGGTAGACCTCCTGCTCGTGCCGTCTCTGCGCGATGAGATGCTCGTGATCACCAACTTCACCGGCCATCCCTCGCTCACACTACGCGCCGGATTCGTTGAGGTCTCCGAAGCCCGTAGCGATTGGGCCCCCGATCCAAAGCATCCTCTGCCAAAGTTCTCACCGCCGCGCCGCGTCCCGCACGGCATCACGCTCATAGGGCGTCTCTTTGACGAGGGAACGCTCGCTCAGACCGGCTTGGCCCTCGAGCGGGCATTTGGCGTCGCAGCGGAACGGCCACCCGGCTTTTAGCGCTCCGATTCTTGCAGATTGCTCACCCTCAAGAACCGCAATTTGACCATCAACTTGTCTAGATGCGTGTCTCGGCCTGTTCACGCCAACAGACGACGAAGATCCCGAAGCTGAGATTTGCTGTGACGGCGGAAATTCGGTTGCCCTCCGCGCCAACCAAACAGAGCACGGTAATGCACCGCACAGGCCGAGAACGTGCATTTCGCCACGCAATCGTTGGATTCTCCGGTTTGAAGGCGGATTCCGTGCCAGGCTCGATGCTGTTGCTTAGAGCTCGCGTATGGAAGCCACCGGGTCGGCGCGCATGGCTCGATGCGCCGGAAGGAAGCAAGCCAACAGCGACATCGCTCCCAGCAGCACCACCACTCCGAGCACCGTCATCGGATCGTTGGCGCTGATTCCGTACAACAGTCCCGCGATGAAGCGCGTCAGCCCAAACGAAAGGGCCAGTCCGATCACCAGCCCGGTGAGGGTTAGCCACAGTCCCTGCAGCAGTACCAGCTTGAGCACATCGGCACGCGAAGCGCCCAGGGCCACGCGGATACCAATTTCATGCGTCCGCAGTTGCGTGCGATACGCCACCACGCCATAGATGCCGGTGGCCGCAAGGACAAGCGCGATCACAGCGAACATGCCCGCGAACGTGCTTTGTATGACCGCAAAGGCGCTCGCCGCCTGTGTATCCTCGCGCATCGTGCGCACGTCAAAGACCGGAAGCTGCCCGTCTATTTCGCGGATCGCCTCCTCCACCGATGGAATCAAATCCACCGGATCGCCTGGCGTCCTCACCTGCACGATCGACTCCGGGTCTGGTTGTTGGAAGAAGTTCATGTAGATCATGGGCTCGGGCCGCTCGCTCATGAACGCATGTTTCGAATTCCTCACCACGCCGACAACTGTGAAAAGATCGCCCCATATCCGGAGTTTCTTCCCCAGCGCATCCTGTCCTGGCCAGTACCGGCTTGCCGTCGTCTGGTCTACGATCAGAACTCGCGGCGCTTTTTCGTTATCAGCCTGTGTGAAGTCACGCCCCTCAATGATCGGTATGCCCAGGGTCTCGAAGTAGCGCGCCGTCACATCGGCCCTTCGCACCTCGAGCGACTCGTGGGGGCGCGGCACATACCCGTCCGGATACGCATCCGCCGTTTTTCGCTGGAAACTCATCGGAAGCCAGTCCGAAAGCGACGCAACCGTAACGCCCCGCAATACCGACACTCGATCGAGAATCTTGTGACGGATCAGTTGCACCTGCTCGTCCGAGTAGCCGACGAGGCTCGAACCCACTGACACAGTCAGAATGTGATCCTGCACGAAACCTGGATCAGCGTAGGCGATATTCCGGAGTGTCCGCAGAAACAGCCCCGAGCTAACAAGCAACGCAAGCGACAGCGCGATCTGCGCCACCACCAGCCCGCTGAGCAGACGCCGATTGTGCGACCCCGCCGAAATGTTGGCCGACTCCTCCTTTAGGGCTTCGACTGCAGGCACTTGAGACGACCGCCACGCCGGAAGCGCGCCGCACAGCAAGCTGGCCAGGATGGTCAGAACCACGACCCCCACGACCACATTTTCGTCCATCATCCCGTTCAGCACGGTTGGATTTACGTTCGGCGGAATGAATCGCGCGAACGACTTCGCCGTCCACGTTGTCAGCAACAAGGCCACCGCTCCGGCGCAGAGGGAAAGAACCACCCCCTCCAGCACCATCTGCCGCACCAATTGCATGCGTCCCGCGCCCAGCGACTGCCGGATGGCCATCTCACGCCGCCGCGCCACAAATCGCACCAACGTGAGCGTGGCCACGTTGGCACACGTAATCACCAGCACCACGCCGGCAATCCCCAGCAGAATGGGCAGCGACGATGCCATGTAGACATTCCCGCCGAAGGGCGAGCGCCACATCGGATCGAGGGTGATGGTATTTGTGCCGAGATGGTCTTTCGGATATGCAGCCACAAGCTTGCGCATCAAGGTGTCGAGGTCCTGCTGTGCCTGTTCCCGGCTTACTCCCGGCCGCAGGTTTCCGATCACATTGAGCCAGTACCCGCTGCGATGCGTCATCCGCCAATTGTTCGCCCCGATGGGGTTGAGCGTCAGCCACGCGTCCTGGCGGATGGACGGCATTGCGCCTATGAACCCCTCGGGCGCCACGCCGATCACCGTCACAGGGTGCCGGGCGATCTCAATCGACTTGCCCACAATCGCCGGGTCTCCCGCATAGTGCGTCTTCCATAACGAATAGCCCAGGACTACAAAAGGAACGGCGTCCGGGCGTGTCTCTTCCTCTGGCCGGAAGAAGCGCCCCAACATGGGCCTGATACCCAGCAGGTCGAAGTAATTCGAAGACACGTTTGCGATATAGATCCGCTCCGGCTGGGCCCCGCCCGTCAAAGTGATCCAATCGTGGTGATAGGCGAGCATTCCAACCAGGCTGTGATTCTGATCGCGCAGATCGCGGTAATCAAGATAAGACAGCGGCGGTGATGGCGAGATGTTCCACTGCCCGCGCATCACGCTCACCAGGCCGCTGGTGTCGCGCGCTCCCGGAATCGGATGCAGCATGGTGCCGTTAATCCAGCTGAGTACGGTGCCGTTGGCGCAGATCGCGACCGCCAACATCGCCGTCGCCGTGATCGTGAATCCGGGATTCTTGCGCAATTGCCGCAAGGCAAAGCGAACATCCTGGAGCAGTCCTCTCATGACCGCCTCCCTTGGGACTTTGCTCTTGGGGATTGAGAGTATTGGCCTTCTCAATTGCATGCTGTGCGCCAAAGCACATCTGGACGTAAGCCTTTGTCCACCGGCAACATAGACTTGAAGCTGGTACCCGCATCCATTCGTTCTTTGTACGTGCGCGCGTCTGCATGTCCGTTTTCGAACAGTTCCTGTGGAGTCAAAGCAGCGCGTTTATCAAGAAAACTGCTGACGCTGTATGTTGTCCATTCACGCGAAATCGCCAACACACCCATCGAACACCGCAGGGTTCCGGGCGCCTTACCGCGCCAACCCGACCTACCTCAAAACCTGAGGAAGTGTGATCCTTTGAGGTCTTTGAAACGTCGCCGCGACCAGCCGGATTCCGGGTCGAGGCCCGTTCAGCTCACTCCGACCGAAACAGTCTTTCAATCCGACGGTCGGGAATCAGCCAGATCAGTGCGACAAGGATATAGATGGACTGCGACGCCCCGCGAAAGAAGAAAGCCAGGGGAATGGCAATCGCATAAAGCACAACCGAGAGAACCCCTTTGCGGTCCTTCCCGATTGCTTTCCCCAGAATGGATTCCTCTCCCTCAACAGCCACCAGGGCGTGCGCGAGGATCCAGTAGGCGATGCCCGCCATCATCAAAACCGCACCGTAGAGTGCCGTTGGAACGGGGCCGAAGCTGTTCTCGCCCATCCACCCGGTGACAAACGGCAGCAGAGACAGCCAGAAAAGCAGATGGAGATTCGCCCAGAGCACGCCACCGGATACGCGTTTTGCCGCGTGCAGCATGTGGTGATGATTGTTCCAGTAGATGCCGATATACACGAAGCTCAGCACATAACAAAGAAGCACGGGGATCAGCGGCTTGAGTGCGTCAAGTTCCTGCCCATGGGGAATGTGGAGTTCGAGCACCATGATGGTGATGATGATCGCAAGCACACCGTCACTGAAGGCTTCCAGCCTCGCTTTGTGCATCCTGCCTCCTTGCTATGCGCTCGGTCAGTCAAAGATAGAAGCACAGCTCCCTGGTCTCTGGTCCTTACTCCCTATTCCCTTCTCCGTCCGCTCCTGCCAAGAGCAAACGCGCGCCAGAACGCCTCAGCCGTCTTCGGGCCGATGTCAGGCGGATTCGGTTGCAATCCCTTCTGGAAAATGTGGCAGTAAAGCATCGGCCCGAGCAGTAACGCCATTGAAGCCTCCAGATCCAGATCGTGCGGCAACCGCCCGCGCTGGATGCCGCGTCGCAGAATCCGCTTCAGGCATTGTCGGGGAGGCTCCATCACCCGGTGCCGCCATGCCTTGCCAAACTCCGGATGGATCGCGGAATAAGCAATCAGAGAAGGCGTGATGCGCGTCCGCGCGGAATCAAACTCGTCCGGAGGTCTTCGCGTCAGCACCGTTGTCAGATCGCGACACAGGTCGCCGGAGTCGGCGTCCTCCGGTTCGCGATCAAGTCCATTGACCATCAGCATCACTTCCAGCAGCAAAGCCTCCTTGTCTGCCCAGTGGTTGTAAATGGTCGCCTTGCTGACACCGGAGGCCTCCGCAATCGCATCCATGCTTGTCGCGTCGATGCCGCGCTCGCCAAACAGGCCAAGCGCGGCTCGTAGAACCTTTTCGTGTGCTTCCGTACTGCGTGATCGTGCCATGCCTCAGATCTCAATCTTCGAGAAGCGCCACGCGCCGATCACTAGCAACACTGCACCCGCACCCACCAGAACCGCAATGTTCGTGGAAAGGTGGAACGCCGGTTGAAATGGCGGCTGGTGCAGCAGCACGGTGCGCAACCCGTCCACCCCGTACGAAAGCGGGTCAAGCGCAGTAAGAATTGCCAGTGCCTTCGGAAGACCCGTCAGCGGAAAAAGCGCTCCCGATAGAAAGTAAATGGGCATCACCAGAAAGTTCATGATGAGCTGAAAACCCTGCATGTCCTGCAGGCTCGAACCGATGGCCACACCCAGCGCCGCAAACACCACGGCAATCGCCACCATGAATCCGATCGCAACCGGAAGCAGCATGATGTTCGCCGGACGGAATCCTGCAATCACGCATACCGCCATGACGAGTAGCCCCTGGATCACAGACACCGTCGCACCCCCAAGCGTGCGACCGATCATGATCTGCAGGCGCGGCACAGGCGCGACAAGCGTTTCTTTCAGGAATCCAAACTGCCGGTCCCACAAAAGACCCAGTCCTGAAAAGATCGACGAGAACAGCACGGTCATCCCGATCACTCCGGGACCCACGAACTGCAGGTAGTTGCCGTTACCGGCCCGCTGAAACACCGGTCCCAGGCCGAAACCAAGCACGAGCAGGTACAGCATCGGTTGACCCAGAGAGGCCACAATTTGCGCTCTGGAACGGGTGTACCTCTTCAGCTCTCGCAACCAGAGAATGTAAATCGCGCTCATCGTCTCCCTCCGCTCCACATCTTTGCGAATTGCCGCATCATGTCCGCTGAATCCGCACTCTCATCGCGAATAGTCGATCCGGTCAGCGCAAGGAACGCATCCTCCAGGCTCTCCGTACCGGTCTTTTCCTTGATCTCCTTCGGCGTCCCCTGCGCAACAAGCTTGCCGTGATCGATCACACCCACTCGATGAGCAACGCGATCCGCCTCGTCCATGTAGTGCGTCGTCAGGAATACCGTAATCTTCTCGGTCTCGTTGACTCTTTTCACGTGATTCCACAACTGGTTCCTGCTCTGCGGATCGAGACCCAGTGTCGGCTCATCAAGAAACAGAATCTTCGGCGTGTGAAGAAATCCCCGCGCAATCTCCAGCCTCCGCTTCATGCCGCCGGAGAACTTCTTTACCTGGTCCTTTCTGCGCTCCCACAGTTCGAACAGCTTCAGCAGCTCCTCAATGCGATGCCTCCGCACTTTGTGCGGAACGTGATACAGAACCCCATGCACCTCCATGTTTTCCCACGCCGTCAGATCGCCATCCAGGCTGGGATCCTGAAAGACGATGCCGAATCGTCTGCGCGCCTCGTTCTGATGCTTCTGCGGATCAAGCCCGTCCAGCTCGATGCTGCCGCTCGTCGGCCGCAACAGCGTCGTCAGCATCTTGATCGTTGTTGTCTTGCCCGCCCCGTTGGGGCCAAGAAAGGCGAAGATCTCCCCCGCAGCAACATCAAACGAAACGTCGCTGACGGCGGTGAAGGAGCCAAAAGTCTTCACCAGGTTCTGAACTTTGATCATCAGGTCCGACCTCCTGAAGATTTCATACTGAACGGTTTAGTTCAGTTTGTCAATAGAGCGATGTCGCAGCATAATCAGGCTTTTGGATACTTCGGGCTTTAGCCCGAACGTCAGTCCGACAACCCGTGCGTCTTTAGACTCTGGGGGAGTGGCCGAACCGCCACCTTCTGCCTTAGTCCAATGCTTGCGATGAGAGACCTGGGGAAAATTCGACAGTCGAAATTCTTGTAATTTCTCTGTTACCGGCAAATACGGCATCAATGAAAAAAGTCAGCGTATCGTCACAACGACTGCCGGTGCGGTGATTCTTCCTTGAGCCATAAGCCCTTGCACCTGAGGTAGACGCGATACCTCTTCCATCATGTATCCGAAAGAGAGATATTCCGCGATAATTCGGTATTGTCCGGGCCTCAGGGTCGTGGTCGCAAGAGTGGTGTGCCAAGTTCGAGTCTCCCCGGGCTGAGGCGTACGAAGTTATGCAATTCACCCAATGCAGTATCACTTAATGAATATGACTGACTCCCAGCACAACCTGACGGAGCATCTGTAGCAAGTTTGCCATCCATGGTGAAGAGATTGGCCGAAAACCCTTGCCTGCACGTGGTCATAAAATCGCCGAAATAGGATGGGAGGTACGCCCCTTTTTGGCCTGCTTGAAGCA
Organism: uncultured Acidobacteriaceae bacterium; assembly: GCA_963751225.1. Lineage (GTDB taxonomy): Bacteria > Acidobacteriota > Terriglobia > Terriglobales > Acidobacteriaceae > Telmatobacter. The sequence continues at coordinate 188,382 of CAVVTY010000017.1, forward strand.
CCAACCTTACGTCTATAGGCTCATGGTC
>CAVVTY010000018.1:0-99584 GCA_963751225.1 uncultured Acidobacteriaceae bacterium
AATGTCGGCCACGCTGCCGAGCGCCGGAGGGAAGCGCTACGAGAACCGCACGCAGGAAGTGTCGGCGATTTCGCGCGGACTGAAGGCGCTGGCCAAGGAACTGCACGTGCCAGTGGTGGCGCTGTCGCAGCTTTCTCGTGCCAGCGAGCGGCGTGGGGACGACAAACGGCCAATGCTGAGCGACCTGCGCGAGTCGGGGTCGATTGAGCAGGACGCGGACGTGGTGGCGTTCATCCATCGCGAGGCCTACTACAACCGGGATGAAGAGATGTCGGAGTCCGACAAGGCGAAGTCTGAGATTATCATCGCGAAGCAGCGCAACGGCCCGACGGGAACAGTGCATCTGAATTTCGTTTCGCAATTCACGCGGTTCGATAATCCCGATGCCGGGCACGAAGCCTGAGGAGAAAAACAACCAAACGTTGGCCAAACGGCCACGCCTTGCCTGTTTCCAGAAGTTGTAGGCTTCTCCGGTTGGCGATAAACCGCCAGAATATTGCTTAAGTAGTAATTGCCGGTTGGGCGACGGGAAGGCCACGATAGGACAACAACCGCAACTTGCGGGTTTACACTGCACAATTGAGGTGAAACATGCGCACAACGCTGGCGCTTCTTGCCGTGCTCACCACTCTTACGGCTGCAAGCGAGACGCCCCGATGCAAAGGAAACCCAAGGGTGATTGACAATGCTTCACCGTGCATGGCCGCGCCACGTTCGGCCCAGGTACCCCGGCTCTCCGGATTTGGCCCACGGGCACACATCGGATGCTCGGAGTCACAGCCGGGCCGATTGCAGATGATGCCAATGCTCCGATATGCATATGCCCAGAAGAAATGCTGAGATTCACGGCTGGAACAGAAGAATACGGTGACTTTGAGGTCTGCCCCTTCACGCCAGACAAACCCGGTCACATGCGAATGGTATGCGTAGAATCGGTGTCACATCTCGCCGTGCATCAGCCTAACAATTAGCTCTGGTAGTGTCACCGTTAGCCAACATCGGAAACGCCTCGAGCGAAGAGTTGAGAGTGGGCCTCGGAGTGGATCCGAGGCGTTTTCGATTTGGTGGGGAGAAGGAAGCCGCAGGCGCCGCGGACGCGGTGATCGAGGCTGGAATTATGGATATTGAATGCTGCTTGGGTGTCGTGCAAATGCGTCTGGGGGGAGTTTTGGTTGCCGCTGGTGCTGATCGCGGATGGACAACTTCAAGATCCCTTTACGATCAGGCCGTTGGGTGATGCCGATGAAGGTGGCTTTAGCGCTTGGTTGGACGCTGCGGACGCACTTCCGCGAAGGCGTGCATGGAGCAAGCTGGCAGAACGGCTTGGCGCAGACAGTCATGAGGAATCAAAGCCTGCCAGATAGAGTTGTGCTGCGGTGAGGCGTTGGACGACACGCATGGCGTTGCCGCAGCGTGGACAGTGCCAGAGTTCGCAGTTGGGCAGCGTTGGCGGAGGAAGTTGCTGGCGGCCATCGGCCGCCAGCAAGGTACGCGCCAGGGGCAGCAGCTGTTTACGGAAGCGGTTGGAGAGCAGGCCGTAGCGACGGATGCGCACGAAGCCCTTGGGCAGCACGTGGAGGAGGAATCGGCGCAGGAACTCCACTGCATCAAGGGTCATGACGCGCTGTTTGCTGCCGTGAGCATAATCTCTCCATCGGAAGCTGACGCGCTCGCCGTCGAAGGCTGTGAGGCGATGGTTGGAGATGGCCATGCGATGGGTGTAGCGGCCGAGATAGCGCAGGACATGTTGCGGTCCGCCGAAGGGCGGCTTGGCATAGACGAACCATTTCTTCCGGGCCAGCTTCGCGGTGAGCTCCTTGAACCATGCAGGATCACTGAAATCGCGTGCCGGACCTGTGCAGTCGAGCAGGCCTTTTCGACAGAGCTGCTGTAGTCCGGCAAGGAACTTGTTGCGGAACACATTACGCAGCGTGGGAATGGGCAGCAGGAACAGCGGGTGGCTGGTCGGGATCCATCGATGGTGATCGGCCGATAGTCCGCCTCCGGGAACCACGCAGTGGATATGGTAATGGCCGAGCAGGTTCGAGCTCCACGTGTGCAGGATGGAGAGAAATCCGATCTCTGCTCCGAGTCGCCTGGGATCGGCGGCCACCTGGAGCAAGGTCTGCGAACTGGCCTCGAACAGAAGATCGAAGAACGGCCTGGGAGATGTGAGAGCCAACGGGTTCAGTTCGTGAGGCAGGGTGAAGACGACATGGAAGTAGTTGGTGTCGAGCAGGTCTCGTTGCTGTGCTTCGAGCCAGCGCTTGCGGGCTTGCGCCTGGCACTTCGGGCAGCAACGCGAGCGGCAGGAGTTGTAAGAGATAGGTGCTTCGTACGCGCAGCCGACACACTTGTCCTTATGCCCGCCCAGAGCTGCAGTTCGACAACGCTCCACAGCTCCATATGCCTTCAGCTGCTGATAGCTGAGACTGGAGTGATAGCGTTCATAAAACTGTCTTCTCTTCGCGCGGGCGATGTCGGCCACTTCGATGGCCGGCCGTGTCATGGACGGCGCGGACGGTGATAGGATCGGCGGCTCTGGTCGACGCTCGACAGCTTAAGTTCTTCGATCGGGTTGGTGATCTGGTGCAGATGCCGTTGCGATAAATGCAGGTACTTGGCAGTGGTCTCCAGATCTTCATGACCGAGCAGAAGCTGGATGGTGCGCAGGTCGGTGCCGGCTTCGAGCAGATGTGTCGCCCAGCTGTGTCGAATCAGATGCGGGGTGACTCTCTTGCGGATACCGGCGCGTTTTCGAGCTTCGTTGCAGGTCACCCACACGATCTTGTCGGTGATGGGCTGTTCGTGATCGCGATGCACGCGTGAGGGGAACAGATAAGTGCGTGGCTTGAGCCATCGCCAGTAGGTGCGCAGGGTCTCCAGCAGAGCCGGGCTCAAGGGCAGGTCACGATCCTTTCCGCCCTTGCCGTTGACCACATGAATGATCATGCGCTGGCTGTCGATATCGCCCACCTTGAGCCGGACCAACTCGGAGCGGCGCATCCCGGTGCCATAAAGAACCATCAGGAGCGTGCGTTGGAACAGGCCGCTGCTGGCGTTGATCAGGCAAGCGACTTCTTCCCGGCTGAGGATCTTGGGCAGCTTTTTCCTTACCCGAGGGAAAGGAAGGAACTGGCGGAACTCGTGCCGGTGCAGAGTGCGAACAAAGAAGAACCGTAGTGCGGAGATATGGTGCTCGACTGTTCCCGGGCTGAGCCTCCGATCCTTGAGCAAATGAGCTTGGTAGCTGCGAAGATGATCTGGGCCGAGCTTGTCGGGTGACTTGCCGAAGTGTTGTGCGAACTCCTCGACGAACCGCAGATAGTGCCGGATCGTGGAGTCGGAGTAGTTGCGGCGCTGGAGTTCTTCCAGCATGATGTCGCGTAGGTGGGTCACGAATACCTCCTCGTGACCAAAACGCTAAACCGGCTGGAAAACTACTCGAAGGCCAAAGCTGTAGCGGCCGCGGCGCCTGCGGCTTCGTTCTAACCGCCGACTCGGAAGTTTGGGGGAGGATGGCGAGGCGAAGACACGTCAAAGGGACGAGTAGCCCACCACACGCCCGAAGCAGCCAATTAGACTGCATGTGGACGAGGAAGAGCCGAATGGGCGCGACATTGGGACAGGAGATTCTGAGGGCAAAGGAACTGGCTCGCTCTGGCGACGCTGATGGAGCGGCGCAATTGGCTGATGAGTTGATCGCCGCTCACTCAGAGGAAATGCAGGTCTGGTTGCTGCGCGGATACCTTCATGAGCGTGCGGACAATCACGTTGCAGCCACCGCCGATCTGACCCGTGCAATCGAACTCAACGCGAGTGAACCTCATCTGTTTCACACACGTGGAAGACACAGGTTTCAACTTGGGGACAATGAAGGCGCGGTAGAAGATTTCGACTCCGGGTTGGAACTATGCGACCGACTCGAAAACGACTATTACCGGGAGGAGTTGCATTTCTGGCGAGCCGAAACTCTGATCCGCCTTGGCAAGATACAGAGAGCTTTACAGGACCTCTCGCGTGTTCACGATGATTACCGCACGTGGACTCATCAGTTGCGCACAAAAGGGGACTTGTTGAAAGACTGCCAACGTGAGTAGAGACGACAACTCCCGAATGACCGTTATGACCGCCGACTCGGAAGTAAGGGTGATCCAGATCACGGTTAGGGACGAGTGGTCCACGATACGTCCAGAATCTCTCGGTTGATGGGCTGAGCGAGGAACACTCTTGATTTCAATGGTGTCTAATCAACCAGCAGAACCAGCCATATGACAGTACGTCTCGTTCAGTTTCTGTTCGCTTTTGCGCCAACCCTGATTGTATACTCTGCGAATTGTCAGGCCCACAACACGCAACCGCCTTACGTTCCTGTGACGCTCTGTGAACTCTCTTTCCATCATGAGAGGCTAAATCCGAAACACATTTCGGTTGAGGCGGAGTACGTGAGCGGGATTCCTCATGGCCTGGTCCTCATCGATCGACGATGCGAAGGGAAGGGACTTGGAATCGATTTCGCGGATACCGGCCTCGATCCAAGCGTCGCATTCATCAAGCGCCACCTGTTTGAAATTCACCGAGCGAATGGGACATTTCGAGGAACGCTCAAGCGTGATCGCGTGACCGGACGGCTCTACCTTTGGCTGGAATCAGTGGTTGATTTCCGATCAGACGATATTCAAGACGAAGACAAACCCATCCACCTACCTGAACCGCCGCTGCCAACATGGCCACCAACGTCGTAGAGCGTTCCGGGCGAGTGACCGCGTACTCGTCAGTGGCCAACCAGGCAGTGTCGTGTCCAACCAGTGTCCAACCAGGCAGTTACCTTTTCGCCAACATCTCTGCGCCCAGGGGACCATAAACTCGGCCAAGCATTGGTTGAGGGCTTATCACAAGCACACGGCGTTGCCGGTTGTGGCGGCACCTTTCTCAAAGGGACACCCGCGGATCTTTCGACTTCGGTCGTCGCGGCGACCTCCGCTCAAGATGACACGACTATTGGTGGGTGGCCTTGTGAGCGGGGCCTGCGATGTTGTCATGTTTCGTTGATGACGAGCGTGACGCGTCCGGCGATCAGGTCGGTTGGGGATGATTCCGGGCCGATCTCAATGAGGCTAACGGGGTGGGTATTGTTGAGAGGCCGGAGCACGAGGCGGGAAGAAAGAAAGTCGCAATAGCGCAAGGTCAGGTGGGCCTCGTCGCGTACGGCGTAGAGATTGGGGCGATCGGGGTGGTGGCGAACGAGCGAGTTGTAGTGGCGGTCGATGACCGCGAGTGCATCGGGAAGGACGAGAGGGTGCATCGCTTCAGCATCGCCGGAAGAGATTCGCACAGCGACATATCGTTCCCAAGTTGTGCGGCGCACGGTGGTGGTGCGTGCTGGCATGTTGCGAAAGGCGCCGGACGGCAACTGCAGTGTCCACTGCACTGCTGAGGGGCGAATGTTCGGCTCGAAGAGCGCCGCGCTCTGGGAGATGACCGGCACGAGGATGCTTTCGCCGTCGAACGATCGATTGCGCGGTCCGTGGGCGGTGGGCAGCAGGTCTGCGACAGCCAGATGTTGCGCGGCAAGCATGCGGTCGAGAGCCTGCAGCGAGAGTTGTTTTCGATTATGCAGGAAGCCTGAGACGTGGGACTGGCCAAAACCTGAGAGGCGAGCCAGTAACGAGACGCTCAGGGTGCCGCGCTGAATCCTGCGCAGCAGCTCAACCCGGAGTCGCTCCTGGAGCTGCGTGAAGTTCATCTGTGGAAAGTCCGCCACCAGTCATGGGGTTGAAGCATCTCCCTTTTCTCTCAGCAAATCGAAACGAGCTGATTAGCCTTCATTCCGAGTGCACGCTCATTGGTAGGAATGGATAGATCAGGAATCAGTCCGGACCGCGTTGACGCATAGGAGATGCGTCACTAGATTGGCCTTACTCAAGCTCGCACGGTTTTTCGGGAATTGTCGGGGATACGCTTCGATAGCGCAATCGAACGAGGGTTGTAGTTTGCCCCCTTCGGTAACCGGCAGAAGATCGCGATTTTGCGGCCATTTAAGGCCGACCATCATATTCGCTTCCCAATTCGGAACGCAAGCAGGGGCGCTTTGGGGAGAGCCGTGTCGAGACATTCCAGAATCTGCGCGCTAATCCGGCATGACAAAAAACGCGAGAAACCAGGCGGCCAGCACGAATCAGGGCAACAGAACCCTGAAGAGCCTTACCTGGTTCCAATTACCCCGCCAAACAGAGACAAGAAAACTGAAGAGACGGGAGAGGATGCTTTACTTACGGAGAATCGGTCATGGAATTGCGCGTGCAACTGAAGGTTTGCGAGGGCTGCGGTTGCCTTTGGTACCGGGTCCAGACTCAAGGGACTGTTTATTGCAAGGACTGTGAAGTCAAGCTCAAGGACTTTCCTACACCGGAAACTCGAAAAAGGCGCGGACGCCCGCGCAAGACGCTGGTGAGAGTCTGGGGAATGGTGGCAATTGGAGGTGCGGAATGAGCGCAGCCCTTCAGTTGCCGGTGATCTGGGGAACAGGCAGCACATTCACAGAGTGGGCAGAGAAGCGAAGAGCACGAACTCAACAGAACGGTTCGGGCGCGGCGCGGGAAGCAGAGCTGACTGCGAGCCTTGCTTTCTACAGAAAGCATACCGAGAGCATGCTGCGGAGGTATCTCTATGCCTCGATGCAGGTGGGACGAGCGCCGTCGATTCTGGGGGACCCGATAGGCAGGGGCTGGGTATCGAGCAGGCCGATTCGGACGTTTGAGGACGCGGTCATCTTTGTGCTCGACATTGAAAGATGCCTGGAAAAGCTGGGAGCACTGGACCGCCAGATGCTTAGCAGAATCGTGCTGCAGGAATACACGCAGGTTGAGGCTGCAGCACTCCTGGGAATGAGCGTACGAGCAATCTCGTACAAGTTTCCGCAGGCGCTGGATCGCTTGACGGAGAAGTTGTTGGAATGTGGGCTTCTGATACTTCCGCACTCATAGCTTGATGAGAGAAGCAATAAGAAAGAGGAGCGTCGAGAGGCGCTCCTTTTTTCCAGCTGCTGACAAAGTTTGACAACATTCCCTCAGGGGCTGAAAGCCCCTTTCAGTTGCTTCGACTCTACGGCGCGGCTAAGGCCTCGCCCTTTCAATACGGGAGTTCGGTTAGGCCGAGGGCTGAGTAGAAGGACAGATCCTTCATGAAGCCGTAAGGGGGCCGCGTCTCTTTCGTTGTTCGTGAAGGAGCGAAATTCAGAATTTGCGCGACCACTCACGGGGCCAGCGCTCGACGATTACCTTTTTGTCGGTGAAGAATTCGATGGCGTCGCGGCCCTGTGCGTGCATCACGCCGAAGAAGCTGCCTTTCCATCCGGAGAACGGGAAGTACGCCATCGGCGCAGGGACGCCGATGTTGATGCCGACGTTGCCGGTGGAGACGGAGTTTCGGAACTTGCGAGCCGCGGCACCAGAAGTGGTGAAGATCGAACTGGCGTTTCCGTATGCCGAGCGGTCAATCATGGCAAGTGCTTCTTCGATGGAAGCAGCGTGGACCACCGAGAGGACGGGACCGAAGATTTCCGTTTCCATCAGAGGGCTGGCGGCGGGAAGTCCGTCAAGGACGGTGGGCCCGACGAAGGAGCCCGCGTGACCATTGGCCTGACTGCGACCGTCGACGATGGGCTGCGCGCCCTGATCCGCACCCTGACCAATGAGCGAGACAACACGATCGCGGCTTGCACGCGTAATCACCGGACCCATCTGGGTGACGGGATTGAGGCCATCGCCCACTTTCAGTGAGGAAGCGGCCGCGGAGATCGAGTCGCGGAACCAGTCTCGTGGCTTCGCCGACGGTGACGGTTACGCTGACAGCGAGACATCGCTGACCCGCACAACCGAAGGCTGAGTCGGCGATGATCTTTGTTGTTGTTTCCTGATCGGCATCGGGAAGAACGACGACGTGGTTCTTCGCGCCGCCCTGGCACTGCACGCGCTTGCCGCTTGCTGAGCCGCGCGTGTAAACGTACTTCGCGACCGGAGTAGAGCCAACAAAGCTGATGGCGCGAACAAGCGAATGATCGAGGAGGGCATCGACCGCAGGCTTGCCGCCGTTGACGAGATTGACCACTCCGTCCGGCAAACCGGTTTCCTGAATGAGTTCGACGAGCCGCGCGGCGGAGAACGGTACTCGATCGCTGGGCTTGAGCACGACGGTGTTCCCTGTGGCGATGGCGTAAGGAAGAAACCACAGCGGAATCATCAGAGGGAAGTTGAACGGGGTGATGACGGCAGTGACGCCTAGCGGCTGACGCACCATGATCTCATCGATGCCGGGCGCAACGTCTTCGAGCGAGTATCCCTGCATCAGCACGGGAATTCCGCAGGCCACTTCGACGTTTTCGATGCCCCGGCGCAGTTCGGCCCTGGACTCGGCCAGGGTTTTTCCATTTTCGATTGTGATCAGGCTGGCCAACTGGTCGATGTGTTCTTCGAGCAGCGCCTTGAGCTTGAAGAGGTACTGAACGCGATCGGCTGCGGGTGTGGAGCGCCAGTTTGCGAAGGCGTTGTGAGCCGCTTGAACGGCGGCATCGACCTCTTCGGGGGAGCCAGAGGGTGTCTGGCCAAGAGGCTCGCCGGTGGCAGGATTTGCAAGTTCGAGGCCCGCAGGACTGGTGGAATTCATCCACCTGCCTCCAATGAAGTTGTGAATCGTGGGGGAAGAGATCGCGGTCATGGGAATTTCACTTTAACGCAGCCGACATGAAGGTGGCATCAGGATTATTTGAATGCGTTTACTTCAGAATTCCTGCCAGGCCGGAGATGGAGGCGATCTCGTAGTGCGCAGCCTTCGGGTCGAAATGCGCCAGGTACTTGAGCCGATCCTCGGGAATGATTGCTGCTTCGTAGTTCGGGCCTCCGACTGCGCGGATAGCGTCAAGAGAGTCCCAGATCATGATGGTGATGAATTCGATTTCATCGCCGGCCGATCGTCGGAGGAGGAAGCTTCCCTTGAATCCCGGGACCTTGTTCATGCCGGGTAAAAGCTCCGGCTTCAATGTTGCTTCATATGGGTCGGCGTGTTCCGGTTTTGTGTACCCATGCCAGATTCGAGCGATCATCGGATTTCCTTCCCTGCGGCGAGCGCATCGCAATGCGCCAGGCGGCATTGATGGACAGATCGGATCTGCGGCTCAAGGATACGCCATTGGCTTGCAAGGTGGAATCCCGATTTGCCGGCCTCCTGCGGGCGGGAATGCCGGAGTTCGAAGGTTGCGGATGTTTGCACGTGGGAGGGGCGCGATTTAGTCCAGGGCATGCATCGACGCGATGGTCTGATATTGTGAACAGTTCGGCCGCACGCAACGGGAAACAATTCTCAATGCGAATTCCAATGGAGGGAAAGCCCATGCCTCAGGTCTCTCGACATGCCGCCCTGTTCCTTGTCGTGTCGTCCTTCACACTGTTTGCTCAACAACCCGCGTCGGCGCCTGCGCCGCGGCCAACGACAGCGGCTGAGGCTCCGAATCGCGACACGAGCTACATCGACGAAAAGGGTACGGCGCACGTGACCCGCGTGGTTCCGGTGCCACAGACGGTGAGCAGCCAGGCGCAGCTTTCCATCGGGCGGCGCTGAGCCCGACCAGGGGCCGCCGCAGCCGCTTGAGGATCGGCGAAAGATGACGGATGCCTACACGGCGCGCGCCCGAGTGGCGTGGACAAAACTGTGCCCGAACGAGATCGTGGAAGACAAGATTGCCGGCGTGCCGGTGCGTATTGTGACTCCCGAGGGAGTGCCGGAGAGCAATAAGGACAAGGTGCTGCTGAACCTGCACGGCGGCGGATTCAATTCGGATTCGGGTTCCTATACCGAATCGATTCCGATTGCCAGCTACGCCAGGATCAAGGTGGTCGCGGTGCTCTACCGGCTTTCGCCGGAGGTCAAGTTTCCGGCCGCTGTTGAGGATTCGGTTGCGGTCTACAAGGAACTGCTGAAGACCTACAAGCCGGAACACATCGTGATCTACGGGACATCGGCCGGTGCAATTCTTACGGCTGAGGTGGCGGCGAAGCTGAAGCAGCTTGGGACTGCCGCATGCCTGCCGCACTGGGAATCTTCAGTGGGATGGGGGACTTTTCGCGAAACGGCGACTCGGTTGCGATGTATGGGCTGCGTGGTCTTGCGGGGCATCTCGATCCGCCAGAAGCGGGAGCGCACGACCCGTACTATGTGGGATCGACCGATCCGAAAGACCCGATCCTTTCGCCGATCTACGGCGACCTGCACGGGCTGCCGCCCACGTTGTTTGTAACGAGCGGCCGTGACCTGCTGCTGAGCGGCACGGTAAACCTGCACCGCGCCTATCTGCTGGCCGGAGTGGATGCGCGGCTGGTGGTGTACGACGCGTTGCCGCACGCGTTCTGGTACGATCCGCAGCTGCCCGAGGCGATTGAGGCGAATCACATCATGGCGGACTTCTTTGTGAAGCAGCTGGGGAAGTAGTGGTTGGTGAAGTTCGTGGTTTCCCAGGTCTCATCCGCCGCGGCGGACGAGACTTGGGGCACCCAGAGCTTATTGGTCAATGAGCATCCCGAAGACTTGGGCTACCCGCCGTCAACTGATTGTTGGCATTGTAGACTGCGGTTGGGTTCATCGAATCCCAGGTCCGAAAATCCGGACCTGGGGCACCCGGCGGGTTTGCATTGCGGTTGACCGAGGAGCGTGCTTTCTTGGGTTGTCGCGGTTCGTGGTTTCCTATCCCATGACGCGATGAGACTGCGCCATGGATGGGGCACCCAGGGTTCGTGCCCGGGCATGAGTTGGAAATGCAGGTCCTTCGACTCCCTGCGCTTCGCTTCGGTCGCTCAGGATGATCGCGGATGGTCTAGGTTCATGGTTTCCCACCCATGACGCGATGAGACTGCGCCATGCGGACTAGGGGCACCCAGGGTTGTGGTTGAGTTTGCAGCCCGAAGATGTGGATCACCCGGCCAATTTACTTTGACTCGGGTAGTGGTGTGACGGGGATGCGGAGCGCTGAATTGATGCGGGAGAACATTTCGAATGCCGCGGCAACGGCGGTGAGCTCGACAATTTCCTCGGGGCTGAAATGGGCGCTCACGTCTTCAAACGCTGCCTCGTTGACGGCATGGCCGGACTGGTGGAGAACGGTGGCGTAGCGGAAGCCTGACTTTTCCTTGTCGGTGAATGGTCCGAGTTCGAAGTGATCGTAGCTCGCCACCTGGCTGGGTGTGGCTCCCTTTCGGGCGGCCAGGAAGCGATGGGCGCTGACGCAGTATTCGCACTGGTTGAGAGAGGCCACGCGGGTGGCGATGAGTTCCTTGTACCAGCCGGGAAGTTTGCCCTCGCCCATCAGAGGCCGGAGAAGCGCGGTGATTCCGAGGGCCAGAGGCGGGACGCCGGCCAGCGCCTTGAACATGTTGGGCACGACGCCGCGTTCAGCGAGAAGACGATCATAGAGTTCGATGATTTCTTCCGGAACCTGATCTCGCTCCAGAAGTGGGACCCTGGCCTTGAGGAATGATGCGGTGGACATGGGTGCTCCGGCGAGCGGATTGCTTACAGGTACGATTCATTCCGGGGCGGATGCGCTGCCTGAGCAAAGCTAAGTGGCTGATTGCGCTGTGCCCACCAAGGATGACAAATCTATGGAGTCCGCGGGACAGCGGCGAGTTGGTTGCGGACGCGTTCCATGATGCCGAGGTAGTAGGCAAGGTTGTGAATCGAGTTGAGCGTTCCGGAGAGCGGCTCGCCGGACTGCATGAGGTGGCGCAGGTAGGCGCGGGAGTAGCGCCGGCAGACCATGCAGTTGCAGGCGGGATCGGGCGGGCACTGGTCTTCGGCATAGCGCTTGCTCTTGATGTTGAGGCGGCCTTCGCTGGTGAAGAGCAGCGCGTGGCGGGCGGCGCGGGTGGGCAAAACGCAGTCCATCATGTCGACGCCCATGCGCGCGTACTGCTCGATCTCGTCCGGATAGCCGACGCCCATGACGTAACGGGGCTTGTCTCGGGGCAGCAGGGGCAGCACGGCGTCAATGATCTCAAGCGTGAGCTCGCGGGGCTCGCCGACGCTGAGGCCGCCGATGGCGTAGCCGTCGAAGTCCATTTCAACGAGGCGCTCGGCGGACTCGCGGCGCAGATCGGCATAGATGCCGCCCTGAACGATTCCGAAGAGGCTTTGCGTGCTGCCGCCCAGATCGTAGTGCCACGCCACTTCATTCTGGTGGGCGCGGAAGTGATCGAGCGAGCGGCGGGCCCAGGCCATGGTGAGGCGCAGGCTTTCTTCGGCGCGGGCGCGGTCCGCGGGATACTCGGTGCACTCGTCGAAGGCCATGGCAATGTCGGCGCCGAGGGCGATCTGGACGTCCATGGAGTGCTCGGGCGTGAAGAAGTGGCTGCTGCCGTCGAGGTGCGAGCGGAAGCGGACGCCTTCGTCCGAGACCTTGCGCAGATCGCTGAGGCAGAAGACCTGAAAGCCGCCGGAGTCGGTGAGCATGGCGCGCGGCCAGCTGATGAAGCGGTGAAGGCCGCCCATGCGGCGGATGGGTTCGTGTCCGGGGCGCAGATAGAGGTGGTAGGTGTTGCCGAGAATGATTTCCGCGCCGAGGGATTCGAGCGTGTCCTGCGGGACGGCTTTGACGGTGCCGGCGGTGCCGACGGGCATGAAGACTGGGGTTTCGACGGTGCGGTGGGGCAGATGAGCTGGGCGCGGCGGCCGCCGGCGTCGGTTGGCTGGAGGATGTTGAAGTGAGGGCCACGAGACGATTCTAGCGGGGAGACTTAGAGATGGGTCGAGGTGAGATCCGGAAAAGCAGGTCCTTCGCTCCGCTTACCCACAGACGATTGATCGTCTGCGGGGCCCCGAGCGTGCGGAGTTCAGGATGACAAATCCAGGGCTTCTCTCATTGCTTGTTGCTGAGGCAGAGATAGCGGAGCGAGGTCCAATGCTCTCCAAGACGTTGAGCGCTATTTCGCTCCACCGAGGCTGATCTGGAAGCCGACGCGGGCGACGACGGGCGTGGCCAGCGTGGTGGTTGGGGTTTTCGAGACTTCGATCTGGCGGTCGAAGAGGTTTTCGCCGGCGGCGAAGACCTCGAAGCGGTTGCCGAAGTCGTGGGAGGCATAGGCGTCGAGGCGGAAGTAGCCGTGCAGCAGAAAGACGTTGGCGTCGTCGTCGTATTGGCGGCCGCTGATGCGGCTTTGGAGGCTGAGGGTGCCGAGCGAGGGTTGAAAGGCGCGCAGGTTCAGCGTGGCCATGTTGCGGGCGACCTCGGGGATCCAGTTGCCGAGGTCCTGGGTGCCGCGGCTGACGACTGGCGTGAGCGTACTGATAGCCGCCGTCGAGCGCGAGCCAGCGCTGCGGGGTGAGTTCGAAGTCGAGGGCGATGCCGCGGCTTTCGATCTGGCCAAGGTTCTCGCGCATCAGCAGGATCGGCGAGGAATTCGGGTTGATGGTGACGGCGACGATGGGGCGGTTGACCTGGGTGAGGAAGTAGCTGGTGCGGATGGTGCCCCAGGGCCACTTGCGTGGCGAGGCCGGTTTCCCAGCCGGTGGCGCGTTCGCTGAGCAGGATGCGTTGGGGATGGTGAGCTTGTTGCCGACCTGCGTGGAGCGATAGAGCTCGCTGGGGGTGGGCGCGCGAAAGGCGCGGAAGCCCGAGGCGGAGAGGGCCCAGTGCGGTGAGAGCTTGCGCGAGAGGCCGAGGCGCGGATCGAAGAGGGTTTCAGTCGAGGTGGGCGGCTGTGCGGGCGATGGGATCCAGGCGGAGCCGTTCCAGATGACCAGATGAGCGTCGAAGTTCTGGAACCAGTCCATGCGGCCGGAGGCGGCGAGGGTCCAGGCGTGGTGGGTCCACATGGCCTCAACGTAGAGGCCGGAGTCGCGCTGGTGGTCGTCGAGGTTGGTGAGTGCGGCCGTGGAGCCGTAGGTCTGCTCGCGGTCCCAGATGCGGACGTCGTGAACGTCGGCTCCGGCGACCAGCAGGAGCTCGGCGCCGAGAGGCTGGCTCCAGTGCGCCGCGGCGCCGAGTTCGTTGACGGACGGGAGAGAGAAGCGCGTTGGAGTTTCGCCGCAGCGGTAGGAGCAGGTCGGATCGCCGAAGTTGGGCAGATTCGAGATGCTGGAAAAGGTTTGGCGGTAGCGCTCGGTCGAGCCGTAGAGGCGCAGCGAGCGCTGACGCGTTGCGCGGTGCCTGCCAGTCGGCGCCGGTGGCGTAGCGCCAGAGACGCGTGCCGTTGGTCTGGTAGGGCGTGCCGTTGGAGCGGGATTCGTTGAAGCCGCTGCCGCGGACGAAGAGCCTGAGCGGGCCGTGATCGTGCTCGGCGAGGAGTACGCCATTCTGGCTGTGCACGTTGGAATTGATGTCGACTGGTCCGCGCTGCGACGGAGCTTCCTGGATGAAGCCGTTTGTGCCGAGCACGCCGCCACCGGCAGCGACTCCCCAGGGGCCGCGTTTGGCCTGGAGGAGGAGACTGTCGTCGTAGGTTCCCTGCGCACCGTAGCTGGAGCGGAGCTCCGCCAGGGTATTGGTCGGGCGAACGGAGACGACGCTGATGACGCCGCCGATGGCGCTGGAGCCGTAGAGATCGCTGGCGCCGCCGCGTACAACTTCAATGCGGTCGATGGCGAGTTCGGGCTGCTCTTCCCAGTGAATCCAGCCGCCGAGAGGATCGTTCAGCGGCACCTCGTCCTCGGTGACGAGGGTGCGGCTGGCGGAGGTGGAACCGAGGCCGCGGAGGCTGATGCCCTGCGAAGTGGGATTGGCAACAAGCGAACTGGAGCGGCGAAACAACTCGACACCGGGCAACTGGCGGACCCGGCCGTCGGTGGTGATGGCGGCGGTTGTGCTGAGTGCGGAGGTCGTCAGAAGGCGCGTGGTGACCGGGCTTTCCAGCGAACCGATCGGGGTGCGGTACGCGGTGACGGTGACTTGCTCGCTCGCTGCTGCGGCAGGATGCAACCGGATCGCCGTGCCGGGGGTGACTTGAATGGACTGTTCCTCGAATCCCTGTGCTGACGCGGTGACCTGGCAGGGTGTGGCGCAATTGATGGTGAGGCGGCCCTCGGCGCCGGTCTGGCCAATTATGTGTCCATCTGCATCTTTGAGCGTTGCTCCGGAGAGAGCTGCTCCACGGCTATCTACGACTGTAATGGTCAGGTTCGCCGGTGGTGCGACCGAAGACTGGGCGCCTAGCGGCAGAACGATCAGCAGATTAATCGCCAACAGTATTCGGCACGGGCTTGTTGTTTCCCACCCTAGGCAACGATGAGACTGTTGCCTAGGATGGGGCACCCGGCTGGGGTTCGTGGTTTCCCACCCTTGGCAACGATAAAACTGTCGCCAAGGATGGGGCACCCAAGAGTGTTGGCTAGGATGGAGCATTCGCCAGGGCTTGATTCCACTGATCACTTTCGACTCGCAGCACGGCATCGGATTCACCTTGGCAATTCCTCTGCAGTTCTTCAAGCAAATCAGAAATGGACTTCTCCCGCCCACTTATTTTGACTTCGGGCGCGATTTCATTGAAGGGGATCAGGACAAAGGCACGATCTGCAAGGCGAGGATGGGGAATCTCGAGGCCCGGCTCGCTGACTTGAAGGTCGCCCAATAGAAGGATATCCAGATCCAGAGTCCTGGGCCCATTTATGATGCCGGAGGCGCGGTTGCGGCCATAATCCTTTTCGATGCGGCGAAGGGCTTGAAGGAGGCTATGCGGATCCAATTCGGTTTCCAGGGCGACGACTGCATTCAGGAAACGCGGCTGCTCGGCAAGTCCAACCGGCCTTGTGCTGTAAAGGGAAGAGCATCGCTGGACCGTGCCGAGAGATCGCAGACGGGAAAGTGCCGAAGCCATGGTGGCCTCCGGTCGTCCTGCCCAACTGGCGAGGTTGGAGCCAAGCGCGATGTAGGCCGTGCGCATTGACTTCAGGGTACCGCGAGGGAGTGGCCGACCGCACTCAAGGGTGACGAAGGTGCCGGGTGACGTTGCGCAGGCGGAGGAGCGTGGCAGCCAATGCGGCAAGCCCAGCGAACCAGAGAGCAAACGCAGCGCGCACAACCCAGGCGGGCGCTTCTCCGACTCTACGGAGCAGGAATGGCAGGAAGTTCCAGCAGGTGATGTGGACATAATCCCACGGGTCTTCGGTCATTGCGTGGTTGTTGAGTCCCCATGCATCCATCTTTCCCAGTGCGAACGCAAGGATGTTTTTGAAGCGAAGAGCGATGACGAATGTCGGATGTCCCAAGCGTCTCCATCTGGTAGATTTCGAGCGGCAGCCAGAAGGCGAGTGAGGCAATCTGGATTGCCGTGCTGACGGCGAGAAGTACGACGCCGAATGCAAACATGGTCTTTCCCACATCGCGCGCGATACCGGAGCAGCAGGGGAACGGCAACGAGTGCGACAAGCTCGACTGCCGTCGAGACGTAGCGATCGCCCCATGCGAAGTTGCCGCTCCACACCGTGTAACGAGCGTAGAAGCAGATGTACGCGAGCAGCATGACGCATGTCGCAATGCTGTAGGCGCGGACCGAAGGCGACAGACGCTTCCAGCGAACGAGCAGGAGCACGAGAGCCAGGACCAGGAGCGGATCGAAGAGGAAGATGGACTTCTCGGGAGCAAAGAGTGCGCCGAAAAAGCCGACGTGGAACGGTGTTTCGAATGGATAGGATCTGGGCCAAGTCGGTATGGCGTTGCAATGCCTCCCGTGCGACCACACCGACGTAGGTGTTGGTGAAGGATCCGAAGCGATAGAACTGATAGAGCCGGTCGAGCAGGCCGAAGAAGCAGAAGACAGGGACTGCGGTGAAGCCATAAGCGCGAAATTCGCTCCCATAGAGCGCGGCCGCGCACGCCTTCGAACCAGAGCACGAGCAGCACAAAGATCATGCCGGCAAGAAGATCGAGGCCTGTGGTGAGGCGCGTGAGGAGGTTGAGTCCGAAAGCTGCGGCGCCAATGAGCAATGCTCGGCGGCTGCCGGTGCGGAGCCAGTCCCATTCAAATGAGAAGCCAGTGAGCGTGAGGAGGAAGATGTAGTTGTTCTCCATCATGTTCTGCGTGTAGTGCAGATGCGTGGTGGCGAGCAGCAGAGCGAGAACACCGGCAACGCAATGATTCACCGCGAACCCCAATTGCCGCAGAAAGCGAAAGCAGACGAGCGCGGTCAAGCACGCTGATGAGAATGTTCGTGGTGAATGTGACGAAGATGTTGCGGACAGTGGGATCGGTATCGCCATAGCGATCGAAGATGGGCAGATTCGTCGATCCAGGTGCCGAGAATGTCCTGCGGAAGCATGAGCAGCGACTGGCCAATGCCGTACCAGCTTTGGAGCTTGCCTCCACGCCCGTGTACTCCGAATTCGGGATATTCGTCTGGAAAGACGGGTGGCTCGGAGGTCCAGAAAGCGTGGGTGGACTGAAGACGGTGCATGGTGTCAGCCGAGCCGAGTTCTCCGGATTGCACAACGAATGCAATCAGACCCGCGGCGAGTGCGAGCAGAAACACCGGACTGTGGAGCCAGTTGCGAAAGAGGGAGGTCATCGCGCGGCGAGGCCGTTCAGGAGCGATCCGATGAGTCTTGACCGGTTCGGGACGGGCACGTTTCTAGGGTACCGCGTGCGCCTCATGCTCCGGCATCGGGAGATGGAATGCCTGATTCTGTTAGCATCCCATGTGGAGAACTTTCAGCATGGAAGCCCTCACCAATGCGGGCCTTGGCGTCCGCCGCAATGAAGACATCGCTCTCGATCTGCTCAAGTTTGTCGCTGGAACCGCAGGAGTCGGACGCCCTGTGGCGCCATCAACGGGTTTCAGCGGCGCCACGGCACCGAAGCCTGAGGAGCATGTGACCCAGTTGCTTCAGCTCTATAGCCGCTGCCTCAAGGTAGTGGAAGGCAAAGGGGCATAGAGATAGCCAACGAACCTATTTTGCGTGTTGCCGTTGCTGGAGCGGGTGCGTTTGGCCGCAACCATCTTCGTGTGTATCGCGAGTTGGAGACAGCGGGGTTGGGAGTTGCGCTGGTTGGGGCGGTGGAGCCGGACCAGGGGCGTGCCGCGGAGGCAGCCGGCCACTACGCAATTCCGGTCTTCTCTTCCGTCGAAGAGCTTCTGGCGGCGGATCTGCGGATCGATGCCGCGAGTGTTGCTGTTCCAACGGTCCAGCATCATGCGATCGCCTCCACGCTTCTGGAAGCAGGTCTGGACTTGCTTGTCGAGAAGCCGCTCGCAGCAAGTCTCGCGGAAGCGGATGATCTGCTGACCCTCGCCGCGAAGAAGCAGCGCATTCTGCAGCCGGGGCACCTGGAGCGCTTCAACCCTGCAGTTCTGGCCGTGCAGTCGCAATTGCGACGTCCCATGTTTTTCGAGGCTCATCGCCTTTCAGTCTTCACACCGCGGGCACTCGATGTGGACGTGGTGCTCGACCTGATGATCCACGACCTGGACATCGTGCTCACTTTCGCCAACTCGCCTGTGCGCGAGGTACGCGCCGTCGGGCTGCCGATTCTTTCGCCCAAAGTGGACATCGCCAATGTCCGGGTGGAGTTTGAGTCGGGCTGCGTGGCGAACTTCACTGCATCGCGTGTCTCCACGGAGCGTGTGCGCAAGCTGCGCTTCTTCCAGCCGCGGCAGTACGTGTCGATCGACTATGCCCGCCGGGAGCTGCTGGTGATCAAGCTGGACGCGAATGTGACGCCGGAGATTGCGGCGGCCATTGCCGGAGGCCGAGTTGATCCAAAGCTGATGGCGCAGCTGGCAGCGTCAGCTGCGGCTGCCGGTCTGCTTTCAAGCCCCAATCCCGGTCTGTCGTTCGTGAAGCCTCCGGTGGTGCAGGGCGAGCCTCTGCGACTGGAGATTGAGTCGTTCCTCGACTCCGTCCGGACGCGGCGTGAACCTCTTGTGACCGGGCGCCAAGGGCGGGATGCGCTGGCTCTGGCGCTGGAGATTCAGGCTGCCATGGTTACGCATGCGCATCGCGCCGGGCTGCAGGACTTCTTCGCGGCCGGCGCGTAGAGAGGTTTAGTCACTACGCGATTCCCAGCACTCGGTTCACAAATCCCACGATGTACTTCCAAGCCAGGTAGTAGCCAGCGAGGGCCGCCGTAAAGCAAAGCGCGATCACTCGCATACGGAATCGTGATGCGAGGAGAACCAGATGGCATGCGAGGCTCCCAGCTGCAGCACGCCGAGGTGAGTGGCGATCAGCGTTCCCAGCGGGCAGCAGCAGAAGGGGCAGGAACGCACCGTGGAGGCCGACGGAAAGATGCGTGCTGGGGTGCGATCCCTGCCAGAGCATGTTCCAGAGTCCCCAGAGGATGGGAACCAGTCCCATGGGGAAGACGATTCCGCGCTCGATCGGAATACTAATCTGGATTCCCAGGCGGAGCACGATAAACGCAATAAGGAAGAGGGGCATAATCAGCGTTGGCACGAGGATTCCTGACAGGAAGGCTCGAAGGTAAGGATGCGTGTTCATGGAAATCTCACTTTCTGCGGACTGACAGCTGCGGAACCGCTGTAGCCCGCGGACTCACAGGTAATAAAGCAAAACGGGAATTGTTGTTGGAGCGAAGGCGGCAAAGGCCACCAGAGCGCCGGCCAACGCCCAATCGAGCAATGGGACGGACTTAAGAGCGGTGCGAGGATCCGACTTGAGCCTTTGGAGCATGGCGGGCCAAAGATCGCGGTCCGGTTCGGCCGACTGCATTGGCGGCAAAGCCTCACGAAGCAACTGCTGGATGCGGTCCTGATCGTGTGAATTCATGGTGTGATCCCCTGGCGTTGCAAATCTTTTCTGAGCATGCGCAGCGCGCGAAATACGCGCAGCTTGACCGCGGTGACTGAAATGCCGAGCGCCTCGGCAACCTGCTTCTGGGGCAATTCTTCAACGACCGCAAGCAAGGCCGCAACGCGGAGGCGTGGTGGCAAGCGGCCAAACGCCAATGCGGTCTTCCGCCGGATCTCCTCGGCGACAGCAGGGTCGGGAGCCGCAGGCGCCGGCGGGTCTTGAAATGGTTCCGAACGAGAGTTGCGTTCGAGCCGATGCGAACGGAGCCAGTCGAGCGCCGCATGCGTGGCAATGGTTCTAGCCCACGCTTCGAAGCTGCGCCGCGGATCGTACCGCGCATGTGCGCGATGGATGCGCCAGAATGCCTCCACGGTCACCTCCTCGGCTGCGTCAGGGTTGCGCACGATGCGGAGAACCCAGCCGTAGACCGATCTCTGATGGAGATGGAAGAGCGTCTCGAAGGCGTCGACATTACCCTGCCTGAAGTCGTCGAGGACGCTGCTTGCATCGTCCCGCATCTTCGTTCCCCTTTCTATTTCCCTTTACTGCTTGTGCAGCAGAAAGGTTACACGTATTCAGAAGGCGATTGTGCAACCCGGCCAGTGTGGCACGTCAGAAACAGTTTCGGAGCCGAGAAACAATAAAGCGATTTTTTACTGGCAATCTCTTTGATCCCCGCCGCTTGACAGCCTTCGCTTGAGGCATTAGCGTTGGCACCCGGAGGGCGAGGGGAATTTCTTTGGCTTAAGACTCTCTGCAAATCTTCGCCCAACAGTGAGGGATTCAATGAACAGACTTGGAAGACGATTGATCGTGGCCGGCCTGACGTGCTGCGGGATGATTTGGCCAGCGTGCGGACAAGACACTCAAAAGCCCGCATACCTTGACCCAGGTGTGCCGGCCGAACAGCGTGCGGCAGACCTGGTGCACCGAATGACGCTGGAAGAGAAGGCTTCACAGCTGCTGAACCAGGCGCGGGCGATTCCGCGGCTGAATGTTCCGGCTTACGACTGGTGGAGCGAGGCGCTGCATGGCGTGGCGGTCGACGGGACGACGGAATTTCCAGAACCGATCGGGTTGGCGGCGACATTCGATGCGCCGGCGATTCACGAGATGGCCATTGCGATCAGCACAGAGGGGCGCATCAAGCATGCGCAGGACGTGCGCGCAGGGCATAGCAACATCTTGGAAGGGCTGGATTTCTGGGCTCCGAACATCAACATCTTTCGCGATCCGCGCTGGGGACGCGGCCAGGAGACCTACGGCGAGGATCCGTTCCTGACGGCGCGCATGGGAGTCGCTTTTGTGACGGGTATGCAGGGCGACGACCCGCACTACTACCGCGTGATCTCGACGCCGAAGCACTATGCGGTGCACAGCGGACCGGAGTCGACGCGGCACACGGCCGACGTGGATGTGAGCAAGCATGATGAGCTGGACACCTATCTGCCGGCGTTTCGCGCGACGGTGACGGAAGCGCAAGGCCGGATCGGTGATGTGCGCCTACAACAGCATCAACGGACAGCCGGCGTGCGCCAACGAGTTTCTGCTCGAAGATCAGCTGCGCGGCAAGTGGGGCTTCAAGGGCTACGTGGTTTCGGATTGCGGCGCGGTGATCGACATCTTCGACGGTCATCACTTCACGAAGTCGCAGCCGGAGGCATCGGCGATATCGCTGAAGCGCGGCATGGACAACGAGTGCGGCGATTTCTTTGCCAAGGTGACCGACGATCACGATTACAAGCCGTATCTCGATGCGGTGCAAGCAGGGCTATCCTGAAAGAGAGCGACATCGATGTGGCGCTGGTGCGGCTGTTCACCGCGCGGATGAAGCTGGGCATGTTCGATCCGCCGGAGATGGTGCCGTACTCGAAGATCGACGAGAAGCGAGCTGGACAGCGCGGAGCATCGCGCGCTGGCGCGCAAGCTGGCGAACGAGTCGATGGTGCTGTTGAAGAACGACGGCGTGCTGCCGCTGAAGACTTCAGGCATCAAGATTGCGGTGGTGGGCCCGCTGGCCGATCAGACCAAGGTTCTGCTGGGCAACTACAACGGAATTCCGACGCACACGGTGTCGATCCTGAGGGGATGAAGAAGGAGTTCCCGAATGCGACGATTCAACTATGTAGAAGGACACGCAGTTCTTGAGCAAGAAGGCTTCGCCGGTGCCGGCGGAAGCGCTGACGACGGATGGCAAGCCGGGCGTGAAGGCGAGCTACTCCGAGATGAAGGGGGTGGACATCTTTGACCCGACGAAGAAGCCCGCTGCGCTGGCCACTCGCGTGGAGCCGAGTTATCAATGCCGCCGCGCAGCAACTGCCAAGTGAGGTTGCAGAGAAGGGCGGAGCATTGATCCATTGGGACGGCATGCTCACTGCCCCGGAAACCGGCGACTACAACCTCGGCATGAAGGCTAACGGGTTCTTCCGTGTAACGCTCGACGGCAAGCCGGTCACGATGGACTGGCAGGCGACCGGTGCGGACGCGAAGCTTGGCCGCGTTCACCTGGAGAAGGGCAAGGCGTATCCGCTTGCCGTGGATTATGGCCAGCGGCGAGAACAAGGAAGCGATCGCAAAACTCGTGTGGTCGAAGGTCGATCTCGCGCCGCAGCCGGAGGCGATCGAAGCCGCAAAGAATGCCGACGTAGTTGTCGCCGTGGTCGGCATCACGAGCGAGCTCGAAGGCGAAGAGATGCAGGTGCACGAAGAGGGCTTCAATGGCGGCGATCGCACGAGCATCGATCTGCCCAAGCCCGAAGAAGAACTGCTCGCAGGCGCTGGCAGCGACGGGCAAGCCGCTCGTGGTGGTTCTCACCAACGGCAGCGCGCTTGGTGTGAACTGGGCCAAGGAGCACGCCAACGCGATTCTCGATGCCTGGTATCCGGGCGAAGAAGGCGGCACTGCCGTGGCGGAGACACTCTCCGGCGCGCAACAATCCCGCGGGACGGCTGCCGGTCACGTTCTACACGGACGTCAGTCAGCTGCCTCCGTTCGAAGACTACTCGATGAAGGGGCGGACCTATCGCTACTTCCAAGGAACGCCGCTGTATCCGTTCGGTTATGGGTTGAGCTACACGAAGTTCACGTACAGCGACTTGATGGCGCCGCCGAATCCGGTTCCTGCAGGCACACCTGCATTTGCGGATGTCACGGTGACGAACAGCGGCATGCATGTGGGCGATGAGGTGGTGCAGCTCTATCTCAGCTTCCCGGATGTGGCGGGCGCTCCGCTGCGCGCATTGCGGGGATTCCAAAGGGTGCACCTCGAGTCGGGCGCTTCGCAGAGGATAAGGTTCCAACTGCAGCCACGCGATCTGAGCATCGTGACTGAGGCAGGACAACCGATGATCGCCGAGGGAAGCTACTCAGTATCTGTCGGCGGCGGCCAGCCGCGTACACGTGCACAGGTTCTGACAAAGAGCTTTCAGGTGAAAGGGAAGCTGGATTTGCCGGAATAGCTTATTCAAACGGAGGCAAGAGAAAGGGCGCTTCCCGCAATGGGAGGCGCCCTTTTGATTTTGGAACACTCAGTCGGCGGCCTGCCTGGCCTGATCCCGAAGCACTTGTCTCATCTTCAGGTAAACGGCATTCGTCCAGCCAAAGCCAATCACGTTTTCCTTGTAGCCTGCGCTGACCTGCACATCTGCATTTCCTGAAACCACGTTGTATTTCTCGCGAATGGTGCCATCGTGGGCGAAGCCCTGGTCTACCGTTGCATTCCACTTCGCGGCGATTCGTTTTGCGTCGTCGCGAAAGCCGGAGGTCTCCAGGCCGGCAACGCCTATCCAGTTCGTCGGAGCCCATCCGAAAGGCTCATCCCATTGCAAGCCGGTGTTGGTGTTGCTCATGGAGAGCCCGCCCTGCCGTTCAAAGAGATTCAAGCTTGGCAACCACCTTTGCGGCCTCTTCGCGCGTTGCCACGCCCGCCCACAGTGGATAGAGCGATGAGATGTAGGCATAGTCCGACGATTTGTGACGGATGAAGTCGTAGTCGGCGAAGACGCCTTGCTGCGGCCGCCACAGGTAGCGATGGATGGCGATGTTGCGAGCCTTTGCACGACGAGCCCAGCGCGTGGACATCATTCGGTTTGCCGAGCAGGAGCGCGAGGTGTTGCATGTCGCGCTCATAGCGATAGAGCAGGCTGTTCAGGCACACCGGCGCGTAGTGGTGCGTTGCACCGCTGAATGGGCCGAAGCGAAAGCTCGGATCGAATCCCGATTCACGCATGGCGCGGTCGCCGAGGTAGAAGTCTTTGTGAGGCGGTAACCGTCGGCCCATGCGCGCATGCAGACCACACTGGCTTTCACGTCGCAGCTTGTCTGCTTGAGCCGAGCAGCCTCTGCGGCATCGGGCTGGTCCGTGCCTTTGACCAGGAATGACTGGCCGTTCTCGCCAGAACCGGAGGACGCAGGGTGCGCAACGAGCCAGCGGATCACGTCGGTGTAGTAGGTGCTGTCGTCGGCCATCTCCGGCACCGGACCGGTACCGTAGTCGAAGTAGCGCGCGAGGCCCGTTGTGCCGGCTTTGTGCTCCGGTCGCGTCCACGTGGAGTAGTCCTTTTCCGCCAGCTTGTAGGCGTGCTCGAGCCATGCGCGAGCCGCCGTGCGACCGGCTGGAGTGGCAGGAAAGCTCGCGGGATTCTCGTAGACCGCGCGAATCATCGATGTGAGAAATGGCGGCTGCGAGCGCGTGAGGTAGTATGTGCGGTTCGCATTGAGCACGGCGCCGTAGTGCTCGATCTCGAAGAGGAAGTTGTCGACCATGCCTTTGGCCAGCGGCTTCGCGATGATCGGCTTCGAGTCCGAGAAGGATGAAGTAGCTGTCCCAGCCGTACATCTCGTTGAAGCGTCCGCCGGGCACGACGTAGGGATTGGGAAGATAGAGCAGGCCGGGCGCAGGAAGTTGCTCAGGGCGGACGATCGCCCAGTTTTTCGATACGCTGCGGGAGGTGTCACGATCTTGACGTGACATTTCTCGCTCAGTGCTGCGACGTCGGGCGGCGCGGGCATCTCCGCCGGCATGTAGAGAACAGGATTTGCCGTCACCTTGATGTCGACGAGCGAGTGGCAGTCAGTCATCGAGCGGGTGAGCGTGTCCCACGCGCCGTGAATGTACTCGAGTGTGGCTGCCGGGTCCGGCGATCTGGTGACCGCAGCCCGCGGACTGAGCGTCCTGAGCCTTGAGGGCAGGCAAGCTCTGAAATTGAATTGCGGCTACCGCAAGGAGCAACAAGCGAATCAGCTTCATACCAACTCCGGTTTGTGTTGAACCGTGAATCTTCTGGAGTGTAACGCAGTCAATGCTCGATTCGCCCATTGGATCTTCGGGCTGCGGGAACATTCGCATCGTTCGCGGTGTCTACAAGAGCACAGTGGTTCCGAATGGGATGAACAGAGGGCCTTGATCTTCGCTCTCTCGCGCGCAAGCAGCGCGCAGAGTGAACGCGCACGGTTGCGCGCTCGAAGGGCTCACCGTCTCCCGGCCGGCGCGACTGCAACGCTTACCCAGGGAGGCAGGCCATGTTTGAAGATTCCACGTTCGAATCCACAGGCAGAATCAAGACTCGCAGCCGCCGTTGGATGATCGCGACTTTTACGATCAACGGCTTGATTGTGCTGGCGCTGATCCTGATTCCGCTCGTTTTTCCGGATGCGCTACCGCGGCAGGCAATGCAGTTTCTGATGTTGGCGCCTGCCTCACCGACGCAGGCGCCTCACTGCCGACGCATACGCGCACGCAGCCGTTTCACGGAACTCCGCAGATGATCGATGGAAGCTTCACCGCGCCACGCACGATTCCGATCAGCATCGTGATGCTGAACGGGCGAGAAGATAATGCTCCGGGCGGCAACCTGCTGAGCATGGAGAGCGGTGCCGGCAATGCCGGGCGGTGCCGGAGATGTCTTTCGCGGCCATGGAGCGCAGACCGTGCACGCTGATGTGAGGGGTCCAGTTCGCGTCTCATCGATGGTGGTTGAAGGATTGATTATTCGCAAGACGATCCCGCAATATCCTCCGATTCCAAAGGCGATGGGGATTCAGGGAACGGTGGTGCTGCAGGCGACGATTTCCAAGTCGGGCACAATCGAGAATCTGCACGTGATCAGCGGCCCTGCAATGCTGCAGCAGGCCGCACTCGATGCAGTGAAGACCTGGCGCTACAAGCCGTACCTGCTTAACGAGCAACCCGTTGAGGTGGAGACGACGGTGAACGTTGTGTTCTCAATCTCGCATTGAGAAGCCGGGGAGGGAGAGCGTGGCACGAGCAGGCGCTCTTCCTCCTGCCCGTCTGCCTGTCGAAACTGGCGCTTGCCCGGGTCCATCGGCGACAATCGCTTGTGCCATGGGAAACTTCTCACGCCGTGAATTTCTGATGACTGCCACTGCCGCCACAATCGCCACAGCATCTACCAGCTTTGCTGCGCCGGGAACGCAGAGGGTCTTCGTTGCATCCGGCAAGCCGGACGGGATTCTGTCGTACGACTGGAATCCGGCAACGGGCGAACTGACCGCTGCGGGTGTGGCGGCAACAGTCGCCAATGTGGACTGGATCTGCTTTTCGCACGATCGCAAGTATCTGTATGCAGCGTGCGAAGTGGACAGCTTCAACGGCAAGCCGACCGGCGAGGTTGCCAGCTTTCGCGTGATCAACGGTGAACTGCAGCCGCTTTCGGCGGAGAACTCCGCGAGCGCGGGCACATGCCACGTTGCGCTCGACCACACGGGGCGCGTGCTGCTCTCCGCCGATTACGGCGGCGGAAGCGCTGCGAGTTTTCTAGTGACCGATGGCAAACTCAGCCCGGTGGTGTGGAGTGAGCACTACACGGTCCACGGTCCGAACAAAGACCGCCAGGAGAGCGCACACGCGCACTTTGCTTCGTTCTCGCCAGACAATCGTTATGCCTACATCAACGACCTCGGCGGCGACATGATTCACATCTATACGCTGGATGCCGAACACCGCAATGCTGAAGAGCGCGGGCGCGTATCAGCGCTCAACCGGGTGCTGGACCGCGTACGCTGCACTTTCATCCGAATGGCCACACGGCGTATTGCAGTGAACGAGCTGATTTCGACTGTCGATGTGCTGGAGTGGAACAAGGCCGATGGAAGTCTGACGCTGAAGTCGCGGATTGAGATGCTTCCGAAGGATTACCACGGGGACACGCGCGGCATGCGACACGGTGATTACAAAGGACGGCCGGTTTGTTTATTTCGCGAATCGCGACAAGGATTTTCTTTACAGCATGCAAGGCCGATCCCGAGACGGGTGCTCTGACGCCGATGGAGCGCTCCAACTGCGGTGGCAAGATTCCGCGCAATTTCACTCTTGATCCGACGGAGCGCTGGATGCTGGTGGCAAATCAGGACTCGAACCTGTTGAGTGTGTTTGCGCGTGATCAGGCAACCGGCAAGCTTGCAGAAGAGGGCAAGAGCGTGGCGGCACCGACGCCGATGTGCATTTTGTTTCTGTGATCGAAACGCAGGTTCGCGGAAAGTGAGAAATCTGATCGCGAGCTAAGCGCCGATCAGCGCTGGACGGCGCAGAGCAGCATGGGCGAGGACTTCTGCAGGTCTCGTCCTGCGGCACGGGGACGTGCGCCAGCTCCCAGGCTGAGCGGTCTTTCATGAGGCGCGCTACCAGCGCAGTGTGCATGGCGTGACCGGCACGCTCGGCCACGACATGACCTTCGATGCGTCGGCCGGCAAGTGCCAGGTCACCGATCAGATCGAGCACCTTGTGGCGGACATACTCGTCGCTGAAGCGGAGTGGCCCGTTTTCCGGGCCCTGCGGGGAGAGGACGATCGCGTTCTCAGGGCTCGCGCCGCGAATGAGCCCCATGTCGCGCAGTTTCTTCTCGTCGGCTTTGTAGCCGAAGGTGCGCGCCGGAGCGATGTAGGTGCCGTAGGTCTCGGCGGCCAGATCGATGCTTGTCTACCTGCCGGCCGATCGGAGCAGGGAAGTCGATCAGTGTATTGAATGCGGTAGCCGGAGCCGGGATAGACGCCGATGAATTTGTCACCTTCGCGGACCTCGATGGGGTGCAGGACGCGAATGGTCTCGCGGCGGCGGCGCTGTGTGCGGATGCCGACTTCGCGAAATGCCTCGACGTAGGGAAGCGCGCTTCCGTCGAGGATGGGAAGCTCAAGGTTGTCGAGCTCCACGATCACGTTGTCCACTCCCATGCCGATCAGGGCCGAGAGCAGATGCTCGGTGGTGGAGATCAGAACGCCCTGGCGCATCAGACTGGTCGCGTAGCTGACCTTGGCGACGTTGCGGCCGATGGCGGGAATTTCAAAGTTGTCGAGATCAGTACGCCGAAAGACGATGCCCGAACCGGCCGGAGCCGGAAGAAGCCGCATCGTGACCGGTGCGCCGGAGTGGAGTCCGACCCCTGTGAATTCCAGGGATGCTGCAATGGTCTGTTCCAGGTGCGCTGGGTGTGCCAAATTACTACTCCGAATAAATCACGCGTCACCGAGTTGGTGACGCAACTATTAGATTAGAGGGAGAATAGAGATCTCTGCATGTGGCATTTTTGCCACAGTTTGCCCATCAGTAACCTGCTCTTCCGGGAGGAGTCGAAGGAAGGCCAACTGAATCAAAGGACTACGGGACAACAGCTGACATGGGGAAGAAGTTGCAGTCTCTGGTACCTCGGCCGGTTTGAGTCGTAGAATCGGGTTGAACTCGCAAAATAGAGTGATACGACCCGGAAGAATGCCGATGCTCGCTTCAGCCTTGAATTCTGTTCCCATGCGCGCCCTGCTGGCAGGGGCCAGACGTAAGCAGCGAGCATTATTGGATTTAACTCAGCAGCTTGTCGTTGCAGAATCTCCTTCTGACGACAAGGCGGCAGTGGATGCCTGCATGACCATTGCGACCGCCTGCGCCAGAGCACTCGGTGGGCGAGTCAAGCTACACAAGCAAAAGAAGTTTGGTGACGTGCTGGAAGCACGATTCGGGCCGAGATCACGGGGCGGCGCCGCAGGAAGAATTCTCTTGCTGGGTCATTTGGATACGGTGTGGCCGACTGGAACACTCCGGACGATGCCCTGCCGGGTTGGGAATGGCCGGCTCTGGGGACCGGGCACACTGGACATGAAAGCCGGGGTCGCAATGGCTTTTAGCGCCATTGAGATGCTGACTGAGGCTGACTTGTTGAATCGGGAACTGGTGTTGCTCCTCAACAGCGAAGAAGAAGTAGGCAGCCCGGTGTCGAGGCCGATCACCGAACGTCTGGCGCGTGAGTGCGCGGCGGTCTTTGTGCTGGAACCGGCCCAGGGTCTGGCCTACAAGACTGCGCGGAAAGGCACCGGCAATTGGCGAATCGACATCAAGGGCGTAGCCGCGCATGCGGGCGTTGACTTTCAGAATGGCGTGAGTGCGATTCGTGAGTTGGCTCGCGTGGTTGAGCGTGTGAGCGGCTGGACCGATCTGAAGCGCGGCCTGACGGTGAGTGTGGGGGTGGCCGGTGGAGGCACAAAGACCAATGTCGTTCCCGCAGAGGCCTGGGCCGAGGTGGATGTGAGGATCGCGCGGGCGGATGGACGGGCCGCGGATCGAGCGAATGTTCAGCGGCATCAAGGCAATGGATAAGGGCTGCACGGTAACGGTGACCGGAGGGATCAATCGGCCGCCGATGCAGCGAACGCGCGGCACGGTCCGTCTCTTTCAGCGAGCCCGTACGCTCGCTTCGGAGTTGGGGATCGCGCTCGACGAAGCGGCCACCGGGGGAGCCTCGGATGGAAACTTCACGTCCGCTCTGGGAGTTCCCACGCTCGATGGCATGGGAGCAGTGGGAGAAGGGGCCCATGCCAGCCACGAATCGATTTTGATTGAGCACCTGGCGCCTCGGACGGCACTGCTTGCGGGTATGCTGGCTGAATTAGACTGATTTGCGTTCATGGGTCGAAGGAGTTGGAAATGGTTCTGAAATGCGGTTGGGTTCACGCAATTGCATTGAATTCGTTCTTTATTTGCTGTGCCGGTGCAGTTGCGCAACAACCGGCGACTTCTGCCGAACCGCAGGCAAGTCCGATTCAATCGCCGGCGACTGCGGCCCCTCTGCCGGCGGCTTCGCTCGGAATTGACCCGATCCTGGCATATGCAGGTGTCTGGAAGATTGAAACGGATCACTTTGACACCGAATTCAGCAAGATGAGTCACGAGAGCAGCACTGTGAAGAATGTGTGCTGGAGGAGCGGTGGGTATGTGGCCTGCAATCAGATGGTGAATGGGGAGTCCAAGGTGCTGCTGGTCTTCACTTATGTCGAAAAGCAGAACTCCTATACCACTTATCAGATACCGCAAGGCGGGGGAGAGCCGGGATCGGGCAAGCTGTTCATTGACGGAAACACGTGGGAGTTTCCCTGGAAAGTGACGGGACCGGACAGAACCACTTACTTCAGAGTCGTCAACGTTTTCGCAGCGCCGGACCGGATCGAGTACCGTCAAGAGTTCTCAGCCGACAAGGAACATTGGACGATCATGGCGAAAGGAACGGAGAAGAAGATCAGCGCGGAATAGCGCCTCCGACTTCGTACCTGAGCTGCGTGACGCCTAAAGAACCGTAAAGGAAAGCATGCGAGCCGGACGAATGACGCTTGGGGTTTCGGATGCAGTAGCGCCTGATAGACTCCCCTTTAAGAGATAACCGGAGAATTCCTACGCAATGAAACGATCCGTTTTGATACTGCTTCTGGCGGCCAGCGGTGTCCTATCGATTTGCTCAGACCGCACCCAAGCCCTCAACGACAGCCAAGCCGGCAGGTCGCCGGCAAGACAGCCACAACAGCGAGCGGTGCTGCAACTGCCTCCCGGGGTTCCCCCGGTGCGCGGCGTCGTGAAGACTGCGTTCTCCCTGCGTTACCAGGACGTCAAGATCGGCACCGGAAAGGAAGCTGAGCCGAACAAGCTTTACAAGGTCCAATACACGGGCTGGCTCGCGGCCGATGGGCACAAGTTCGACTCGTCGTACGATCACCGCACACCGGTTATTGGGGCCGACGGCAAGCCGGAGCTTGACGAAAGTGGCAAGCCGAAGATGGGTGATCCGCAGCCCATCAGTATTCCGCAAGGGTTTGGCCGCGTGATTCCAGGTTTCGATCAGGGGTTTACCGGCATGAAGGTCGGCGGCAAGCGCCGCCTCTTCATCCCGTGGCAACTGGCGTACGGCGCACGCGGGCGTCCTGGACCTGACGCGGCCCATCCGGGAATCCCTCCCAAGGCTGACCTGATCTTTGATGTCGAACTGGTGGATGTGAGCGACATGCAGCTCCCGACGAATCATCCGGGTATGCCGGGCATGGGAGGAATGCCGGGAGGTCACCCGATGCCGATGCCTCATCCTGGTGCTCCGGGTGCTGCTCCGATGCCGGGTCCTCCTGCTTCAACGCCGCCATCGGGGACTCCTGCATCACCGGCCGCTCCGGGAACGTCAGTTACACCGGCGACGTCTCCGGCTGCCACGCCCGCGCACCGGCAACTCCCGCGCCTCCGCCTTCCGCTGAAAAGCCGCAGCAGAAGTAGCGAAGCAACGATTGCATAGGCTCAGGCCGGGCCGGTTGGCCTGTCCGCTATTGCGGGCGGGTCCGCAATGACGGGCAATTCCGGTGTGGCTGCGAGAAGTTGCCTGGGTATAGGCTTCGCGGGGCGAAGTGCACAAGGTGACTGCTTCGCCTGTCTCGACCAGGCGCCCGCGCTCCATGACCGCGATGTGCGTGCTGAGATAGCGCACGAGCGGCATGGAGTGGGAGATGAACAGATAAGTCAGCCCGTGTTCGCGCTGCAAGTTCCGCAGCAGGTTCACGATTTGCGCGCCGACGCTCACGTCGAGAGCTGAGACCGGTTCGTCCAGAATCAGAAGCCGGGGTCGCAGTGCCAAGGCGCGAGCAATATTGATGCGCTGGCGCTGGCCGCCGGAAAATTCGTGCGGATGCCGGCCGAGAGCCGATTCGTCGAGTCCAACTTCGCGGAGCAATTCGACAGCGCGTGTGCGAAGAGCTGCGCGGCCTCGGGGGACTTCGCCGCCGAGATCATTGCCATGAATTATCCACGGCTCTGTGACGATTTCCAGTACTTTCATGCGGGGATTGAGCGCGCCAAAGGGATCCTGAAAGACGGGCTGCATCTGCCGGCGAACGCGTCGCATTTCGCTTCGCGAGGCGCGCGCAACGTCGACACCGTCAATGCGCACGCTGCCGTGCGTTGGACGGACCAGCCCGAGAATCATGCGAGCGACGGTGGTTTTGCCGGAGCCGGATTCGCCGACCAGGCCCAGCGTTTCGCCCGCGGCGATGGAGAAGGAGACATTGTCGACAACAGTGCGCATCTCGGTGTGAAGGCCCGCGCGGCGGGCGTAGGCCTTTGAGACCGCATCCACTTCAACAAGCGCCATGCCCAAATGGTACATGGCTGCGACACTGATAAAGGAGTGACCTGCTGCAGATGTTCGCGATTCACGTTGTCAGGCGATTGGCAGAGATCGGGTCGAGCGGCCAATGCAAGAGTTCCAGAGTCTCTATGCCTTGAAGCGAGATCTCCAGCGTAGTCACATCCGGCTTGACCACATACACGCGGCTCGTGAGTGCCTCTCTGCCGCAAATGAAGCATTCGACGATTGAGCCGTCCAGGAAGAACCGTAGCTCGGGTGTTTTCCAAGGGCGTGCAGGCAATTCGAAAGTCGCATCTCCGCATTGAACCGCATTGCCCGCGATATCGATCTTGAGTTCCCAGGCTGTGTGGCCGGCAGTGACGAGGCGAACGCTTACGGCTCCCGTGGAAAGCTCGATGGGGAGAAGGAACTCGTGGCGCAGAGTTGCTAATTTGAGACGATAGGGAGTGCTTGCGTTCAAGGCGACACTTCGCACTGCTCCGCGAAGTTTCTCCACCTCAACGGCGGGTTTCATCTCGAGCTGTCCCTGCTGGTCGATCGTGAGCACACGAGGCAGCGACATTGCGCCTGCCCAGCCCGCGGCGGCAAATTCTGTCTCGGGTCGCGTCTCCCTGAATCCAGCCCCAGAGGATGCGCCTACCGTCGGGAGCAAGGAAGCTTTTCGGAGCGTAGTAGGCGCCGTGGTCGAGAACTCCCTGGCGCTTCGGCGTGTATAGATGTTCCTTCTCGTCGTAGTCGCCGGTCGTCCAGAGCACCTTGTTCTCGGTTGAGTAGAAAAGGCAGTAGCGCCCATTGATGGAGAAGAAGTCAGGGCACTCCCACATCTCTCCGCTGTCGCAGGGATTGGCGGCGACGCTGGCCGTTGGGCTTTCCTTCAGCGAGCTTGTGAAGATACGTCCAGTGGCGCAGGTCCTGCGAGCGATAGAGCAGGACGCATCCGCCCTTGCCGCGTTCGCCTGATCCGAGTCCCAGGTACCATGTGCCTGATTCGCGCCACAGGCACGGATCGCGAAAACCGGTTACAGCCATGCCGGAGGGCGGCGAAGCAATGATGGGATCTTCAAGCTTCTTCCAGTGGAGGAGATTGTCATCCTGAGCGGTGGCCAGCAATTGCGTTTCACGCAGCTTGTCATTTCCATCGCGAAGCGTGACCGATTCCGGCGGCGCGTTTTGTACGCCGGTGTAAATGAATGTGGGAACGCCATCCATCACGACGGCCGATCCGCTGAAGCAGCCTTCGCTGTCGGGCCCGCCGGGAGTGGGAGCAAGAGCGATGGGCTGATGATGCCAGTGCACCATGTCAGTGCTCACCGCGTGACCCCAATGCATGTCGCCCCATACCGCAGCGTGTGGATTCAGTTGATAGAAGAGGTGATATTTTCCCTTCCACCAGATAGGCCCGTTGGGATCGTTCATCCAGTTGTGAGGCGGGAGGAGATGGTACTCCGGGCGAAGCGGGTCGTGTGCCGGATCCGACTGATTGACATCGGTTAGCGCGACTCCGAACACACAGCGCGCGAGAGTCGCGGCAACAGCACTTGATCCGAGATGACCGAGAAAACGTCGACGGTTGAGAAACATGCTGGACACCCCAGGTGAGGACGTTCCGCAGACACATCATCCTGCCACGGTTGTCCTCAGTTCGCCAAGCGAACCACGCTTACTTTTCCGCTGCGCGTCAGCTTCAGCGCGTAAGCATACTTGCAGGCTGCGCCCGCAGGCAGTGTGATCTCGAGCGCATTCGCCCCCTGCGTCCACGTGACCTTCTCTGCGGAGCCGAGCAATTCCACTTTCGCGATCGGCGATGGCCGCGCCTTCGTGCGACCAGCCGAGCGAGTGGATAGATGGCTTTGCCGTCGGAGGGGCAAGCCATTCCGATGACGTAGACGTTGCTTCCCTTGGCGGTGAAGCGAAAGTCTTCGGCGGTGTAAGGTTTGGTGTCAGTGTCGTGGAATGCGCCCGCTTTAACTTGCGTTGGTCCTTCACCGAAGGTCTTCCAAGGCGTGGTGGCGTAGATGGCCTCGCCGTTGACCTTGAGCCACGCGCCCATTTCGAGCAGGGTCGCGCGCACCTCGTCGGGAATGGTTCCGTCGGAGCGCGGACCGAAGTTGAGCAGGAGGTTGCCGTTCTTGCTCACGATGTCGACGAGCTGGTGAACGAGAAACTCCGGCGTCTTGAAGGTGTCGTTGTCGATGTAGCCCCATGATGCGTTGCTGATGGAAGTGTCGGTCTGCCAGTGGTCGGCGATGATGTGGTCCTGCTGGCCGCGCTCAAAGTCGCGCGTGCCGGCTTTCCAGTTCAGGGAGTAGTCCTTGAAGTCGATCACGCCGGTGTAGCCGTGGGCGGCGGCATAGTTGTAGTAGAAGGCGGCGAACTCCGTCACAGCGCGGCGGAAGTTCGGTTGTCCGATCCACCAGTCGAAGTAGACAACCTCGGGCTTGTACTTCTCCACGAGTTCGGTGTCGCGGGCCAGCCAGTCGCGCGTCCATGCTTCGCTCACCCAGGTCCAGTCGTCCTCGAGACCGTGCGCGTCGCCGCCTGCTTCAAACCACTGGTGCGCGGGGCCGTAGAGCGACGCATATTTGGGATCGTTCACGTCAGAGCGGATCGCGCGACCACCATCGAAGAAGAAGTTGTGTTCGGCGCGATGCGAGCTGAGACCGAAATGCAGACCTTCGGCGCGAACGGCTGCGGCCAGTTCGCGCAAGCGTGTCGCGCTTCGGTCCCATCTTCACGACCGTCCAGTCGGAGAGGCCGGAGTCGTACATGGAGAAGCCATCGTGATGCTCGGCCACTGGAACCACATACTGCGCGCCCGCATCCTTGAAGAGCTTTGCCCACTCGGCGGCGTTGAAGTGCTCGGCGCGGAAGAGAGGAATCAGGTCCTTGTAGCCCTTGGTGTCCTTCGCGGCCGGGTCTTTTGTGGCGTAGTGCTCCTGGAAGTTTTTGTAGGCGCCGTCGCCGGGGTGATACATGTTGCGTGGATACCACTCGTTCTGCGATGCAGGCACCGAGTAGACGCCCCAGTGAATGAAGATGCCGAACTTCGCGTCCTTGTACCACTGCGGCTGCTGGTACTTGATCAGCGAGGCCCAGTCGGGACGATAGGGACCGTCGTTTGCCTGACGATCGGCCTCGGCAAGCAGGCGATTACGCTCGGCGTCGTATTTCGCGACGGATTGCTGCCACTCGCGATCGATCTCAACGGCGGACTTGACGCCAAGAGTGGGCGCCAACGGATCGGAAGATGCTGCGGGAGCTTGCGCGAAGATGAGCGGTGAAGAAAAGAGCAGGAGAATTGCAGGCAAGGCACGAACGAGATTTTTCATACGGCGGAATCGTAATTGACGGGGGCGGGCACTGCAAACGCTTTCATTTCAGATCTGGCGGAGGTCCGAGAAAGAAGTTCGCTTGACATATTCCCATATAGGAATATATTGATTGCATATGGCGAGGGCAGCGACCACCTCCGATGCGTTCAATGCCGTAGCTGAGCCGCGGCGGCGAGAGATCCTGATTCTTCTTGCGGCGCGTGAGCATTCCGTGGGCGAGATTGTGGCGAGGCTGCGCTATGACCAGCCGTCGGTTTCGAAGCATCTGAGAGTGCTGCGCGATGTCGGACTGGTTCGCATGCGCTGCAACGGACGCCAGAAGCTGTACCGGACGAATGCGGAGGGATTCGGCCACTGCATGAGTGGACCGGAATATTCGAGCGCTACTGGAGTCACCAGCTGAACCGCGTAAAGGAACGGGCGGAGCAAAAGGCATCGGGAACATCAAAGGATCTGGGTAGAAGTGCGAATTCGAAGGAGGAAGCATGATTGTAAATGCAGCAAGCGTTGAAGATCTGATCTTGAATGTCGAGCAGGAGATTCATGTGCGCGCATCGCTGGAGGATACCTTTGCCGCGCTCCTGGAACAGTTGGGACCGGGGAACGAGGGCGGTGAAGGCAACCCGATGCCGATGAAGCTCGAGGCGTGGCCGGGCGGCCGATGGTATCGCGATCTCGGCGGCGAGAACGGCCATCTTCTGGGCGCACGTGCAGGCCATCAAGCGGCCCACTCTGCTGGAGTTTGCCGGACCACTGTTCATGTCGTACCCAGTGGCCAACAACGTGCAGTACAGGCTCAGCGAGGAAGAGGGTGGGACGCTGATCAAGTTCCGTCACTCGGGCTTTGGCGCGATCCAGGAGGACCACAAGAAGGGCGTGGTGACGGCTGGGGACACATTCACGAAAAGGTTCGCCGCCGCGCAGAAGGATCGTGATTCGAATTCACACTTCCATCCAATAAAGACCAAATTCCCCAAGGAGGATCATCGTGTCGATTGCACAGTCATTACTCGCAGAATTTGAAGTACAAGCCCCAGTTACACGGAGATTCCTCGAGCGACTGCCGGAAGACAAGTTGACCTGGAAGCCGCATGAGAAGTCTATGACTGCCGGTCAGCTGGCATTTCATCTTGCCTCCGTTCCGAGCGGTGTGATTCGCTTTGTGCAAAGCAATCCAGCACAGGCTCCGGAGTTTGCAAGCTTTCCGCAACCGGCGAGCCGCCAGGAAGTGCTGAAGACTTTTGACGAGAGCATCGCCGCCGTGCGCGACCTGCTGCCGAAGTTCGACGATGCGGCAATGAATGAGACCTGGCGCCTGGTCGCAGGCGCGCAGGAGATTCTTGCTCAACCGAGAGGGCTGTTTCTGCGTGACGTGATGTTCAGCCACTGGTATCAGCATCGCGGCCAGTTCAGCGTGTATCTGCGCCTGCTGAATATCGCGGTGCCCGCGAGCTGTGGGCCGAGCGCTGACGAGCCGCCAATCTTCATGCAAAAGGCTCGACCGGCCGCCTGAACTGAGGAGGGTCCGATGTGTCCATTCTGTCTTGCGACAGCGGCACTCATCGTGCAGCAGCGCGACCGGAACCGGCGGCGTGACGGCGATCGTCGCGGGCACGATATTCATGAGAAAGAGGCGGAAGGAGTTCCCCGAACAAACCGAAACAAAGGAGGTTAATCGTGGTAACCACAACGACGGAATTGAAGCAGCCGAAAGCGGTCTCGCACAGTGAGTGGATTGAGGCGCGCAAGGAATTGCTGGCGAAGGAAAAGGAGTTTACGCGGCAGCGCGATGAGCTGAGCAGGCTAGCGGCGCGAGTTACCGTGGGAACGAGTCGAGAAGCAGTACGTCTTTGAAGGACGCTAGCGGCAAAGAGACGCTCGCCGATCTTTTTGACGGACGCAGCCAGCTGATTGTTTATCACTTCATGTTTGGGCCCGGGTGGAAAGAAGGTTGCCCTAGCTGCTCCTACCTTTCCGATCATTTTGATGGCATGACGATTCATCTTGCACATCGCGATGTCACGTTTGCTGTGGTTTCCCGCGCGCCGATCGATCAGATTGAGGCGTTCAAGAAGCGGATGGGATGGCGCTTCCACTGGGTGTCTTCGTTCGGCACGGACTTCAACTTCGACTACAACGTGTCGGCGACGCCGGAAGAAAAGGCCAGCGGCAAGGCGAATTACAACTACACGGTCATGGAATTTCCGAGCGAGGAGCGTCCGGGCGCCAGCGTGTTCTATCGAGGATACGAACGGGCGACATCTACCACACGTACTCAACGTATGCGCGGGGACTGGACATTCTGGTCGGGACCTACAACTTTCTCGATCTGGCTGCCGAAGGGCCGCGATGAGGAGGGGTTGGCACATACGATGGCGTGGGTTCGCCACCACGATAAGTATGATGGCGGGTACTTCGTCGACCCGAAGCAGAAGTATGAGCAACCAAAAAGCGCAGAGCACTCCTGCTGCGAAGGCGAAGCTCAGAAGTGAGGCGCCAGGCTGGTGAGCCTCTGAGCTGCAAGAGTTGCAACTAGTTGGTTGCGCAGTGGGATGGAGCGTCATGTCCCACTGCGCCGGATTGTTGAGTGCTTATCTGCTTGCTTCCGCGACCTGTTTCTGCGCTCGGTCAAGCGCGTTGAGGCGACGTTGCATCTGGGCAGCGATGTCGGCCTGGCGCGCATTGTCTTTGCTCATGCGGTTGGCATACTCCTCGAGGCGGTCTTTTGCGCTCTTGCTAAGTTGGGCAACAGTGGCCTGGGCCTGTGGAAGGATCTGGTGGAAGTGCGCCAGTTCCTCCGTTGCGCGTTCTGGATGATAGCCAAGGCGATCGCCTGACTGCATTGCATCGATCAGGACGTCAGGCGGCGTGGCGACCGGCCACATTCCGTTCAGTGCATCGTAGGTTGCGCGGAGACGGGTCATTGCACCGGCGAAGCCGTCCAGTTCGTTGCGTCGCGCGGTGAGCCCTGCGGCGCGGCGGACTTCAATCGTGACTTTCGCGGCGACGCTCTGGTCAGCGACAGGGATGATGGTGGTGAGCGTGTTGCCTTCGAAGCTCCATCCGCCTTTGCCCGAGGGTCCGGCGCGCTTCACAGCAACGCCATTGACCGTGACGGAAGCCGGCGGCCAGTCTGCCGGAAGTTTGAGCGTGTAGCCGCGCGTCTTAAGCATCCCCGGATAGCTGCCTTCGACGGGACCGATCTCGACGCGCAGCGTGTCGCCGGTTTGCGATGCCTGTGATCGGAGTACGCGCGAAGACGCCATGCTGATACTCTGTCGCGACGCCGGAGTCTTCGTAGAGTGAGTAGCTCCTGCTTGAGCCGGGCGCGAGCGGCCACACATTCACGATGAGCGGGTCAACGGGCTTTTCGCCGGTGTAGATCATCGGAGGCTGCATCGGCACGATTGCGCCGGCCTTCAGATACACCGGGGTCTGCTCGATCGAGAAGCTGCGATCGATTGCGGTGGGGCCGGTGAAATGCTTGCCGGTGGGCCATTCGATCCATTCGCCCTTGGGCAGCCAGACCTTTTGCGATGACAATCCGGAGATCTTGTCTGCCGATGCGACAACGGGAGCGACGAGCATCTGGTCGCCGAAGAGATACTCATCCTTGCTTGTCGTAGGCTTCGTTGGCTTCAGGCCAGTCGTAGTAGAGCGGGCGCAGGAAAGCGACGCCAGTGTCGTAGGTTCGGCGCGCCTCAGTGTAGATGTAAGGCTGCAGTGCGTAGCGCAACTGGAAGGTTGCAGCGAAGGATGGACGAATACGGTTCGGGATAGGCCCAGATGCGGCGCTCTGATTCCGGATTCTTCGTGGTGTGGGTGCGCAGGATTGGGCTGAAAACGCCGAACTGCACCCAGCGGGTGTAGAGCTCCGGATCAACGGCGCCTGGCATGTGGCCGCCGATGTCGTGGCTCCAGTAGGCATAGCCCACGTTGGCGGCGGTGGCAGTGAACCACGGCTGGAAGGCCAGCGAATCCCAGACAGAGACTGTGTCGCCGGAGAAGCCGATCTGGTAGCGATGATTGCCGAGGCCGCCCCAGCGATGGAAGAGAATGCGGACGCTTGACCTTCGCGCTGCTGGTCAGTGAAGTGGACGTAGTTGAGCCACCAGGTCGGCGTCACGCCGGCCATCTTCGTGTTGGGTTCCTGCTGCCAGTCGAGCCACCAGAAGTCGATGCCCTGCTTCTCGAGCGGATGGAGGACGAGGTTGAAGTAGTTGGTCGGCGAACTTCTTGTCGGTGATGTCGAAGGGCACGTACTGCCTGGTCGCCGGATCGATGCCCATGGCCTTTGCCATCGCCGGGTATTGAGATTCCCACGGCTGAATGCCGGATGCGGGATGCAGGTTCAGGCTGGTCTTCAGATGATCGTCGTGCAGCTTGGCGAGGAATTGCTCCGGATCGGGAAAGAGGAACTTGTTCCAGGTGTAGCCGCTCCAACCGAGAGTGTGTGATCCAGACTTGTCCTGCTCGCCCGCGGCCCTGAGTTGCTCGACATT
The DNA here is from genome assembly GCA_963751225.1 of uncultured Acidobacteriaceae bacterium. GTDB lineage: Bacteria > Acidobacteriota > Terriglobia > Terriglobales > Acidobacteriaceae > Telmatobacter. The sequence goes on from CAVVTY010000018.1 coordinate 40,020, forward strand.
GATGTGCCAGTCCATGTCGATGACGAAGACGTCGAGCGGACTTCAGTTCTGGTGGAAGCCGCGGATGATCTCCACAATCTCCTGATCGCTGTAGGCCCAGTAGCGCGACCACCACGTGCCGAAGGCGAAGCGCGGCGGCAGAGGAATACGGCCCGCGACTTTGACGTAGTCGCCAAGAGCCTGGCGGTAGTCGTGGCCGTAGCCGAAGAAGTACCAGTCCTGACGATCACCGGCGGGGCGCTCGATGACCCAGGGCCATGGACTCTTCTCTCCCTGGAGAAAGCGGAAGTCGGCGGAGTCAAAGAGCGGACGCGTGGAGTCGTCGACCAGCGACCAGCCTGAGCGGGAGATGAGGCCCGGCTCGATGGGTTCCTTTGTCTTGCTGCCGAGTGCTCCGTCGAGAGTGCGGGTGGTGCCTTGCAGGTTGTCTGGATCGGAGAGTCCAGGGTGCCATGTGACCTGCTTGCCATCGACTGTGAGCGCGATGGAGAGGTTGTCAGGCGTGAACCTGCCGTCGCCGGACGGAGAGTAACGAAGCGTTAATGCACTCGTTTTAATTGTCATTCCGTGGCCGTTGTTGGCCGTGAGAGCGGTTGCTTCGAACTTCGGAACCGGCAGCCTGCGATTCAGGAAGACAAATGAAGAGTGATCTTCGAAGTTGCCGTCTGCGGCCCATTCCATCCGGATGAGTTGGGGCGTGAGGACAGTGAATCGCGCTTTGCCGATTGTGACGACCGCTTTCGGGTCGGCGACAGGATTGGATTCGGCTTCCGGCTGAGGGTGATGGCCGGGCACGACGGACGGGGTGGCAGCAGGAGAGGGTTGCTCCTCCGCGGACGACTGAAGTTGAGGCAAAGGACGTCTCAAGGCTTGCTGCTCTGGAATCTGCGCTGAGATGAAGGATGATGCTCCAAGAATGATGGTAACTGCGGCAAAGTGATGCAAGGAAATATGCATGGATTTCTCCTGGTTTCAAGTCCATGGGAAGGCTAGCAGATTGAGGAGCAGAGAACGGGGAACAAGGGAACAGGACTCTGTGACAGGAGGCACGGTGGGGATACAAAGTAAAACGTAGCCTACTTTGTCGGTCGGGTGGAAGGTCAATGGCGCGGGTTTGCACTGTTTCTGACGATTGAGCATCGGGATGACGTTGTCCGCATTTGCCGCGGAGCCGGTAACCGTGGAGCAATTAAAGGCGATGCTCGCGACGGAGAAAGGCAGCGGAGAGTCTGCACTTGTCGTCGAAGCTTTCTGCTCTGCAGTTGACAGAGCGGTTAAGTTCCAGGAACTCACGCAGCTCAAGGCCAACCTGCCGGGAGAAAAGAGCCGGGCGGCGCTGGTGTCGCTGGCGGATGCATCGGTGTTTCTTGATCCGCCGCGAGCTGCTATTGATGACAGGGCAGCGCCCGGGGGTTGCTGAGCAGAAACAGATCGTCGCCCGGATTGTGGATTACGTGGGCAGGGCGAGTCACAGGCTGCCAAACTTCTTTGCGACGCGGACAATAATGCATTTCGAAGATTGGCCTGCCGGTTACCAGCGGAAGGGAATGGTCGCGGGCCGATACATTCCGCCGCAACTTACGAGCACAACACGCTCGGGGATCACGTACCGAAATGGCGCCGAGGTCCTCGAAGCGGCCAAATCGAAACAGGCGAAAGCGGAGCCGATGAACAGGGTCTCTACGTAACGGGATTATTCGGACCTGTGATGGCCACCGTGCTGATGGATTCGAGTCACGGCTATCTAAATTGGAGCCGGTGGGAGACAGGCGATCATGGGGATCTCGCGGTGTTTGCCTTCGCGGTTCCGATGAAAGCCTCAAGCTACGAGGTGAAGTTCTGCTGTGTGCCGGTACCGGTCACGTCTGGCCGTATGTACTTCAGCCGGATCACGGCTTATCACGGAGAGATTGTGGCAAACCCCGAGGACGGGACAATTCTCAGGCTCACGTTGATTGCGGATCTGGACAAGGGAGATCTTGCCTCATTGGCCGGAGATCTTGAAGCGGGATCGCCGATTTTGAGAGCGGATATTCTCGTGGAATACGGTCCGGTGGAGATTGGCGGAAAGCTCTACACCTGTCCTGTGAGAAGCGTCGCGTTGTCGCGGGCGAAGGCTGAGGTCATGGTACGGGACGAAACTGGCAAGCACGAGGAACTTGGTCCGGTAAAGACGTACATCAACGATGTTGCGTTTCATGACTATCATATCTTCCGATCAGAGTCACGGATTCTGACGGGCGGTATTGAATAATGGATGGGTTGTTTGTGCTGAAGGCGTCGGGCTTGATATGACTGATTGAGTGGCGTGTTGAACGTCGAGTTTTAAAGCGAATTGAGTGAGGAGTGTAAGCATGAAGCGAGTCATGGTGGTTGCGGCAGTGATGGTCTTTTTGAGCGCAGGTAGTCGGATGGGGAGCGCACAGAACTCGGGAGGCGGACAGCAAGCGGCCCCCGCACAAAGCTCGGAAAAGGCTCAACCACCGGCCTCGACGCAGGACGCAGCTCCTGCAAAGGGTTCTGATCCCGCGAAGGAGTCCGCGCCGGCGAAAGATGCGGCTGCTGTGGCGGGCACGGGGATCATCGGCAAGTGGCATTTTGTGCTGGAGACACCAGGCGGCGACCGCGAGGCCGATGCCGATCTGGCGATCGGCCCGGATGGTAAGGTGACGGGGAAGTTCGGAGCTTCAGATGTTGCAGGGACCTACAAGGATGGGCAACTCGATCTGGATTTCCCGTTCACGTCAGATGAGGTGGGCGAGACCGCGCCGCTGAAGTTCAGCGGCAAGCTGGATGACACGAGTGCGCTAACGGGGACCTGGGAGTTCATTTCCTACAACGGTACATTCAAGGCAACCCGGCCGAAGGTGTAGATTTTCGAGGAGCTGGATGCAAGATGGAGCGCGGCTGCGGCCGCGCTTTTTCTATTGCTCCAATTCGGTCGAAGCAGAGGGTTAGTATTCACTTTCCTGAGATGTGAACTGGAAAGCGATGCTGCGTTCTGATTCGCGCTTGACGGCGCGGCGGCGGCCCGCGAGCAGCTCGGCGGCCCCGACGCTGCCGATGATGCGACCAGTGTCGCGATCGAGGACGAGTAGATTCATCAGGCCGGTAGTTGCCATCTCTTCAGCGACGGCGCGGCAGGTTTCATCGGAGTAGACAAAGACCTCGGAAAGGTCGGCGGGTTCATCTGTTGCCTCGCCTGAAGCGGGAGGGATTTCGCTCATTACTTCTGCGACAGTGACCAGCTCGAGCGGGTCGACACCGTATTCGCGGGAGAGGTGATAGCCGCGGCGGCTGAGCTTTTCCGTCAGGATGGAGCGCGGCATGATCAGCGACGTGACAAGGTAGGACGCGATGCATGCAAGCACGAGCGGGAGCAGCGCGGGCAGTGCGTGCGTGAGTTCGAGCGAGAAGAGGACCGCGGTAAGCGGTACACCGAGCGCACCGGCAAGCATGGCGCCCATGGCCATGAGTGCCCAGAGAGCCTGCGTCTGGCCAGGCATGTGGGCAAGCACGGCGACGGTTTCGCCCAGCGCAGCGCCGATCATGAGAATGGGGGCGAGGACTCCTCCGGAGGTTCCGGAACTGAGCGAAAAGGCCCACATGAGCGACTTGGCAACGAGCAGGCCGAGGAGCAGGGCGATGGGAGCATTGCCGCGGAGTAGTTCGGCGATGTTGTCGTAGCCGACGCCGAGACCGCGGGGGAAGAAGAAGCCGCCTATGCCGATTCCCATACCGCCGATGGCTGGCCACCACATCCAGTGAATTCTAAGGCGACCGCAGAAGTGCTCGAAGGCGTCTTCAAAGCCGTACATCAAGCGGCTAAGCCCGGCAGAAGCGAGGCCGACGAGAAGGCCCAGCGGCGCGGCAATAAGGAGGGGCTGCTGAAGGTGTATGCCGGAGGGAAGATCGACCGGAAAGATCGGTCCGGGGCCGAGCCACCAGATGCGGAGTGCGCCTGCAGTTACGCTGGCGGTAGCAACGGGCACGAGCGAGCGCGGACGCCATTCAAAGAGAAGCAGCTCGACGGCGAGGAGGATTGCGGCGACGGGAGCAGCGAACGTGGCGGACATGCCCGCCGCGGCTCCGGCGACGAGGAGCGTAGTGCGTTCGGCGTCAGAGAGCTTGAGCCATTGCGCGACGAGAGATCCAAATGCGCCGCCCGTCATGATGATGGGTCCTTCGGCACCGAAGGGGCCTCCGGAACCGATGGCAATGGCTGCCGAGATGGGCTTCAGGATTGCGACTTTGGGATCGACACGAGCGCCTCGAAGAAGAATCGCCTCGATGGCTTCGGGGATTCCGTGCCCCCGAATCTTGTCGGAGCCGTAGTGGGCCATGAACCCGACGATGAGGCCTCCAATGACTGGAACGAGCATCATGAGCCATCGCGGTTCGGTTGATCCGGCAGGACCGACAAGCGCGAGACTGAGGCGGTGGTAATAGAAGATGTTTGTGGAGAGAGCGATGGCGCGCAGCAAAAGCACGGCGAGCGCGGCTCCGCCAGTGCCGATCACGAGGGCCACCGCGGAGAGGAGCCATGTGCGCCGGTCGACAGTGAAATCGCGCAGTGCGGAGGGACGGGACCTCATCGCGCTCCTGCCACGGTGACCAGTGGGGGCGTGAAGACTGATGTGTTTCAGGGATTTCACGAGGCGCGGAGCCATCTCGTTCAGTTCGCGGGCGTGATCGCCGGTGAGACGGCTGAGGACCTGCTGCCCTTTGCGGGTGACTTGGAGGATGGCACGGCGCCGGTCGTGGTCATCTGCGATGCGCTCGAGGAGGCCTTCGCGCTCAGAGCGATCCACCAGTTCGACAGCACTGTTGTGCTTGAGTCCGAGGCGCGTGGCGGCGTAGGCGATCGTGACGATGGCTTCGTCGGGAGCGCCAGCCACCTGAAGCAGTAGCTGGTGCTGTTGGGGATGAAGGCCGGCTTCAAGTGCGGCCGATTCGCTGAAGAGGAGGAAGCGACGCAGTTCGTAGCGGAAATCTGCCAGGGTGTTGAGCAGAGGATCGGTGCTGGGTAAGAGGAGAGCGGGAAAGCATTCATTTATATCGTATCACGATATATATGCCGTCACGGGAATGTCTTGAAGCCAGTTGGATCGGAAGTCGATGTGCGCCTCCGGTTTTTGTTCTTTCCAAGCGCATACTTCCGGGTGTACAGTCTCGCGGTGCGACCGCTGTTTGTACTTCAATTCCCCTGAAGCGGCAACAATCACTCAAAACTGATGTGGAGGAATGCGATGCGAAGAATCCTTTGGGTCGGTATGATTCTCGTTTTCGTGCTGGCGCCGGTCACGATCTCAGCCGCGACGCCAACATACGACAACCTTTACGTGTTTGGCGACAGCTATTGCGATGTCGGCAATGTCTTCATCGCAACTAGCAAGGAACAGCCGCCTCCTCCCTACTTCAACGGGCGATTTTCGAATGGTCCGATTTGGGTGGACCATATCGCCGGGTATCTTGGATTGCCGCTGACGCCGTCGCTTGCAGGCGGAACGGATTATGCGGTCGGCGGAGCCTTCGTGACTGCGCCGCAAAACACGCCACAAGGGACGATCCCGAGCGTGCCCCAGCAGGTGCTTTTGTACTTGAGCCAGCACGGCGGCAAGGCCGATCCGAAAGCGCTCTATTTTCTTGAGGGCGGGGGAAATGACATCGCGAATACCAAGACTGGGAGTCCGGATGCGCTTGGTTACCAGATCGCGCTGGGACTTACCGAGAGCGAGTTGCTGCTGCGGCAGGCGGGCGCGCGGCACTTTGTCATTCCCAATCTCTTCAATATAGGCCTGCTGCCGGTGGCTGCCGACCATGTAGCATTTGCGACGGCGGCGAGCGCCGCAGCGAACGCCTGGCTCAACAAGCTACTGTTTTTTGAGCAGTTGTTGCCGACCGTGAGGATCTTTCGCGTCGATATCAACAGCCTGATGAATGCGGTCTTGAAAGATTCGACGCACTTCAACTTTATCGACGTGACGAACCCCTGCCTAACGCAGACGCTGTGTAACGATCCGGATCATACCCTCTTCTGGGATACGTTCCATCCAACAGCGTTCGGGCACTCGTTCTTTGCCGTGGCGATAGAGAATACGCTGGCGATCGAAGACCGATGATGTTGAAGAGCGTCGCGGCGAAGGTCCATGAACTCCCACCCGAGCCGCAAAACAAAGAACGCGGCGAGGGTGGGCACCCGGCATTCCGACTTTAATTCTGTGCGATGAGACTGCGCGAGGATGACCACCGGCCTGGTGCGCGGGAATTGCGCGCCAGGGGAGCAGTACAATTCGAACGAGTCGGCGCTCAAGGGGGAACCTGAGTCGAGCAGATGCGCTCGGATCGCGGATAACTGCGCCGATGAGGATATTGGGAGGAAACGATGGCCTTGCGTTCTTCGGGGGGTGGTGCGGGATCTTCACTGAGCCGGCGGCGCTTTATGCAGATGAGCGGGGCCGCAGCCGTGTTGCCGCTCAGGGTATGGGCGGCCATGGGGAGGCCGTCGGCTTCAAACCGCATCACGATCGGCGTGGTTGGCTGGGGGATGATGGGGCCGGCCAATACCAAAGCCTTTCTGGCGGAGGCGGACTGCCAGGTCATCGCGGCATGCGATCTGGATGCGAAGCATCTACAGATGGCAGTGGACACGATCAATCAGCACTACGGAAACCAGGACTGCAAGGCGTATCACGACTATCGCGAGATGCTGGCTCGCGAGGACATGGACGCAGTGATGATCGCGGTGCCGGACCAGTGGCATGCCCTGATTGCGACGGAAGCTGCGCGACGGAAGAAGGATATCTATGGTGAGAAACCGTTGGCGCGCACTGTCGCAGAACAGCAGGCGATTGTCAGGGCCGTGCAGCAGAATAACGTGATCTGGCAGACGGGATCGTGGCAGAGGTCGTTGCCTCAGTTTCGCAAAGCGGCGGAGATCGTGCGCAGTGGACTGATCGGTAATGTACTGCGAGTGGAAGTCGGGTTGCCGGGAGGGCATCACGATTTTCCCAACACGACGCCGGAGCTAATGAGGAAGCTGGCTGCTTTGCCGGAGAAGATAGAGAGCCCTGCGCAGATTGTGCCGGGGACGGCGGCGTGGGATCTGGCCGTGAGCGAACCACCATCGGACTTCGACTATGACCGGTGGATCGGGCCGTCGAAGATGGAGCCCTACATTGCCGTGCGTGTTTACCAGAACTGGCGGTGGAATTACAACACGGGCGGCGGGCAGTTGCTGGATTGGATTGGACATCACGGCGATATCGCGCACTGGGGATTGGGGTTTGACACCTGCGGGCCGTCGGAGATTGAGGGGCACGGGGAGTTCCCGCCGGCAAACGCGGTGTGGAACACGGCCACGAAGTATCACATCGAGTGCAAGTACCGGAAGGAAGTGACGGGATATCCGGTTGACGTGGCGATGACGATTGCGGGTGGCTCAGGGGCGATCGGCATGGGCACGAAGTGGATCGGCACCGATGGTTGGGTGTGGGTGGATCGCGCCGGTTTCGATGCGTCGAATCAGGATTGGGTGAAGGGCGATTCGCTCGCGGAAGATCTGCGCAAGGTGAAGCTGTACGAGTCGCCTGGGCATCAGCGGAATTTCCTGGATTGCGTGAAGTCGCGCAAGCCGACGATCACGCCGGTGGAAACCGCGCATCACTCAACACTGCCCGGACACCTGGGACTGATCTCAATGATGACGGGACGGAAGATTGCGTGGGACGTGAAGCAGGAGAAGATTCTGAATGACAGCGGGGCGAGCGAACTGCTGACGCGGCCGTATCGGGAGCCGTGGAAGCTGGCGTAAGTTCAGCGACGTGGGTCAGGGAACCTTCCGTTCTCCAAAACTGAGGCAGCCCCCGGGTCGCGGTTATAAACGTAGATCCAGCATTCGAGCTTGCGGCCTGATTCGAGCACGACGCTCTCGAGGATGCGAACGAAGAGGCTCGTGTCGGACGAACTGGGATCGAAGCCTTCGTACTGATCAATCTGGGCCAGGATCCGTGGATCGTCGGGCAGTTGCAGCACCATGCCGGAGATGGTCTGTTTGGACGAAGGATCGAGAATAGCGCCAGGGTATTCGCCGAGATCGTAGAGGAGGCCGGGGACAGTCGCATCGGCGACGGGTTTCAGCGCTTCGACTACGTGAGCGATTTCTGCAGGAGCGAGACCCGTCTGCAAGGTGCCATAAACAAAGAGATAGTCGCTCATGAGGAATCCCTGGACCAAGGAGAACCGGCAAGGAACCTTCCCACGAGACCGATAAAGCGCTCTCGTGGGAACGAGCAAGAGGACAGAGTTCAGATGTCGAGATTCTTCACGTCGAGCGCATTGTCTTCAATGAACTTGCGACGCGACTTCGACGTCTTCGCCCATGAGCGTGGTGAAGATGGCTTCGGTTTCGGCGATGTCTTCGAGCTTGACCTGAAGCAGCGTGCGGCGCTCGGGATCCATGGTGGTCTCCCAGAGCTGCGGGGCGGTCATTTCGCCGAGGCCCTTGTAGCGCTGAACCTGGTAGTCCTTCTTGCCCTGTTCGACGATGTAGGCGAAGAGCTCGCGGGCGGTCTGCTTTTCGACCGGCTCGCGCAGGATGCGCGAAGCGCGGCGCGCGGCTTTGGCTTCTGCCTTCACTTCGGCGGGCGCCTGGCCTTCCTCGAACTCGGTGCCCTCGGGTTCCTCGGCGGCGGGCTCCTGTGCGCCCTTGGCTGCGTATTCGATGAGGAACGGCGGCTCGAGGTACTGGCTGATCTGCGAGTACTTCGACATCATCTGGCGGAACTCGGGGCTTGAGGCCAGCGTCCAGTCGATGCAGCGCGTGGCGCCCTGCGCGTCGGTGAAGCAGACGGACCAGGTGTGATGCTCCTCGTCTTCGACGGGCTTGTGCGATCTTGAATCTGGAAGTCATCGGCGAGCTCGACGAGTTGCTCGTGGAGCTGCGCGAGCTTGGCGCGGAACTTCGCTGCCAGTTCTTGGAAGCGAAGTCGGCGCGGTGGGTGAGCTCGGCGCGCGCGAGCAGCTCGGTGAGCTGCTCGTTGCGGATGCGCTTGTCGACCTTTTCGACGAAGCCGAGATACTCGTTGAGGTAGCCCATGAAGCGCGTGAGGTCGGCGCCCTCGATGTGGCTGGCGTTTTCGCCGTGGCGCACGATCATGCCTTCGGAGGCGCGCTTGACCATGACCTTCACGAACTCGCGATCGTCCTTGATGTACTGCTCGAAGCGGCCCTTCTTGATCTTGTAGAGCGGCGGCTGCGCGATGTAGATGTTGTCGCGCTTGATCAGCTCCGTCATGTGGCGGAAGAAGAAGGTGAGCAGCAGCGTGCGGATGTGCGAGCCGTCGACGTCGGCGTCGGTCATGAGGATGATCTTGCCGTAGCGAAGCTTGGCGGGGTCGAAGTCGTCCTTGCCGATGCCGCAGCCGAGCGCGGTGATCATGGCGCGGATTTCTTCGTGGCCCAGCATCTTGTCGTAGCGGGCCTTTTCGACGTTGAGGATCTTGCCCTTGAGCGGCAGGATGGCCTGGAAGCGGCGATCGCGGCCCTGCTTGGCTGTGCCGCCGGCGCTTTCACCCTCGACGAGGTAGAGTTCGCAGCGATCAGGATTGCGCTCAGAGCAGTCGGCCAGCTTGCCGGGCAGGCCGCCGCCGTCGAGCGCGCCCTTGCGGCGGGTGAGGTCGCGGGCCTTGCGGGCGGCCTCGCGGGCGCGAGCAGCTTCAATGGCCTTGTTGATGATCTTGCGGGCGACGGGCGGATTCTGCTCGAGGAACATGCCGAGTCGCTCGTTGACGAAGGCCTGCACGATGCCGGCGATGTCGGAGTTGAGCTTGCCCTTGGTCTGGCCTTCGAACTGCGGCTGCGACAGCTTGACGCTGACGACGGCGACGAGGCCTTCGCGCACGTCGTCGCCGCTGAGATTCTCCTTCACGTCCTTGAAGAGGCCAAGCTGCTGGCCGATGGCGTTGATGGTGCGCGTGAGCGAGGTGCGGAAGCCGGAGAGATGCGTGCCGCCGTCGACGGTGTTGATGTTGTTGGCGAAGCTGAAGACGGTCTCGGAGTAGCTGTCGTTGTACTGGAGCGCGATTTCGATTTCGACGTTGTCGCGCTGCGGCTTCCATGACGATGGGCTTGTCGTGGAGCACGGGCTTGCCGCGATTGAGATGCTTGACGAACTCGGCGATGCCGCCGGCGTAGCGGAACTCAGCGCGCTTGGCTTCGCCGGTCTTGGGGTCGGTGGTGCGCTCGTCGGTGAGCGTGATCTCGAGGCCCTTGTTGAGGAAGGCCATTTCGCGCAGGCGCTGGGCCAGCGTGTCGTAGTTGTATTCGGTGGCGGTGAAGATGGTCTTGTCGGGCAGGAAGTGAACCTTGGTGCCGCGCTTCTTGCTGGTGCCGGCCTTGCGCAAATCGCTGGTGGGCAGGCCGCAACTGAAATCCATCTCCCAGGTGTGGCCGTCGCGCCAGATCTCGACGTTGAATTCCTGCGAGAGCGCGTTGACGCAGCTGACGCCGACGCCGTGCAGGCCGCCGGAGACTTTGTAGGTGGAGGCGTCGAATTTTCCGCCGGCGTGCAGCTTGGTGAGGACGACCTGGACGGCGGGCATCATCTTGCCGTCGCCAATGGGCATCATGTCGACGGGAATGCCGCGGCCATCGTCGACGACGGTGATGGAGTTATCGACGTGGATGATGACGTCGATTTTTTTGGCGTAGCCGGCGAGCGCTTCGTCGACGGAGTTGTCGACTACTTCGTAGACAAGATGGTGCAGCCCCATCTCGCCGGTGGAGCCGATGTACATGGCCGGCCGAAGGCGAACAGCCTCAAGGCCTTCGAGGATCTTGATGTTTTCGCCGGTGTATTGGCCGTTGTCTTCGGGGAGCGAGTTATTTTCGGGGGGTAGGGTCGCCATAGAATTCCATTCGCAGAATTTTCGCCTCTTCAGCTCCTGCAGACTGCGGTCGCCGGGATTCGATTCCGGGCTTGGGTACGGGGATTATCCGCTTGAAAGACGAGGGCTTTTGGCGAATCTGTCTGTAGCTAATTTTACCACGCAGGGGGATGCAAAACGCGGTTGGAATGAGTGTCACGCAAGACGTTAGGGCAGTGACCGAAGTGGTTACCGATGGGTAGATTACTCTTGTTTGATATTACTTTGGTCACACATCCAGCGCAATACTTTCGATGTAGGTGAAAATGCTGGACTTAATGGCATTTGCGTACTAACATGAAAGTGTTAATCAGCAAACAACTGGTTTAAGATTCTTCGCAAAGGGGTAACTAACTATGAAACTCGCACTCCGGGTACTTATTCTCTCTGTCGTTGTGGCCGGTGCCGCCGCTGCCTCCGTCTCTTCCGCTCCGAAGCACGCGCTTGCCAGCCACCTTTCGGCGACCTCCGGATTGCCGATTCCGGGTTGCGGGCCGGGCATGGGCTGCTCAGCAACCACAAGGTAAAGGGATTTCGTAGCACCAAAGTGCTACACGGGCGAGCCAATCTCTATTTGATTAGAGGGGCTTAAAGGGCTATTCTGAGAATACCTTCAGGATGGAAAGGCCCTTACATGCCCTTAGAGTTCGCTATGTCGCTGATGAGCGCGGTTGAGTTTGTGCTCTGGGCCGCTCTCGGCATTATTTTCTGGTCGAAGGGCTTGCATCGCCGCTTCCCTGCAATCAGTTTCTACCTGGCTTTGCGAGTTGTCTCCACGCCAGTGCTGCTTGGACTGTTGTATCTACAGGCGCAGCCCTGGGGCCACGGATATTTTCCCTTCTACTTCTACGCGTACTGGGTTGCTTTCCTCGCCAGCGCGGTCACGCTGTTCTTTGTCACGCTCGAAGTGTTTCGGTCAGTGCTGGCGTCGTTCTCGGGACTGCTTCGACTTGGAACGATTGCCTTCCGATGGGTTGCCCTGGTTTCAGCCATCGCGAGCCTGGCCACCGTCTCTTATTCGCACATCAGTGTGATGTTGCTTCCTGATATTGCGTACGCGCTGATGCGTTCCGTCAGCATTCTTGAGCTTTGCCTTCTCGGGTTCCTGTGCCTGTGCATGAACGCTCTTCGCCTTTCCGGACGCGATATGGGATTCGGCACAGCCTTGGTTCTCGGACTCATGTCAGCGAACGATTTCATTTATTCGCGATACTGATCTCGACATCGCGGGGCTTATCGCGCCTCGTTGCAGTTTGCCTATGAAGGCAGTAATCCTGCTTTCGCTCGGCATCTGGGTCGCCTACTGTGCTCTACCGGAACCGGCGCGCAAGCCGATGGTGGTGCCTGCGAACTCGACAATTTATCGCTGGAACGAGATCGCCGCTGCCCTGGGGCATGGAACGCAGGTGGCCGTGCAGCAGCCTGCGAACAGCTTCTTCCTCACCGACGTAGAACGTGTTGTTGAGAAGGTGTTGACGCGCAATCTGCAGGGGAGCGAATCGAAGTCGTAATGCGGTGTTCGCATTCACGGCAAGTGGGAGGGCCGAATCCAGACTGGGTTCGGCCCTTTTTCCGTCTTCGCATTTTCCTGCGCGAGAAATCATGCAGGCAAGCAAAAACCCCACGGCGCGCCGTGGGGTTTGTTTGTTGAGCGTGTGCTGAACTATTCGCTGACGGGCTCGATGGAGGCGAAACGTCCGCGGTTGCCGTGATCGCTGAACTTCACGCGTCCGGAGACCTTGGCGAAGAGCGTGTCGTCGGAGCCGATGCCTACGTTTGCGCCAGGCTTAATCTTTGTGCCACGCTGGCGCATGATGATGGAACCGCCGGTGACGAGCTGGCCGGCGAAGGCCTTCACGCCAAGCCGCTGTGCATTTGAATCGCGTCCGTTTGTGGAGCTGCCTCCACCCTTTTTATGTGCCATTGCCGAATCCCTCTCTAATCTGCCGCGCCTTACTTCTTCAGCGGTGTAGGTTACGCCATCGGCCTCAATGGCCTTGATGCGCACCTCGGTAAAGTTCTGCCGGTGTCCCTGCAGCTTCTTGTACTGCTTCTTGCGCTTCAGGTGGAAGACGAGGATCTTTTCGCCGCGCCCTTCGCCGAGCACTTCGGCGGTAACCTTTGCGGAGGAAGGCTTTGCAACGCTGCCTGCTTCGCCGCTGACTGCCAGAACATCGCTGAACTCGATGGTCTGGTTGTCTGAAGCAACGGACTCGATCTTGACCACGTCGCCGGGAGCGACCCGATACTGCTTTCCACCGGTTCGAATAACCGCGTACATAAACCCTCCGGAGCAGACACGCGCCGGGGCGGTGTGCTCATGCAATCCAAAAATAGCTCGGGCGGAAACTTCCGCGTCCGCGGTACGCTCAAGCGCCGAAAACCCTTGGGCGAGCGATTGGCACCGCGACGACAGGCAGGAATCGCCAAACTAGAGTAGTTTACCGGGTTTGGGAGGGCAGGTCAATGTTCCGGGAGGTGGGTTGCCCGGCAACCCGCGGGATGCAATCCCCGAGAGGTTCGCGATTTCAGGCTCTTGCGACTGACAAACTCGACAGGATGGTGCATATCCATGATGGTCAGGGATGCGGGATGACATAGAAAAGGATGGCGCAGTAATGAGCGGCGCTGCCGGCCAGGACGAAGATGTGCCACGCGGCGTGGAAGTAGGGGATCCGGTCAAAAGCAAAGAAGAGAATGCCGAGGGTGTAAGCGATGCCTCCGGCCGCCAGCCACAACAGACCGTGGAGCGGGATGGCATGGAACAAGGGGCGCGCGGCGAAGATGACGAACCAGCCCTGAAACAGGTAGACCAGGGCGGAGGCAACGGCAAACCGGTCTACTGCGAAACTCTTGAAGATGACTCCTGCGATGGCGAGTGTCCACACCACGCTGAAGAGTGTCCAGCCGACCGGGCCGCGAAGCGAGACGAGTGTAAACGGAGTATAGGTGCCCGCGATCAGCAGGTAGATGGCCGAGTGGTCGAGCACCCGAAAAACATGGCGGGCACGCGTGCGCACCAGTGAGTGGTAAAGGGTGGAGCACGCATAGACGAAGACCAGCGTGCAAGCGAACACTGAGCAGCTTGCGACAACCCAGGGCGATCCCCGAGTTGAGGTCATGATCAGATATACGGCACCGGCGATGGCAAGTGCGGCGCCGACTCCGTGGGTGATGGTGTTGGCGAGAATGTCTCCGAGTCTGTGAGCAGGTCGTGCCTGAATCACGTGAGTCACAACGGTCAGATGGAGGTGGTTGCGATCGCGCCTGGCATGGCAGTGATCTTCCAGTCAAGCGTGCGGGTGGATTCCGCGTCAGTAAAGACGAGTTTTTCGATGGGCAGCTCACCCTCAACGACTCTGATGCTCAATTTGTGGCCGTCAAGGGCGATCGTTCCGTACCCAAATGCAGTGGAGAAGAAGCACTGGAACGGTGACGCTTTCAACTTTGGTGCGAAGTACAGAGTGCGCGCTACGGCGGAGTAACGGAATCCGGAGAGCGCCCCGAGGAGTGCATAGCTGGCCATCGCTCGTGCGTACCAATTTCCGCACTCATATTCGTTCCAGGGGTTGCGCGTTCGGCCGTCATAACGGCCGCGGAGAGCTTTGACGATTGTAAGGCCCTCTTCGACAAACCCTTCTTCAATAAGGTGCGAGGCTACCTGGTACTCGATGCCGGTCCAGACTTCGTCGGAGTAGACGAAGGGGAGCGTGGGCTTGTCGCCGTGTGGCCAACTGCAAAGGAGGAGACCGGGTTCGCGGCCCATTGCATAGCCGGGTCGTTGCGCATTAGCGTGCTGGCTGAGGTCGGTCTTGAAGTTGTATTTGAAGATGGACTGCAGAGTGGAGTGTACGTTCTTTGTCGCGAGCGGCGTTTCAATGCCGTATGTGCGCGCCATCCAGGCGCCGATAACGCCGTCAGAGAGGCATCCGGCTCCGTACTGATATTTGGGGCCTTCGCGCTTGAGGAGTTGCTGCATCTCGCTGCTTTTGTCGTTGACGTGCGCTACGGAGTTTGCGAACGATGTATCGCGAAGGTCGAGGTACTGAACCTTCTGCACGTAGTACTCGCCGCCGAAGAGGTGTTCGTCCATGTAGCGCGCGCTGCGTTGCGCGAGGTCTGAATAGAAGTCGGCGTCCGACTTTTCGTCGAGTGCTGTAGCCATGAGAGCCATCGCCGATAGCGCGCCGAGGTAGATGCTGGTGCACATGGGCTCAGCACCCCAGAATTCGATGTCATAGGTGTTGTGGTGCGGCTCGAAGAGTGCTCCGCGATGATCGGGGTCCCAGGTGCTGATGCAGTAATCAATGCTAAGTTTTGCCAACGGATAAAGGCGCTTGAGCCATGCTGTGTCGCCACTGATCTGCCAGTCGCGGAAGACCTTCATAATGCCGCCAAGCTGGCCGTCGGCTGCAGCATACCAGCTGTGATCGACCGGGCCATCGGGGATCGCGCTTCGGAAGTTCACGTGGCCGCGATCGTCCATGGAGCGAACAAGCTCCATGTCGCGGAGAGTGCGTTCGAGCTGCGGAAAGAGGTGAGGAAGTGCCTGGGCGTAGTTCCATACGTGCGTGCAGGAACCGTGACAGCAGCCGCTGTCGGGGAAGCAGCCTTCCCAACCCCAGATGCTGCCATTCTCCTGGCGGAGGATCGTTGGCGACTTGAGGATCGCGAGGTTCGCAGAGACGGCGTCGCTGACGTACGGCGGAACGGTGGAAGAGAAGAGCGCTTCTTTGAACTGAAGAGTGCGGTCGCGCAGGGATGGGTAATTCTGCTCGACATAGAGGGCGACTTCGCGAGCGTCTTTCCATTGCGTAGCGTACCAGGGACGCCAAGGCGGCGGACCCTGAGCGACAACTGGTGCGGCATCCGGGCTGGCCCTGCACATCGGCAGCCTTGGTTGTGCCGCCTTCGCGGAGATAGCAATTGGGGAAGTGCCAGGCGATGAGAATGGGATATGTGCGCGACTCTCCGGGTAACAGGTGGCCTTCGAGCAAAACGGAGCAGCCGTTTCTGCCGGAGTTGTCGACAGCGTTCGAGCCTTCATTGGCGGTGAAAGCGCCGCTCGAAAGTTCGCGCCAGAGCGCGGAAAGCGAGTCGAATTCCCAGCCCGGGCTGCGAAGCCACATTGCCTTGATGTGCGGTTTCGCGCCGATAACAATCAGGCTGGCGCTTCCGAAGGATTCGGCATTCGGCTCCTCGTTGTTCGAGAGAAAGATGCCTTTGCCGGGGATCACGGAGTTGTTGCTGGCCGCCTGGTCGGGCTTGCATCCGGGAGCGAGATGCGAGAGATGGTACGAGAATTCGTAGTCGACAGGGTGCGAAGTTGTGTTGTGCAGCGTGTATTCAAGAATGGCGCACGGGATGCCCGAGTTTTTGTCGTCAAGCGGGATGAATGGATTCCAGCCGATGAGAGTGATATCGAGGGGAATGGATGGGTCGGCAAATCGGACTTCTCCGAAGGGATACTCACCGCGGAAGTTGCATTTTGCGAATCTTGGGAAGCCCTCGAATCCGCCGCGGCGAAGGCCCTGCCCCTGCAAGCCCTGATCGAAGATCTTGAACGCGGGGAAGGGTCCCTCGATAAGCCTCGTTACCGGCGAAGCGCCCTTGATGTAGACCACTGCGAATGCAGCCTCAGGTGAGTTGGAGGTGAATCCAGAGGGAAGCGCGGTGGTCTCAGGCCGTGTGTGAATTGAGAAGTCCTGCAGCCCTCCGTAACCGTTGAGACAGACGCAGCCTGCGCCGATGCCACCGATAGGCATTGCCACTTGCGTGGCTCTGTCGCCATTGAATGTACGCTGCGGACCGGGCTGAAGGAGCTCTGACGAAGAAAATGGGATCTGATCCGCGCCCGTGGATGGGGAGACTTCAGTTGTCGGGCTTGCGGCGGAGCTTACGACAGGCGTTGCCGCGGCCAATGCGGCCGTAGACGTCGCGACAAGGAACTCGCGGCGGGTGGGCTTTTTGACGGACATGAATTTCTCCCACGGTGGTTGCGGAAAGGGTAACACCGCCGCTAACCAAGTCGCATTAAGGGGTTTCGTTGCGACAACGAGTGGCTCTGAGCGCAGGGTGTGGTGAGGTTTGGTGGTGTGGTAAGGAGTTGGTATACTGAGACAGTCGTTGCAGCGCACTGTTCGTGGACCAGCCCACCCTCTTCCGGCAGCGCCGGACTCCGCGCAGGAATTGCAACTGAAAGTCTTCACTGAGGCCAGGTAGCTCAGTGGTAGAGCGCGGCCCTGAAAAGGCCGGCGTCGGCGGTTCAATCCCGTCCCTGGCCACCATCATTTCCAATCACTTGCGAAACTGGCAGCACGAGGATCAAATCGGACGGTTTTCGCGTCGAACTCGGTAAAGTCCTGAAATTCATCGTGAAAGCTTCATATTGCACCCACGCTAAATGCCGGGTGCGTGATTATTCCGTGGTTTTTGACGGCCCAAAAATCGCGGTAAGCATATCGCCCTGTGCTGCCATACGATCATCGTTGCAGCTATGGGCATAGATTCCCAAGGTCGTGGTGACATTTGAATGGCGTAGCAGACCTTGGACCGTCTTCGGGTCTTTGCCCTGCTGCACTAAGTACGTTGCCAACGAGTGGCGCATCGTATGAAAGCCAAAACGTCGGCAATCATCCTTTCTCAACACTCCAGCCTCAACAGCTTTCGGTCTCAGATAATCGGAGACAAGCATGTTGCCCACCCGAGGCTTCTGCCCGTTCAACTTGAAACTTGGGAACACCCAGTCTCCGGGTGAAGCGTACGGTGTAGCGCTATGCCAAGACTGGATATGGTTGGCGAGAGTGGGATGTAATGGCACAACGGTCCGAGACGTGTCCGATTTGCCCCTACCCTCCCGACCACCTGTCCAGACCCGGCGGATATGGATCACATGGCCGAGAGAGTCTATGTCCTGCCACTTCAGCCCGAGGCATTCAGACACCCAAAGTCCGCTGGCAGCAGCCAACAGGACAATGGTCGACTCCGGCTCCTGGAGCCGCGACCATATATCCCAAGCCTGCTGCGGAGTAATAGTCATGCATTCGTAGTCGCTCTTGACTCGGCACCGCACGAACCTTATGGGGTTGCACTCCTCCCGAAGAGGAATCATCCCATATCGCTGTGCGGAACGGAAGATGAGCGACATTAGCCGTCGCTGTTTGTCCAAAGTGGGGTTTTGGAGGCCACGCTTCGCCTTGAGAGCCTTGAGCCACTTCTCAACCTCGAGCGGTTGGATGCTCAGAGCACCCCGGCGTCGCCATTTTGGCAGGATGTAATTTTTCAGATTTCGTCGGTATGCCGCAATCGTTGTGTGCGACTTGGGTTCAATGGCATCCTTTTGATCGCCAAGCTCGTGTTCGATGTAGTGATCGGCAAGGTCGCCAAACGTATATGCGCGTTTGAAGTCTGGCTTGTTTATCACATCAAGCAAACGTTGGTTGTTGATTTCTTCCCTGGCCTGTGCTTCCGTAGGGAAATCCTTTACCAGCCCTACGGGAAGTGTGTGCTCGACTCGGCGTCCCTCCTTTGTGACGCTAAACCGCAACACCCAGGTTGGGCCATTGGACCGCTCTTCTTTGCGCAGACTGCCCCTTTGGAACCTTGCCATATCTATTGTCCGTTCTCGGTATTCTGGATACGCCGACTTCGAGCCGTTCTACGCACAACGGAAGTAGTGGAGCTAGCCTTGCTCTGGGACATGAAGCCTTCCAACTCGGACTTGAGGAAGCGCCACGTCTTGCGCTTGCCCGTTCCCAATGGATATGCGGGGATTTCGCCGCGACGTGCGCGGTCAAGCAAGCAGCGACGTGTGACGCTGAGATGTTCCGCCGCCCTAGTAGCATCCACAAAAGGTTCTGCGTGCATGATTGTCCCTAACTCCATGTGTCCCTCGGGACCTTTCTCTCCACTATCTCTGCGCGAGTCCGGGGTGCAAAGACATGAACGCACTCGCTTGCGGACGCCGCGTCTCAGAGTGTGGGTGGGAGGGGTACTTGGTCATAAAGGCAACAGTACGCACGCGGATTGGTCAGATGAAATAACCAATGGCACGCAAAGAAGTTACCCAAATGCTATCTAGATCCAATTGGGTACTGTAACCAACCTTAATGGGGCGGTTGGTAACAGTTACTAGTGTAGCGTCTCACGCAGATCGTCTTTTATTGAGGGTGGTCTGAGCGCGGGTGACCTTTTCGAGGATGTCGTTTGCCTTTGCGGTCCAGATGAAGGGCTTTGGGTTCTTGTTGTGGTGGTCGATGTAGTTGCCGATGGCATTGATCAGTTGCTCCAGGTCCTGAAAGACTCCTCGCCGAAGCTGGTTTGTGGTCAGATCGCGAAGAACCTTTCGATCATGTTGAGCCATGAAGCCGACGTAGGTGTGAAGCGAACATGGAATCGCGCGTGTTTCAGCAGCCAGCGCTGAACGCGGGGATGTTTGTGTGTCGCGTAGTTGTCGCAGATCAGATAGATTTCTTTCCCCGCCGGAACGGTCTGATCGATCATGCGCAGGAAGCGGAGCCATTCCTGATGGCGATGCCGTTGCTGGCATAGTCCGTAGACCTCTCCGGTTGCCGTATCGAGAGCGGCGAACAGCGTGGTCGTGCCGTTGCGCTTGTAATCGTGGGTCATGGTGGCGCCGCGGCCTTTCTTCATCGGCAGGCCGGGCTGTGTCCGGTCCAGCGCCTGGATCTGGCTCTTCTCGTCCACGCTTAACACCAGCGCATGCTCGGGCGGATTCAGATACAGTCCGACGATGGCCTCCAGCTTCTCGGCGAACTGAGGATCGTTGCTGACCTTGAAGCTCTCCACACGATGCGGCTTCAAGCCGCTGGCGCGCCAGATGCGCGACACCGAGGCCTTGGAGATGCCCATCTCCCGCGCCATCTTGCGCGTAGACCACTGCGTGGCGTTTGAGGGACTGCTCTGGGTGGTCTTGTCGATCAACGACGCACGGCAGATCGTCGGAGTGCGGCCGGGCCGAGGCGCATCCTGCAAAAGGCCTTCGATGCCAAGCTCGATAAAGCGGCCCCGCCATAGCGCCGCCATGCGCGGAGCGACCTTCAGCGCCACTGCAATCTGCTTGTTCTGCATCCCTTCGGCAGCCAACAGAACGATGCGGCTGCGCAACACCACACGCGCCTGCGTGCAACGCCCACGTGACTGCTGCTCCAGCCTGCGACGGACTTCTTCACTCAGAACAACGGGCGGCGCGACACGCATAGCGAGGTCTCCTCATCATAAGATGAGCCTCGAAACATAACCGATTCTAATAATGAGACACTACACTAGGTCAAAACAGAGAACGCGGCCCAGTTCTCTGAAATCGCGATGAAACGCGGCCCAGTTCTCTGAATTGCTCTTTTTGGTAATCGTTACGAAGGTTATAAATTCACAGGGTTTTTCACAGTTGAGTGCGTTTCGCTCATAGGGAAAAGACGAGGCCCCGTACGGCCACTCCCATCACCTACACTTTGTTGTGGTCCTAGATCGACACGCTCTAAAAATAAATTTTCGTGCTATCCCGTCCTTCGGCGTGCTTAGTTGATCCTCAGTGCTATAAGTCGTCGCTCTTTGCATTTATGCGTATGATTGACTCGTGTCTGAAATGGCGCTAACACTGTAATTGTTCTCGTTGGCCTTTGTTGAGCCTCAAGCGCACAGAGGTTCACGACCTGGAGGTCAGCGGGGCATCGCTCAGTCTTTTCGGCGAATTCGTTCTTAAGGCGCGTAATACCACGCTGACGAATCCAGCGCCGAAACATATTTGCCAAATGCCTTCAGTACAACGCACGTCCTGAGATCTCACGCTCAGGCGGGAGGCGAAGTTCGCCTCATCGGAGAAGTCATGGAAACAAGCGCACACGTAACCCCAGGCAAACCTCAACCATTGCCTGTGGATATGGCTGATTGTGGCGAAGATCGCATGCATCCGGTTGAGCATCCGCTACAGCCCGCAGAAGAATCCTCCGTAATGGAAATCGAGTCAATTGACGCGATTTATTTGGAGCCGAATTCGCTCGCGACCGGAGGAGAGGTCACGGTTGTTGCCAACATCGAAGAGGCGGCAGCTTCAACGAGCCAGCCGCCAAGCAACCTTGAAGAACCCACTTTATCGGATGGCTCAATCGCAATCGTACCGACTCCACTCAAGCCGGGAGATTACGTCCAGTGGGAATCGAATGGCATTTTGAAGATGCCTGTAGCGATGAGGCTGAGCCGCTTTTCGGATGACGGCAACTTCGCATTTATCGAAGGGAGCAACACTGGTATCCCCGCCGAGGAATTGATTGCTGTCGATCTTATTGCCCAGTCAGCAGGTGAAAGCGAAAGCGCACTTGGCGCGTCGGCCGCTGAAGCCGGAATCAACCCTGCATTCGAGGAAACCGATGCGGCACCGGACAGCGACGAGCTGCCGTTGGACAACTCGGTTCTGTCTGCGATCGATCAGGCACAACGAATTGACCGGAATCCGGGTGATTCGGTCACTGAGTACATCAGGGATAAGGAATTCAGCCAGACTTGGCTGGATCT
Source organism: uncultured Acidobacteriaceae bacterium (assembly GCA_963751225.1). Lineage (GTDB taxonomy): Bacteria > Acidobacteriota > Terriglobia > Terriglobales > Acidobacteriaceae > Telmatobacter. The sequence goes on from CAVVTY010000018.1 coordinate 61,475, forward strand.
GCTCTATGCCAGATGGGACGACGGTGTTGAGGCCTTCTTTGTGGGTTGGGAAGGACGTTGCGAGCTTGTCTATGAAATTCACAAGGAGACCGTCAAGCCCGGATGCAAAGTGCGGCGGCTGGAAAGATAAAGTTCATGACGCTCAGGGGCCAGAATCTGCGGTATGGGCGCGGCAAACGGTGGAGCCGGATTTCCAGAAAGACAAGGTCTCCGCGATAAGCTGATTGCAGGCACGTGATTGCTCATTGTATTTGTCGATTGTGTTTGGCCTCATGTCAGCAGGAAGAAGTTGGCCTTTAGTATCGGAGTTGGCCCGACTTCCGATTTCGGCCCGGAATTCCGCGACACGGCGCAAAAATCTCCACCCGCAATTTCCACCCGTGATTCACCCGTCTTACACGTATTACGGCGTATTTCAGCCTTCCTCGGCGTCGTGTAAGTAGTTGCAAGTACTGGTTATTTACGCCCTGAAAAGGCATGCATTAACTTGAGGATTAATCGCCATAACATATGTTATTTCAACGCTTTGCGCTATTTTCCGGAAAGACTCCCACCCACGGTCTCCACCCACGATTGAGAGAGTCAAATCTCACTCTGCGGGGCTTTTTCGTGGATTTAATGCCCGCCGCTTGCGATAATCCGGCGGCATGTTCCGGTTCACCAGCTTGCCCTTCGCGACCACCGTATCCGGCCCCTAGAACGTATATGTGCCGGTGTCATCCCAACTCAGATTGATCGCGTGCAGCGTGTGATGGCCCTTGACGCGACCAGGTAGGAGTCTTTTCCAACGCGAATCACGTCTGGGTCTGAGTAGTCGGCGAATCGGCGAATAGGATGGGGGGTGATGCGTCGCCGTCTTGGTCGACGGCTGAAAAGGCCGAGACGCTCGCGCTCAGAGGCAGAAAGAACAGTGGCGAGCAAACAACCGCGGCTTCGTGTTCGATGACCGGCTCTGGTATTTCTGATCCATGTGGAATGCTAGCGCAGTTATGGCTGATCAGCGACTTCAATCTTCGAATATGCTCGAAGTGTCCACCTAACCTGGGAGCGATTCATAATTTGGTCAGGCATTGAACGAAGACAAACGCGTTTGGAACTGGTCGTCATAATCGAAAGCGGCCGATGAATGGAATTGAGGCGTGTCGTCTTAGTCTGTATATGATCCGACCGAGTAGGATTAAGAGCAGCTGGCCAACCCTTATTGGTGAATTGCAGATTCTGCATCGGCAGCGCGTCGAGCCGTCACAATGCACTGTGACAATCGACACTGTGGCGATTTGCCTGATGCGCTCTCAATATTCGAAGCGCCTCGCCTGACCGAACGATTGGTGCTCGTACCAACGCACGTCCAGACCGGCAAAAAATCCTTGGGCCGACTCGCGTGTTCTCCTCCGAGACGCCTGAGCCTGGGCGCATCTACCCTCAAGGCCGCCTGCCTGCAAGGAGGTGCCAACGCTCACGAGTTAATTTGTTCCCTGAACATACCCTGTCTTCCATCATCATGCTGATCGACGGATCGGTCATGTCGTTTCAGCACGGACCTGATCAGGAGGTTCCCCCATGTTCCGTAATTCCTTGTGCCTTCCTCTCCTCGCTATGTCCTGTCTTGCCCTTCAGACCAATGGATTCAGCCAGCAGTTCCGGTCCGCGCGCGCGTCTACGTGTCTCCGTTGCCGGCGAACTCGGACTACCTGTCCCCGGTCAGAGCGATCGCTGATTTCAACGGTGACGGCCGCCCGGATTTCCTGGTAACCGATTTCGCGGCAAACAAAAGTGTGATTACGCTCATGATCCAGAACGCTGACGGCACGTTCACCCCGAAAGCAGCGCCCAGCCTGCCGGTGTCGGGATACCAAGCCACGGGCGACGTGAACGGCGATGGCAAGAGTGACATCATCACAGCCGTTTTTGGCCCCTGGGACGAATATGGCCAACCGCTCGGGCCCGCAACCCTCGTCATCTCATACGGCAACGGCGACGGCACGTTTCGGGTCCAGCCGCCAATCGATCTCGCCCGCACTCCGGAAGTCACAGGGGTGATGCTGCAGGACGTGAATCATGACGGCACACCCGACATCATCACCGTCTCCAGCGACCTGCAGGGCCATGCGATCCTCGAGACCTTCCTCAACAATGGCGGCGGCATCTTCCGCGCTGGTCCCATGTACAGCAATCTCATCGGAGGCTATCTGCTCGCAGCCGCCGACTTTAATGGCGATGGCTTCCCCGATCTTGCTGTCGGCAATGACCAGCGCACCCAGATCCTGCTCGGCAAGGTTGACGGGAGCTTTGCGCCCGGCGCCACATACAACCTCGCGCCGGGCCCCGCCGCCGCGGGCGACCTCAACCGCGACCACCGCCAGGATCTCGTGCTGGTCTCCGGAGGGTCCACACGCGTCCTTCTCGGCAATGGCGACGGCACATTCACCATGGGGACGACCCTCGATACCTCTTTCGGCACGACCGTGGGACCGAATAGTGCGGTGATGCCAACCAGGATCTACATAGGCGACCTGAACAATGATGGACATCCCGACATTGCGGTCACCTCCACGTCTTCCACCGCCGCAGTCGCCGTCTACTACGGCAAGGGAGATGGCACGTTTACAAATCCGAAGGCCTTTAACCTTGGCGGCGGCTACTACAGCTTTTACAGCAGTCCTCCTTCCTTCGGGGACTTCAACCGCGACGGCCACATCGATGTCATTACAGACAGCGAATCGATCAGCTACATCATCGCCTACGGAACGGCTGATGGGGGCTTCGCCGCTCCGGTGATTGCCCAGGCCCGCGGCGCTGCTTCTATCGCGAAAGGTGATTTCAACCATGACGGAATCGACGATGTCGCGGTCATCGAAGCACCCGTGTTCACCAACTCCACCGGCACCTTCGTACGTGTCTTTCTCGGTAAGGGTAGGGGCTTTTTCGCTCCTCCCCGCACCTACTCCATCCCAATCCGCTCGGGAGTCATCGTCGCCGGCGACGTGAACCGCGACGGCCATCTGGATCTGGTCGTTGCCCGCGACGCCACTAGCGGCCAGACGCACAGCACAGCTGATCTGACCGTCATGCTCGGGCGCGGGGACGGCAGCCTCGACTCCCCCGTCAGCTATACGCTGCTGGGCAGGCCCGCTTCATCAGCCTGGCTTGTGGACGTCAACCACGACGGCAAACTCGACCTCGTGGGCGACTGGGGAGCCGCTCTCGGCAACGGCAACGGCCAATTCACTAAGCCCATCCAGCTACCCTCAGGCATCGGCGCTATCGTTGCTGTCGCGCCCGGCGACTTCAACGCTCGCGGCACGGTCGACCTCGCCGTGGCGTCCGCTACCGACGTTTACCTGCTCTCTGGCGACGGGAACGGCGCCTTCCATGTCAGCAGCAGCCTGTCCGCTCCCGGAGCCCTCGACCATCTGGTCACGGCCGACCTCAACGGAGACGGCCTCTCTGACATCCTCTACACTGCGCGCAACGGCCAGTCAATTCTCCTCACCGTCGCTCTCAGCAAGGGCAATGGCGCCTTCTCCTCAATAACGTACTCCTACGCCAGCTCGATGGCGGCCACCGACATCGCCACCGGCGACTTCAACCGCGACGGGAAACTCGATCTCGCCGTGCCCGCACTATTTTCCAACGGAGCCGATCTTGTGGTTATCCCAGGCGTCGGCGGCGGCGCACTGAGCAAAACACCGCAGTACTACCAGGGTTCGATGGATAAAGCTGTCGTACTCGATATCAACGGAGACAATGCCCCCGACATCGCGGGCACCACCACGGTCGGCGTATCGCGCCTCTTAAACACCGGCCGCAGATAACAATCGGACTGACGCGTATAGCAACACCAAAGTTCGCTTGTACCGGAGCCACGGCGGCGAATTTGCAGCAACCAGCGGGAGGCGGTTGCCTTGCACATAATCCGAAAGACACACTAGCCTGCCCGATAATATGTACCAGTTGAGTGTTAGTGTAGCGCGGCGGGAAAGTTAGATAACTGCCCGCCGCCGTAGTCGGGGGCGTGGGAAAGTGGGAAGCGTTTGTTGCTTTCCACTTTCCCATGCCCTTCGGAATTATCAGCCTGCCATGTTACCGGCGCCGGTGGTCTGTAGCCGAGTGACGAGTGCGGGCGTTCAGCGGTCTATCCTTGGAGTGACCCCAGGGATGGATCAAAAGTTCCACTGCTCTCTGGTCGATCAGAGAAAAGGACGATTCAAAGGGAGTTTAACTACGCGGAGAGAAATTCTCTGATTTAGAGGAAAGACGATTCTCTGGGGTGAAGATTTCGGCGAAGTCTCCATCACAGATTCTGGACCATCGAGAGCGATCTATCCCCGGAGTGGCACAAGGGATGGATCGAAACTACGTGCCGCCTCTTGCGTATCAGCCTCGCCCCGCTGTCGTGCGGGCGTGCGGGATTTGGTCAATAGGTTTGTCGTACTTATTATTCCTGATGCCGGGCGCAGTACTGCATCGGCAGTGCAGAACATGGCGAGCGCGCTTTGCCAGGCGGCATCAACTGCCGAAGTCGCCTCAGACCTGAATCCGGAATTCGGAGGACTTTCAACTCGACTCGCCTCATCTGTGAATTATGTTGCAGTCTTCTTAGGGCAAGTGGAGAATCCAAGGACTGTGTAGAGAGGGCAGAGACCGCTCAAGCCCGTCAATATAGGGAGAAGGCCTATCCAGCCCCAGGCAGTCTTTGGTCCAATGAAGACAAGGGAGAGAACAACGACACCAACAAGAACGCGAAAGACACGCTCGACGGGATGCTGGGTAACGGTCAAGAAATTCTTCATATCACCTCTGGAGGGAGGTTGGTATTGTCCATCATCCTACCATCGAGCGCGGTCCATCTCTTGGAGTGGCCAAAGGGAGCCACACCCGCCGGTGACGTTCCGGCGAAAGAGGTTTGGCGATGCAGCGAACCGGCGAGAAAGGTATAGTGAGCTGGCGTCTCGATTTCAAAAAAGAGATTCCAGATAGAGACTGTGGTTTCGGCTGAGTTGAAACCCGCGCATCAAGTCTCAGTGCAGAGCATCAGCTCCGAGGTGGTGCAGCAGAGGCTCGAATGATTGGAACGAGAACTCGCTTCCCCCGTCGTTTGTCAGGCTACCTGGTGGCGGTGACCGCGTTCGCGATTTCGTGTTTTATACGCTGGTCGATTGCGCGGTTGTACGGCGAATTCCCACCCTTCATCACGTTTTATCCAGTCGTGCTTTTGGTGGCGATAGTGTGTGACATCTGGGTCGTCCTCTTGTCCACCGCATTTTCCGCACTGGTGGCAATTTACTGGACGATTCCACCACAAAACCAGTTCGAAATCAGTCGGCCTTCCGACGTCATTGGGTTAGCACTCTTTTGTATGACGGGGATATTTGTTTCCGTTGTCGCCGAACTTTACCATCGCGAGCGCAAGGGACTGGTATCTGCAAATGCGCAACTCCGGATGGAGGTCGTCGAGCGAAAGCGGGCGGAGGAAGCGCTGCGTACGTCCGAGGAGAAGTTCGCCAGGGCATTCAACAACAATCCTGCCGCAGTTGCTCTGACTCGTCTCGAAGACGGAGTATTCGTGGAGGTAAACGATACCTGGGCGGAGCTGGTCGGATACTGCCGGGAGGAGATGATTGACCGTTCCGCTCGAAAAATGAATATCTACCCGACACCCGAAATTGCGGCTCAGTTCGTAAGGGAATTGCGGGAAAGAGGCTCGTTGCACGGGTGGGAGCGGGAGCTCCTGAAGAAGTCTGGTGCGGCGTTTGTAGCAGAACTGTCAGCACAGATATTGACCGTTGATGGGGAGAAGCTGATCCTTACCACCCTGGTTGACGTTACTGCGCGCAAACGGGCGGAGAAGGCGCTGCGGGAGAGCGAGAGCCGATTCCGCGCCTTCTTTGAGACCGCCGCGGTAGGAACAGCGGAACTGGATCTACAAGGGCGTTTTATGCAGGTTAACGAGCGTTTTTGTCAGATTACCGGCTATGGTCACGAGGAGCTGCTGGGGATGACAGCGGCGGAACTGACGCACCCGGAGGATCGCGACCTCGACCTGGGCCAGATAGAGGCATGCCTGCAAGGGCGCTTGCCGATCTACGACGCGGGAAAGCGCTATCTTCGAAAGGATGGCCGCGTGATCTGGGTGCATGTTACGGCGGCGATGATCCGGGACACCGAGGGGAAGTTGCTGTGCTCAGCAGGCATCGTCGAGGACATAACTGAGCGCAAGTGCGCAGAGGAGGCACTGCGCGAGAGCGAGTCGAAGTTCCGCGCGCTCTTCCAGCACAGTCCGGACGCCGTGTTCATGACGATCCCCGATGGGCACATCCTCGCAGCAAATCCTGCTGCTTGCGCCATGTTCGGGATGTCCGAATCGGATTTCCGTCGGGTCGGCCGGGAGACACTTGTCGATCGCGATGATCCGAGGTACATCGCCGCTCTCGAAGAGAGGCAACGAAAAGGTTTGGTGACCAAAACCGAATTGTTCTTCATACGTCGGAGCGGCGAACGGTTTCCGGGCGAAGTGGATTCTGTCGTCGTTCCAGGTTCACCGCCCAAGTCATTCGTAATTGTGAGAGACATCACAGTGCGAAAACAGGCTGAGGAAGCTCTGATCCGTTCTGAGAAACTGGCCTCCGTTGGGCGGATGGCAGCAACCGTCGCACACGAGATCAATAACCCGTTGGAGGCGGTCACCAATGCGCTCTACCTTGCGAAGGGAGCCGAAGGGCTGCCTGAGCTGGCGCGTGAAGTCCTGGAGCTAGCTGACGCCGAATTGAACCGCGTGGCGCATATCGCGCGCCAGTCGCTTGGTTTCTACCGCGAGTCAAACGCACCGTCGGCCCTATCCATCAAGACGGTGTTGGAGTCAGTGTTGGACTTATTGAGAAACAGGATCCAGGCGAAGAAGGCCACCGTAAAGATGCAAGTGGATGACGATCTGTACCTCACCGCCGTGGGGGGCGAACTACGCCAGGTTTTCTCCAATCTCCTGGCCAACAGCCTGGACGCCATCGAGAGAAACGGCACAATCATTTTGCGGGTCTCAACCGTCGTCACACTTACGAACCAGCGCTGCGTTCGAGTGACTATATCTGACAGCGGCAAAGGGATCGGTGCGAACCTACGTTCGCAAATCTTTGAGCCGTTCTTCACGACGAAGGGTACCGTCGGGACCGGACTCGGGCTATGGGTCAGCAAGCAAATCGTCGACAATCACGGCGGCACTATTCGTGTGCGCTCCAATACCCACGGTCCGCGCAGAGGAACCACAATTTCTGTGCTCCTGCCTGATACGCCATCTGCGGAGGCTGGTTCGAGAGCGCCTGGCTTCGCAGCAGGATCCTAAGGTCGCCTTCGAAGTCCGAACACTAGACTCAACAACTTCGATTTTGCGCGAAGGGATGGATCAAAAGCTCCACCGCCTTCTGGTCGATCAGAGAAAAGGGCTACTCAAAGGGGAAACACCGCTCTCAATATCGAAAGCTCCACTGAAAGAGAAGCCGCCCAGACATCGGGCGGCAGGTCGTTGTGACAGCGGGATTGGTAGATCGCCCATCCACGGGCAATTGGTTCTACTGTAATTCTGGCGGGAGAAACTCCAGTCCGCAGTTGGGAGCAGCCGCAAGCATCCGCGCCAGCAACTCTTCGGTGAGAGGCGGCGGACCCACGGAACGATCCCCAGCCGGATAAAACCCTTCCTCAAAGAACTTCTCCATCCCCGCCGGTGTGAACGTTACCAACATCTTCGCATGCGTGTTCCCTGTGTTCTTGAAGCAATGCACGGTTCCACGAGGGACGTGAACAAAGTCCCCAGGCGACACATTCACCGTTCTGTCGCCCACGCGAATCGCCAGTGTCCCTTCCCGAACGTAGAACGACTCGTCCTCGCGATGGTGGATGTGCGGCGGTGGTCCTCCTGCTGGCGGGATCGAGAGTTCCGCCATAAAGACGGCCCCATCTGTTTCCTCGCCGGTGATCAGAAACGTAATCGCATCTCCGGGGCCCCAATAGGCCGGACCGGTTTCTGTGGGCACGAACTTACCTTGATTCAGTTTGAATCCGGCAGCGCTTGCATTCGTGCCCGTTGCAGCGGCAACAACTAGCGTTTGGCTCATATGCCCTCCTTGTGTTCCGGCCTGACGACTTCCTGCGGGGAAGAAGGTGTTCGGCGAACACCTTATATTTTCCATGGAATTAATCACCATGGAAAGTATAGTGGATACTATGGGACACAAGCGCACGGTTGTCAAGAGCTTTTTGAGAGATTCTTACGGGCGGCCGGTCTTTGCCCTGTCGGCAGAGAGCTCCGCCGCCGTCTTCACGGCCATGTGCTCCCGCACACGGTCGAGGACTTCCAGCAGAACTTCCATTTCGGCCTTCGTGGTCGGAGGGAAGCTGTCAAACACGTGGTCCACCACTCCGTCCAAATGCGCGAGAAGTTCCAGCCCCTGGGGCGTGACGGAGACAATCACGACGCGCCGGTCATCCTTGGGCCGGCTGCGCCGGGCGAGTTTCTTTGCGATCAGCCTGTCAATCAGGCGGGTAATGTTGGGACTGCGCGACAGCATGCGATCAGCGATTTCGAGGGTGGGCAGTCCGCTTTCTCCCGCGCCGCGAAGGATCCGGAGGACGTTGTACTGTTCATTCGACAAGCCGAAAGGGGAAAGCGATCTGTCGACGGCATGGCGAACGACATCGGCGGTCCGAAAGATCGTGATCACCGCCACCTGGCCGGGCGAACGCAGCGGTTTGTGCTGTTTTATTTCTTCGTAAATCTTAGGCATACGCTTCGACCGACCAGCTAGCAGAGTCAACCCCAGAAATACTTACCATGGATAACAATTCTTCAGGACGATTTCATCCTAGGCGGTTTGCGCGAGACCCGTCAAGGGGCTGAGCGGAGACTCAAAGCATTGGCCCCGCAGCCGCCTAGAAGCCACCCACTGTGCGAAGCATGACCGGATCAGGGCAGTTCGACCGCGAAGTGGAGGCAGCCCACAGTGAGATTCTGTCTTGTCCAGCGGCTGAAGTGTCTCTCCGATGTGGAAGGGATTTGGAGTTAGAATCTCCACCCGCATTCTCCACCCGTGATTGGCTCGTCACTTACGCGTATTTCCGCGAAATCTCATCCTGCCGTGCTCGTCATTAAGCGCAGCTCAGTGGTATTGATCGAACTTGATCGGAAGGGACGTAAGCAACCCCGGGAGACCGAATTGGCTCTATATCCGGGTAGAACTACGATCGTCGGATCCCGCTCGCCAACCCTTTCCGCCCATTAGTCTTCGGCCCCCACGGGTGGCACCTGCTCCGGCCTAGGAGAACGTATGCCTCTCCGGCCTTACCTCGCCAAAAACTTGAACAGCTATCTCCGCATCCTGATTTCGTCGGCTACGGTTTTGGTCGCGTCGGTTATGTTCGCATCCGATTGCTACGCAACAACGGCTAACCAGTTCTTCCAGTTGACCGTTCACTCGACGGGCGGCACGCCGGTAAAGATTGTCACAGCCGATTTCAATCACGACGGCAAAGCCGATGTCGTCGCCCTCAACAGCAATAACGTCCTCAGCATCCTGCTGGGCAGCGGAAACAGTTCGTTTGCAGCCTCGAAAACCATCGCCACTCTGCCGGCAAATACCGCAAGCCTTGCGGCCCGGATGGTGGCTGGGGATTTCAATGGCGACGGCCACCAGGATGTGGCGTTGATGGCGAGCCCGGGAAATCTCGTCAAAGTTTTTCTCGGCCATGGCGATGGTACGTTTGCAGCGCCGGTGAGCATCGCGGATGGCTTGCCGTCAGCGGGCGACATGCTAACAGGTGATTTCAACGGAGACGACAAGGCAGACATTGTTGTGGCGAACGGTACGTCGATTTCAGTTCTGTTGGAAAAGTCGGGCGGAACATTCCAGACGGCGATCGTGACGAAGACCGGCCTCTCCTCGCCCACTTCTCTGGTTCTGGCGGTCGGCGACGTTAATCGCGACTCACATCTCGATATCGCCGCCAACGATACCTACGGTGGAACCCAGGTTTTGCTGGGCACAGGCACTGGGCACTTTAGCCTGAAGTCCGCCTTTTTATTTAACCAGCCTCCGGAAAACATGCCGACAACCATCGCGATTGCCGATTTCACCGGAGATGGCAAACCGGATATCGCCGTGGCCTTCGGTACCGATTATCCCATTTGGTACTTGGGGCAGGCGTGTATTCTCCCCGGCTACGGAGATGGCACATTCAATCAAAACACCGCGACCTGTTCCAGGACACCGTACACATTCGGAGAGATGCATGCGGGAAACCTGAATGGCAAACAGGATCTTGTGTTCTCATCTGACCCCATGATGGTCCAGTTCAACAATGGCTCAGGTGTCATGACGCCCAGCGATTACGGGGTCGGCGGCGGGCCCATGGTTGTGGGCGACTTTAACGGAGACGGCCGACAGGACATCGCCGTCGGCGCTGTGGGTGGCGTGCAGGTGGTGGTCAATTCCGCGCCTGGGGTACTTCGCGCGCCTCTTGCGATGTATGACATAGCAGGAGGTACGTTTACCGAGTCCATGATCATGAACACCACCGATTTCAACGGCGACGGGTATGCAGACCTGGCTGTGGTTGATTTTTTTGATGAGCATGGTTACTACGAGCCCTCGGGTGATGTGTTGCTCGGCGGAGCAAAGAATCTGCTCACCAAGGGCGGTAACTTTGGTATTGGGATCAGTCCCGACGGTTCTTTCAGCGCGGCAACTCCGGCTATCGGCGATTTTAATCACGATGGCAAGCTGGATATCGCGATCGCTACGTTCAACTTCTCGCAGTCCGGCAGTAACAGTTCCGCTTTGCAGGTCTCCTTTGGAGATGGCAAGGGCAACTTTCCCACGTCAGGCCCGGCACTGGGTACAAATTCCAACTACATGGCGGCAGGCGACTTCAACGGCGACGGGAAAGCCGATCTAGCATCTCTGGATGGCTCGACTTTCGAGATCCTCATCGGCAAGGGCGATGGAACCTTTGCATCTCCGGTCACCTATTCAGTCGGCCTGAACCCGGTTTTCGTGCTCCAGACCGACCTTAACGGAGATGGCAAGAAGGACATCATTGTCGTCAACCAGAGCGGCAACGACGTGAGCGTACTGCTGGGTAAGGGAGACGGAACCTTCCTGCCGCAAAAAACCTACGCTGCGGGAAAGGCCCCGGTCGCCGTGGTGACTGGCGATTTCAACCGCGATGGAAAGATCGACATGGCTGTCGCCAGCAGCGAAGGCGTATCGGTGCTGCTGGGCAATGGCAATGGCACGTTCCAGGCAGAGAAGACCTACTCCGCGGGTGGCGCGGTGACGGGGATCGCCCAGGCAGCCCTGCGCCAGGATGGAATTGCAGACCTCATCGGCATCGTCCCAGCTTCGCAACGCTTCGTTGTGCTGCCGGGCACGGGCACCGGTACGTTCGGCTCTGCGGTTGTTTTCCCGCTCGATCGCGCCCCAACGCAAATGGTCGCCGCCGACTTTAACCACGACGGGGCGACTGACCTCGCGTTCTTAGGCAGCGCCTCCGACCGCGGCGACGTGACTGGCCGTGGCTTCAATAACGTCGGCAGCCTCGTCATTTTCTACAACCAGGGCGGAGATCACGTGACGCTGACGAGCAGCCTGAGTAAGCCCACGGCAACCCAGTCTGTTACCTTCACGGCCCACGTGATTCCCAGCACCGGTGAGACGGGCACGCCCACCGGCGTGGTCACCTTCAAAAACGGTTCCGCTGTACTGGGGAATGTGTCGCTGTCGGGAGGCACAGCCAGCGTTACCACCAAACTCACAGCCGGGACGCATCAAATCGTGGCTGATTACGGCGGGAATTCGAGTTTCAACCCGAATCACTCGGTGACGCTCACGATCGTTGTCGCGCCTTAAAGCGAAACCCGAGGAGTGTGTCCGGCTCAGATTTGTGGGGGGTCAACCATCCCTCCACCCGCGATTCCCACCCGTGATTGGTCCGTTTTACACGTATTACGGCGTATTTCGGCGTTCCTCACCGTCGTGCAAGTAGTTGCAAGTATTCGTTATTTACGCCCTGAAAAGGCCGGCGTCGACGGTTCAATCCCGTCCCTGGCCACCATCATTTCCAATAATTTAGAGCCCTCCCCACAAATCTCCTAACATCGATTCGTGACTTCTCCCGGTCGGCACATTGGGCCAGCAGGGTCGTTGTCTCTCTGTGATGCCGGGCAATCTGGCCGTCCGGAAGGGAGAGGCCGTCTCCTTACATAACAGGCGCGATCAGGTCATAGGGCCGGTGGCTGGGAAGCTACCTTATTGTGGCTTGCATTTCCTTACCGTCATAGTCGATCTCTGCGTTCGGAGCGCGCGTCACTTCACCGCCAACTTCATGCCCGCTCGCGACAGCGTGCATAGAGTTCCTGGGCGGAACCACCTATCGGATTAGCTTCGAGTGAGTTCAGCCATATCGCAAACAAGCGGTTTTGAAGAGGCAGGCGTCGGCGGTTCAAGCGTCGTCCAGATTCGTTTCTTTATTTTTTGGGTGGGTACTCAAGCAACAGCTTATTGATCGCTTTGCCGACTTTTTCCAGCGCCTGCTGTTTCTTGTCGGGGTTGAGCTTCTGCACCACCTGGCCGGTCCAGACCACCTTGTTGCTTGCCCGGTCAACAAAGGTCAGTTGCAGAGTCCCATCGGGAAGACCCTTACCCGCGGAGCCCGGCGGCGGCATGAATCCGGCCCACAACTGAACATCAACCGCGGGCTTCTGAGTCCTGGAGTTGCCGGAATCGGCTGTGGCTCCCATTGGGGAGCTCAAGCCGTAGTCGATAGCGCCTTCCGCGATCACCGTGAGATCGGCGTTGTGGTCGATGCCGGCGAGTCCCCTGGCCTCCAGTTCATGTTTGATCGAGCCCACTACCGACGCGTAGAGAAGGGGCCTGCTTATGGGAGTGGCCGGTTCCTGCAACGTATAGCTCTTGTATTTGGAAAAATCGGCGCTCTTGTCATAGCCCACCTTTACTTTCTGCGCAAAGCCGGAGGTGGAGCAAATCGTCACGACCGCCAAAAAGATATGAAGTCTTTTCATGCCTGAATCCATCGGTTCCCTAGTGCCGCAAATGTTGCCGCGGTTAACACGGCAATCATACACGGCAACATGTTCGACTCATTCGGGACGTTATCTGGCAGCGGAACATCTGCGCTTCACAATTTCCTGCCTTCAGGAACGACGCTTCTCTGCGGATGTCTCTTCCGCGTGCGCTTTTCCGTTGCCGCTTGAAAGGCGGCATGGTTACACTTGTGCATCCTTGCACAGTTCCCCACAACAAACAGTCAGTTTCAATGAAGAGAAAGAGGAGGTCAGGTATGCAGAACGGGAATCAAGCGGAGACCCCGCTGAATCCTGGGCTTGTGTTTGCGATGGTGCAGGCGCATCAGCAGACTCAGGCTTTGAAAGCAGCCATCGAACTGGACATATTCCGGGCCGTTGGTGAAGGGCCGGGCGATGCTGCTTCGATCGCGCGGCAGTGTTCGGCGTCGGAGCGTGGAGTCCGGATCCTCTGTGACTTCCTTGTCATCCACGGCATTCTCGCAAAAGAGAACGGGCTCTACAGGCACACGCCCACAAGCGCAGCATTTCTGGATCCCAGGTCGCCGGCGTGCATGGCTTCGATCGCTCATTTTCTGACGAATCCGATGGTCCGCGAACCCGCCGAGAGACTTGCAGATGTGGTGCGGGCTGGACGCACGATTCTGCCGGGCGCGGGAACAGTCGAGCCCGAGAATCCGATATGGGTTGAATTCGCGGAGAAGATGGCGCCGATGATGGGGCCGATGGCTGGGCCGCTTGGAGCAGTGGTGCTGCATGGGCATGATGGTCCGATGCGCGTGCTGGATATTGCTGCGGGGCATGGCCTGTTTGGGATCGAAATCGCGAAGCAGAACAAGCAGGCGCACGTGACGGGGCTGGACTGGGCGCCGGTGCTGCGTGTTGCTTTGAAAAATGCAGAGAAGGCAGGCGTGCGCGATCGTTATGACATGCTGCCAGGAAGCGCGTTTGACGTGGATTTTGGCGGACCATACGATGTCGTGTTGCTGACGAACTTCCTGCACCACTTTGACAAGACGACGTGCGTTGACCTGCTGAAGAAAGTGAGAGCTGCGCTGAAGCCGGGTGGACGCGCGGCGACTCTGGAGTTTGTACCGAACGAGGATCGCGTCTCTCCGCCAATGCCGGCGGCGTTCAGTTTGACGATGCTCCTCACCACCGAGAAAGGGGATGCCTACACTTACAGCGAACTGAACAAGATGTACAGTGACGCTGGATTCAGCGGCATCAAAGCGCATCCGATTCCACAGAGCCCGCACACAATTGTGATGGGACAGGCCTGAGGCGCAGGACAAGCACAGCGCCTTATCCTTGCCCTCCGATTGGTGAGTCAGAGATCAAACCCAGGTCTCAAGATCGAGATCCTTCGACAAGCTCAGGACAGGCTCTGGGGCACCCAGATTTAGTCTGCTGCTGTCGTTTGTACTATGCGTGGACTGCTTCGGAGACGGTGCGGCGGGTGCGTGAAGCGGCGGCGAGTTCCTTGAGCAGCGCATAGGTCTCGGGCCAGTCAATGCAGCCATCGGTGATGCTCTGGCCGTAGACGAGGGGCTGGCCTGGGACGAGCTGTTGCGCGCCGGCGACGAGGTTGCTCTCGATCATCACGCCGATGATGTTCCGGTTGCCGGCGGCGATCTGCGCGGCGACATCGTGGCAGACAATCGACTGGCGCGTGTAGTCCTTGTTGCTGTTGGCGTGGCTGCAGTCGATCATGATGCGCGGCGTCACGCCGGCCTTTTCCATCGCGGCAGCGGTGTGCGGCAACGGCATCTGCGGTGTAGTTGACCGTCTTGCTGCCGCCGCGCAGGATGATGTGGCAATCGGAGTTGCCGGTGGTGACGAAGATCGCGGACTGGCCGTGCTTGGTGTGGCCGAGAAAGGTGTGCGAGTGCGACGCGGAGAGGATGGCGTCGATGGCGACCTGCACATCGCCGGAGGTGGCGTTCTTGAAGCCGACCGGGCAGGACACGCCGGAGACGAGCTGGCGGTGCACCTGGCTCTCGGTGGTGCGCGCGCCGATGGCGCCCCAACTGACGAGGCCGGCGATGTACTGCGGCGAGATCATGTCGAGGAATTCGGTGCCGGTGGGCACGCCCATTTCGGCGAGGTCGAGCAGCAGGTGACGCGCGAGGCGCAGGCCGTCGTTGATCTTGTAGGATCCGTCGAGATGCGGGTCGTTGATGAGGCCCTTCCAGCCGACGGTGGTGCGAGGCTTCTCAAAGTAGACGCGCATGACGATGCGCAGGTCGGTCGAGAACTCGGCGATGGCGGACTTGAGCAGGGCTGCGTATTCGCGGGCGGCCTTGGTGTCGTGGATGGAGCAGGGGCCGACGAGAACGAGCAGGCGCGAATCACGCTGGCCGAGAATGCGGGAGATGTCGAGGCGCGCATTGAAGATGGTGGCGATTGCGCCCTCGGTAAGAGGCAGCTCCTCTTCGAGAAACACGGGCGGCAGGACCACCTTGGTCCATTGAATGCGAACGTCTTCGATTGCCTGGAGCATGTTCCTTTTCTTCATTGCGTACATTGTGAATGCGTGCTGCGGCGAAAGCTTGCGGGGCCTTTTTCTCAAATCTACCAGCCTTTGTGTCACGATTGTCCCAGACACTGGAGTCGAAAGAAGGCCGGTCCCGTCAGGTGGCTTCGGACCGTCCGGCACATCAGAATCATGTACCCCCTCCCCCATCTCCAGAGCCAAATTCTTCATTCAAAAGCAGTTATCCATGGGGTATGGCGCCAAATTCCTCTCATCATTGGACTTATAGCCAAATTCCTCTTATGAAAGGAGTTACGGGGAACAGGGAGCTGCTCCTGGCCCTTCACGCGCGTTGAAGTTATGGGCGGTCGATTCTGCTCAACCTCGTCCCTCTTACTATTGTGCGCTGAAGGTTGGAAATGATCTGCAATCCGGAAATCACTCCCACATCTCAGAATCGAGGGGATGTGGGGCACCCAAATTCGAGCAGGGGCTAGCGTTTGGTTTTGCGCCGGGCGTCGGAGCGGGGCCAGTACTGGAACTCGTCGGCGTAGAGTTCGCCACTCAGGTCGGTCACGCGCTGCAGCAGGCGTGTCTGTGCGTCGGTGACTGCCTTGTTGTAGACGACAGGGCCGATCTCTTCGAGAAAGAAATTGAGCAGCAGGCCGGCGGGAAGGTCGCCGATGGGTTCGGGCAGATTTTCTTCGAAATAGCGCTGGAGCGATGCGATGGCGGCTGCGCGTTGCGGCCTGGAGAGTTCGAGTGTGTTCATCCGGGGATGCTCCCCAGACGAGATTAAACGAAGAGGATGGCACGGGGTGGGTTGCGCCGTGATGCCCGTACTCACGATACGCAGAAATTCGTCACGGTTCGGAGTAGGCCACAGCACGACCGCGATCGAGAGTAAACTCGATCCGAGATTCCTTCATAAATTTTCATCCGTTCGGGGCAATCATGAGATCGATGAATATGAATGGCCGATTTGCGCTGCCACGCGCTTTGGTTTCATTCGCGTGCCTCTTCGCTCTTTCCTGCACTAATCGGATTTGTTCGTCACAGGGTGCGCCAACCGATTTCACAGGGTTCTGGAAGACACGATGTGCCGACGGATTTGGCGTTCAAATCAAGAAACTTCCAGGAAACTTGTTCTCGGTTTCTTTTTGTGGACCTGGCGGCTGCTTTGAGCCGGGAACATGGATGCCGAACACGCCGATAATAGAAGACCCGCAATACCGGCGTATCGATCCGACAACGCTGGAAATAAAGCGCGGTGAAGGTTGGAAGAGACTCACAAAATGCACGACGGCCACCAATCCGGCGCTGGATTATGCAACGATGCCTAGCGAGTCATCTAGAACAAAGGAGTCTGGCCCGGCGCCTGTCGAAGCAGAGAAATCACAGTCATACTCAGTGCAACCAGCGCCAACGCTACCCTTCTTCGACTGGAATGCTTGTCCCTTTGAGGGATGCACATATCGCCAATGGACAGCGGAGGAAGCAGTGGATGTTTTCGATACTTGGGAACCAAGCCGAAAGCGGATAGCGACACTCCCCGCGAAAGCTGTAGTGATAGGCGTTTCAGGGTTAGTCATCACGTACAAGCCGGGCGTTATCCGGCTGAATAGAGATATGCCGCAGGATGATTTGTGGCGCGGAGATACGATTCTCACTTACACATATCGTGGAGAGGGATTCTCTGCTGTATGGTTCAAGGGACGCTTCTATAGCTCGTATGACATTACTTTTGCCAAATGGCCGGACGGAAGCGGCTGCCTCGGGTCTGATTGCGCGGGCACCTATGTCGATCTGGGAGAAAAGGTCTGGTGGGCAAAGGTGAAATTAGGTTCTGGCGCTGTTGGCTGGGTCAATATGGACAAAGCAAATTTCGATGGAGTTGATCAGCTGGCCTTCATTGCACCGAATTCACTATTCTCCCGGCAGATGCGGGCGGCGTGAATTCGCGAGTCACTCGTCGAGTTGGGGTTATGGTTGAGTAACCGCCACAGCAAAACATCCCTCAGGGGCTAAAGCCCAAACGATTTTAGCGCGCTTCGCGGCACGACTGAAGTCGTGCCCTTTCACAAAACCGTTCGAAATTGGCTGATAATCGCCTGCTCATCAGTTGTCGAGTGGCAACGGACGAGTAGCCCACGAGAGCTATGGGCCATTTGCACGCTCCGCATTCACTGCTTGTTCATGCACTTAATGAGAGAGACTTGGTGGTGCTTCTGTTGCTCGCTACGGACCATGAGCATTGACACGGGCTGGCTTACTTGACGCGGGGTGGCGAGGTTCCTAGAATTAGAAAGGAGAATCCCACCCATTTTCCGTTGTAAGCATCAGAATTTGTGTGGATTAGGGTCTTTCGGCACGAAAACCGGCTGGGCTCGGCGAGGGATGACAGGCCGAGAAGGGGAGAGCGAAGATGACTGAGGTGCGCGTCAGTCCGCGGGAGCGATTGGTGCTCACTGCGATCATCGAGCTCTATATCGCCACGGGGGAACCGGTGGCCTCGCAGGCAGTTGCGCAGTATTTTGCCAACCGTGAAGGCATGAGTTCGGCGACGGTCCGCAATGTGATGGCGACGCTGGGCGAAGCGGGGATGCTGGAGCAACCGCACACCTCGGCGGGGCGAGTTCCAACAGCGGCAGCCTTTCGGTATTACGTTGAACAGATCACGCGGCCGGATGCAGCGCTGGGACGAATCGGATCCGGTGGCACCGGGGCGAATCCGGAACGTGGCAATCCACTGAGCGAGGCTCGTCGCGGACAGATTGAAGAGATCTTCTCAGGTGTGGCCAGTTCCAACGAGTACCTGGAGCGCACTTCGCACGTGCTGGCATTGATCTCAAGCGGGCTGGGGGTGGCGCTGGCCAGCGGGGCGTCCGAGCAGGTTCTCGAACATATTCATTTTTCAAAGCTATCCGCGGGGCGTGTGCTGGCGGTGCTTGTTACGCAGGCGGGCGCGGTGATGGATCGGGTGCTGGTGCTCGACCGCGAAATGACGTATCTGGAATTGGAAACGGCCGCGCGGTACCTGAATGAATCGTTCCACGGCTGGCTCATCGATCGTATTCGCACCGAGGTGACCAGGCGCATGGAGGAAGAGCGCGCTGCGTATCATCAGATGCTTGCGTCGGTGGAGGAGCTTTGCCGCAAAGGCGCGCTGGCACAGGGCGAGACTGCTTCAGTGATTTACGTGGAAGGCATGTCGAACCTGATTGCCGCGGAGGCCGACCGCGAGCGATTGCGGCAGATGCTGCTGGCGCTGGAAGCCAAGCAAAGGCTGGTGGAGCTGCTCACGGCTTACGTGAACGGCAGCCAGCAGGAAGTGCGTGTGGTGGTTGGACTTGATGAGGCTTCTCCAGCGATGCAGGACCTGGTCCTGATTGGCGCGCCGGCCAGACTGGGGGGCGCGAGCGTGGGCACAGTGGCAGTGATTGCACCCACCCGCATCCAATATCAGGAGATGATCCAGGCGGTTCGCTACGTGGCGAGACTTTCGGAGCGAATCCTGGAGGTACCCGCTCAATAGCGGCTGTTGACACTGCGCCGGCTCTTCGGGAGATGGTGGGATGAGTCGTGTGCCGCCGGGATGCATCAGAGAGAAGACGGCGCCAGCCAGGGAATTTAAAATTGACTAAGAAGAACATTTGGGGAATTCGAAGAAATATGTCCAAGACTGAAGCTGAGTTGACGGCAGTCGATACGCCAGGGTCAGCCGAATCCGAGAGTGCCGTCTCGGAAGGAATGCCGCTGGTGGTTGACAACGAGCAGGAAGGCGGTCCTGTGAGCTGGGTGGAGCATGAACAGCTCAAGGGCGAGCTTGAAAAGCTGAAAGCGGAGCGCGATCAACTGCTGGATCGCCAGGCGCGGATGCAGGCCGAGTTTGAAAATGCGCGGAAACGTGCCGAGCGCGAGCGCCAGGAATACAAGGACTATGCAACCGGGTCGGTGGTGGAACAGTTTCTGCCGGTGCTGGACAATTTTGAACTGGCGCTCAAATCCGCGGGCACGACAGAGCAGTTGCGCTCTGGAGTGGAACTGATCGTGAAGCAGATGGAAGATATTCTGCGCGGACTTCAGGTTCAACCGGTGGCAACCGTCGGCGAGGAATTTGATCCGCGGCATCATGAAGCGATGGGGTCAGTGGAGCGCGAAGATCTGCCAGATCAGCATGTAGCGGAGGAGGTGCGGCGCGGGTACCGGCTTCGCGAGAAGTTGCTGCGGCCGGCCCTGGTGCGTGTAGTCTCGAATCCAAAGCAGACAAGCGAGTGAAGGGAAGACGACAACGGCCGATACGGATGGAGGTTGCGGGGATACCCTGCAACATGAACGGTGCAAGGTATGAACCCAGGTTTATACCGTTACAGACAAAGGTTTGAGCGGGTTTGAATACAAGAGTGAGCAAAGCTGATTATTACGAGGTACTCGGCGTATCGCGCGAGGCAAACGACCAGGAACTGAAGAGCGCTTATCGCAAGCTGGCGCTGAAGTATCATCCTGACCGCAACCCGGGCGATCACGCCGCGGAAGAGAAATTCAAAGAGGCGAGCGAGGCCTACCAGGTGCTGAGCGACGGGGACAAGCGCGCCGCCTACGACCGGTATGGTCATGCGGGGGTTGGCGGAGCCGGACCCAGCGGATTTGGCGGCTTCACGGGAAGCGTCGATCTGGGCGACATCTTCGGCGACTTGTTCGGCGAGATGTTCAACATGGGCGGAGGCCAGCAGCGCGGCACGCGACAGATGCGCGGCGACGATCTGCGCTACGACCTGAAAATTGATTTCGAGGATGCGATCTTCGGGACCGAGACGGAAGTGAAGATTCGCCGTTTCGAATCCTGCGATACCTGCAAAGGAACGGGGAGCGCATCGGGTCGCGGACCGTCGGTTTGCCCGCAATGCCACGGGCGTGGCCAGCTTCGCTATCAGCAAGGCTTCTTCTCTGTGGCGCGGACGTGCAGTTCGTGCGCGGGCAGAGGATCGATCATCAGCGATCCATGCCAGATGTGCCGCGGCGAGACGCGGGTCACCAAGGAGAACAAGCTTCACGTCAAGGTTCCGGCGGGAGTCGAAGAGGGCACTCGGATCCGCTATTCCGGCGAAGGTGACTCGGGACGGTCCGGGGGACCGAACGGCGACCTCTACGTGGTGTTGTCGATTCGCGAACACGACTTTTTCGAGCGCGATGGTCAGAATCTCCACTGCGTAATTCCAATCAGCTTTCCGCAGGCGGCACTGGGGGCGGAGATCGAGATTGCAGGCGTCGACGGGCCGGTGATGCTGAAGATTCCTGAGGGCACGCAGAGCGGGAAGGAGCTTCGCATCCGGGGCAAGGGCGTTCCATTCCTGAATGAGAAGGGCCGCGGTGATCTGATCGCGAAGGTTGTCGTGCAGATCCCAAAGAAGCTGACGCGAGCGCAACGGGACCTGGTGACACAATTGGGCGAATCAATGATGGTCGACAACAAGCCCACTTCTCCGAGCTTGCTGGAGAAGATGAAAGACCTGTTCAACTAGAGACGATCCGGAGGCGGGACATTTCCGTTCCGCCACCGGGAGTGCGGGGCGTTGAGCGGTCTGCCGCGTGGGATGCGATAAGCATTATATAATCACGCAGATGCCACTAAGCCCACATCAGTTCATTGATCATTACGAAATACTGTCCACGCTTGGCACGGGCGGTATGGGCGAAGTGTATCGAGCGCGCGACACGCGATTGAACCGCGATGTTGCAATCAAAGTGCTGCCGGGGTTGTCTACAAAGGATACCGAGCGGCTGCGCCGTTTCGAGCAGGAAGCGCGGGCCGCAGCCGCACTGAATCATCCGAATATTCTCGCGGTGTATCAGATGGGGAATTTTGAAGGGGCCCCCTATCTTGTTTCTGAGCTGCTTGAAGGGGAGACGCTGCGGGATCGGCTCAAGCGCGGCCCGTTACCTGTACGAAAAGTAATCGACTATGGCGCGCAGATTGCGCGTGGCCTGGCAGTGGCGCACGAAAAGGGAATCATTCATCGCGATCTCAAGCCGGAAAACCTCTTCCTGACAAAAGACGGGCAGGTGAAGATTCTGGACTTCGGCCTGGCACGGCTGATGCAATTGAAAGAACTGGAATTCAGCAAGCCTCCACAGGAAGCGCAGACCATCGCCGGGATGGTGATGGGGACGGTGGGCTACATGTCTCCGGAACAGGTTCGGGGGCAGCCTGCGGATCATCGTTCCGATATCTTCGCGTTCACCGCAGTGTTGCACGAGATGCTCGCGGGCAAGCGGACTTTCTACAAGCAGACATCGATCGAGACGATGAGTGCAATTCTGAACGAAGAGCCGCCATCGATCGCACAACTGGCACCGAATACACCGCAGGGGTTGCAGCGGGTGCTTATTCGCGGTCTCGAGAAAAATCCGGAACAGCGGTTTCAATCGGCATCCGATCTTGGATTTGCTCTGGAGGCGCTTTCAGATGGAACGCAATCCACGCAGATGCAGAGCTACGCTGTCGAGGAGAAGGAACCATCGCGTTCGCGCGGAATGATCCTGGCAATTGCCGGATCGGCAATTGTTGTGATTGGAGCCGCAGCGTACCTGCTGATGCGTTCCGCGCCGGTTCCGCGCGTCTCAAACTTTGTTCAGCTCACCCATGATGGTTTGCAGAAGTCGCTGATTGGAACAGACGGGTCAAGACTGTTTCTAACCGTGGTCAATTCGGGGGTGGAAGACGCTACGGCGATCCCGGTGACAGGCGGAGAGGCGGCGAAAATCTCGTTGCCGGAATCGGACATGTTTCCGGTGGACCTGGCGTCGGACGGGTCTTCGCTTCTGGTTGTCGCCGGACGGGGATACCCTTCAGTGGGGCCACTCTGGAAGGTGCCGCTTTTGGGCGGATCGCCGCGGAGACTGGGAGACTCTGCGGGCCATGTTGCGGCCTGGTCGGCCGATGGCAAGATGCTGGCCTACGCCAATGGCGAGGATGTGTATCTGGCAAAGGCAGATGGAACTGACACGCGAAAGCTGTTGACGATGCGAGCCTTCGTGTCGGGGCTGCTGTGGTCACCGGACGGACGCCGCCTGAGAATCAATACCACCGAGATATCCCAAAGCGGTACGACTGACAGCGTGGGTGAGCAGGCGATATGGGAAGTTACGGCAGAAGGAGCGAATCCTCAGCGACTGTTAGCCGGTTGGAAGAGCGGGTCAGATGCCTGCTGCGGGAAGTGGACGAAGGACGGGAAGTACTTCGTCTTTCAGTCGCAGGGGCAGATATGGGCACTTCCCAAAGAGGGCCGGCTCTTTCGCGGAGAGAGTCAGCCGATGCAGTTGACGTCGAGTCCGATGTCGCTGCAGTCGCCGATACCGAGCGAGGATGGGACCAAGCTCTTTGTTGTGGGGCGGACCTATCGTGGAGAACAGACGGAGGTCAATTTGAAGACGGGGCAATCGTCCCCGTTCTTTGGCGGCATTTCCGCTGACTGGATCGAAGCAACGAGGGACGGCAAGAAGATCGCCTATGTCTCCTATCCGCAGGGCGACCTTTGGAAGAGCAATGTCGATGGCACAGAACGGGTGCAGTTGACCTTTGCGCCCGTGCGACCGGTTTTGCC
Organism: uncultured Acidobacteriaceae bacterium; assembly: GCA_963751225.1. Taxonomy (GTDB): domain Bacteria; phylum Acidobacteriota; class Terriglobia; order Terriglobales; family Acidobacteriaceae; genus Telmatobacter. Next base: position 84,645 of record CAVVTY010000018.1, read on the forward strand.
GCGATGGTCACCGGACGGAAAGTCGATAGCGTTCTTCGAGTTTCCAGCAGGCCCGGATCGCCCTGGGAAGGCATATGCAATCTCAGCGGACGGCGGAACTCCGCGGGAATTAATGCCCGGCGTGAAAAGAAATCAGCAGGATCCCTGCTGGTCTGACGACGGAAAGAAGATTGTGTTTGCGGGCGATGCCAATGACGCGACGGAAGAAAAGGGGCCGGCAATCATGATCTACGACCTGCAGACCCACGAGGTCTCAGGGGTGCCCGGATCGCAAGGGTTGTTCTCACCTCGGTGGTCACCCGACGGGAGATACATTGCGGCGATGACGGCCGATTCGAGCAAACTCATGCTGTTTGACTTCGAATCGCTGAACTGGATGGAGATCGGAAGCGGGACCTTAAGCTGGCTGAACTGGTCGCGGGATGGACAGTACCTCTATCTGATGGACTCGACCGGCAAGGGCGCCGTGGAACGAATTCGCGTTGCGGATCACAAGGTTGACCGCGTTGTCGATCTGAAGGATTTTGTTCTCGCCGGACTTGGGGGCGGGTCAGTGTCGATTGCGCCGGATGATTCGCCGTTGCTGCTGCGCGATCGGGGAACGCAGGACGTGTATGCGCTGGACTGGCAGGTTCAATAGGCCCGGTCCGGAATTCTCAGTTGCACTATCCCTTGAACTCCGATAGCCCGTAGGCGGTGAGGAAGAACGCGAGCAGAATGGCTAGTCCGCACAGGACAATCTTCAGCCAGAACGCCCAATATTGCGCCTTGTAGCTGATCCATTCGTCGTTGTAGCCATATATATCCGCTCCTGCGTCGATCGGCTCATTCAACGAATTCTCCACTGAAACTTTTGCAAATACGTACTGGAGGAAATCTGCCAGCAGAGCCCCAATGCAGAAGATGTCGACAACCAGAAAAAGCGGTGCCAGCACCGTCTTCATTCCGGCCGCCAGCGTGTGATCCGACGCGTTGTAAATGCTCCAGGTGAAAACGATCAGTCCTACCGCTATGGTTCTAACCTGGGTACTTATCTTGTCTGTGACGTCCTTTTCGCGGGCAAGGATATCGTTTTGAGTAGCCATAGTTGTCCACCCTCTTCAGACATCAGGAGATTGTCGCTGAACGACTCAGGCTGCTTTGCGAATCTGCGTTCCTGCGATGGCGCTTGGCTGCGGTTTCGGGTCTGGATCGGGATGGTTATGCGGCGCGGACGGGCCAGGTCGATTCGTCCAGATCGCACGAATTGCGGGACGTTTGAAGATTGAAGCCATAACGCCCTCCGGGGAATGCAGAGGAGTTTACTCCAAAAGTATTTGCGGGCAAAGGGATTTATTTGATTCCACGAAGGGGCCCGGTTCTCCTCTAGCGATGCCGCACTGCAAAGGGCGGCATTTGACGGCAAGTCGCGGCACCGCGCGTTGCCGTTTGACTTGGTTGAGGGGACGCCTCACCCTGAATCGGCAAGTTAGCGCGACATCGTCGATTGCGCATTCACATGTTGCAAAACCGCTTCGGGATTGGGGTCCCCTTCGGTCCGCAACCGATCCCCGGGCCGGGCCGCTACCGGAATAACACGAGAAATGCTGGATCACCCAGGGATGGATCACCCACGGAGGAGAAGAAATGAAATCAGCAAGACTGATGTGCATGAGTGTGACGGTTCTTCTGGCGGCGCTGGCCGCGCAGGGACAAACCCAGAAGACACCCAAAGCCCGTTACATCATCAGAGACCTTGGCACACTGGGCGGTGGGTCGTTTGCCGAGGCTGGCGGCATCAGCAACGATGGCTGGGTTGAAGGCTTCTCGACGCTGCCGCCGGACGATAGCGTCATCCACTCGTTTCTCTGGCGCAATGGCGTCATGATCGACCTCGGCACCCTCGGAGGTCCGAACAGTTATTCGGAGTGGCGCCCGAACGAATACGGGAATGCCGGCGGTGACTCAGACACCGACGTTCCGGATCCAAACGGAGAAGACTTTTGCGGCTTTGGCACCCAGCTGATCTGTCGTTCATTTTATTGGGTCCACGGCAAAATTATCGCGCAGCCCGCGCTGGGTGGTAATAACAGTGCCGGCTTTGGAATCAACAATCTGGGTGAGCTGGCCGGGATGGCGGAAAATAACATCCCGGAGCCGAGCTGTGACGGCAGCGGGCAGGTTCTGCAATATAAACCTGTCATCTGGATAGCGGGCCGCGTCTTCGAGCTGCCGACGGTTGGTCATGACCCAGTCGGCGTGGCATATGCAGTGAATGACCTGGGCGAAGCTGTTGGCCAGACCGGACCTTGCGGAACCGAGCAATTCGGAGGTACTGGCCACGCGGTGCTCTGGAAGAACGGCAAGGCCATCGACCTTGGCAGTCTCGGCGGCACCACGAATAATGCCCCCCAGGATCTCAACAACTTCGGGCAGGTGGTTGGATTTTCCGGTCTTGCAGGTGATGAGACCTTTCACGCCTTCCTCTGGCAAAGGGGAAAGATGACTGACCTCGGCACCCTTCCCGGGGACTTTCATAGCGTGGCTGAGGCCATCAACAGCTCAGGGCAGATAGTGGGAAGATCCTCAGATGCCTCCTTCAATGGTCGCGGCTATGTGTGGGAGCACGGCGTGATGACTGACTTCAACACGCTCATTCCAGCCAATTCCCCGCTGTACGTCATAGAATGCACCGGGAACAATGACCTGGGGCAGATCGTCGGCATCGGCGTGGAGATCAGCACGGGCAACACGCACGCCTTCCTTGCTGCTCCAGTGGCTGGCAAGAGCGGCGAGAGCGCCCTGAGTACGCCGGGGGACGAGACGCTTCAGAGACCAAGCTTTACGCTGCCTGAGAATGTCCGTCAGATGATGATGCAGCACAGGAGAAACCGGAGACCGACATTTCAGTTCGTGTATTGAGGCTTTGTTCCGCGGGCAAATTGAAGAGGTTTTGCTGCAAAGAACCTGATTTCCGAGAGCACTAGGGAGGGTTACGACAAAACTCAAACGGCGACACAAAGTCGCGTCGTGCGAAGGGAGAGGTACTGGAAGTTGTTGATTTTTTTGGTGGAGCTGAGCGGGATCGAACCGCTGGCCTCCTCGTTGCGAACGAGGCGCTCTCCCAGCTGAGCTACAGCCCCACGATGACGAACAAATCCATTCTAACAAGATTTTCGGCGTTGTGATAACGCCCGGCGGTCCGTCTTTAGAGCCGTACCCCGCCCCTGCAATGGGCGTTGAAGGTAGGCAGGCGCTCGCGATGTGCGCTGATAGACGAAAAGGCCGGGAACCATGCCCCGGCCTTCTTGCCCGCCGTCTGGAGAACTAGACCACCTAGACCACCCAGCGCCGGAAGTTTCGATTACAGCTGGTTCATGTTCGCGAGGAACTCGGCGTTGTTGCGGACCTTTTCGAGGCGGCTGATCAACAACTCCATTGCCTCGGTGGGCGACAGCGGATTGAGCACTTTGCGCAGGATCCAGATGCGCTGCAGATCTTCCTTCGGAATGAGCAGCTCTTCCTTGCGGGTGCCGGAGCGCTGAATGTCGATCGCCGGGAAGACGCGCTTGTCGACCAGCTTGCGGTCAAGGATGATCTCCATGTTGCCGGTGCCCTTGAATTCTTCAAAGATGACTTCGTCCATGCGCGACCCGGTGTCGACGAGGGCGGTGGCGATGATGGTGAGCGAGCCGCCTTCTTCAATATTGCGTGCCGCGCCGAAGAAGCGCTTGGGCCGCTGGAGCGCGTTGGAGTCCACGCCGCCCGAGAGAACCTTGCCCGACGGAGGCACGATGGTGTTGTAAGCGCGGGCGAGACGCGTGATGGAGTCAAGCAGGATGACGACGTCGCGCTTGTGCTCGACGAGGCGCTTGGCCTTCTCGATGACCATTTCGGCGACCTGGACGTGGCGGGCCGCTGGTTCGTCGAAGGTGGAGCTGATGACTTCGCCCTTGACGGAGCGCTGCATGTCTGTGACTTCTTCCGGGCGCTCGTCGATGAGGAGAACGATCAGGACGACCTCAGGGTGGTTCGAAGTAACGGAGTTCGCGATGGACTGGAGCAGCATTGTCTTGCCGGTGCGCGGCGGAGCGACAATGAGGCCGCGCTGTCCTTTGCCCACGGGCGTCAGCAGATCCATGACGCGGCCGCTTGTGGCCTCGCGCACCGTCTCCATCTTGATTCGTTCCTGCGGATAGAGCGGCGTGAGGTTGTCAAAGAGGATCTTGTTGCGCGTTTCCTCGGGCGACTCGAAGTTGATGGCCTCAATCTTGACGAGCGCAAAGTACTTCTCACCCTCGTGGGGCGGGCGCACGTTGCCGCTGATCGAGTCTCCTGTCTTCAGGTCGAACTTGCGGATCTGCGACGGCGAGACATAGATGTCGTCAGGGCCGGGCAGATAGTTGTAGTCGGGAGATCGCAGAAAGCCGTAGCCATCAGGAAGGATCTCAAGGACGCCTTCGGCAAAGATGTGGCCTTCTTTTTCACTCTGGGCCTGAAGGATCTTGAAGATCAGGTCCTGCTTGCGGAGGCCGCTGGCGCCCGGGATCTCCAGGGTGCGCGCAATGCGGCTCAGTTCTGTAATGTTCTTTTCTTTGAGTTCTGCGATCGTCATGTTCACCTGCAAGAGAGGGGGTAAAGGGGGAACCGAGAGGGAGGTGCTCCAGGAACGGATAGGCGGGATTTAGAGTGCGGTTGGCGCGCGCCGCGCTTGAACGCTTTTCCCTTCATCAAGTCGAGAGATGAAACGCCGGGGAAAAGCGGCCCAATACAGCTTACGAAAAGGCCGCCAAAATGTCGTTGCTTAACTCACTTGATAATACATGAGATGCGGTTATGCCGCCCGACGAGTTTCCAAAGGCCGAGCCGCCGGCACATTCGCCGGTAACACTGTCCCAGGGTTGGTTGAATGGAAGCGGACAAGAACTTCGTTGGTCGTGTCCTGCAACCGGGTGCTTGGCTTGTGCAGCATCCGAGTAGCCTTGCTTGCCAATTGACACAGCTGGTAACGATTGGACACGTGAGAGAGTGCCCCGAAAACTAAATCAGAACGCATTAAAGGAATCTCCTTCCAAAATCGCTGCCCGAACGATACTACCTGGCACCGCCGGTTCAGCTCATAACTCGTAGATATAACGTCCGAATTGCTGCCCCCAGCAACCATTCCCCTTTTAGACGCACAAGTCGAGCAAGTAGTTTTAAAAACTTTTGCCGCGAAATTGCGCTCCGTGGGACAGGCTCCACTGCCCTGTACAGGGTAGGTCGCCTGCATCGAAAAACTCTTGCGGTTTATCTTGCGCACTCGCGGATGCTTAAACGCACCGGTTCATCAACTGATGAGCCTTGGCTCAAAATCGATGAGGGAGTGGCAGAGAAACGCAGTGGTCCGCAGTGCAATCTACCCTTGTGGATGGCACTCATGAATTTATAACGGGTCTGGCCTCGGGTCAACAGTTTTTTTGCGGGATTTGTCGCGTTCGAGGCGATTGGGGAGGCGGCTGTCAAACCGTCAAGTAAATCGATTGTTTCGTTCATTTTGAGGGAGGTTGCATGGGAGTCGCAAGGCCGAAGCCGTTCTGATTCAGCTGAGTAATTGCCGCAGTTTTAGTGCAGGAACGAACCTTGAAAGCCAACCGTCACAAAATTGGCCGAAACCTGTGGAAATCAGGCCCAGTAACTGCGGTCGAGGGTGCGGTACTGGATGGCTTCAGCGAGATGAGAGACTGCGAGCTGCTCGGTGCCCTCGAGGTCGGCAATGGTACGTGCGACTTTAAGGATGCGGTCATGGGCGCGGGCGGTGAGGCCCTGTTGCTGCATGGCGCGCTCGAGCAGTCGCTCGGCGTCGGCGCCAAGTTCACAGTGGGTTCGGATCTGGCGTGTGGTCATCTGGGCGTTGGAGTAGATCTTCTCGCCGGCTTTTTTGAATCGCTGGCGCTGGCGATCACGGGCAGACATCACCCGGGTTCGAATTTCGGCGGAGCCCTCGGCGGCGGCTCCGCCGCGCAGCTCCTTATATTGAACGGCCGGGACCTCAATATGGATATCGATCCGATCGAGCAGCGGGCCGGAGATCTTGGCGACGTAGCGCTGGATCATGGGCGGCGTGCAGAGGCACTCGCGCGACTTGTCGTTGAAGTAGTCCACAATTGGATAAGAACGCCTCACTCGTTCTTGAATTCCTGGCTGCGTCATGCGTCCTTCGCCGCCGCGTGGCTCGACAGCACATTTGCAACCTCCCGGAAAAGGGCCTTCAGGTCCGCTTACGGTTGCGAGGCGGAGATGCTAGTCAGAACCGCCCGGACGAAGTACATTAGCCGTGTCTTGAAATAGTTACCGAGGCCCGTCCGAAATCATTTCGAAGATCGCTGATTTCCGCTCAAGGTGGCCCGACCCGAGATCTGAATTGCCGAAAGGAATTCTATGTCTCTGCGCCCACGACTTTCCGCAGCCATGATTGCGTTCACCATCGTCCTCTCCGGCAGCGCGGCAGCCGAGCAGGCCTGCGAGGCATTGAAGGATCTCAAGCTCGATCACGCCACCATCGAGACCGCCGTATCGACCGAACCCGGCGCCCTGAAACAGCCCCCCGGAATGCCATCCAAGGCGCCCGACGTGACCGTGCCGCGTCACTGCGAAGTGACCGGCACCGCACGGCCTACAGCTGATTCCGAAATCGGCTTCGCCCTGTGGCTGCCCACCGTCGAGAGTTGGAACGGCAAATACATGCAGCGCGGCAATGGGGGATGGGCGGGATCGATCCAACCGATCGTGCTGGCCGTGCCCCTGATGCAGGGATATGCAGTGGCGGCCACCGATGACGGCCACCGCGGCCAGGGCATGATGCCCGATGCAAGCTGGGCCATCGGCCATCCGGAAAAGCTCATCGACTTCGGGTATCGTGCCGTGCACGAAACCACAAGGCTTTCCAAAACCATCCTGCAGGCATATTACGGAAAAGCCGCGGGACGCGCGTACTTCTCCGGATGCTCCGACGGAGGCCGCGAGGCGCTGATGGAAGCCGAGCGTTATCCCGAGGATTTCGACGGCATCATCGCTGGCGCGCCCGCCAACCACTGGACCCATCACTTCGCCGGCTTCCTCTGGAACGAGATCGCGTTGAACGGAAAACCGGAAGGCAAACTCCCGCAGGAAAAGCTTCCCGCAATTGAAAAGGCCGCCCTGGCCGAATGCGATGCTCGCGACGGTGTGAAGGACGGCCTCATCCAGGATCCTCGCCAATGTCACTTCGATCCTTCCGTCCTGTTGTGCAAGGGAACCGAGAATGCGGAATGCCTGACCGAGCCCCAGATCGACACGCTGAAGAAGATCTATGAGGGTCCAAAGGATCCGCAGAGCGGTCAGCAGATCTATCCGGGTTACGAGCCGGGAACGGAAGCTGAGCCTGGCGCCTGGTCGATATGGATCGTGGGGAACTCCGTGCAATCCCTGTTCGGCAATACCTTCTTCGGGCAGGCCGTGCACGAACAGGCAAAGTGGGATTGGCGAACCATGGACTTCGTCCGTGATGTAGAACTTGCCGACGAGAAAACGGCATCGATCTTGAACTCCTACAATCCCGATCTGCGCAGTTTCCGCGATCACGGCGGCAAACTCATCCAATTCCACGGCTGGGGCGACCCCGCCATCGCCCCGCGCGATTCCATCGCGTTCTACGAAAAGGTCGAGACGTTTCTCAAATCCTACCCCGATCCGAGGTCGTCAAGCCCCGCCGATATTCGCGCCTTTTATCGCCTCTTCATGATTCCCGGAATGCAGCATTGCACCGGCGGTCTCGGACCAACGAGCTTTGGCAACGATGAGTTGGCCGCAGGCAAAGACTTTCCCGATGACGCCGATCACGACATCACCCTCGCCCTGGATCGCTGGGTCACGGAAGGAGTCGCGCCCGAAAAGCTTATCGGAACGGGCAAAATCGGAGCCGATGCTAAATCCGGCAACCAGGGAGTCCGCATCACCCGGCCGCTTTGCCCTTACCCTGCCGTTGCCCGGTACAAGGGCCAGGGAGATACCAACGCCGCCGAAAATTTTGATTGCGCCGAGGGTGCCTCTCGATAATTTCACGAGCGCGCAGACACTACCAACCTGGGTGCCCCAGGTCTCCTGCTTTTCGACACCTGGATCCGAAATGCTTCAATTACTTGGTTGCGGTCGAGTCACCGCCCATACGTACTTTACTCATCGGTAAAGTACGGTTTGCCCACAATACGCGCAATCCCGGTCGATGAGTGCATCGTCCTGTTATCGTCAGAAATCGTGGTTTTCACCGGACAAGGTATTGAGGAGCGAATGTCAAACGCGCTGGTCGCTGACTGGGATTCCAGTCACATTCCCCCGTGCTTGGTATCACTGACTGCCTATTCCTGCCCGACTAGAGTACCCAACACAGTTCAGATCAAGAGGAGATTACATGCGCGTCATTGTCTCGCAAGCCCCTCACTCCCCAGCCGACTCATAGACTGTCCAACTCCAGGAGCCGCCATGAAAGATCTCCGCCGACTCATTCTCACCCTCCTGCCCTCAATCACGTTCCTTACACTGACGGGCTGTATCGTTGGTGTTTCTCCCATGGTCAAGCGCGAGCGCGGAATCAAGGGACAGCAGTTGGCCGAGAATTCCTTCGACCCGCTTTCCGTCAAGGTCGGCGCGACCACGCGTAATGAGGTTTTGGACAAGCTGTCGGTAATCAATACGGGCCTGGACACCCCACACTTCTTCTGGGGACGTTGGGCTACTTCCAAGTGGGGATACGTGTTTGCGGCAGGGGGCCCTGGCGCTGGCGTGGGCGATAACGGGCGCATTTGGGACATACATAACCTTCTCGTCACGTTCGACGAACACGGGGTAACGCAGGAAACGCAGTTAATGGACGACGGACTTCCACTCTGGCGCGAGATCATCAAGCAGAGCAAGAGTATGCCGCCGATCGAGATGAGTACTCCGATCTCGCTAAAATTCAATTACTATGGCGACGACATCGACATCGTCACATTCTCCGCCAATCTGGTCAACGTCGAGCGAGAATACGGCAAAGTAAAGACGTGGACATTCTTCCCCGACAAGATCCGACGCCTTTCGCATACCCTACCCAATGACCCGCGTAATCACCCCGGTAGGAGCTGCCACGTCTTGCACCTGAGTGAACAGACTCCAATCGGTAAGAAAATCATATTCTGCGCTGATGCACCCGACCTTTTCGCCGCGTTTCGCTATTTGCAGCGCTACGCGCCGGCAGACATGAACTGGGAGTAGCCGCGTCGTCTGCCGCCAGATGCCCTCCCGATTCGGGAGTAGTGTCGATAAACCGCCAATGCACTCCCTGACCTTTCTGTCGGAAGACTTGAGTTCTCTGCGACGACGCCGCTGTAATCGACCTCAACTTCAATCAGATTCGCGTCGATTCCATAGACAGCAGCACTTAGAGCTTTGAAGAGCATAGCGTTAGTTTTTGCGTGGAGTGTAGCATTTCAGATCGTCGTTGCTTGTGACGGACGACAGCCTTATCGAGGATGAAGCCGGAGAGGCAGCGGCCAAGCTACAATCTGTCCGTGACTACGAGTCTGTTTGACCTGTACAAGATCGGGGTTGGGCCGTCGAGTTCGCACACGATGGGGCCGATGCGGGCCGCGTGCCGATTTGCACGGGCCTTGGAATCGCAAAAGTTGCTCGGTGCGGTCGATCGCGTGCGTGCGGAGCTTTACGGGTCACTGGCGCTGACTGGGATCGGGCACGGAACCGACCGTGCGGTATTGCTGGGGTTATCAGGGAATGAACCTGCGACCATCGATCCGGCAGCAATCGAGACCACGGTTGCGGAAATCCGATCAAAGAAGCGTCTTGAGCTTGCGGGGAAGCGAAGCATCGAATTCGATGAGGCGAGGGACCTGATCTTCGATCGTGCAACGATGTTTCCGCCGGGCGCACGAACGCAGCACCCGAACGGATTGCGGATTGCGGCCTTCAACGCCTCGGGGCAGATCGTCGAGGAACGCACGTTCTTCTCGATCGGCGGTGGCTTCATCGTTGAGGATGGCGCGGAGGCGCTGCAGGCAGGTGAGCGGCGAGTGGAGCTTCCTTATCCGTTTCATAGTGCTGCAGAATTGCTGGACGTTGCACAGAAAAACTCGATGTCAATCGACCAGGTGATGTTGGCGAACGAATGCGCCCGGATGAGTGCGGCAAACCCCGGTGTGAGCGAAGAGTCGATTCGCAGCCGTGTACGGAAGGGAATCGACGCGATCTGGCAGACCATGCAGAAGTGTGTCCGGCGGGGGATTGAGACGGAAGGGAACTTGCCCGGCGGGCTCAATGTGCGACGGCGCGCGCGTCGACTGGCGGAGCGTCTGCAGGAGAAGGAGGCCGCGGGGCAGGGGAGCGATCCTCTGGCGCCGCTCGACTGGGTCACGGTGTACGCGATGGCGGTGAACGAAGAGAATGCCGCAGGTGGGCGCGTGGTAACCGCGCCGACGAATGGCGCCGCTGGCGTGGTGCCGGCTGTGGCCCACTATTACGAACGCTTTGTGCCGGGAGCGGACCGCGAGGGAATTGATCGCTATTTTCTAACCTCGGCGGCGATTGGAATCCTGTACAAGGAGAATGCTTCGATCAGCGGAGCGGAGGTTGGGTGCCAGGGCGAGGTGGGAGTTGCGTGTTCGATGGCTGCGGGTGGACTCACGGCAGCCTTGGGAGGATCGAACGGGCAGATTGAACACGCGGCCGAGATTGCCATGGAGCACAACCTGGGCATGACATGTGATCCGATTGGCGGGCTGGTGCAGATTCCCTGCATCGAGCGGAATGCCATGGGCGCGGTGAAGGCGGTACACGCCTCGCGTATTGCGCTCAACGAGTCCGAGGTGCACAAGGTCTCTCTCGACCAGGTCATCCGGACGATGTATCTGACCGGTCTCGATATGCAATCGCGCTACAAGGAGACCAGTCTCGCCGGTCTTGCGCTGAACATCATCGAATGCTGAGAGCGGGAGTTCAAATCGAGCACACCTGAGCAGCAGTCAAAACCACGTTGAAGGATTCCGGATTGAACACACCTGAGATTGAGCCAGCGCACGAACCCTTGAACGGAGCGCATGAGGCGGTAGTGCAGCGGCCGTCGATCATTGCACCCGTCTGGCACACTGTTTCTCTCGTCGTATTTGTCCTCGGCGTTTCCGTTGCCGGGGCATATCGGAACCCGGGCGCGGCCGGCGCAGGCCGAGTGAACAGGCTGGAGACCTATGCGGTAACCGCCGCCCTCGAAGTCGCGTTGTTGGGCTGGGTCGCGTTTGGATTGAGGCTCAGAAAGATTCCTTTGCGCTCTCTGTTCGGCGCCTTTTCCTGCGACATTCGCTCGATCGCGCTGGATGCGGGCATTGCGATCTTGTTCTGGATCGGGTCCATGATGACCCTGGGAACCGTGGCGCTGTTCTGGCTGGGTATCGAGACTGCGATCACTCACAGGCCGCTGCCGATTCATCCCGGGAAGGTCTTTGCGCCGGACCCGAGCCAGGAGCACGCGATACATGCGGTGTTGCGGCTGGCGCCGTCGAATGGCAGAGAGATTGCGGCCTGGATCTTGCTCTGTCTGGTGGTGGGCATCACTGAGGAGCTTGTGTTTCGCGGCTATCTGCAGCGGCAGTTCACTGCGTGGGCGCGCGGCGCAGCTGCGGCCGGCGTGGTGCTCTCAGCGATCACATTCGGCGCAGCACATGGATACGAAGGCATACGGAGCATGTTTCTGCTTGCGCTCTTCGGCGTGTTGTTCGGTTTGCTCGCGTTGTTTCGGAGAAGTCTGCGAGCGGGAATTTTCGCGCATAGCTGGCACGATGTGTTCGCAGGTTTGATGGTTTCGTTTCTGCACGCGCGACATCTTCTCTGAGAATGAGCGAGGTGATCGAACTCATCTCAGAAAAATTGTTGCCACTTTTTCCACTCCAATGTCGTTTTTTGCTTGACACTTACTCACCATGAATCTATACATTCCTCAACTGCAACAAATGTTGCAGAACTCGATGCAAACCATCGAAAAGGGAGAATAGGCAAATGGCAACTAAGAAAGCAGCCAAGAAGGCACCCGCGAAGAAGGCCGCGAAGAAAACCGCGAAGAAGAAGTAACGGGTCATCCAACCAAAAAGGCAACACTCCGGGGGACGCCTCAAGCGTCCCCCGAAGTGTTTTTGGCGAAAATGGATGTATAGCGCAAAGGTGCATGGATATTGGCGATGACGCGACGACGCTGGATTGCCGAGAATTGGGATGAAGCGACGGCGACGCTTGTGGGTTCGCAGGCGGAGCACATGGCGCGAGTTTTGCGCGCGCAGCCGGGAGCCGAAGCAGACGTTGTTGCGGGGGGAAAAGTCTTTCACGCGGTGGTTGCCGCAATCGAGGACAACGGCCCGAGCGGAGTGAGCGAGGTTCGCTTCAACCTGATCGCGGAGGTGGAGGCAGAGCCCGCATTGCCCGTTACGCTGGTAATGTCCATCTACAAGTTCGATCACATGGAGTGGGCGATTGAAAAAGCGACGGAATTGGGAGTTGCTGCGATCTCTCCTGTGATCTCGCGAAGGACAGAGAAGCATCTCGGCCAGGCCGCATCGAAGCGAGTGGAGCGGTGGCGCCGCATAGTGCACGAGGCTGCTCAGCAGTCGCGGCGCTCCGATGTTCCGGTCGTCGATGATCCGGTTTCGCTGTCGGCGCGTGCGCGGGCGGAGTCGAGGGCTGCGCGACTGGTGCTTGCCGAGCAGGAGCGGTCAACGACACTGCGGCTCGCTGTCGAAGAAGCGGCCAACGCAGCTGAGACTGAGATGCCGGTGCTGGAGATTGCGATCGGGCCCGAAGGGGGATGGGCTCCGGAAGAGCAGGCGTTGTTTGATGCGAATGGCTGGCGGGCTGTGTCGCTGGGGCCTCGCATCCTGCGGGCGGAGACTGCGGCGATTACGGCGCTGGCCGTGGTGGCATCAATTCTGGAATAGCCTTGAGCTCGATTCCCAGGTCTCAGAATCGAGACCTGGGGCACCCTGTTCCGAGAGATTCACTCAAAGCGAGACGCCGCGCTTCCAGGGGATGAAGTCGGTCTGGCCGAACTGCTCGGCCTTGGTGAAGCGCTCGCCGCTTGCGACATCGATGCAAAGGTCGAGGAGCTTTTCGGCGCACTCGGGAATAGACGTCTCGCCAGAGACGATGCCGCCTGCGTCGAAGTCGATGATGTCGCTCATGCGAGCGGCCAAAGCGGAGCTGGTAGAGATCTTGACGACAGGCGCGACCGCATTGCCGGTGGGCGTACCGAGCCCGGTTGTAAAGAGAACGAGATTCGCGCCGGCGCCCGCCTGCGCGGTCACGCACTCCACGTCACTGCCCGGCGTACAGAGCAGGGTGAGTCCGGGCGTGGTGGCGTAGTGGGGGAAGTCGAGCACGTCGCGCACCGGAGCGACGCCGCCCTTGCGCGCTGCGCCGGCAGACTTGATCGCGTCGGTGATAAGCCCGTCTTCGATGTTGCCGGGCGACGGATTCATCTCGAAGCCAGAGTGCACGGCCCTGGCTCGCGCAGAGTAGGCCTGCATCAGGTCAAAGAAGCGCTGAGCCAGCTCGTCCGTTGCGCAGCGGTTGATGAGCTCCTGTTCGACGCCATGCAGTTCGGGAAACTCGCTGAGGATTGTCTTGCCGCCGAGTTCTCCGAGCATGTCGGAGATATAGCCAAGGGTTGGATTGGCGGAAATGCCGCTGAACCCGTCAGAGCCACCGCACTTCAAGCCAACGGTGAGGGCAGAGAGCGGGGCAGGAGCCCGCGTGACACGGTTGGCTTCGACAAGACCGGCGAATGTCTGGTCGAGAGCGCCGGTCATGAGAACAGTCTCGCGTCCCGAGCGCTGCTGATCGAATATGCACACGGGCTTGGTGAGCTGCGGGTCGCGCGCGCGCAGTTCGTCCATCAGCATGGTGGACTGGGCATTCTGGCAGCCAAGGCTCAGAACGGTGGCGCCTGCGACGTTGGGATGATGAATGTACCCGGCGAGCAGGCCGCACAACGCCTGCGCATCCTGGCCGAGTGCCGCCGCATCCGCCCTGATGAGTAAGAAAGCGAATGCCGTCGACATTGGGAAAGACGCGATTAGCCGGAGGATGTGCCGGGCCGGCTGCCGCGGTCTCATTGCCGGCAGCCTGGCGTTCCACGAGTTGGCGCACCAGCGGGCGATAGCTGTTGTGAGAGCTGCCGTAGCCAAGCTCTTCTTCGAGCGCTTCTCTCATGCGTTCTATGTTGCGGTTCTCGCAGAAGACGAGCGAACGAGCCAGTAGTTGCGCGTGCCCACCTGCCCGTCGGCCCGGTGATATCCCATGAAGTTGCGGCTGGCCCAAGGCGAAGCATCGGGCAGAGCGAAGGAAACCGGGTGCCGTTGCGCGGAGTAGCCACCGGTGCGATGGCGGATGTTGCGCGTGGAAATGAGAGCGCCGCGCGGAATGGGCGCTGTTGCCTCGCCCACCACCATGCCGTACATGAGAATGAGATCACCGGGTTCTAAGTCGATGAGTGCGAGCTTGTGCTTGGCGGGGATCGCTTCTGTGACGGGGCATGAAGCCGGTCCGAAGCGCGCGGTGGTCCCGGCTGCAAGCGGCACGAGCGCAACGAGGACATTGTCGCGCGGATCGAGTTGCAGAACTGTTTCCGGCATTGAAACGATTCCTTGAGATCGGGCGGGCAGGGAAAGTTAACCAGCCGATTTCAGGCAAGGATACAACCTGCGAGTTAGAGCCAGACCTTTGGGACGGAGTCCGACCCCAAAATTCGGTGGGCTGGTTGTGAAGGATCACTGGAGACGACAGGATGAAAGCTGTTCAGATGGAAGGTCCGGGCAAAGCGTCATTGACGCAAGTGCATGAGCCAGCGGTGACAATTTGCGGGAGATGTCTGCTCCAGGTGCGCATGGTGGGCCTGTGCGGGAGCGACCTGAA
>CAVVTY010000019.1:0-53842 GCA_963751225.1 uncultured Acidobacteriaceae bacterium
TTCCGATGTTGGCTAACGGTTACTCGTCCCTATGCCAGTTCTTCGCCTTAAAACCAAGGCGGGCTGCCCCAAAATTGAGTTGCTGGAGCCGGCGGCAAGTCTTCTCCACCACCATGTTGGTGCTGGCGATTACCGTAGTTCTTGCCGTAATTGTCGATCTCGATAAGCCCCGGCAGGGATTCATAAGGGCGTTCAGCCCGCGATCGCCGATCGATGGATGCCGTTTCCAGCGGGGGAGAGCACCCTATTTGATCTTTGGCCGCTGCTCACCGGGGACTCGAACGCCTTGATGTCGATCCGGAGTCATTTGTCCTACCCGGGTGAAGCAAACTCTGTTGTGCGTGTTGTCAATCGTCGCATCGAAATGTGACAGAAAATCCTCGCCGAGGAGTCCCCGAACCGCATACCGCGCAGCGGCTATATCTTTCATGTCAAACGAAAGCACATAGAGACTCTCAACCTTGGCTTGGTCGCCGACTCGAACCGAATTAGCGAGCGCGTACCTTCCCGCTTTTCCCTGGAGACTCACACCGACAAGTGTTGCCGTTGAAGTGGTCCGTAGGTTCAGCTCCGATGCAAGCGACTCGTCGATCATTGTCACCTGGCTTCCAGTGTCTAAAAGGAAAGCGTATGGCCCGGCATTGTTAATGTAGGCTTCCAGTATCACCTGATGCCGATTGGAAGAAGAACGGGAAGGCTGCACCGCCAGATTGGACGAGCAACGAGGTTCAGCAGTAAGAATAGTAGCGGCTAAAAGGATCGCGGCCATAGTCCCCTCCACCTTGATGCTTCTGGATCTGAGCTGCAGCATGTATGCTCCTTTATGCAGCCTGGGTCTCATCGAAATAACGTCCGGTCCAGGACTTGAATGGAATGTTGCGGGATATCGTGATATGTAGTTCCCGATCAAGCCTGCTTGCCTCGTGGGAAGACTCGGCGCGCGCGACCTTGGCAGCTTGGACTTCCCGGAAGATCTCCCTGATCTCTTCCGCCGTCTTAGGTTCAGAGTGGTATCCCATAATGATTCTCATTTCTTTGTGCAACCCGTCTTCCTTTCGGAACACGGTGAATAAATCCAGTTGCATCCCATTCTGAAACCAGACCACATTTTGCGGAACTCTCCATCGAGGGAGACGACAACCTATATGGAAGCAAGTGGACGCCTCCTTCGGAAGAAAACGTGCGCTCGTTTTGGGGGAGTGACAGTTCTATCTAGGGTGGGAATGCTACCTCTTGCGAGTCGCAGGCTCGATGCGCTTCCAGCCGAAAAGGCGAGCATCGACCGACCATGCGCGTTTCCAGTTTCCTGGCGAGCCGGTCTTGCGGATTCCGGTTGGATGGCCTACTCGGAAACTACGATTATTGGTCTTGTTCGCTGAGCCTCGGGCGTGCAGTGCAGAGTCTTGTCTACGGCGTCAGCACGGCGGATCCGCTGATCTTCGCAGCGGTGGCTTTGCTGGTGTTGGCGGTGGCATTGATTGCGTCCTTTGTGCCGGCGCTTCGCGCAGCGGGGGCCAATCCGATGACGACGCTGCGTGCGGAGTGAACAGCTCTCTTCGTGGGCAGCTCTGTCCTGGTGGCATGGAATGAGGTGGAATCCTAGGTCTCCCGCCGCGGTGGGAGAGACCTGGGCACCCAGATTGGTGGGCTTGGATCGAGACCTGGGCCACCCACCCGGTTCTTGAGTACAAGAAACTCACTGTTCCGCAGGTGGATGCAACTTCTGACCGAGAGAAATAAGAAACTTCTTCCTTTTTTCGATCCCGAGACATTCACGAAATTTATCTGAGGCAGATTCGCCAAAATTCGTTTTCAGCCAACTCTGCACCTCCGTATCCCACTTACTTTCTTCCCCAGGGAGCGTTCCGATTGCATTGCCTTCGTAAACAAATTTTACGATTTGTAAGGCTTGCACTTCTCTCTTCTCCACCACGCTCAATGAAGCAGGCTCAGGGCCAAAGTATACCCCGGTAATTGCGCTGCCCAAAGATGGATCGGATGATCCATAAGGTCTCAAGCCCATCTTCATGAATCCCAGACATAGCGTGGCTTCAGTCAGATCTCCTTTATGCCACCTTCCAAGATGCGGCGGCTGTGCCGGTCCCGGTTCTGGCAAGCTGACTATGGACACGCCTTCTTGAGGTATAGGATTCTCTAATCTGAAGACTTTGTTTTGGTCGATTTTCCATCCAGCTTCGCTAAAAAGCACAAGGAATTGGCCCGCTGAAACACATGCATGCTCACTCCATTCAAGACAACCGATCCGTAGTGTGTTTGCCCCTGTTGGAGGCCTTAGTTGCTCAAGAAATTCAGTGCGTCGTGTCCCAGTTAAATCATATGGTCGGGCGCTCAGTGCAGTGGCGAGATGAGAAGGATTCACAATCAGATAGACGGTTTTGCTTGTCGTCGAATATTTCGTTGAATCTCTTGGGGTAAAAGTGACGGTTAGCGACTGTCTTCCGACTGGAAGAAGCTTTCCTATGTCGGGACTATAAGACGGAGTGGCGTCCACGTTCGCTTCGGCGTTAAGTTGAATGGAAGATAGACGAGTGCCGACCGTGATTGGCGCAGGTTCATGCCATTCAATCGAAATTGAAGGCTATGTTTGCGGTACTGTCGGAGGCAAAGTTTTCTTGCTAAAGCCAGCTTCCAGGCTTTCCAAATAGCCGGGCATTCTAGACCACGGTTGATCGCCTTTTTGCCCATATATCCATACGCATCCGAAAACCGCTGAGAGGATCGAGATTGCAATCCCGAAACCGCGTCCGAATATCGTCAAAGATTTAGAATCGGGGTTCCCTTTCCAATGCAGAAGTGAGAAAACAATCGATATGGATCCCAATATCGTAAAACCGAAGGCAGCACCGTATTCATGAGCCTCTTCTATTGCGAGAGCGGCTCCCAAAAGACCGGCCCAGCCCCAATTGGCGATCCATTTGGATAGTCGCGGTGAGTGCTTTGCAAGGCGGTTCCAGAAGACTTTTGGAAGCGCTGTTGAGGAAGAATACAAGAACCGTAGTTTCTCTTTAGCCCATAGCCAGAATCGACCGATTTTTGCTTCCGGCTTAACAGCCATGCTCCCTAACCTCCCATCGGAATTACCTTGTGTAACCGGGATAATCTTCCTGACTGGTAACCCCTCCCCATATTCTGCGCCGGAAGGAGGTAATTCTCTGCAAGGCGGATTTGGGGTGTACGAGTGCAAATCTTTCACGCCGGAGGCGGCGGGGTGGCTTTGGCGGTGCGGAGGGCGATGGCGCCGAGGGTGGCGACGACGAGGGCGAGGGCGATCCAGAGCAGTGCGGGGTACTTTTCAGTGAATGGGCGCTCGTCGGGCCGGGGTTGGTATGCGGGGTTGGCTTGTTCGGGGCCGGCGGTGGAGCGGGCTGCGTCCATCTGCGGCGCGAAGAGTCCGGCGTAGTCATAGCGTGGTGAGGTGAGCGCCGGGTCACCGTAATAGAGCGTGTAGGCCGAGCCGGTGGCGGCGTCGAAGCACAGGTCTCGCTGAAGCATGAGAAGACGAATGGATGCCGGCTGGAGCGGAGCGTCGTCGCCGTTGTCGATGGTGATTGTCCACTTTGCTGAGGCGTCGAAGAAGGTCCGAGGCGGGTCGACGGCAAGGGACTCCTCGTCGATGTGGTGTCCGTTCTGCACGGTGTGGACGCGGAGGATGTTGCCGTAGGACGAGGCGGAACGAGGAGGCTCGGGGGATTCGGTTGCGGGCTTCTGCGGCGATAGGGGTGGCGGCGACATGGACGGCGCGCGAGAAGTTGGCGGGCGCGGAGGCGGGCACGATCTCGATGCGGTCGATGGGGACGCGGGCGGGGATGGTGAATTCGATGACGGAGGAACGACCCTTCGAGGACGACCTGGGATGATTCGGCGACGATGACGTATTTGCGGCTTTGACGCGGGGGGCTGGCTGACGGAGAGGCCGGTGACGTTTTCGGGACGGATCGGACCGGCGATGCGGAAGTGCAGATAGCGGAAGTCGGATGTGGGGAGATGGAGAACAGTACTGCGGCCGAGTTTCTGGCGCGTGAGATCGAAGATGGTGTAGGAGCCGATGGTGGTGGGTTTGGCGGACTGGCTCTGGCTGCCGGTTACGGTGACGGTTGCGATGAAGTCCTGGCCGGTGATTCGGAGCTGGAGATCGCTGAAGCTTCCGGCGGGCATGGCGGCGTCAAAGACGGTCTGACCTTCGCGGACGCCGAGATTGAGGAGGGGGATCGTCTGCTCTGATGGCGATGAGCGGGGGCGGAGGTTTGAATCAGGTAAGGCGTTTCGGTGCGATCGCGGTAGAGGCGAAGATCGGCGAGGCCGGGCGCGGAGTGGGTGAAGAGGCCGGCGTCGACGATGAGGCAGGTCTGTCCGGGCTGCGGCGGGGTGTTCTGGACCGGCCGGTGATAGCGGAAGTAGCGGATTTCAGGAGACGGAACGGCAGACGAAGAAGAGGAGGAGCGCGGCGAGACTGGTTACTGCAAGGCGGCTCACGGTGTCGGACCTCCATGCGAGCGGAGGTTCAGCCAGTCGCGCTGGTAGACGAAGCTGACGGCGAGCAGGAGCGCGCCGAGACCGAGGAAGCTGAGGATGCGGTAACCCTCGCTGAGCGAGCTGATGTCGAGGAGGAAGACTTTGCCGATGGAGATGGCGAGCAGGACGAGGGCCTGCCAGCGGAGGAAGGCCGAGCGGCGCCAGAAGCCGAGCGGCGAGAAGCGCCGCGCCAAAAGCCATGAAGAACGCCGAGTAGGTGAACTGCGCATACATCTGGTAGCTGTGCAGAAGCCTGTAGTTGCCGTGCCACTGAAGAGACCACCAGAAGCTGTGGATCTCCCAGCCGAGGGCGAGGAGGATGAGACCGTTGATGATGAGGACGGACGTTGCGGAGAGCACGGGCCAGGATGTCGGATCCCCACCCCACGGACGAAGACCTGTCCGCGGGGGCCCCGGATCCTGAGGGCGGTCTTCCGACGGGGCTTTGCGTGCCAGCCAGAGTACGAAAGCGAAGACAGCGATGGCGACGCAGTACGTTCCAAAGCGCTCATTGAAGAAGTGGAGTCGTGGAGGCGTCTGGGATTGACCGTCAAGAGCGCGAGCAGGCCGAGAGCAAGGCAGAGCATGGAGAGCACACGCAGAAGCAGCGAACGAGTGCGCGTGGAGGCCCAGAGGAGTGCCGCGCCTTCGACAAGCCATCCAATGGTGAGCCAGCGGCCGTGCGCCTTGAGCGGAATTGCGATGGTGAGAAAGACGACGGCCGTGGAGAGATGCAGCGACGAGAGCATGGCGGGCTATCGTGCAACCGTTCGGTTGCGCGAAGGCGAAGCAGCAGCAGGTAGAACGCGGCGAAGGCCGACGGCTAGCCATGGACCGAGCCAATCGATCGTCTTTGGATCAAAGAGGGAATAGAAGGCCAGGAAGCCCAGAGCAGCATTGGCGATGGGGAGCACGGCCTGTGCGAGATGGTCCCAGGTGGTAGAGGCCGCCGTCTGCGGGAGCCCTCACGCGGACGAGGCGCGGGGCGAAGGCGAAGATGAGGAAGAAGCAGGTGAGGAAGAACGCGGTCCTTCCTAATTGGGCTTGCGTGTAGAAGGTGGTACCACCAGCCGAGGACGAAGAGGACAGTGCCGAGAAATGCGCCAAATAGCAGGCGGGACCAGGGGCGCAGCGATCACCAGGATGAGCACCGCGACATCGAGCATCAGCAAATAGCTGAAGAGGGTGACTTCGTGGTTCTCGCCGGTGGAGACCAGAAGCGGCGAGCTGAGGCCGCCGACGATTGCGTAAAGAGCGAGCAACTCGGCGTCCTGAATCCAGGCGAGGTAGCCATTGAAGGCGGTGACGGCAATCATGGCCAGGAATGCGACGGAGGCCGGGATCAACTGATAGAGCGAGAATGCGGCCCAGAGGGACAGATAGAGGCTGCCGGTGCCGACGGCCTTGAGCGAATAGGCAAAGGCGACATAGCCTTTGGCGCGGAAGCGCTCGGACCAGAGGATGAGGGCGGCTCCGGAGATGAGGCCGATCAGGACGCGGCCCAGAGGGCCGATCCAGTGGTTGTCGATGGCCAGCTTCAGGAACCAGGCCATGCCGATGAGGACTGCGAGGATTCCGATGCGATTGAACCATTGAGAGCCGACGCGGCTTTCGAGGGAGCGAGCGTCGTACGCGGGGACGGGCTCCGCAGATGCGAACCGCGGCGGTGGGACCGGAGATGACGGATAAGCGACTGGCGGATGCGTGATGGGAGGCTCAGGTGTGGTTGGGGCGATGGGTGGCGGTGAACGGAATGGGCGCGTGCGATTCTGTACGGGTATCAAGGTGGGGGTGGGTTTCGGCGGGCTCAACAACGATGCCGTAGGCGTGCAGAGCTCTGTTCGAGCTGGCGGATGCGGGAACGCAGTTCACCGACCTGCTCTTCGAGACTTCCCGGAGGGTGCGGATCCATTGACAAACACTGTACCGCAAGCGCGAAGATTGCGACCGAAGATGTTCGCCACCATGGTCACCATTGGGATGAGGACTATTGTGTGCTTGCGCTTCGACTTCGGGACGATTTAGATTCGACTTTTCTCGGATGAAACGACGTTTCCGCATTTTCAGGGTCTTCACACTTCTACTGGCATTGTTTGCGCCCATGCTTTGGGCTCACGGCAGCCATGCGGGATGCTGCGCCGCGCGGAATCGTCCCGTGTGACCTGCCCTATGCGTCGAGCGGAGCTGTTCAGTTCGACGCAAATGCGGGCAATCGCCGGGATCAGTTGGCGGCATCACTGGGCAGGCCAAATCACCCGGCGCAGCAGCTTCATCAGAAGCTCGGGAAGAAGCTGAGCATCAAGCGAGCTGCAGTGCAGGCTTACGCGGTACTTTTCTCAGGCCCCAACTCTTGCTTCATACCCCTTGCTTGTCCAGCGAGAAGCAGGCGGACCCAACGCATCGCGGGCTCCTCCGTCGCTGCGCCTTGCCTAGCGGACTTCCCTTCGTGCGGAAGTCTGGCCCTTATCGCTCAAGCGTCAATCCAAACACCCACGAGGCCTTCTGAAGTGGACTCCGGCCTCTGAGCCGCGAAACCTCATTAGACTAGGCAGATCATCCGCTGCGAGCAGACGCGTGCTTCTGAACGTGCGCTCAGAGATGCACCGATACGACGTTGGGTTCTCCGCAGTCTTCCTAGATGCGCGGGGAACCGCCAAGTGGTCTAGCCACCTCCGCTCCGGTCGGCTAGTCCTCCACGGGTTGGGGTACTTGCAAGTGTTACTCCAGCCCGTGGTAAGTGAATGTGCGAGGTCAGTATCAATCTCGGGTCAAGTTTTTGGTTTCCCACTTCTCAAGATCGAGAAGTGGGGCACCCGGCTGTCTGTGCGATCAGGAATGCAGGCTCTTCGACTCCCGCATCCGCTTCGCGGGTTTGCTCACTTGCTACAGCAGACGGCTCGCCCTTGGTGCTCGATATACTCAGGGTTTGAGGCGCGTAGCCGCGAGAGAGCGGCGCGTGAGGAGTTTCCATATTGGCCTTTACCCGCCGTGGATTTCTGCAGTCGCTTTCGAGGACCGCTCTTGTCTTATCGCTGGAAGATGTTTTGAAGCTTGCGCGGCCGGCTTTCGGACAGGCTGCGCCTGCGCAGAAGCCGCAGGGAAGCGCGCGCCAGTCTTACGAGGCCCAGGTTAGGCCGGCTCCCAAGGGTGCGCCATCGCCGGTGACGGGAACTCCGCTGGGCGTGCAGTTTGTGGACGTGGCGAAGCAGGCCGGGCTCAACGTGGAGATGATCTTCGGCGGCGAACACCGCAACAAGTATCTTCTGGAGACGACGGGATGCGGCGCGGCGTTCTTTGACTACGACCAGGATGACTGGGTCGATATCTTCCTGGTAAACGGATGGCGTCTGGAGGGGTTTCCCAAGGGCAAGGAGCCGGTGTGCCGTCTGTTCAAGAACAATCGCGACGGCACGTTTACGGACGTGACGCTGAAGGCGGGGCTGGCGCGGTCCGGGTGGGGACAGGCCTGCTGCGTGGGCGACTACAACAACGACGGCTGGAACGATCTCTTTGTCAGCTACTACGGGCAGAATGCGCTGTTTCGCAATAACGGGAACGGAACCTTCACTGAGGTCACGAAAGAGGCGGGGTTGCTGCAGAACCGGCTGCGATGGAACTCGGGGTGCGCGTTTTTGGATTATGACAAGGACGGGCACCTGGATCTGTTTGTCGGGAACTACATCGACTTCGATGTGAAGACGGCTCCGCTGCCGGAGGATGCGAACTGCACGTACAAGGGGATTACGGTGGCCTGCGGGCCGCCGGGACTGGAGGGCGGCAAGAACCTGCTTTATCACAACCGGGGCGACGGCACCTTTGAGGATGTGAGCGAGCGGGCAGGCATGTGGGGCACGCTGGGAACGTATGCGTTGAGCTGCGGCGTGGCCGATCTGGATGAGACGGGCTTTCCGAATATCTACGTTGCGAACGATTCGACTTCGGCAACGTACTACGTGAATCAGAAGGACGGTACGTTCAAGGATCAGGCGATCGAGGCGGGCGTTGCGTATTCGCCGGACGGGAAACCACAGGCAGGGATGGGAGTTTCGATCGGCGACTACAACCGCGACGGGCTGCTGGACATTGTAAAGACGAACTTCGCGGGCGATACCGACTCGTTGTTTATGAATCTGGGCGATGGGTCGTTCGATGACCGTACGTACCAGGCGGGGCTGGGCATCAACACGCGGCTGCTGGGCTGGGGCGTCAGCTTTATCGATATCGACAACGACGGGTGGCTCGACATTCTTGTCGCCAATGGCCACGTGTATCCGGAGGTGGACGGAACGCAGGTGGATGCGGCGTACGCCGAGCGGAAATATCTGTATCGGAATCTGCGCAATGGACAGTTTGAGGATGTGAGCCTGCTGGGCGGGAGCGGGATCACCACGGACGTGAAGGCGCGGGGGTTTGCGATCGGCGACTTTGATAACGACGGCGACCTGGATGCAGTGGTGAACTGCGTCAATGCGGTTCCGCAACTGCTTCGCTGCGATTCGACCTTCAAACGAAGCTGGATGAAGATCCGGCTGGTGGGAACAAAGAGCAATCGGACGGGGATCGGCGCGCGGATCAAGGTTACGGCGCAGACCGGGACGCCTGTATTAACGGCTAAGGCGGGAACGACCTTGACCCAGATTGAGGAAGTGCGGTCGTGCAACGGGTACTATTCGGCGAGCGATCTGCGGATTCACTTTGGCCTGGGTGAGGCAAAGAAGGTGGACGCGGTGGAGATTCGCTGGCCGTCGGGCACAGTGGATACGCTGAAGGATCTGGATGTGAACCGCCTGTACGTGGTGCAGGAGGGCGGAAAGATCCTGAAGATGGATGATTTTGCGGCGGGCGGACGTAAGGGATGAGTTAGCTTCGCCTTCCTGAGTGGCAGGGCAATCTGGGACCCGCCATTGTTCTCGCCCAAGCGGAGGTTGAGCGGGTACCCCCGCGAAGTTGTGTGGAGGGTCAGTACCGCCTGCGGGCAGCCAAGGTCGCTTTTCGAAGCGCTTTGATGATTCGATCATTGTCAGAGGTAAGTCTCTGTATTTCTCTTTCGAGCACTTCGATGAACTTCTGCGCCCGCATTGGCAGAGCTTTTACTTCATCGAAGGTGAGCACATAGGATTCCTGGAGCGGACGGTACTTTCTCAGGCTCAGGTCACCCACGCCGGCTGCTTCAACGAGGCGCAGAAGCGCATCCACCTCGGCGTTGACGACGTGCAGGTCCACCTCACGAAGGCGTTCTGACTCATACGTTCTGATGTGACCGATGTGGAGCTCGCGCAGTGTCAAGACGTACTTTTCCGACAGTCGCGAGAGTCTCTGCCGCTGTGTGGGCCCGCAGAACTCGAGGGCATCTTTAACGGTCATGTCTCCGTGGGGAGCTTTCATGGCCCTATCTTCCTCATAGAAAGAGTTTACTTCGGGATGGACGGCCAGCAGACGGATGGGCACTGTCATGTCCGTCTGAAAGCGGACCCAGCATTTGAACCTTGTGACTGTCGAATGTGCGGAGGGGAGAGACGTAGAGGTTCTGGAGACGCTTGAGCGCATTTTAGAGTTTGCACCTGACGATGAAAAGGCGAGGGAGTTGGCAAATGCAGTTCGCTCCGGGAAGAAGGCATGCAAAAGCAAGTAAGGCATCGATTCGCGGAGAGAGCTGCAAGGCGAGGCCTGGCTACTATGTGCCAGCCTTGGAAAATGCGACGGGCCAAGAGGGGCGAAGTCCCCTGAATTGTGGCGAGCATAATGTCATGGCCAAGACTGCGATGGAAAGTCGGACTTCGAAGGCCTGAGGTCATTATCAGCGCGATTTAACTTCAAACCATGATGGACTCACTTCATCGGGAATTCTGAGAAGTTCGGGCAGAAGTTGAGCCAGAGCGCCGCGAAGGCAGCCCTTGAAAAATCAACCATTTGGTGGAGCCTGATCCCCACCGAAGGATACAGACCGGGGAGGCTGCGCGATGATGGGATGAGAATGCGACAACGCGCGAGAAGTGATCGATCTCACTCTTTTAATGCATTAACAAAACTGTGAGTTGATTTGCTGATTTGCTATATGCAGAGAGGAGACAAATATCTGGGTAACGGGAGGCGCGATGACGCATGCAGCGTTTGGGTTGCCCAGAAACAGCTCAGTAAATCGGTTTAGAATTCAACGTTTACTTCGGCTGATGATGGGTGCGGGTGCGCGGAAAAGAGGTCTTGTGGCGGACGGAGCTGGCTTCAGGATTTTGACATGTCGATTTTGAGCCCCATTCGACCGCATTTCATGGTTTTGACGTTGACAGGGGTGGCAGAAATTCAGTAACGTTTGCAGTTGCTCCGGAGTCCGCCTTTTTATCGCTCATTAGAAGTCATGCCGAGCAGCGACGCCGGTTTTTAGCGAGCCTGCCATCGCGGCAGGGGAGCCTTGTTAGCCGACTAGCCGAAGTCACACCACTGCCAGCCGGCAGGAACAGTACAAGTTCAGAGATCAAAGAACCACGGCAAAAAATTTCAGGAGACCGCATGAACAGAATGTTTCGCACAGCCCTCGTGCTGGGCATATTTGCCTGCGCGAGTTTGCTCCTTATGGTGCCGGCCAGTGCACAGTCTGTATACGGATCGTTATTTGGAACCGTATCGGACAACACGGGAGCGGTAATCCCAGACGCGACAATCTCGGTGACGAGCGTGTCGAAAAACACCACCGTCACAGTCACCTCGAACGGGTCAGGCGACTACAGCGTTCCGCACCTCATTCCCGACACCTACAACCTGAGGGTGGTAGCCAAGGGTTTCAAGCCCTTTGAGACGAAGGGCATCGCGGTTCAGGCGGACACCTCACCGCGCATCGATCCCACGCTTGAAGTGGGTTCAGATACGGGGACAACGGTGGAAGTGAACGCCGACGCAGTGCCGCTTTTGAAGACGGACCGCGCGGATGTTTCCACGGTTTTCGACCAGCAACAGATTTCGAGCCTTCCGGTCGGCGACCAGAAC
This sequence comes from uncultured Acidobacteriaceae bacterium, assembly GCA_963751225.1. Lineage (GTDB taxonomy): Bacteria > Acidobacteriota > Terriglobia > Terriglobales > Acidobacteriaceae > Telmatobacter. The sequence goes on from CAVVTY010000019.1 coordinate 11,515, forward strand.
TTCACCAACCTTCAGCTGCTGCTTCCCGGCGCGCAGAAGCTGGGATGGTCCCACGCGGCGGATGAGAATCCGCAGGCATCGCAGCAGATCATGGTGAACGGCCAGGCCTTCGCGGGCACGGCGTTCGAGCTGGACGGCACTGACAACCAGGACCCGATCCTGGGAATCATCGTGATCAACCCACAAATGGACGCGGTGACCGAGACGAAGATCACCACGCAGAACTTCGATGCCGAGCTGGGCAAGGCTGTATCCGCGGTTGTAACCGCGCAGACCCGTTCGGGATCGAACGCAGTTCCATGGCAGCGCTTACGACTTCCGCACCGGCAATGCCAACCTGGCTCGCGATCCATTCACCCAGGCACCGCACTCCGTCACGAAAGCAGCGGGTTTACCGGATTCCATTCCGCCTGGATTAAAGAACCGCTTTGGTGGAACGATCGGCGGCAGGATCATTCGGGACAAGCTCTTCTTCTTCGGGGACTATGAAGGTCAGCGCCAGAAGGTCGGCACAGCGGCGAAGGATACTCTTCCAACCGAGCTGCTGATGGAGACCTGTCTGGGCAACACGGTTGGCCCGAGCGGAATCGCAGGCTGCGATTTCAGCGAATACAAAACGCAGCTCGGGGCGGCGGGCATCATCTACAACAACAGTATCCCGGGCGTGTCGGTAGCATATCCGGGTAACGTCATTCCGAAGGCCTTGCTTTCGCCGCAGACGCTCAATCTGCTCAAGTACCTCGAGCCGTACTCCAAGGGAATCGGCCTGGGCAGCGTGGGCAATCTGAATGGTCTGGACAGCAACTTCAACGGGTCAGGCACCGGCCTGTTCAACAGCGATGCGTGGACGGTTCGCGGCGACTGGACGCTGAATCAGAAGATGCACGCATTCGGGCGCTTCTCCCGCTTCACCGACACGCTTTCAGGCGCAGTGATGTTCGGCGCTGCCGGTGGTCCGGGCTTCGGTATCGGCAACTACGGCGGCAACTCCAGCGGCGCCAACGACAGCACTGCAGCCGGCATGGACATTGCCATCAATCCGACGCTGCTCACCGACTTCCGTCTTGGGCTACTACCGCTACAACGTGGTCGACTCCAAGCATGACCAGAACGTGGAGTTCGCCAACACGCTGGGGATTCCCGGCATCAACATGGGTGACTTACTTCACGGGTGGTTCTCCGGGCTTCGTTCCGTCCAACCTGCCCGGTGGATCGGGTGGAACCCAAGGGACGGTCTACGGCGACGGCTTGAACGTCAATCGCTGCAACTGCCCGCTGACCCAAAAGGAAGATCAGTACCAGATCGTCAACAACTGGACCAAGGTTCTCGGCAATCACTCGGTCAAGGTGGGTGTCGATCTTCGCTATGCGCGGAACCTGCGCGTCCCGTCTGACACGGACCGCGCCGGCCAGCTGAACTTCGGTGGCGGTCCAACATCCAACCCTGCAGCGTCAACGCAGGGCGGACTTGGACTGGCTACGATGATGCTGGGACAATGTGACGAGCTTTGGCCGTTATGTCTCCACCTCGACCAACGCCAAGGAGTTCCAGAAGCGGACCTTCTTCTACGGGCAGGACACCTGGCGCGTAACCCGCAAGCTGACCGCGAACATCGGCCTGCGCTGGGAGCTGTACTTCCCAGAGAAGGTGAATGCCGACGGGAACGGATCACTGCTTAATCTGAACGACGGCTATCTGCACATCGCTGGTGTGGGTGGCATCGGCACCAACATGGGCTCGAGCATCGAGAAGAAGAACATGTTTGCGCCGCGCATTGGCCTCGCCTACCAGCTGAATGACAAGACCGTCATTCGCGCCGGATATGGCCGCAGCTTCGATATCGGCATCTTCGGATCGATCTTCGGTCACGTGGTCACCCAGAACCTGCCGGTTCTGACAAACCAGAGTGTCAACGCATCAAGCACCACGACAGCGGCGTTCACGCTTGCCCAAGGACCGCCGGCACCGACGCCTATTGCCGTTCCGGCGAATGGCCTGCTGCCGAATCCTGGATGCGCGGTGAACTCAAGAGCACGGCCCTTCCCGCTGCGGTTCCCGACGATCGACGCGTGGAACCTCGCGTTTCAGCGTGCGATTACTCCCAACCTGACAATGACCATTGCCTACGTTGCGAACAAGGGAACCCATACCATGGGCGACAGCAGCGGAAACCAGACCAACTGGAATGAGGCGGCGATCAATCTGCCGGGCGCCAACAGTCCGACGGGCCAGGCACTTCACTATGATCCGACGGTGCCTCAGAACAAAATCTCGGCCAATGGCGGAGTGGCAACGCAAAACTACCTGCGCCGCTACTTCGGCACGTCCCTGGCTGCATGCAGGGATGCAATTTACCCATCATTGACGACTCTTCGCCAGCTTGCGGGAGATCCGAATGGCTATCTGCAGGCGGGCGCCTGCGGGTGGACGAGCGATCTTCAGTACTACGTCAATAACCTGAACTCATCGTTCGAAGCGTTGCAGGTAACCCTGGCACAGGGCATGTGGAAGGGGTGGGCCTACACGGCCAACTACCAGTGGGCGAGCGCGTTTGCTGTGAACACCGGCTTCTCGAGCTGGGATCCCAAATCGCATCGTGGACGCGACAGCAATGTGCGCCTGCAGCAGCTCACGTGGTACGGAAGCTACGATCTGCCGTTCGGCCACGGAAAGCAGTATGCGTCGGGCAGCCGCGCGATGGATCTGCTGCTTGGCGGATTCCAGCTAAGCGGAGTCGTGAACTGGGCGGGCGGTACGCCGTTCACCCTGAACTACAACGAGGCCGGGTCAAACATACCGGGCAGCGCTCCGAATTATCCGAGCTACACGTCAGGCGGCCACATGAAGACGAGCCTGACCGGCTTCAAATCGGGATCGAATGGCACGGGTTCCCGTACCTTCTACAAGAAGCAGGTCGACAACCTGATCACTCCCACCGTCACCAACGGACTCTTCAAGAATCCGGGTCTCGACACGATCGGCAACGTGGGGTACAACACGTACATTGGCCCCTCGTTCTTTAACGGCGATCTGGCCGTCACGAAGGCATTCACCATTCCATGAGCAGTATGCTTTCAAATTCCGCATGGATGCGTTCAACGCCTTCAACCACATCAACCCCAACAACCCGGGTGGCAATATCGAATCTGACGGCACCATCACCGGCCAGGGACCGGGCGCTGCGACCCGTCAGCTTGAATTCTCCCTCCGCTTCCAGTTCTAGAGCGAAGGAGCCGCAACCGACCAACGAGGGGGATCCGCCACACCACCCCAGCGACGAAAGCCCGTCGCTGGGGACCCGGTCACGGCGGGTCCCCTCTTCTTTGAAGAGTGCCACAGCGTGGGAGCTTTGCGTATGCGACGCGGGACACGAGTTTCGCGGAGTTAGACTTGGATATCAGGACCAATATGTATCGCCTTATAGCGAGTGCTGCTTTTATCTTTTTTTCGATTGCTGCATGCGGCGCGCAGACGCAGCAGAGTAAAGCCAATTCCGGTGACGCAAGTCCATCGATAACATTTGAGACAGCGAAAGAGCTGGCTGGAAAAGGCCGCCTGGACCAGGCGATGGAGCAACTGGATCTGCTGGCAAAGCAGAATCCGGAGCCGGCGGGTGTTGAACGACTTCGGGCGATTATTTTCTATCAGCGCGAGCGATTCCCTGAAGCGATTGAAGCGTTCAGCAAGGCGGCAGCGCAGGATCCGAACGACCGCGAGTCCGTTGAGATGCAGGGAGTAAGCCTCTTCAGGATGGGGCGGATTCAGGAAGCCATTCCTCTGCTTGAGAAGGCGCGTGTGGGTGTGGAGGGGGCAAACGTCGATCCGAATTATGTGCTCGCGCTGTGCTACGCGGACGTGCAGCGTTACGACGATGCGCGTCATGCATTCGCGGCTCAATACGGCTTTGCGCCTGATTCGGCGGAGGCATATCTGCTGGCGGGACGGCTCTTTCTGCGGCGTGAGCTTCGCGACCAGGCTGGAGTGAATGCGGCGAAGGCGCTTCAAATCAATCCAGCGTTGCCCCTGGCCCATGAGTTGCTGGGTGAAGTGGCGCTGGCGAAGGCAGACACGGAGGCAGCGATCAACGAGTTCGAGGCGGAGCGGAAGCTGAATCCGCTGAATGCCGACCTCTACGACCGGCTGGGTGACGCCTACCTGCGCAACGGGCAGTACACGGAAGCCCGGGAAGCACTCAATCGCGCGGTGCTGCTGGAGCCGAACGCAACCGGTCCGTATATCCTGCTGGGACAGACATTTCTCAAAATGAAGCAGCCGATCCAGGCGCTGCAGTATCTCGATCATGCGGTGAAGATGGACCCGTCGAACTACATTACGCACAATTTGCTGGGGCAGGCTTACAAAGCCACGGGGCAGCTGGTCGACGCCAATCGCGAGTACAAGATGGCGGTTGACCTGCAACACCAGCCACTTCCAAAGCCGGCGGGGAAGTAAGCGATGCGGGGTGCGAACGTTCTGAGCACCGTCCTGTTGTGCGCACTGACCTCGGCTCCGCAGTCGAGTGCGGCGCAGGCTACCAAGCCGGCAACGGACGATGCAATCAAGCAAGCGGATGCCGCGTTCCGCGCGGGGAGCGAAGCTCGCGAGAAGGGCAACCTTGAGGTTGCGCGAACAAAATTCAGCGAAGTGGTGAGACTCGCTCCGCAGATTGCCGAGGGGCACGAGGCGCTGGGCGCAGTGCTGATGGAACTCGGCAAGCCGTCCGAGGGATTGGCAGAATTTCAAGCAGCCGCGAAGCTGAAGCCCGCAGATGTTGGCATTGAAACAAATCTCGCCGTGGCCTATGCGCGAGCGGGTCAGCCGGAGAAGGCGCTTCCGCACTTTGAAAAGGCACTTAGCCTTTCTCGTCAAGGAAGCGAGCCCGCGAATGCGGCTCTTTATGATGCGTATGCCCGTGCCCTGGCGGCAGTGGGAAGGCGGGGCCAGGCGCTTGACCAGTTTGCGGCCGAAGAGGCGTTGACGGGTCCGCGCGCCGATCTGGATGACGCAATCGGAACAGTGTATGCGCAGCAGGGCAAATGGCCAGAGGCAGAAAGCCGCTTTCAGCATGCACTTTCGCTGGATGGGACATACACCCATGCGCAGATTCATCTGGGCGTTGTGTACCGAATGGAAGGCCGCTTTCCGGAATCGATCTCGATGCTTGCGGCTGCCGCTGAGAAGGATTCTTCGAATGGGGAGGCGGTGGTGGAGTATGGCCGCAGCCTGGCAGCGGCCGGAAAAGACGAAGACGCGGTGCGCGAGTTTACGCAGGCCATCAAGCTTGATCCTGCGCTGCCTGGGCGCGCAACTTGATCTTGCCATGGCGCTGCAACGGCTGGGCAGGCAGGCGGAAGCGATTCCATGGTTTCGTCAGGCGATTGAGAGGGATCCTCACAATGTGAGCGCTCTTACGAACCTGGGGCTGGCGCTGACGATGACGGGCAGCGGGAAAGAGGCACTCGACTACCTGAACCGGGCGGCTGCGGCGAGTCCAAAGGATGCCGTCATCTATAAGGATCTGGGAGTGGCTCACGTGCAAATGTCGGCATTTGATGCGGCGATTGCGGATTTTCAAAAGGCGCTGGAGCTGGATCCGAATGATCCGCAGATTCACTACGACCTGGGACTTGCTTACAAATTCAAGGATCGTCCCGAGGATGCGATTGCGGAACTTAGCCGCGCGGGGCAGATGGATCCGGGGTTGCAGGACCCTCCCTACACGCTTGGCATTCTGCTGATGCAACTGGGCAGGCTCGACGAGGCTGTCGTGGAACTGAGGAAGGCGGTGGCGCTGCGCCCGGAGAACGGCGATGCGTGGGCTATCCTGGGCAGCACGCTCAAGCAGGACTCGCGTTTGCCGGAGGCCGCCGAGGCGCTGAAGACGGCGATTCCGCTGCTGCCAGGTCAACCAGGGCCGCGGGTGACGCTGGCGGGCGTACTGGCAGAGCAAGCGGCAGCGATGAGCGCACAGGCTGATGCGGCGGAGGCCGCTGGTGATCACCAGAAGGCGGAAGAGCTGCAAGCCCAGGTGAAGAGTCTGCGCGTGCAGGCTGCCGACTATCGCAAGGAAGCGGCGGCGCTGTCACGGAGCGCCGTGAGCCGGCAGAAGGCGAACTTCGCGCTGAACGCCGGGAACCAGCTGATGTTGCGCGGACAGATCGCGGATGCGATCGGGCGATACCAGGAGTCGATTGCGGCCGATCCGACGTTTGCAGAAGCGCATAAGCAGCTGGCGATTGCGTATGAGCGACAGGGCCGAGCTGATGAAGCCGCGGCGGAGCGTGCCAAGGCTGCGGATCTCGACAAGGCGAAGTAGAATTGTCCTTCGCAACTTCGAGGCTCAAATGACCAACGCTGTCTCACAGTTCGGCAATTCGTTTTTGAAGATACGGGCACTCTTAATCAGCAGCCTTTTGGTGCCGGCGCTTTTGTTTATTGCTTTGCCCGCGCTTTATGGGCAGGAGCGATGGACGGAAGCACAGGCAAACGCGTGGTATGCGACGCAGCCCTGGCCTGTCGGCGCCAACTTTCTGCCGTCGACGGCGATCAACGAACTGGAGATGTGGCAGGGCGAGAGCTTTGACCCGACCACGATTGACCGCGAACTGGGCTGGGCTGAAGGCATCGGCATGAACACGATGCGCGTGTTCCTGCACAATCTGGTGTGGGAGCAGGACCCGAAGGGGTTCGACCACAGGGTCGATGAGTTTCTGACGATCGCCGCGCGCCATCATATCCGGCCGGTGTTTGTGCTGTTCGACTCGTGCTGGGATCCGTACCCAAAACTTGGTCCGCAGCATCCGCCGATCCCAGGCGTGCACAACTCGGGGTGGGTGCAGGCGCCGGGCACGGAGATTCTGGCTGATCCGAAGCAGTATCCGCGACTCGAGAAGTACGTAAAGGGCGTGGTTGGAGCTTTTGGCCAAGACCCTCGCGTGCTGGCATGGGACGTGTGGAACGAGCCGGATAACGGGAACGACGGGTCATATGCACCCGGTGATCCGCGGAATAAGGAAACCATCATCCTTGGCCTGCTGCCGCAGGTGTTTGCTTGGGCGCGCTCTGTGCATCCGACGCAGCCGCTCACGAGCGGCGTGTGGCATGGGGACTGGAGTTCACTGGCCGCGATGCCGCCGATGGCGAAGATTCAGATCGAGCAGTCGGATGTGATCAGCTTTCATAACTACGGCTGGCCCGAGGACTTTGAGGCACACGTGAAGATGCTGGAGCAGTTTCACCGTCCGCTGATTTGTACCGAATACATGGCGCGCGGCGCGGGCAGCACGTTTGACACGGTGTTGCCGATTGCGCGTGAGCATCACGTGGGGGCCATCAACTGGGGACTGGTTGCCGGGAAGAGCCAGACGTATCTGCCGTGGGACTCATGGCAGCGTCCTTATGTCACGACGCAGCCGACGATCTGGTTTCACGATGTGTTTCATGCCGACGGGAAGCCGTATCGGCAGCGCGAGGCCGACCTGATCCGCACCTTGACGAGCGAGGCAAGGGCGGGCGGCACGACACCACCTTCTGAAGCCCAAAAGAAATGAATCGACGCGAGTTTGTTCGCTCGGCAGCTATGACCGGCGTTCCAGCAATTGCAGGCGCTGCGCTCGCTTCGGCAACGGATTCGGCGGAACTCAAGCGTAAGGACCACAACGGCAACGGGGAATCGACGGAGAGCGCTCACCGCATCCGGCAAGCAACCGCCGCGGCGATGGCGATGCAGCGCCGCGATTGGGAGCAGGGCATCTTCGCACAGGCCATGCTGGAAGCGGGAGAGCGCGAGTGCGTGATTCTGCTGACGAAGGCGGCCATGGTGCAGCAGACGAGCGATGGCCGCATGGGTGTTGTGGTCAGTGGGAGTCCGACTGATCCCGCGATGGGCGGCGCGGCCTACGCCAAGGCGGCTGAGTGGACCGGTGACGCGGCGATGCGGAGAGCCGTCGACGCGATGCTGGAGTGGATTCGGCATGCGGCGCCTCGGAATGCGGAGGGGATCCTCTTTCACACGTTTCACACGCCGGAGATGTGGTCGGACGGTCTGAACGGCGCGCCACCTTTTCTGGCGGCAATGGGATTTTACGACGAGGCGCTCAAGCAGATTGAGGGCTATCTCAAGCGGCTCTGGAATCCTGAGAAAAAACTGCTTGCGCATATCTGGGATGACGACAAGAAGCAATTCAAGGATCCCAGCTTCTGGGGAGGCGGAAACGGGTGGGCGGCTGCGGGCCTCGCGCGCGTGTTGCGAAGCCTGCCGTCGGAGCGCGGTGGCTATCGCATGCGGCTGGCGGGATTTGCGCGCGAGATTGTGGATGGGTGCCTTGCGCATCAGCGAACAGATGGCCTGTTTCACAACGTGGTGGATCAGCCGGGGACGTTTGTCGAAACGAATCTTGCGCAGATGCTTGCCTACGCCGTTTACGTGGGTGTTGCGGACGGATGGCTGCCAGCTGATTATCGCGCGCACGCGGACAGGATGCGCGCGGGAGCACGAGCAAAGATGGACGACGATGGATTCGTGCAGGGTGCATGCGGCGCGCCAGACTTTGACCGGCCGGGGACTTCGACAGAAGCGCAGGCTTTCTGCGTTCTGATGGAAGCGGCGGGAAGACGATTCGAGTAGAGTGCAGCGGACATGGTTGAGGAGTAATCCGCGCGTCGCCGCAGATGTGGTGGAGAGCACAGTTCTTGTCGGTAGAGTCCGCGTGAAAAGCAGGTCCTTCACTCCGCTTACCCCACGGACGATGACTCGTCCGCGGGGCCCCAAGCTTGCGGAGCTCAGGATGACAAGAGGCTATGTGATGCGAGCAAAGACACCCAGAGGGATTTTAAGTTGAGGGCTCGAGTGATCGAGTCAAGTGGGGATACCACTCCTTGCCGAGGTCTTCCCAGGTCGGATTGTTCGATTCGATAAGAGCGATTTTCTTGGCGCGAGTCCAGCCTTTCAGTTGCTTTTCTCTCTGGATCGCGCTGCTTACATCGCCAAAGCGTTCGAACCAGACGAGGCGGTTGCAATTGTAGAGCGAGGAGAAGCCCTCGTACGTCTTTTCCCTGTGCTGGAAGATACGTTTGAGAAGGTCGCCGGTAAAGCCGATGTAGAGGGTTCTGCTTTTGCTGGCGACGATGTAGGTGAAGTAGGGGCCCTGGACATGCTTGAAAGCGTAATCAGTGCGCGTACACGGGGGATGTGGTGGAGAGCACAGTTCTACTCGGAGCGAAGTGCATGAGAAGCAGGTCCTTCGCTCCGCTTACCCCACGGACGATGACTCGTCCGCGGGGCCCCGAGCGCGCGGAGCTCAGGATGACAAGAGGCTATGTGATGCGAGCAATGAATGGAAGCAGGTTCTTCGCTCCGCTGCGAAAGGTGCTCGGTTCAGGATGACGAGGGTTGAAAGCTATGTGTTCGGCGGGCGCCATCCGAGCCAGTTGAGAATCCAGCGCCAGGTTTCGTCGATTGTGTGGGTGGCGGGAGGCTTGGGTGGTGTGCTGCCGGGGAAGACGACGGGCCTGCCGCGATATGTGTCTGCGAGTTGCTTGAAGACGCGCCCTTGTTCTTTCACGCGGCCATCGTTTGTCAGCAGGCCCAGGCTGTACTCGAGAGGATTGAAGGCGAATTTTCGGTCGACGTCGTGGCTATCCCAGTAGCTGAACCAGCTCACGCCCTCGCTGATCGCGGCGAGAACGGCCTTTTCGAGCCACTCGGCCTGCTGCTTCTCAGATAGTGCGTCGATGCAGGTGTTGAATTCACCGGCCCAGACGGGCTTCTGTTGCGTGCCTGCATAGGAACGAATCAGCGCGGCCATCGCGGCGAGCAGCTTCACGCTGGGCGGATCGAATGCGCCGCCGTATTTCAGGGCACCGGTCCACCAGGGATAACAGTGCATGACGGGCATGCGCTGCATCGAGACGAGCGCCTGCGGGCGAGAACGTGGTGTCTCGGAACCAGGGCATGTGATCGACGCCGTTGATGTGCATGCGGCCGGGAAGAGCGGAGTTCATCAGCGCGAAGGTGCGGCTCATCCACGCGTCGCCCGCGGCGGTGTCGGCGCTCCAGCAGGTGTTGATCTCGTTGCCCAGATCGAAGCCGATGACGTTGTCGTGCGGGCTGAGCACGCGCGCCAGTTCGCGGACGAAGAGTTCTTCGGCATCGAGCATTGTCGTGTCTGTGAAGAAGCCGTCGGAGAGGCGATTGAAGGGCGGCAGGAAATACCAGCCGCTTAACTGGCCGGTGAACACAGTCACAAGTGCGTCGAGACGGCGCTGGCCCATGAGCGTTAGCAACTGGTCGAGGCGGTCGAGATGGAGCGGGCTCACCCATTTTGGATTGGGCTGAAAAAACGGCCAGACGAGCAGGATGCGGAGATGATCGGCTCCGAGCGCGGCGATGGCATCGAGGTCACGCGCGATCGGATCGGGATTCCAATCGTTCCAGCAGAACCACCAGTTGTGCGATGGAGTGTAATTGACGCCAAAGCGGTGGCGCAGCGGGTCGAGCCGAGCGGGCTCGATGGCGTTGTCGAAGGGGACAGGGAGGATGGAACCCGAGATGGTGGATGCTCCAGCGAACGCGGTGGCAGCGGAGAGGAAACTGCGTCTGTCCATATCGCTCCTCTTGATGCAAGAGGCAAGATTAACGCTCTTGAGGCGATCCGTACAGGGGCGGAAAATCGAATGGGCCGGTTGATAAAATGAGGTGTGCGCAAAGCCTTACTTGTTGTCATTCTGCTTGTCGTCCTCGTCCCGGTGGTGCTCGTTGTCGTACGTTCCGCGACGCCCGTCATTGATCTCAACAACCAGATCGCATCTCTCGGACAGGCCACTCCGGTCAGTGTGCACGTGAGCGATCCACGCGGCGTGAGCAAGGTTTCGGCGACGGTGGAGCAAAACGGCGCGAAGTATGACGTCTGGGAGATGACAACGCCCACGAAAGAGAAGGAAAACATCTGGAGCTTCACGGCGGGCGCCAGGACGACGCCGCAGTTGCATGACGGCAAGGCAAAGCTGATTGTCGAGGCGACTTCGAACGATCTGCTTCACAGGACGGCACGAATTGAGCGGGAAGTGACCGTGGTGACGCAGCCGCCCAGCATCAGTGTGGACTCAGAGCAGCACTATCTCTATCTCGGCATGGCCGATCTGGCGACGTTCAATGTGACGGGCAGCTGGACTGCGGCGGGAGTGCGAGTCGGCGACCAATCCTTTCGGGCGTGGCCGATGCCGGGCGGAAAGCCGGGGTTATTCTCGCTGTTTGCGTTTGCGTGGAATATGCCCCAAGGCACGATCCCGATGGTGTTTGCCTCAAATGGCGCGGGAAACGACGTGACGAGCCCGCTCACTGTGCAGTTCCCCAAGAAGGAGCAGCCGAAGTACACGGTTCACGATCTACAGGTGAGCGATGCGTTCATGCAGAAGGTGGTAGGTGAGCTCGATCCGAACGGGTCGGGCGATATGGTTTCACGCTTTGTGAAAGTCAACACCGAGATGCGGAAAGCGAACAACAAGACGCTCTCGGATCTGCGGCTGAAGACGGCGGATCATTTCCTGTTCTCGCAGCCATTCGCGCGACAGGCACACTCACAGGCTGAAGCGACATTTGCCGATTTGCGGAACTATATCTACCAGGGGAAGAAGATCGACCAGCAGGTTCATCTTGGATACGATCTTGCGGTCACGCAGCATGTGGGGGTGGAAGCGTCGAATGACGGGCGCGTGGTGTATGCCGCGCCCCTGGGCATCTACGGGAATTGCATTGTCGTCGATCACGGCTACGGATTGCAGACGATTTACGGGCATCTGAGCCATATCGACGTGCATGAGGGCGACCAAGTGAAGCGCGGACAGGTGATGGGTCAGAGCGGAATGACCGGGATGGCCGGCGGGGATCACATTCACTTCGCCATGCAGCTGGACGGCGTGCAGATCGATCCCAAGGAATGGTGGGATCCGCACTGGATTCAGGACCACATCGCAAAGCGAGTGGATCTGCCGGGCTTCACGAAATAACGGCGCCGGTCTGCGCGAGGCTTGACTGTGCGTGATGGACACGCGAAGAAATCGGGCCGATCAGAGACTGGCACGCGAATGAAGGAAAAATCGTGCGCGAACACAGCCGGATTTCGGGGGAGCGGCGATGCCCGCGCACAGTGGGTGCAGAGGACATCTAGGGTTAGTGGTCGCCGCCCAGGACGTTTTCGATGGGCGTGATGGCGCCGAAGAGGCCGTGGGCCTCCCCTTCTATGCCGGCTGCGAAGAACAATGTCGTTCCCGGGGCGGAGCTGGCGGCGCTGGCGCCGCTGCCAAAGTTGATTCCCCAAAGACCTTTGATCGCGATCGGGGCATTTTTAGCATCGCGGAGCCTGCCGAGGAAGTGGCCCGTGATCGGATCGAAGACAAGAATCTGTCCACTTCCGAATTGGCCGACGAGAAGGTCGTGGCTGTATGCGCCGAAGTCAGATGGGGCCTGTACTATACCCCAGGGCGCGTTGAACCAACTGCCGGAGTCCAGGCGACCAATGAGCTGGCCGGCCGGTGTGAAGACATTGACGAATCCCAGGCCGGGTCCGTCTACCTCATCATGCTTCGCGCTGTCCTGTTTCGCGTATGCAACGTAGATATTTCCGCCGACGTTCTGAACATTGAATGGAGCATATCCGGCGGGGACATGGCTGTCCTTGAACGACGATGGGCTCAGTGTGACCGGGTTGAAGTTGGTGTCGTAGACGTTCACTTTCGCCTTGCGGAAGTCAGCGACATAAAGGAAGTAGGTAGGGCCCACGATCGGATCGTTCAGGGTTGCGACGGTCATGCCCTTAAAGACTGACGCGCCTTTTGTGTCCACTTTGATTACGGCAGTCGTGGGCATCACCGCGGGATTCCAGCCGGAGACCGTGCCATCTTCCGTGACGAAGATGAAGACGAGCAGGATTTCCTGCTGTAAGCGCAAATCCTGTGGTTCCGTTGAATATTTGCCCAGTTGGTGTGCCTGTCATTGCCCTTGTTCACGATGCTGGGGGGAATTGTGACGACAAGAGGTACGGCTGCACCAGTCCCCATATACAGAGTCGCGACGCCCATGCCGTTGTCAGAAACCCACCATGGACTGCCTGGAGCTTCGAGATATGCCCCATGGATTGACCAGGTTCGCGTCAGTTGCGGTGGCCATGCCGGAGACATCTGATACGAGATTCGTTTGCAAGTAGTGTTGCTGGGCCCAGATAGAGGTGGAAGTCGAGAGCAGGCCAATCGAAACGAAACACAGGCCTGTCGTAAATGCACGCACTCCTATTTTCATCGTGGGACTCCTTGGCGACTGGTCAGGGCCGTACGGCCAGTCTGGCTCAACGGGACGAAGCAGGTCCGTCCCGCGTGGGATGAAATACCGATGGAGATGCGGGAGGGTTGTCAGTCAATTGTCATCGGTTGGTAAATTCATTACCTCCAAGCACCATTGAGGCGGCTGTCTCCGTTGCCCTTCCCATACTCCTCATTCCCGACGATCGACGGGAAGGGCGGATGGGCTGGACGCCGCCCAGCTTTGGAGGGGGGCAGGCGCGCCGGGACGAACTAACAAATAAATGACAATCGCTTGACCGGCTTCTGACACTCGTTATCGCAAAGGCCACTAGATTCAAGCGATGCGGGCGCACTTCGCAAATTCGTTGTTTGGCGTGCTGGACTATGCGGCATATCCCGTCGGCATGCTGATGGTCGCGCCGGTGATTTTGCGCAACCTGGGCGTGGCGCAATACGGCGTGTGGACGGTGGCGACCGCGGCGGTGAGCATGGGTTCGATCATCGCGTCGGGGTTTGGTGACGCCAATATCCAGCATGTGGCGACGGAGCGGAGCGCGGGCGACGAACGGGCGGTGACACGGGCCGTTCGGAGCACGATGGGAATTCACCTTCTCCTCGGCTCAGCGATCGGAGCGGCTGCGTGGATAGCGGCGCCGTATCTTGCGAGCCGTGTGACATCGGCCGATCCGGAACTTGAGACGAGTTGCCTGTGGTGCCTGCGGATTGCCGGGCTTCTGATGTTCATCCGCGCGATCGAGAGCGTTTGCATCAGCACGCAGCGAGCCTTTGAGCGATATGGTTACGCGGTGCGGATCAGCGTTCTTGCGCGAATTCTGAGCCTGGCGCTGGCCACGATGCTGGCCGCTATGAGTCACAGAGTGGTGTTGATCATGGTGGCGACGGCCATATTGACGGCCGTTGGGGCATGCGCGCAGATTGTCGAGTTGAAGCGCCTGTTGCACGCGGAAAGCCTGACTCCCTCGTTCGATTCGCTTGCGACGAAGGCGCTGGTCAGGTTCGGGATATTCAGTTGGCTGCTGGCAGTCTGCGGCGTGGTATTCAGCCAGGCTGACCGGCTGATTGGCGGGACTTCACTGGGTGCGGCGTCCGTGGTGGCCTACGCACTCTGCACCCAGTTGGTGCAGCCCATCTATGGAGTAGCTGCGTCGGGATTGCATTTTCTGTTTCCCTATCTCGCGGGACGCCGCGCTTCGGCGCCTGTGGCAGTGTTGAGACGCGCGGTGTTGCTGGCGTTCGCCGCGAATCTGGCACTGGTTCTGGCGGGCACGTGCGTGCTGCTCTTCTGGGGCGAAGCGGTGCTTCGCGTGTGGGTGGGCAAGAGCATCGCGGCCGAGAGCGCATCGATACTTCCGGTTGTTGTGTTGAGTTCCGCCGCGCTCGGCCTGAGCGTCACAGGCTCCTACGCAATGCTCGCGCTGAGGCGGGTGCAGGCAGTTACCTGGCTGAACGTGGCTGGAGGAGTGGTGATGCTGTTTGTGATTGCATGGCTTCTCCCTCGCTACGGAATCAGTGCGATTGCGACAGGCCGTCTGTTTTATGGATTGATCACATTGCTCATCTACGTTCCGCTCGCAATGGTGCTGCGCCCCGGTGTGACAACGTTGACGTCGATATCAACCCACATTCCGGCAGAGGAGCAGGCATGAGGATTGACCAACAGCAGAAGTGGAAGAGAGTTAAGGATTTCGCTGCGCGTGGCGGCGACTTCCCTGCCGGGTTGAATGGAGAGACGGAGAACGCGAACGGCAGCCTTGACGGGGCCGAAGCGGACATCCTTGGAGTGCGCGTGGGCGCGCTGCATATGGAAGGGGCCCTGACACGAATCAAGGAAGCTCTCGTCGAGAGATCGAAGGGCTACGTTTGCATGGCGGGTGTGCACGGAATCATGGAGGCACAGCGGAATCCGGGTGTCCGACGCGCCTACGCCGACGCGATGATGACATTGCCGGATGGCCGGCCGACGGTGTGGATTGGGAGATGGCAGGGACACAGCTGGATGCGCCAGGTTACGGGTCCGGACCTGATGCGGGAGGTATTCCGGCAAAGGGAGTTTGCAGGGTACTCGCATTTTCTCTATGGCGGCAAAGAAGGGATCGCCGAGGAACTTGCGGAGAAGTTTACACGGCTGTTTCCGTGGGTGCGCATCGCCGGTACCTATACGCCGCCTTTCCGGGACCTGTCGATTGCAGAAGCCGGAGAACTGATCAGGAGGATTCGGCGTCTCAAGCCGGACATCATCTGGGTGGGCATCAGCACACCGAGGCAGGAGATCTTCATGCGGAATTACCTGCCACAGCTGGAGACGACGCTCATGTTCGGGGTGGGAGCGGCGTTTGATTTTCATACGGGCCGGATCAAGGATTGTTCTGAATGGGTGAAGCGAGCGGGTCTCCAGTGGCTGCATCGCCTGCTTCAGGATCCACGTCACTTATGGCGGCGATATCTTCGGAACAATCCTGAATTTGTATGGAAGATCGCGCTGCAGCTTGCGGGACGAGGGCCGCATTCGGGATCGCATAGAGAGAGCGCACTGGCCATCAAGGCACGGTTGCTCAGCGAGACGGGCACAGACAGGATCTATGCCGGCAAGACTCCTGGCGACTGAAAGGAGACCCGGCGAGCATCAGTAGGTTGGTTGCACGTCGCGGTCGTAGGGCTGGCCAAACATGTTAGTGTGTGTTGTCTCGCGCTGGAGAGCGGGGACGTCAAGCATGCCGAGATCACCGGAGCCTGGCGCGAGATGGACTCGACGCGTCATCTGCGAGAGAGCCGGCTGTGCTACTCCTTCGACCCAGACGTGCAGCTCATAATCGCCGGCGGGAACAGCCGACAGACGAAATGCGCCTTTTGAGTCTGCCACGTCGTAGAGACTCGTGGAGAGCGTGAGGACGACGGCACTCATTTCGGGATGGATGTTGCAGAAGATGTAGGAGACTCCTTCTTTTGAGAATGTGACTGCCTTTGTGGAGCCCGCTTCATAGAGGCCGAGATCGAATCTTTTACCGTCAAACAAGGAAAACACGTTGTGGAAGAACGGATCTGCGTTGGGGAAGTTCACGATACTGCCGACCGGGATGACGAGGAGATGCGGCGTGAACATCCGGTTCTTCTGGAGGAGCATGTAATGATGCTCCGGCAAGAACGGCGCCGCAGGAGTGGGCTGTATTGGAGTGAGCCAGAGGACGGCAGGAGGAGCGGAACGCCTGCCGTCGTGTGCGGGAAGCTGAAGGTGCATACGAACGTCCACGGTGGAGGCGCTCTGTGCCTGAAGCAGCATCGGGGCGATGCCGGCGGCGAAGATGAGCCTACGGATCAACATCGTCTTCAACATCAGAAACGGTACCCCGTGGCGATTCCAATGACGTCTCCGCTATTTGTTGCGCCATTGACCGGCGAGCTTTGCAGGTGGCGATACTCGAGCGAGAACAGGAGATAGGCGCTCGGACTGTAGATTACGTTGCCCACGTAGGTGCGATTACGGGCGAGGTTCAAATAGACGGCGCCTGGGTCTCCGGCATACGGCCTAAGCTGTTCGGCGGGAACCTGGTCGGTGCCGAAGGCGGCATTGAATTCCAGGTGTTCATCGACGCGCTGCTTCAACTGTACCCAGCCACCGGAGCCATTGAGCGTCCGATAGTAAAAATGACCGGGTTCGTCCGGGTCAGGGCGAATCAGGTAGTCCTTGTAAGCGCCGCCACCCAAGCCGCCGAGCGCCTGTCCGTGATAAAAGCTGCCGCTCAATTCGGTGTGCGACGTGAACGGTATTCGATAGTCCAGCGTGCTCACCCAGGAGTTGAACTTGAAGCCGAATACACGGTGCGGCGCAAAGACGCCGCCGACGCCCAGTTGCAGACCTCCTTGCTCAGTGCTGCCGAGCAGCGCGACGCGGCCCTCGGCGCCGGGCCAGCGGCTGAGCTCTGAAGTTGTTGGCGCGGCGATGGTGGTTGAAGACGAGGACAGATTGTAGATCGGCGGCGCATCGGCCACGGCGATCAGTGCACCCTGCATGCGCAGGCGCTGCGAAGGCGTGAGCGGGACGTCGCCTGTCATTCCCACTTGAGGATTCCAGGTCCAAAGATTGCCTGACCACGCAAGGGCGGGAACCGCTAATGCAGTGAGCGATGTGGGCGAATTGGGAGCTGCAATCGTGTGGTCGAGGGAAAAGAACGCATCCGTGTGTTCCCACTGGAGGTTCGCGTGTGCGGTACGCAGACGCAGGAGACCACCCGACTCAGAACCTGCCCTGGGGTAGCCGGAGGAAGACAAGTCACCGGCGAAGTCCACCCGAACGTCAGCGTGGCTGCGCGCGTTGAGGAGATGCGGGCCGCGGGCATCCAGCCCCAATACGGTTTGCTGGAATGTGGCTCCGGTGGTGCCTTTTCCCGGCAAAACGATCGTGGGCGTTGCGGGCACGTCAACTTGACTGGTATTGACGAAGCCGTTGACCAGGACGAGGCCGTTGAGTTTGACGGGGAATTTTGATTCGCTCTCGACTTTGGCCTGTTCATGGGTCGCAATCTGGGCTTCCTGCAGGGACTGCTGCTCGCGAATCTCGCTGACCGCGGCGGAGAGCTGCGCGGATGACGATGCGGCGGGTACGGACTCGGCCAACTGCTGCTGCAGAACTGCGAGCTGGCCGCGTATCTCCTGCAACTGGTGCTGAGACTCTTCAAGCTGCGCCTGCGTGCGCGTCATGGCGTCAGTAAGCTGTTGAAGCTGTTGACGGAGGCTGTCGTCGCGAGGTGACTGGGAGTGCGCGTGAGCGCAGGCGACGCACAGGATCCCGGTTATGCCGAGAATTCTGCACCCCACGACGAAGAGGACGGCTGGTTCGCGACATGTGCAAGACAGTTTCATCCGGCTGCCCACCTTTTTCGATCGACGCCTTCAGGCGCCGCTTGTTGAACGATGCCACGTGCGATCGTCATGCGAAAGATCGTCTGTCCCGGACGCGTCGCAACGAGAACGACTTCCCCACCGTGTTCCGCAGCGATGCAATGCGCCAGCGTTAGCCCGAGACCTGAGCCCTTCTGTTTTCCTTCACTGACAAACGGTTGAAAGAGACTGCCACGGATATTTTCCGGAACACCCGGGCCGTTATCTTCAACCTCCAGAGCAATCA
Organism: uncultured Acidobacteriaceae bacterium; assembly: GCA_963751225.1. Taxonomy (GTDB): domain Bacteria; phylum Acidobacteriota; class Terriglobia; order Terriglobales; family Acidobacteriaceae; genus Telmatobacter. The sequence continues at coordinate 29,955 of CAVVTY010000019.1, forward strand.
AGCCCTCCAGTACTTCCATACGAACCTCGACACGTCCGCAGCCGTTGCATCCGTGCGCGGACTGGCAGGCATTCAGGAGCAGGTTGTACATGGCGCGTTCGATCTGCTTGCCATCCACGAGGGCAGCGGTTTCGACCGGGTCACAATGATTGGCGACAAGCGTGACGCCGACCGCGTCGGGATGTGCACGGACAAGCGTCATTGCGCGTTCAAGCAAAGTTGCGGTTAGCTCATGCGAGCGGCGGATAGCAGCTCCGGTTCTGCTGAAGATCAGCATGGACTCAATCAGTTCCGTCGTACCGTGAACGGCTGTTCGAATATCCATGAGGATCTCGTTACGCTCGGACTCAGAGAGCGGGGAGGATGCGAGGAACTCCGCATTTGCATAGACGCTTGCGAGATAGTGCCGGAGATCGTGCGAGACGGAACTGGCCATGCGACCGATGGTGGCCAGACGCTCGGCCTCAAGCAATGCCTGGTTTGCGTGCAGGATCTCATTGCGCATCGCGGCAAAGGCGAGACTGAGCTCCTGAACCTCACGCGTGCCTTTGCTCGGCAGAAGGTGAGAGCTATCGCCGGAACCGAAAGCGCGGACGCCGGTTGCAAGATCTTCAAGCGGACCGGTGACCACGCGGGACAACGCGACCATCAACGCGGTGCCGAATATCAACGCGAGAAAGCCCGCAAAGACTACCAGCCGATCGATTTGGTGAATGGACTGTTCCGCCTGCGCAAAGGACTTGAGGAGGACTAGCTGCAGAGGCGCAGTTGAGCCCGGCGACAGATCGTCCATCGAGGCAAGAAACCGCTCATTCCTGAGTTCTACGGTCACGGGAGCTTTCGAACCGGGTGCGAAGGGCAACGATCCGGCGATCAACTCCTGAGAGACCGACGTCTCAAGCGTGCTTGCCAGCACCTGACCTTCGCTGATGAATGCCGCGTCAACGGCAGTGGCCTGGCTTATCTGCCTCACGATGTCGCGATCGATCGCGAAGCCGCTGATGACGTAGCCGAGAAGGATGCCGTCCTTCTCCTGGCCGAAGTAGAGCGGGCGTACCGAACAGGCATAGAGGCGGCCACCGCTGACGAGATATCGATCAGCCGGCTTGTTGAGCAGCAAATGTAGCGTGGATTGGAGGGTTGCGTCGGCGCGTGGAGAATGCGTGTAGGCTGCGACGACCTGGCCCTGGTTGTCCGCGAGGGCAAAGAGATCGTTGCCGCTGACTTTCCAGAACTCGACGCCGGCGTCTTCGATAGTGCGCTTGTCGCTGGTGGTCATCAGCGCCTTGAGGCTGGGGAGGTCGGCGAGGAGCGCATTCTCGCGTTCAAGGGCGCTGATGCGTTGAGCTTCAAGGTTATGAAATATCGTGGCCGAGTGCTCGAGATCAGCGGCGAGGTTTTCGGTTACCTGGGCCTGCAGGCGGTGACGAACGATGAGGAGGCTGCCAAAGGTGGCGGTGGCGATAATGAGCGCCATTGCCGCGACCAGCAGCATGCGGGTCCGAATGCCTAAGTTCTCGCGCATGCAGGCTGCTCCTGAGGCGTTTCCGGCGTTCCCAATTTTGACTTTAAATGGAGAACCGCTCTATGGGACAAATTTGTATCCTGCTCCATAGATTGTGAGCAGATGCCGGGGATTGGCCGGGTCGGGCTCCAGTTTCTGACGCAGCTTCAGGATCTGATTGTCCACCGTTCGCGTGGTCGGGTAGGAGTTATAACCCCATACCTCGTTGAGCAGGAGCTCGCGGCTGAGCACACGCTCGGCATTTTCAGTGAAGAACTTGAGCAGTTTGAATTCATGCGACGTAAGGACAACGGGGGAACCTGCGCGGCGGGCGGTCATCTTTTCAAAGTCGATTTCGCAGTCGCCGAAGCGGTATTCAGCAACGCGCGTGGGGCGCCGGCGCCTGCGGATGGCGGCCTGCACGCGGGCCATCAGCTCGCGGGGACTGAATGGCTTGGTGACGTAGTCATCCGCACCGAGCTCGAGGAGGAGCACTTTGTCGACGACCTCAGTGATTGCGCTAAGGACGATCACCGGAGTGTCGCTGGATAGCGCCTTCATGGTCTGGCAGAGCTCTCGACCAGAAATCTGGGGGAGTATCAGGTCGAGGACAACAGCGACCGGCAGGTGGGCGCGAAAGAGCTCAAGGCCGGTTTTGCCGTCTCCTGCAACTTCAATGGAGTAACTCTCCTCCGCGAAGATGCGCCTGAGCACCTTCTGCATTCGCGGGTCATCTTCGACCACGAGGATGGTGCCGAGTTCAGCCTTTGGCGCCGGTTCCTCTCCCGCATCTAGAAGCATTTCCTCTTCGCTCATCATGGATCGATTTTCCTCCCGGAAGACAAGCATTTACAAGCATTTGCTGAGAAATGACAAATTTTTGACAATCGTCGTTACAGCGAATCTGGCGACCCTCGGGCGGGCGGCACGCGCCACAGGTTTCTCGACGGCAGGGACTTGTCGGACGTTCGGCTCGATCCAATCGTGAGCAGCGGCGGAGAGCGAATGGCTCGAAGCGGCGACAAGGACCTGATACAGGCGCAGATACTGGCAAGCGATAACCGAGGGCGAAAGCTGAGGGAGCGAACAAGGAAGAGGACGGCGTTCCCCAAGGACTTCGCGAACGGCTTCGGCGAAGTTCTGCTCGGCGTCAGCGCCGAGGGGGACAAAGCGGCAGTGTTCCGCGCCCACTTCGCGAAAGGCCGGGATGTCAGAACAGACGACTCGGCATCCGGAAAGCAGGGCCTCGGCAACAGGCAGCCCGAATCCCTCGGCGATGGATGGGGCGAGAAGCAGCTCGCAGTTGCGATAGCACCACTGGAGTTCCGCGTCGGAGATTCCGCGAGCGAGTATGACGCGCTGCTCGAGGAGCGGCTCCTGCATCAGCCTGTGAATCCGCCGGGATTCCGGTCCAGGCATCCCAACGACGAGAAGGCGAGTTGCGAAATCGATTTCTCCGCGGGACAGGAGGCACCTGAAGACTTGGAGCGCGAGCGGGATGTTCTTGTTGCGGCGGTGCTGGGCGACGCACAGAAAGAATGGGGCGCCATTCCAGGACTCAACCAGGGCGGGCTTGGCTGCCAGCAGAGCGGGTTCGACGCAGTTGTGGATCGTTACAGCTTTCTTCAGCCGCTGCGGATCCTTGATGCCGAGACGAAGCCTCGTGGCGTCAGAGACGCACGCGACAGCATCCACAGCGCGAAGGCATTGCCTGAGGATGGCGCGATTGAAGAGCACCTTGGGGAAGCCGAAGTTTGACGGAATGTCGAGTGGGTACAGGTCGTGGAGGCTCACCACAGTGGGGCAATGGAATGCGGCCCTGTTTACCGGCGAAGGATAGGAGATGTGGACCAGGTCCGCGCCAAGCTGCCGGGCGAGAGCGGGGAGTTCGGTGTAATACCAGAAGTTTCTGTTTACCGTTCCGGGCCCGAGATGGACGGCGTGAATGCGCAACCTGCTATCCGCGCGCGCGACAGCTTCAGAAACGTGCTTGTGTTCCCAGGGGGCGACGAGCACGTGGACCGCAGATACCTCAGACCGGGTCAGGAGGCATCGCACGAGGTTGGCGGCGTGCCGGGAGACGCCCGACATGCTTGTATTCGAAGAAACTGCAGCGACCACGATTTTCATAAGCATCGAACTCCAACAACACGATAAAGATCAGAACGGCGACTCATGCCGGTGCGGGGCTACTTCTGATGGCCGATGAGTGGGATGTGCGACTCTCTTCGATCAGCGATCCGATCATCACAATCGACCACAGAGGCAGAGAGAGGTCGAAGACCTCTGTGTCCGCAAGACCGCGCACGAGGATAAACAGAAACATTCCGACGAAGAACGCTTTCATTGAAGCGTCCTGCAGGCTGCGGATCTCGCGGAAGACGCTCCGGTACAGGGCGATGACGATGCACACGCCAATCGCACCATAGGCATAGAACTGCTGGAGGAGCTCATTGTGGGCGTGCCTCGCTTCAAAGGGACCAAATGGGGGAATGACTTTCCAGACGGAGTGAAAGCCGTGGCCGACCCAGGGTTGCTGGATCGCTTCGTTCAGGATGTAGGCCCAGATGCCGAGGCGCCCGGTCAGCGTTTCAGACTGATTTCCGGCATTCGCGTAGACATCGATATAGGCGTCAATCAGACTCCAGAAAAGGGCAACCAGAATTATCGAAGCGAGGACCATCCAGGCCCTGGTCTTCCGCGTTATCGAGCGGTCCCGGATGAACATCCATGCCTGTGCGACAACGAATGCAATGATTGTCGTCTTGCTGAGGCTGCGAAGAAGCGTGATTGCCAGGAAGGCGGCAGGGAGCGTCCAGCCTTTCTGATGACGGCGTATCAGGAATTGCGCAAGAAAGAAGGCAAAGGCGCATGCGTACCCAATCTGATTGGGCCCGAGCAGCTCCTCATCTCCAAGGCGCAGATCGGATTGAGCGGGCAACATCCAGGAAATAGTGGCAATGGCGCATGCCCCCCAGATGTATCCCTTCATCAGGGCCAGAGATGTGGATTCAAGCGGACCCGCGCGCAAGAGCATGACGACAATCGCGAAGTCGCACGCCATTGCGCACCAGAACGCGACAGCGGCAGGGAGTGAAGCTGTGCTGGACCAGCACAGGCTGCTGCCAGAGAACGCAAGGAATACGAGCGACCAGCGAAAGCTCCGAGCAGAGGCGAAGGTACTGAATGCGCGGGAGCCCGGGCCCAGTGAGTCAAACGCCCCAAGGCCAAAGAGAATGTAGTTGAGCCCGAGGCTGACGAGAACACCCGCCTGGGGATCGGCATGAAAGATACGGACGGCGATGAGAACCGCGAGCAAGCGGAAGGAGAAATAGAAGCCGACGATTGCGGGGAATGGCGCGAGGGATTGCTGGATCGGGCGGATCTGAGCGAGCGAGATCGAGGTGGTGGACGTGCTCATTGCGCTCCTCCGGCGAGGTGGTGCGATCTGCCTATCGCGCCGCGGAGATCGTCGGCGATTCGTTGGCTCAGAGCTTTGCGGGGATCTTCGGGATCAAGATTTCTCCAGCGGCGACGAATCACGATTGAGGCCGCCGCGACACTTACGCTGAGGAGTGTGAGCAGGAGCGTGAAGAGAGCCCGGGGCGGGAAGGACTTCTTCTCGGCAATGCCCGGTGAATCGATCACGCGGACTACGGGGATTTCCTTTGCTTCCTGAATGCGCGCAATCTCGTATTGCTGAGTCAGCATTTCGAATACGGTTTCCTCTACGCGGATTCGCCGGTAGATGTCTGCATATGGAACTGCCAGGCGGGGAATCTGGCGAAGGGGCGGATAGATGGCTGACGCTTTGTCGAGCGCAGGAGAACTGGTGTCTTCTTGAGAGTCGTCAGCCGGCAGAGGTGCAGATGTGCCGCTCAGCTTCGTAAGTTCACGCTGCAGATCTGCTATGCGCACTCGCGCGGAGCGCACGCGCACATTTTCGTCGCCATATACCTGTCTAAGAGAGTCGAGTTCGGACTGCTCCACGATCAGTTGTGCCTGCATTCGGGCCGCCGCTTCAACGGTGGCTCGCGTCTGCTCCTTGATGTCGATGGTGGTGTGCGTGCTGGCGAACTCACTCATGTCCTTTTGGGCGCGCTCAAGGTCGTCTTTCGCACCTGCGAGGCGGCGTTCGATGAAGACGCGCTCCTGATGCGCGGAAGATGTGTTCGTTCGATTGACGAGCAGGTTCAACTCGTCGAGGTAACCCTGAGCGAGGTCACGGGCGCGTCGCGGGTCCGGGTCTTCGACGGTTATGGTGATGACGCCGCTCCGTTTGTCCTCAGTGATGGATGTGCGGCGAGCGAGCTTTTTTGCGGCGTCGATGCGATAGCGTTTGCCGTAGACCTGCTGAAGCTGGAACTTATCGAGAAGACTTCCGCTGACTGTTCCACTGCGCAGGAGATCCACATAGAGCGGCCCCGATGTCCGGGCTCCGAGCAGGCTTCCGGCGAGTGTACTCAGGCCGCCCAGCTCGCTCATTCCGCGGCCGGCGAGAGCCGCGAAGAGGGCCCCGCTTGCGTTTGAGTTCTCAGGAGGCATGATGCGCGCGGTTGACTCATAACGCTTCGGGATCAGGAATACGAACGCGAGACTAAGAACGAGTGAGATGGCCGCGATGCGCAGAAGCAGACGGCGACGGTCCCAGAGGAGAGCGGAGTTGGCAACCCAGTTAGGGGCCTCGACTTCGAGTTCCTCAAATCGGATTGGGGCGACCTGTTCTGTCTGCATTACGGTTCCTGTTGGCTTATTCCTCGGGGGCTAAAGCCCCGAGCTTATTTGCCTGCTTTTCGGCACGGCTGAAGCCGTGCCCTTTCAAATCCGTTCACTTTTCGCTTCGCCTAAAGCCGCGCCCTTTCAGAACTTGTCATAAACCTGCTACTGCGGCGGTAATGGCAATCGACGACGCGATCTGCGCGGTGATGAGCAGATTTCGCCAGAGCATCGATGGGCCATTGACCTTTTGGGGAACTACAACCACGTCGCCGGGCTCCATGCGCGTGGAAAGAACGTCGTGGTCGTACCAGTCGCCGGACCGCCGTCCGACGACCGAACCGTTGGCGCGAATGACAAAGATCTCCTTGCGGTTCGCGAGAGTTGTTGCGCCGCCCGCATGCTGCAGATACCAGCCTGCCGATTTGCCCGGCACGAACGTGATGGCCGAAGCGTTGTAGACCTGTCCGCTGACAAGGACGAATCCCGGACGCTTTGGGATTCGCAGGACGTCGCCCCGCCGCACCTCGATATCCGCCGAGGTGCCTGCCCACTCGTCGATGTTGCTGGTGATTCGGATGACGAGCCGTCCAGTTGCAGGCTGGCTCTTGAGGCGTGACAGGATCTGCTCCTGCTGCTGCTGGATCATCTGCAACTGGTTTGCCTGATCGGTATTTGTGGCGTTCGTCGAGAGGCGTGCAGCCGCAGAGGTGGTTTCGATCTGGCGAACAAGCTCAGCACGGCTCTTCTCTTCGAGCTCGCGAACCTGATCGCGAACGAGAACAGCGCCTGTCGGATAGGCTGTTTCGCGAAATCCTCCTGCGCGCCGAAGCACGTCGCTGAGGCGTTCGCCATCCTGAAAGCCGTAGCTTCCGGGGTGAGCGACTTCCCCTTCGATCGTGATGGAGGCGCCGATGTCATTCCATCCGGTGATCTGATGGATGGTGAGCACGTCGCCAGGTTTGAGCTCTGTGTCAACAGAGCTTTCGCCAAACTGAACGGCGGCACCGATACGGACATCGGCGCGCTGGATCTCGATCTTCCTGCCATTGGCGACGCGGTAGCTGATGAGGTCAGCGGACTCGAGGAGGGCGTCGCGCTTGAAGCCTCCGGCCATGCGCACCAATTGGGCCGTTGTCATGCCCGCAGAGAGCGGGTAGGATCCGGGACGCAGAACTTCGCCACGGACCTCGACTTTTGGTGCGTCCACCTCGTAGCGGCCAAGAACGCGAATGGTGTCGAAGGGCTGCAGCGCGAGATTGGCGTTTCCGATCAACGCGTCGGGCACGCTAAAGTCGATTGTCTGAACGTGGAGGTCGGGAGGGACCAGGCGCACGATTTCGCCTTGAACGGCGGGCTCGGGCAGCAGGTCCTGATAGCTCTGCAGGACATCACTTAAGCGCATGCCGTCATGAAATGGATGACGGCCGGGACGCACCACGTGTCCTTCAAGGTAGATAACGCGCTCGCTGTAGGGCGCGATTGAGGCGACATGAATGCGGTCACCGTCTTTTACCGGGAAGGCTGTCATCGCCTTGAGCGCGGCATCCTGGCCGCTGCCGGCAGTCAGGTTGAAGCTGATCGTCTCACGATGCTGATTGTCGTCAATACGCTCGATTGCGACGTGGTCGAGTGAGGCGGCCGCGGTGACTCCTCCGGCACTGGTCAGCAGTTCTGCGAGGCTGGTCTCGCCTTTCAGTTCGTAGATCGCAGGTCTTTTTACCGCGCCCCAGACAGCGACCTGTGGGCCGGACGCGGGGACAACCAGCGTGTCGCCGCCTTCGAGGCGATCGTCGCCACCGCTTGCACCGTGGAGGAGGAAGTCGTATAGATCCACGTCGCCGACGTGCTGCTTTCCTCGATAGTGCTGGAGGGTGCGAAGCGAGCCGATCGCAGTTGGACCACCTGCGACATAGAGAGCATTGAGAGGCGAGGCGAGAGAGCTGACTTCATAGGATCCGGGCCGCTGGACGTCTCCCACCACGTAGATTCGAATCGTGCGCAGGCGGGAGATCGTCACGGCAACCTGAACGTCGCGGTACTGCCGCTTCAACGCACTCTGGATTGCATCCTGCGCGTGTTGCAGCGTGAGGCCCGCCACCTGCGTATCTCCAGCCTCGGGCAGAGTGACATGCCCGTCGAGCGAGATCACGCGCGTGAAAGTTTGCGAGACTCCGCCCCACATATCGATGGTGAGGCCGTCGCCCGGACCTACCACGTAGTCCGGGCCGATGGGAACGTCGAGCGGCATCGATTGCGATGGATTACCAAAGGGATTCGCAATGGTTCGATTGCGATTGAGAAAAACGTCGGAGCCGAAGCGTTTGAGCTGTTCCGGCGAGTCGGGAATTTGCGTGTAGAGATCCCTGAGGGAAAGCAGATTGTATGGAGCGGGCCGATGCAAGACCTGCGGCTGCTCTGCGATGCTGCGTGCTTCCTTGCCGCGAGGTTGCTGGGTGTCGGGCGATACACCGAGGCCAAGTCCGCGGGGAGTGGCGAGCGATCCGGCTGCATAATCGCCGGGCAGCATATTGCCATCCTCATAGGGTACGAGCGGATTTGCCGAAGTGAGGCCGGTGAGACCGGGGCGCTGCATCTGAGATCGCATGGGCAGCGAAGAAGAGCCTTGATAGGAGCGGTCACCGGCGTCTAAAGGCGCGCGTTGAAAGTCATCGTCGGAGACATAACCGCGGGCGCGAAGGAAGACGGTGATGTTACTCCGCAGTTCCCTGCTGGAGACGATCTGGCTGTACAGCATCTCGTCCGAGATTGAGTCCGGTTGCACAGGCGGTTGCTGCGCTTCTGCGAGCAGCGTCTTCAGTTCGATGACGACCTGGGGCCGCTCCTGGAGGATGGAGATGATCTGAGCGGCTGAAAGAGTGGTGCGCATACGCTCGGGAGGCTGGTTGCTTTCATCAGCATCGGAGCTGCGGTCGGCTGATTCCGTCTCGGCAGAAAGAGTGGTCTGGGCGAGGGGGGCCGACGACGGATTCTGGAGTGTCTGCGCGGCGGTTTTTCCGCCCCAGATGAGTGCAAGCAACAGAAGGAGAGCAGCGAGCAAACTATTGCGCCCACTGGGCGCCTTGGAACTTGAATGTAAGGAGGTCATTGTGTCACCTCCGAGAGGCGTCTCTGCCATCGAATCGATTCGACCGCAAACCGAAGTCCTTCAGCCGCATGGAAGACGAGGCGAATCATGAAGAAGCGCGTTTGAGCGCGATAACGTAGAAGACGCGAGGCAACGCCCTCATCCGGCGCACCGCGCGTGACGCGCTGAGGCATGTGAATGGGGAAGATGAGGCGGCGACGCGCAGTGCGCTCCGCGCCGGAGTCGGGGCGCAACTGTCGGAGAAGCAGGAGATAGAGCTTGCTACGCGGGTTGTCTGAGAACAGGATGTGGCGTCCGTACATCTGGATCCAGAGACAGACCGCGGGCGAGAGACGATCAAGCGACCAATCCGCAATTTGTTCGGGTGCACATGGGCCGAAGACAAGAGAGGTTAAGAGAACGGCGGCGCCGATGGCCTGATCAGCCTGTGGCTCCAAGGAAGCGATGAGTTCAACCTGGCGCCAGAACGCCTCATCCTTGCGGCGCGCAATGACGTGGCGCCAGAATTCAAGGACCCACGATGCGCGCGTGTGTTCGCTGCACATGTGCTTGAAGAGGTGAATCGCCTGTTGTACGAAGATATCGGCCTGCGATAACACGGGCATAGGCACGCCCTGAATGGAGCGAAGTTGTGCGCGATTCAGCCGGTCTGAAACGAAGTTCGCGGCGTTGCCGCTCTTTCTGCCGGCGAGCAGATGCAAATCAATGGCGCGCTCGGGGCGAATGCGATAGATGTCCTTCAGGGTGGAGAGCCCGGTCGTTCCTGCTTTGAATTCCCAGGTCGAGCCGCTGATGACATCAAGTTCATATCCATGTGCCTGAAGGCACCGCTGCGCTTGCGGGGCATCGGATTCGCGGACGAGAATGTCGAGATCCACCTGGCAGCGCAGCGCGGTGTCTGGTACAGATTCTGCCGGCAGAGTTATGCCTTTCAAGAGTGCAAACACGATGTTGTTTTTCTTCAGGGAACTGCTGACCGCAACGGCCTCATCGAAGAGCGAGTCAGTGCGATCGCGATTGTCGGCGAGGTTCCTGCGCAGCCGCCACAGGATTGGAGAAGGAAGACAATCCTGAAGCTCCAGTGTTCTCATGCGGTCGAAGAAATAGAGTGCGAGGCCGCTCACATCGAGCCAGTCCATCACCCTTTGCCAATCGGTGAGCGAGAACTCAGAAAAGCGCGCGCGCAAGCTTGGCGCCGGTTCCCAGAAGGAAGCAATTACGGCTTCTTTCAGGCGCAGCGATCGGCTCTTTGTCCGAATCTCGATATTGACCTGAGCATTTTTCATAATGAGTTTCAGTGACTGTACATTTCGGGTTCGCCCTGACTTCCGGCAGGCGGAAGGTGGCGGAGAAAGATGACAATTGACCAAATCTCCTCGTCGCTGAGCGTTCCCTTCGAAGCAGGCATTCCCGAAGGCCAAATGCCGTTGTCAATGACCCATTTCAACTGTCCGTCGCTGTAGCGCTGGACATTTACCGATGTGAGCGACGGGATGGGAGGCGACATCTGCTCTGCAAACGGGACGCCGGTGTTTTGTCCGTCCATTCCATGACACGCGACACAATAGTGTGAGAATGCTTCCTTGCCATCCGCAATCGTCTCCGTGCTTGCCGTCAGCGGGTTTTTCTGCGATTTGTTGCCGATAAACAAGTGGTGCTTTGCGCTCCAGGCAACGTGCTGCTCAAACGCGCCAGGCTTCCGGGCCTTGCAGCCGGAGAACGCAAGCAGCAGTGCAAGCGGGGCAATGCGAAGCGATCAGACGCATGCTCACTCCACCACGTGAATCGTGAATGTCATTTGGCCATGCCCGGATCCGCAAAAGACCGAGCAGTGACCAACAAAGGTTCCGACCTTGTCTGGAGCAAAGTTGACGCTTGCCGTTACGCCTTTGTTGATCTTGATGTCGACGTTCAACTCACGAACGCGAAGGCCGTGGGCGACGTCGATACTTTTCAGAACAAGGTCGACCGGCTGGCCTTTGCGCACGGTGATTTCGGCAGGTTGAAACGCAAATCGCTTCGCAGTTACTTCGATTCGAAGCGGACCTGCGGGCTCTGCGACGGCCGGTCCGATCAGCGCAGCAAGAACGGCGACAATTGTGGCCGACGAGACGAAATGCGTGAGGCTGCCGTATCGAGCCAGTTTTCTTCCGGCAGGTGGTCCGCATTGACTCTTGTGGATGTAAGAAAACACCGTGACTCCGCATAGGGGAATTCAGTCGCGATTACTGCGACTGCATGTAAGGTAGCGAGGCGCCCGTAATTGGGTGTCATACATGTGTCAGTGGATTGTCATGATTTTGTCGCAACTCATCATGAACGGTGCGCAAGTCCTGCGCGGAGAGCGGTGACATTCCTCTGACAAAGAGAAGACGACTCGCTGACACGTGAGGATCGGTTCGGCGATACGGTGATGCCATGTGCCGATCATTCATATCGCTTGCACGGATGCGGTGTCGCATTTCTCTTTCAGCCGCTTTGTTGGGAGCCACCCTTTGTGGATTGCAAAATGCAGCGGCGCAGGAGACGCCGCTTATCTCCGGAGGCGCCGGGTTCATTACCTCTACCAACGGCGGGAATACAACCTACCTGCCGGTGATCTCGCCGCTTATCGCGGCACCGCTTGGCAAGCATTTCCTGCTGGAGAGCAGAGCGACGCTGGTGGAATCGTTCTCCCCGAAGGGAAATGGCAAATCGGGTTATGACAGCTCGTTCTTTACGGGGCTCTCGTTTGCGCAGCTTGATTATCTGGCGAACAAGACATATGACGGTGGTGGGCGGAGAATTTCTGACGCCGTTCGCCACCTACAATGAGCGCCTAACGCCGATCTGGATCAGCAATTTTGCCAGCGCTCCGCTAACCTTCAGCCTCGGCACGATGGGAACGGGATCGGGTCTGGGAGGGATGGTGCGCGGCTCGGCGATGTCGAATGGGAAAGTGTCGGTGGACTATGCCGCTTACTTCTCGGCGGCGAGCACCAACGAGCAGATTCAGTCTCAGCGATCGACTGGCGGGAAGGTTGAAGTTTACTTTCCGCATCGGCGTCTTGAACTGGGTACATCCTATGGTCGCCTGCTGGAAGGCGTGCACGAGAGTTTTGCCGGCGTGCATGCCTGGTGGGAGCCCGCCGAAATCCCATTGAAGCTGCGCTCGGAGTACGCGCACGGCGAGCACTCACAGGGGTATTGGGTAGAGACGGATTTCCGCTTCTCCCGTTCAACCACAACGGACACGCCGTTGAGCCGGCTGGAACCGGTGTTTCGCTGGCAGCAGACGTTTCGCAACAGTCCCGATTCACGCGACGGACTTCCTGCCGCAGATACGCAGCGCGCGGATTTCGGGCTCGATTATCACTTTCCGCACGACATCAGAATCAACACGGACTATTCACGCCAGTTTTCTTCAACGGGCAATCGCAACGTATGGGAGACCGGTATTGTCTACCGCTTTCTTTTTCCAACCTGGAGAGGCAAATGAGAGTGCGATGGGTGTATCACGCGCTGGGATTGTGGGCAGGTCTCACGCTGGGATTAGTGATCATTACGGGGTCGCCGGTGCTGGCCCAGAGCAAAAGACCCGCGGAGAAGTCGGCAATGAGCGGGCAGAATCCAAAGCCCGCGGAATCGCCGGAGACACGGGATGGAGACGGCGAGCAGAAATTTCAGCAGAACTGCTCGCGTTGCCACAATGCGCCGGAGAGTTTCTCTCCTCGCATTTCCGGAACGATCGTGAAGCATATGCGGGTGCGTGCATCGCTCAGCGAGCGGGACGCACGGGAGATTCTGCGCTACCTGAATCCGCAGTAGCTGGATCTGAATTTGTTTGAGGCCGCCGGATCACAACTCAACAATCGAGGTATCGATATGACACCTGCACACCTGTTGCGCCGCATGGCGTTTCTCATGATGTTGCTGATCTGCAGCGGCCATCCATTCGCTGCGGCACAGACACCGGGCACCGGCGCGATCAAGGGCACGGTCTACGATCCGTCGGGACTCAGTCATTCAGGAAGCTCATGTAACGGTCGTCAACGACTCGACGAATGCCGCTCGCACCGCAACCACGAATTCTGCCGGCGTGTTTTCGGTTTCGCTGCTGAGTCCGGGGACGTACTCCATCACTGTGGACGCGCCCGGGTTTTCGCAAAGGACCGCGAAATCCATCAATGTGGTGGTGAGCGAGACCAATGTTGTTGAGTTTCGGCTGTCGGTGGCAAGCGTGGGAGAGAGCGTGAATGTGGAGCCGAGCCTCGAACTCGCACAGACTGAGAGCTCCTCGCTTGGCCGTGCGGTTGATCAGCAAACAATCGAGGCCCTCCCCCTTTCCAATCGCAACTACACGCAGATTCTCTCTCTTTCGCCGGGCGTCGTGGTCGAGTTGCCGAACGCAAGCGCGCTTGGCAGAGGCACGCAGGACGTGACGGCCAACGGGAGCAAGACCACGTCAAACAACATCCAGTTCAACGGAATTGACGCAAACAATCTCTCGCAGAATTCGGCCGCGAACGACGGTGAAGAGGTTGGAGTGGCTGCTCCCGCGCCAGACACGATTCAGGAATTCAAGGTGCAGACCGGAAATTACGACGCGAGTTACGGCAGAGGAACAGGCGCGAATGTTGATGTCGTGAGCAGATCGGGCGGCAACCAGTTTCACGGCAATGCGTGGGAGTTCCTGCGCAATGACGCCTTGAATGCGAACAATTTCTTTTCGAAGCTGACGGGACAGCCCCGGCCTGTGCTCAAACAGAATCAGTTTGGTGCTGCGATCGGCGGTCCGATTGTTCGAGAGAAGACATTCTTCTTCGGCGCGTACCAAGGGCTACGTTCAAGCAATGGAGAAGGCGACCAGGTTACGGTCAACCTGCCGCAACTCACCACTGATCGCTCTGCTGCGACTCTGGGCGCGCAGTTCTGCGCGTATGCAACCGCTGCCGGCGGCGAACAGGTGAAGTGCGATGGGTCGAACATCAATCCAGTCGCGCTCAAACTGCTGAATTTCAAGTTTCCAAACGGGCAATTTGCAGTTCCGAGCCCGCAGATTCTGCTTCCGGTCACAGATCCGACACAGATTCCGATCGGCGAGTCGACGTTTTCAACGCCTGCAACCTACAACGAAGACCAATTCACTTTGAACATCGATCACAAGGTCGCGGAGAAGAACCAACTTGCAGGGAGATTCTTCTATTCGCGGGCACCGACGGTTGAGCCGTTCTCGCCAAATGCCGCAAATGTGCCAGGGTGGGGCACAACCGAGCTCGATCAGAACACGATGCTGGTTCTCGCCGACACGCAGGTGATCAATCCGAGGCTGGTAAATATAGCGCGGTTCGGCTACATGCGATTCGATGGGATCTCTGCTGTTGCGAATCCGATCATGGCTTCAGACCTGGGGACGCAGTCGCCGCAAGGAAAGTCGGGCACAGGGATTCCCGCGCCGGGAATCACGATCGATGGACTGTTCACGGTGGGGGATGCGGGCACGCCATCGCAATGGCAAGTGACGAACAGCTTTATCTGGCAGGACACGGTGTCTCTGACCCACGGTAATCAGACGATTCGCGCGGGCGCGGAAGTGAAGCGACACCAGGTCGATGTGGAGGCGCCGTTCTCCATTGACGGGCTGCTTGACATCAGAAGCTTCAACGACTTTCTGCTAGGCAAGAGCGCGGCGGAGAACGGGAGCCCAGGCGGGAGCAGCAATGTATCGCTCAGCAATGGAAGCTCGGGTCTGTTTCGTAAAGACGGACGGTATATTGATTTCGCTGCGTTCTTCCAGGACGATGTGAAGTTGACGCCACGGCTGACAGCGAATGCCGGGCTGCGCTATGAGATCTTCGGCGCGCCTTCGGATATCAATGGAAGACTTGTGACATTTGATCCGACGATAGCCACTCACTCGGCGCCGCCTGAAGGGACGCTCAGCGGCTTCGTGGTGCCCTCAAACTTCAAGGGCCAGGTGCCGGAGGGAGTGGTTCAGTCTTCGATACCGGGACTCTTTCCCACGGGGCATCACGATTTTTCTCCGCGGCTGGGATTCGTCTACCAGATCACGAGCCGCCCCATGATTCTGCTGCGGGGCGGCTACGGAATCTATTTCAACAGGCTCTCCGCCGGCCTTGCTGAAAACCTGCTGGCACAGGAGCCGTTCTCGACGTTTCAGTTCTTTGCGGGATCGTCGAATGGCGGAGCCACGCTACAGGCGCCGTTCGCGCCGCTCCTTCCGAGCAATGACAGCTACCCCATGTTCTCGCCGCGAGTGCCCGGAGGAGGTCCCAGCGTGACTGCGATTTCGAGACAGATGATCGATCCGTACACGCAGGAATACAACCTGAATACGCAGATCGCACTTGGCCGCGATTACCTGCTTGAGGTCGGCTATGTTGGCACTCGATCACTGCACGTGGCGGGATGCCGGGAGTTCAACCAGGCGTTGCTGGCTGGTCCGGCCAATCCGATCAATGGAGAGACGACGAACTCAGCCGCGAACGTGATTCAGCGGTTACCATTCGATGGCATCAGTCCCGGCTCGCTGCTTTGCGAGTCCGTCTTCAACTCGAATTACAACTCGCTGCAGGCCAGCGTCACCAAGCGGCTCAGCCATGGTTTTGAGTTTCTTGGAAGCTACACATGGTCGCGCAATCTCGACCAAACAAGTGGATCGTCAGGAAGCGAAGTCTTCGAGACGCACCTTCTGACAAACGATCAGACAAACTTCCAGCAGGCGTACGGGCCTACGGATTTTGACCGGACGCATCGAGCGGTGCTCAGCGCCGTATACAACACGTCGTTTGCTCGTCAGTTGACGCCTGTATTGAGGAAGGCAGTGGGCGACTGGCAGGTGTCCGGCGTAGCTGTGGTGCAGAGTGGCACGCCAATCACGATCCTTGATGACAGCGCTGGCACGGTCTATGGAAACTATCCGTTCGAGAATCGAGCTCAGCTTTCAGGGCTGAAGACGACGACTTCCGGCTCGCTTTACTCGCGAGTTCGGAGTCAGTACCTGAATCCGGCCGGGTTCACATTCGCTCCTGAGGCCCCAAACGGGACTGGCCCCGCTGATACGGACTTTGGGAACAGCGGAGTGGGGCTGGTGCGCGGTCCGGGGCAGTTCAACATCGACATGGCCCTGGAGCGCGCCATACCGATCCGCGAGTCTCACAGCTTTCATGTGAGGGCAGAGTTCTTCAATCTGACGAATACGGCGAACTTCAGCAATCCGAACAGCAATGTGAGCTCGGGACCCGCGTTCGGAGTGATTACGTCGACGGCAACAAATCCACGCATCATTCAAATTGCTTTGAAGTACACGTTCTGAAACAAGGGCAAGAGGTCGAGATGAGTTCAAGAGCGGCGACGCAGATATCCGACGAGCGTTATCCGATGCTCACGATGGAGCAAATCAAGAAAGCATGCGCGCGACAGGAGCCGGTGATCCTGGGAGATCCAGTACTCGCGCGGGCGACGCTGCGGCTTCGAGACACCTTCTATCCGCTCGGGTTTCCTGTGGAGATCGTTACAAACTCTGAAGAAGTTCTAACTGCTGCCGCAGCGAGCTGGCACGGCTTTGCGAAGCTGTTCGAAACGCCACCGCTTCAGTTGAGTGTGGTGGTGCGTGAGGGGCGGTCGTCGGAGTGCCCGCCAGCACCGGTTTGCAGAGCTCAGCAACACCTTTTCGCAAACATTGCCGACACAGAGAACTTCACACTCGCTGATCTTTCGCAAGGGTTCTCGACGACCTGGCTCACAGAGGCGGCTGTAGAGAACAGAAGCTACCTCCGATATTTCTTCCTTGAAGGTACGGCGATGTGTCTCTTGTCGACATCGCACACCACGGCCATTCACGCGGCGTGTGTAGAGCGGGCTGGAAGCGGCATCCTGCTGTGCGGGGACTCCGGAGCCGGCAAGTCCTCCCTCGCGTATGCATGTGCTCGCGCCGGCTGGACGTACATCACGGACGATGGCTGCTACATGGTGAACGGCAGAGATGATCGTCTTGTCGTGGGGAACTGCAACCAGGCGCGGTTTCGTCCCTCGGCGTCAGAGCTGTTTTCCGAACTGAAGGGGCGAGCGATCACGCAGCGCATGCAAGCCGGGAAGCCGTCGATCGAGATCAAGACGACCGCGCTTTGCAATATTGCAACCTCTCCCACATCCCACGTGAACCACGTGGTGTTCCTGAACAGGCGAAGCGGGACACGCCAGGAACTGGTTCCCTTCCCGACCGATGTCGCCAGGTACTTCATGCAGCAGGTACTGATCAGTCCGATCCCAACGTTGAAGATCCAGACCGCGATGATTGACAGCCTGCTCAGCGCCGGCGCAATGGAACTTCGCTATTCAGATTTGAACTGGGCAGTCGATCGATTGGCTCGCCTGGCTGAAGAGGGACGATGGTGATATCGGTCGCTGACGCTCGCGGCGAGAAGGCCCCGCGCGGATTCTTCAACCCGGTGCGGTGGCTGGGATCGTTCCTGCCCGAAGAGAGGCTGAGCCGAGGATTCTGGGTCTTCTTCACGGCGGCGTTCTTCTTCGACCTCGGCTTTGGTTTGTATTTCTTTCTCTTCAACCTGTTTCTCGCGAACTCTCATTTCAACGAGAGGTTCCTGGGGCTCGTCACGGGCGCGCTTACATTAGGAAATGTTGCGGGCACGATTCCGATTGGGCTGGCGGTAAGGAGATACGGACTGCGGCCAGTGCTTCTGTTCGGCTTTGTCGCGGCGCCATGCGTGGGGATCCTGCGAGCGCTCGAGCTTTGGGCTCCCGCGCAAGTGGGGCTCGCATTTCTGCTTGGTGTGGCGCTCAGTTGTTGGCCAGTCTGTTTCGCTCCAACGGTGGCACGGCTGACGACAGAAAAGAACAGGATCCCGGCGTTCAGCATCGTGTTTGCAACCGGAATCGGAACGGGCACATTGGCGGGGCTGGCAGGTGGATATCTGCCGGGAGTCTTTTCCGGGACCGGCGGAGAAAAGCATCTGGCGGAAGGGATTCGTCTCGTGCTGCTGCTTGCGTGCGGCATTGTGATGCTGGGCATCTGGTCAATTCTCAAGCTTCAAGTCAGTCCGGCAAATGAGACAGGCAAGCCTCGAATTCGAGTATTTCATCCGTTCCTGTATCGGTTTCTACCGGCATTTGCATTGTGGAGCATGGTTACGGGGTCATTCATGCCATTTGCCGCGGTCTTCCTTCAGCAGCAGCTTGGGATCCCGATGCGGCACGTTGGCCTGATCTATTCGGGGTCGCAGTTAACGCAGGTCGCTGCCGTTCTTCTTGCTCCGATCTTGTATCGCAGGTGCGGAATGATCACGGGAATCATGTGCGCGCAAATCGCAACCGGAGTGGCGGTATTTGCATTGGGCCAGGCGCACGGCGCTTCATCTGAAGTGGCGTTCTACCTGGGTTACACCGGCGCACAGTTCATGAGCGGGCCCGGGCTTTACAGTCTGCTCATGGCGAAAGTTCCCGATGCCGAGCGCAGTACTGCATCGGCGGTGCAGAATATCGCAAGTGCGCTGTGCCAGGCGGCATCCGCGGCAGTTACCGGGAGTTGCCTGGTCCGGTATGGTTATTCCGCTGTCTTGTCGGGCAATGCCCTCGTTGCTGTTGGAGCGTCGCTGCTGCTGTTTGTGCTTCTGGGCTCACGCGGGAAAGCAGAAGCACCGGTGCAACAGATGAGTGAGGCGTGACGCCGTACGGCGGCACAACATGTTCCGCGAACGCGTCAGGCCCGATTGACAAAGAAAAACCGTGGGCCTAGGCTGCTGAGTAAACGATTTCTCAGTTTCCAAGGCGGCATCAAAATGGCACATGAAATCGATCGCAGGAAGAGGGACGCTGCGAATCCGGGGACGACTGCTCAATCAGCGGGAAGTACTTCTCATCTTGAACCCAGCCGTCGAGAGTTTATGGCAGGGTTGACGGGAGCGGCTTTTCTGGCCGCTCTGGACGGGACAAAGGCGATTGCGCAGAACCCTGTGAATGCCGTCAACATCGCCCGGGTCGCTGTTCCGTCAAGTTTTACTTTCACCAGCGAGAATAAGATCTCTGCGCTTAACGACGGCTTCGTGCCTGCGAACTCATTCGATCGCTCGCATGGCGTCTACGCGCTGAGCCGAGATTTCTCGAATGGCAGTGGCGAACCCTGGGTGCAGTATGAATGGAGCGAGCCAGTCAACATCAACAAGATCGAGGTCTATTGGGCGGTCGATCGTCCTCGTCCAGTTGCGTTGCCCGGCAGTAGCTGGCCGACGATCCATGCTCCGCAGAGTTATCGCATCCTGTATTGGGACGGGAGCCAGTTCATCCCGGTTAGCAAGCCGGAGGGTCTTGGCGAAGCGGTGGATACGTTCAACGTCACTGCATTCGAAGCTGTCAAGACAAGTAAGCTGCGGCTCGAAGTCAATCCGCAAAAGGGTCAGCCGACCGGAATCCTCGAATGGAGAGTCTTTAACTATGGCCCTGTTCCTTCGCTGCCACCTGTGATCGATGCAGGAATCGACAGGTCGGTCGTTCTAGGTGGCAAGAGCTATTTGACCGGTAGAGTGATCTGGCTTCAGGATTCGCAGGAGAACTCCGCCCGTTGGCTTAAGACATCGGGACCTGCATCTGTCGCGTTCGAAAATGTCGCATCTCCGGTGACCACTGCCAAATTCTCCGCGCCCGGCGAATATGTTCTTACGCTGGCTGCTTCCGGATCAAATGACCGGTCGCGCTCATTAAGCGTGCACGTGGAACCGGCGCCGCCGAAGGACCGCCTGGATGTTGTCTACACCCGGAAGTATTCGATCCAAAGCCAGTTCTGGTCGGAACGAGCGAAGGTGATCATTGTCAATTGGATTCCTCACTGCATCCGTATGTGCGAGCGAACCGATATCCCTGCGGGGCGGGGTGACGGCGGGATCGATAACTTCATTGAAGCGGGCAAGGCCAACCTCGGACAACCGCATGCCGCACACAAGGGTTTCGTCTTCTCGAACGCCTGGGTCCACCAGACAGTGGAATCCATGTGCATTGCTTTGATGGTTGATCCACAGGGCGACCAAGACATCATGCAGGCGCAGGAGTTGATGCGCTCAACGCTGGACAGATGGATCCCAATCATTCTTGCCGCGCAGATGCCGGACGGTTATCTGCAGACCGCCTACACGCTGGCTAACCGTGAGAGCTGGCCAGAGCGATGGTCGCCCGATCATCGCGGCAATCATGAAGGATATGTTGCCGGATACTTTATTGAATCGGCAATCAACCACTATACCCTCACCGATGGCAAGGATCTTCGCCTCTACAACGCAGCGAAGAAACTGGCTGACTGCTGGGTCGCAAACATTGGCCCCGGCAAAAAGGCCTGGTTCGATGGTCATCAGGAGATGGAACAGGCCCTGGTGCGCTTTGGGCGATTTGTGAACGACCAGGAAGGCAATCACCGGGGGGACTCCTATATCGTCCTCGCAAAGTTCCTTCTGGATTCGCGTCGGGGTGGATCGGAGTACGACCAGAGCCACTTGCCGCCGGGACAGCAGTACGAGGCTGTGGGCCACGCTGTGCGCGCTACTTATTTCTACTCGGGCATGGCAGACATCGCCGCCGAGACGCACGACCCCGATTACCAGAGCGCTGTCATTTCGCTTTGGGACAACATGGTCAACAAGAAGTACTATCTGACCGGCGGTATTGGAAGCGGTGAGACTTCAGAAGGCTTCGGGCCGAACTACTCGCTTCGCAACGAAGCATACTGTGAGACGTGTTCGAGTTGCGGACTTATTTTCTTCCAGTACAAGCTGAACCTCGCATATCACGACGCAAAGTATGCCGACCTCTACGAGCAAACGATGTATAACGCCCTACTGGGTGGTGTTGCTCTTGATGGAAAGAGCTACTGCTATACGAATCCGTTGATTAATACAGAGCGTGCACTTTGGCATGTTTGTCCATGCTGCGTCGGCAATCTCTCGCGCACACTGCTCATGATTCCAACCTGGACCTACGTAAAGGACAAGACAGGACTATACGTCAACATGTTCGTTGGGAGCCGGGTCCATGTTGGACAAGTCGCGGGCACGAATGTTGAGGTGATCCAGAAGACTGAATACCCCTGGAAGGGGTCGATCACAATCACTGTGAATCCGGAGCAGGCCAAGACGTTTTCAATGTACGTCCGGATTCCAGATCGAACCACGAGCAGGCTCTACAAGGAGACTCCTGTCGTCCGCGGCGTAAAGAGGTTCGCTGTGAACGGCCGGGAAGAGAAGCCGATTGTTCAAAAGGGCTACGCAGTTGTGACACGTGAATGGAAAGCCGGAGACCGTATCGAACTGGAGTTGCCGATGGAGCCCCAGCGGATTGTTGCGGATCCTCGCGTTAAGGCCGACGCAAGGTTGGTAGCTCTGAAGTATGGCCCGCTCGTCTACAACGTAGAGACGGCCGACAGTCAGAACATTCGTCAGAAGCTCGGCGATGGTCCGCTCCGGATGGAGTGGCGACCGGATCTACTAGGGGGAACAATGGTCATGACGGGTAAGTGGGCAGATGGCTCTGTAATGTCAGCCATTCCGAATTATGCGCGGATGAACCGTGTGGGCCCGCCGAATGCCTACCCCGGAGAAAAGAATGTTGAGCCCGGGGCGGGGCATCCTCCCGAAATCGGCTCTTCCGTCGATTCAAAGGTGTGGATCTAGCTGCATTGGAGTGCGATGGACGCGTCCCTGCATTTCATTGGACAATCGTCGATGCCGAACTATTTTCCAGTGCAGAAGGTGAGAGTGCGTCCGGACCCCAACGTTTATAAGGGTTCCAGCGAATTGATCTGTTTCTGGAGACTCGGAATTACTTGCGATGTAGAAGGTAACAATGAGTCTGAATCCGAGCGTTTGTGCGGGCTTCAGCGAGATTCGTTGCACCCGCGTCGAGTTGATCGACAGCAGCTTGCACGATGATGTCTTTGCAAATCCGAGAGGTGTTCTTTCGGAGATACTATGTGCTCGTAGGCCTACTGGTCCTGATTGCATATGCTCAGACTATTCTCTGTCGCGGGCCCTTGAGTGCCAGCAGATTACAGGAACCGTCACGGATCAGTCGGGAGTCGTTGCTGTCGCTCGATTGCGGTGACCGCCATCGTTAATCGCCAAACCAAATTCTCGGAAGAGGTCTTATGACAAGAAAAGCAACGAATCTGCAGCCACGGCGCGAGTTTCTTAAGCTAGCCGCGTTTACCGGTGCGGCAGCGCTCACGGGAAAGGGGGCAGCAGCCGCAGCGGAACCAAGCGCGAATCCACAAGCTGCGGACAGGTATGACGGGAATGACAAGATGGAGTTCCTTCGTGTCAGGGGCCGTCAGATTGTCGATGCGAAAGGGAAAAAGGTTCGCCTGAGGGGAACCTGTCCGGGCGGCTGGATGAACATGGAAGATTTCATTAACGGGCACCCAGGCGCGGAGCATACTCTCCGAGCTCAAATGGCGGAGGTGCTTGGTCAAGCCAGAGCCCAGTTCTTCTTCGAGCGGATGCTCGACTACTTCTTCAATGAAGACGATGTGATCTATCTCAGGAAGGTCGGCGCTACCGTTGTCAGGATACCGCTTAATTATCGACACTTCGAGGACGATTCCGCTCCATTCAAATACAAAGAGGCGGGTTTCGCACGTCTCGACCAAGTGTTAAGCCACTGCGAAAAGCATGGTCTTTACGTCATTCTGGATCTCCATTCGGCTCAGGGATGGCAGAATGTCCATTGGCATTCTGACAACGCATCGCGCATCAGTCTTTTTTGGGAAGTTGCGTCCTATCAGGATCGCTGCATCGCCCTTTGGCAGGAGTTTGCACGGCGCTATAAGAACAGGGCAGTGGTGGCTGGCTACGATGTGCTTAACGAGCCTTGTTCGAACAACGATCTGGGCGACTATCCGTGGAATATTTATTCCAATTACAAGGCCAACTGGGACCGCATGAATTCCATCTATCGGCGGCTTGTATCCGAGATTCGCAAGATTGATTCCAGACATATCATCTTCCTTGAGGGGGATAACTACGCACATCAGTTCTCGGGACTTGAGAAGCCCTTTGACGACAACCTCTCCTACAGTTCGCATAACTATACTGTGCCAGGGTTCGGACCTGGCCGATACCCTGGCGCGATCCAGCCCCGATCCGCTGCGGCGAAAGGTCCTGAAGCCTGGGATCTGCAAAAACAGGATCGTAACTTCATGGATGCCGAAGGGACGAGATTCACCCAGCAGCATAACGTTCCGTTGTGGGTGGGCGAGTTCGGGTCGGTCTACAATGGGCCGCCCGACGAGAATGGTGATCGGCTTCGCGCGATGGACGATCAGATTAGGCGACGATTTCGCACGATGAGTTCTGTTCTCGTTGCGCAGAAGCAGGTGGGATCGACGAGATCGCGAGAACACCGAAGACGATAATAAAAGCTGCCGCATTAGGGAACGAGGAGACATGGAAGTTGTATTTCCTGGAGAACATGTTGTGATTTCGAGAATCGAAGTGATCCTAGTACCCGCTTCTGAAACGGCTTCGTTGTATCGATGAATTTTGATATAGGCTAAGCGCCTGG
>CAVVTY010000020.1:0-79714 GCA_963751225.1 uncultured Acidobacteriaceae bacterium
CCGATGATTACGAGCTTGGGGCGCGCATCGCGAAGGCCGGGTATCGCGTGGCGCTGAGCGGCGAAGTGGTGGAAACCAGCGTGCCTGCGTACGACTGGAGCGGGTTCGCGAATCACCGATTGCGATGGCTGCGGACGGTGCGCGACGCGCGGCCGGCCGGGTATGCGGGTCTGATCTTTACGCATGGTCTGGCGTGGGCGCTGCTGAACCTGCTGGCGAGCGGGTTGAGTCCGCTGAGTTTGTGGCTGCTGGGAATGAGCTTCTTCCTGCGGTTGACGCTGGCGATGATGGTGGGAGCTGAGGTGCTGGGCGATCACCAGGTGCTGCCGAATCTCTGGTTGCTTCCGGTCCGCGATGTAGTGGCGATGGGATTGTGGGTGGCAGGTTTTGCGGGGAACACGATTGTCTGGCGCGGAGAGCGATTCAACGTTAAGGATGGCGTCCTGCATAAGGCCGGCTAAGGACCTGCGACGAAGCTCAGAGCGGTTCTCCGGTCTGGCACTTGTTTCGGACGGTCCGCAAGGCGTAGAGAGCAGTCCGTAACAGATTCATGGAATGGTGCATTCGAGGGCGTAGCTCGTCTGTTAGATTTCGTTCACGCGGTATTTGAGCGGACCCGCAACTCGGGGACCGCGATGGCCGCAGGAGGAGAGATCTCATGCATACCACCAGAAAGTTTGCCGGCCGGATGCTCATGTGTTGTGTGATGGCCGCTGCACCAACGTTGGCTCTGGCGCAGGCCGCTGCGCCTGAAAAACCGGCAGTCGGCACGAAGCAGGAACCGAAGCAGGTTTATGGAAAGCTTCTGAGCCTGATGGAGCAGGAGTTTGTTTCCGCAGCGGAAGCGATGCCGGAAGACAAGTACGATTTCTCTCCGACGCAGGGAGAGTTCAAGGGCGTACGTTCATTTGGCGCGCAAGTGAAGCATGTTGCGGAGGCGAACGGATATTTCTTTCATGATCCGACGAAGCCGATGGTTGACAATCGCGCTGATATTGAAAAGCTGAAGACGAAGGCCGAGATTGTGAAGGCTCTGAAGGACTCCTTCGCCGAGGCACATGCGTATGTCGATTCCATTACGGCCGAAAACGCGTTCGTGACGACCTCAAGCGGTACGCATGCGGGCATGGCGACTTTCGGCATTGCGCACCTGATGGACCATTACGGACAGATGGTGGTGTATCTGCGGATGAATGGAATTGTGCCGCCGGCAAGCAGGGGCGGAAATATGTAAGGACAGGGACCAGGATCAGGGACTGGGGATCCGTTGTCCCGTTGTCAAACAGCAGTGGCAAAAGGGGTGGGCCGGACGCGCGTGTGTCCGGCCCCTGCTTCATTGCGCGCGAATGGCGGCCACCGGATCGGTACGCATCGCTTTGATTGCCGGAAGGTAACAGGCTGCAATCGCAATGAACGCCAGCAACGCCGTAACCGAAACCACCGTCAGCGGATCGGTGGTACTGACCCCATAAAGCAGCCCGGCCAGGAAGCGCGTGAGTCCGAGCGCCAAGGTGAGACCCAGCGCAAGGCCGATGCAGGTGAGCCGCAGACCCTGGAACAGAACAAGCCGCAGGACATCGCTCCGCGCGGCGCCCAGGGCGACGCGGATGCCGATCTCATGCGTGCGCAGTTGAGTCCGGTAAGCCACCAAGCCATAAATCCCGGTGGCCGCCAATACCAGGGCAAGCATCGCGAAGATCATGGCGAATGTGCTTTCCATAACCGCGAAAGTGCCGGAGACCTGCGTGGTCTCGCGCAAGGAACGTACGTCGAAGATTGGAATCCGGGCGTCGACCTGATGGATCGCCTGCTCCAGGATGGGAGCCAGCGAGGTCGGATTGCCTTGTGTGCGAACCTGAACGGTGGTCTCATCCGAATTCTGGAAAAAGCTGAGAAAAATCATTGGCTCGGGCCGCTCGTTGACGAATTGGTGCTTGGTGTTCTTTGCAACGCCGACCACCGTGTACAAATTGCCCCAGATATTGAGGCGGCGCCCCAGGGGATTCTGGCCGGGCCAGTAGTGATTGGCCGCCGTCTGATCCACGATCACAACGCGGGGCGCGGTTTCATTGTCGTCACGCGTGAAATCGCGGCCGGCCACAATGGTCATTCCCATGACGTCGAAGAATCCGGCAGTGACGTCGGCGCGGCGCACCTCGCCCGACTCGTGGAGCTGTGGCACATAGCCCTCAGGGTATGCGGATCCCGATCTGCCCGTTGAAGCTGAGCGGCAGCCAGTCGGTGAGCGATGCAACCGTCACTCCGGGCAGGGACGAAACCCGTTCGAGAATCTTGTGCTGAATGGCATTTGCTTCATTGGGCGAATAGCCCGCGATCCCAAGGCCCACAGAAGCGGTGAGGACGTGATCCTGGTCAAAGCCGGGATTGGTATCGCTCATGTTCCTCAGGGTGCGCAGGAACAGTCCTGAGGTAACCAAAAGCGCGAGCGACAGTGCGATTTGCGCAACGACGAGACCGCTGAGCAAGCGGCGATTGTGCGAGCCGCTGGATACGCTGCCTGCCTCCTCCTTGAGCACTTCGGCAGGCGAGACACGCGACGAGCGCCATGCAGGGAGCGCACCGCAGATGGCGCTGGCAAGCAAGGCAAGCAGAAGTATTCCGAAGATCACGTTGTGGCCCACAGTCCCGTTGAGCACGATTGGGTTGGAGTTTGGCGGGATGAAGCGGGCAAGGGTCTTTGCCGTCCATGAGGTGAGCAGGAGCGCCAGGGTGCCGCCGCCAAAAGAGACAATCAGGCCTTCAAGGATCATCTGGCGCATGAGTTGGAAGCGACCGGCGCCAAGAGACTGGCGAATTGAAACTTCGCGGCGGCGGGAGACAAAGCGCACCAGTGCCAGCGTGGCAACGTTGGCGCAGGTCAGCAGCAGGACCACCCCGGCGATCGACAGCAGAATGGGCAACGAGGCTGCAAGGAAGACGTTGGCGCCGAAGGGCGAACGCCACAGCGGATCGAGGGTGATGGTATTCACGCCGAGGTGGTCGTTTGGATATTCGGCCACGATCTGGCGCATCAGAGTTTCCAGATCTTCCGTAGCCTGCTGACGGCTCACGCCCGGTCTCAGGCGACCCATGACGTTGAGAAAGGGACTGCCGCGCTGCTGCATTTGCCCATCATTGATTCCCGGGTCGAGCGGGATCCATGCGTCCTCGCGGACGCCGGGCATGGAGTTGATGAAGCCTTCCGGTGCAACCCCAATAATCGTGAGAGGCTTCTGTGCGAGCTCGATCGATTTGCCGATGATCTGCGGGTCTGCGGCAAAGTGCGTCTGCCAGAGGGCGTAGCTTAGAACCGCGTACGGCGTGCCGCCAGCGCGTGTTTCCTCCTCGGGCAGGAAGAACCTGCCCATGAACGGCTTGATGCCGAGCACATCGAAGAAATTCGCGGATACGTTGGCACACGTAGATGCGCTCCGGCGTCGCACCGCCGGTCATCGCCAGCCAGTCGTGGTGATATGCGAGCATTCCCGTGAAGCTGTGATTTCTGTCGCGCAAATCGCGGTAGTCGGGATAGGAGAGCGGCGGTGCAGGAGAGGTGCTTGGCGTGCCGCGCATCAACGAGACCAGGCTGCCGGTGTCCTGCGCCACAGGAATCGGATGCAGCATGGTGCCGTCGATCCAGCTGAAAATTGTGCTGTTGGCGCAGATGCCAAGCCCAAGCATGAGCACCGCTGTAAAGGCAAAGCCGGGGCTCTTGCGAAGCTGCCGCAATGCGTAACGAACGTCCTGGATCAGTCCTGCCACGCGGACACCTCCTCAAGGAATTTCGCTCCCGGGGAATGGAGAGTGATTGCTCTTATTGGAGCACCTGGCACGCCAAAGACGGCGCGGAGCATAAGTGTATGAGCAACAGAGGGATGCGGGAAAGGAAGCGCTGATGATGGTCGGCGGGCGCTGTCCAAAGGCGTACAGTTTGTCCGGTTTCGCACAGGCGAGGAGGAGATGAAGCGGCGGTTGATGAACAAATGGCGAATATGGTGAACCGGCGTAGAAGCCGTGCGTACTATTCTCTGTGGCCGATGGCCGCGGCAGTTCAAGGCTGCCAGCCAGGACGGAAAGAGGCGCGGAGTGCAGGAACCGCGCAAACCCGATTCGAGGTGGGAGATGGCACCGCCGTGTGGCACGGGAAAGGGTCGACCGGACGAATCTGCGGGAGCGGTAATTGTCTCTTCGGCGCATGTATATGACCTGCGCCAGTGCGATCGCACATCGGATGGGTTTTACGCCGTGGCGAGTCGCTTTGCCGATGATGTCGTGGCACGGGTGGAGCAAAGGGCCGGGGTGCTTCTGGATGGCTACGAGAGGCATGTGCAGTTCCTGGCGGAGAGCCCGCGCAGTCGAGGCGAGTACGCAATCGAGCTGCTGACGCTGGGGATGGCTCTGCGCCGCTATGAAGGTGCCGCGGAAAGAACTCAAGATGGATTGTGGCTTGGCGCGCGAACTCACACGAGTACGTGCGCGTTCAGAACTGGCCAAGCCGTTGGTGGACTGGATACGGGCGGGGATTGCCAGACTTGCTTTCGCACCTCGGGCAGGGTGCAGGGCACGGAAGAACGGAAGCGCAGTCGAGCGGCTGGCCCGATTAATGGACTGGCTGGAAGCGGCCGGTGAGTTCAAGCCAGGAATCAAAGCGGCTGAATAACTGGCGCAGCTTCTTTGCCCGGATGAAACCTGGAGATGCAACGGTTTGGTTGCATGTCGCAGAGCAGCTCTTCGTGGAATTTGAACGGGAGGCCGAAAGAGCGCTCGGAACCTACACGCGTAACGTTGCGCCGTTTGTGGAGCGCGAGCAATCGCGAGCACCGCTGGCGTGAAGATCTGCTGCTGCGATCGAAGACCGCGGCCGAGTATCACCTGAACATGGTAGCCGCAGAGGTGATGAACCGGGGACTTCGTAGGGAATTCGAGCGGACGCGGCAAAGGGTTGTACTGGTGCCGACCTGCATTCGCGGTAAGCGGAGCCGTGAATGCAGGGCGCGAGTAGGCGGCGAGGACATCTCCTGCGCAGGCTGCGATCCGGATTGCGCGGTCAACCGGCTTACGCGACGGTTGCGCTCGCACGGTAGTGAACGTCTTCATGGTGCCGCACGCGAGCGGCTTCAGCCGGGCGTTGAAGCGATGGGAGAAGACCGGACGCTGGTGTCACGGCGGCAGCCTGTATGTTGAATATCCTTTCAGGCGGGTATGAAATGCGGGAGCGCGGGATCGCTTCGCAATGTGTCCCACTTGATTTTCCGGGATGCAGGAAGCACTGGGATAAGAATGGCTTTCCGACGGCGGTGAACGAGGAGCGGCTGGTGCAGATTGCGATTGCGGCGGGAACGCGGCATTGAGTGATGGGTGGCACGCATGTGAGTGAGGGTGGTATCGTCAGTCCCAAATGCCGGTGGTGACTACGACAGAGGCGGGGGTTCCGATTCAGGGGCCGAGCGCCACGCTGATATACGACGACTGGTATCCCGCGATGCGCACCGACGGGCTGCGCAAGGGCAAGCTGGCGACGGCGATGCTGCTGGGGATTCCGCTGGTGCTGGGGCGGCGCAGCGATGGGCGCGTGTTTGCGATGCGCGACAGTTGCCCGCACCGCGGCATTCCGCTGAGCGTAGGTTGGTTCGACGGCAATCGCGTGACGTGCCGGTATCACGGCTGGGAGTTCGAGCCGTGCAGCGGGCCGTTGCGAGCTGATTCCTTCGCTGAGCAGCCACGATCATCTGGACGCGACGCGAATTTATGCGACGGCGTTTCCGTGCGAGGAGCGCGACGGGCATGCGTGGGTGTTTGTGCCGGGGCCGGGCTCGGGACGCAAGAGCGATGGCGCCGAGTTGACGGGCGGTACCGGAGGTGAAGAAGTTCGGCCCGCGGTATCGGACGGCGCTTCTGACGGCGGATCTGCCGTGCAATGTGGACCACGGGATCATCGGGTTGATGGATCCGGCGCATGGGCCGTTTGTGCACCAGGCGTGGTGGTGGCGATCGCGCGCGAGCATTCGCGAAAAGACGAAGCGTTTCGAGCCGATTCCTGAGGGCTTCCGCATGAGCGCGCATGCGCCGAGCGGGAATTCCGCGCCGTACAAGCTGCTGGGCGTGTATGGCGAGCCGGTGGAGACGACGATCGACTTCGTGCTGCCGAACCGGCGGAACGGAGATCATTCGCTGCGGGACGAAGTGGTTTTCGAGTCTGACGACGGTGACGCCGGTGACCGCGTCGACGTGCCGCATTGACGTGGTGGCGGCGTGGAATGTGTTCTATCACGTGCCGCTGGTGACGCCGATTGCGAAGTTCTTTGGCGCGAAATTTGTGCGGCAGGACCAGGAGACGATGGTCCAGCAGGCGGAAGGCTTGAAGCACAATCCGAGCCTGATGCTGATCGACGATGCCGACAAGCCGGCGAAGTGGTACTTCGCGCTGAAGCAGGCGCGGCTGGACGCGTCGGAGAAGCATCCGATGGACGGGCCGGTGGAGCTGCACTGGCGGAGTTAGTGTTAGCTACCTGCCACTAGCTTTTAGCTCTTAGCTTTCGGTGTCCGGGGGCGCGTTCTCCTCGCTTTCAACTCCTGTTTCCATTCTGCGCCGGGAGTGGGAAATTATCTGCAAAAGCGACCTCAAACCCGCCCAAGCAGAGCTTGGACGGGGCACCCATGCACCTTGGAGTTAGCAAGTCAGCAGGGTTCGTGGAATCCCACTCATGCCGCGAAAAACAAAGACGCGGCATGAATGG
Source organism: uncultured Acidobacteriaceae bacterium (assembly GCA_963751225.1). Classification (GTDB taxonomy): domain Bacteria; phylum Acidobacteriota; class Terriglobia; order Terriglobales; family Acidobacteriaceae; genus Telmatobacter. The sequence continues at coordinate 6,738 of CAVVTY010000020.1, forward strand.
GGCACCCGCAAAACCAAACCGCCTTCGACCCCCTCCCCCTATCTCTGTGAGCAAATTCCTTATTTAAAACGACTTAAGAGAGGGGTATGGTGCCAAATTCCTCTCAGCATTAGACTTAGCCGCAGATTCCTCTCAGCATTGGACTTAGCTGCTAACTACTGGCTTCCAGCTTCCAGCTTCAGTGTTCGGGCGCGTTCTTTTTGGTTTCAACCCTGTTTCGAGTGTGTGCCGGGATAGCGGAATCATCTGCAAAAGCGACCTCAAACCCGCCCAAGCAGAGCTTGGACGGGGCACCCATGCACCTTGGAGTTAGCAAGTCAGCAGGGTTCGTGGAATCCCACTCATGCCGCGAACAAAGACGCGGCATGAATGATTCCATGACAGCGTCGGCTCCTTCGTCCTGAGTAGACTGGTTGCTGCTGAACGACCAGGAAGCTCGGGAGGAAAGGAGCCGAGCATGACGATGATTATAGGTTGTGATTTTCATCCTCGTTTCCAGCAGATCTGCGTATGTGGTGGAGGAAACGGGGGAGTACGGAGAGCGCCGTTTAATGCCACCCTGGGGAGGCCGAGACGGTTCTACCGTTCGTTGGCGGGCAGGACAGTACGGGTAGGGATCGAAGCAACCGGGAACTTCGGTTGGTTCCGGCGGTTGCTGCACGAATTGGGTCATGAAATGGTTTTGGGCGATGCGAGCCAGATTCGGGCAATCGAGTCCGCGCAGGCAGAAGACCGACAAGCGGGATGCGCGGCACATTCTGCAACTTGCTGGTGGAGGATCGGTTTCCGGCAGTCTGGCAGCCGCCCCTGGAGAACGAACAGCTGCGTCAGTTACTGCTGCATCGCAGCCGGCTGGTGCGGATGCGCACACGGGTGATGAACCAGCTGGATGGGATGGCCAAGAACGAGGGGCAACTTCTGGGCAGGATGCATTCGCTGCGGCGTCGCCGGGCGATCGAAGCCTTGCCGTTATGCGGGCTGGTATGGCGAGCGTCGCAGGGATCTTCTGGAACTGTTGGATCGATTTGGACAAGCGGATTGCAACCGCTGGATGTAGGCGGTGAAGACGGCGGCGGCGGCGAACCCGGAGGCTTGCCTGCTGATGACGCATCCGGGGGTGGGGCCGATTGTGTCGCTGGCCTACGTGCTGATCGTGGGAGACTGGAGGCGTTTCCCGCGAGGCAAGCAGGTGGGCAGTTATCTGGGCCTGATTCCGGCCGAGGATTCCAGCGCGGACAAGCGGCGGCTGGGACACATCAGCAAGCAGGGCAACACGCTGCTGCGCTGGCTGCTGGTGGAGGCGGCGACGACCGCGCAGAGGCACGATCCGAGCTGGCATCGGCAGTATCTGCGCTTGTCGATGAACAAGCATCACGGCGTGGCCAAGGTGGCCATCGCACACAAATTGGCAGTGAGGTTGTATTGGATGTTGCGCTCCGGGCAGGACTACAGGCAGATCATGGAGCGCGGTTCGCACGCGGGGCAGTCCGTGTGCCCCAGTGGTCGCAGTTTGCGGCCGACTGAATGATTGGACGCCCCGTCTCTTCCCGTGAGGGAAGAGTTTGAACAAGAAATCATGGAGTAGTACCGGACCGAATACATGGTTGATGGAACCGGAAGGTGGCCATCGAGAGTGATTGCATCGAACGTGCGAGCTTGGGTCGTTTAGCCATGCAAGACGGATTTCGAATATGGAACGAAGCTCAGAAAAGAACGCTGAGCTTCGTTCCCAACGCCAGGATCGGAGTGTCTGGGACGGTGTCAAGGGTCCAGATGAACGCCCAAAGTACGGCGCCCTTGACCCCGTCCCAGACACAAGAGGGATTCCTTGCACTTGCTCCCGGAAAACACTCTTGACAGAAGCCGACGCTGTCATACATGGGGCACCCGCAAAACCAAACCGCCTTCGACCCCCTCCCCCTATCTCTGTGAGCAAATTCCTTATTTAAAACGACTTAAGAGAGGGGTATGGTGCCAAATTCCTCTCAGCATTAGACTTAGCCGCAGATTCCTCTCAGCATTGGACTTAGCTGCTAACTACTGGCTTCCAGCTTCCAGCTTCAGTGTTCGGGCGCGTTCTTTTTGGTTTCAACCCTGTTTCGAGTGTGTGCCGGGATAGCGGAATCATCTGCAAAACCGAACCCAGACCCGCCCAAGCAGAGCTTGGACGGGGACACCCATGCACCGTGGAGTTAGCAAGTCAGCAGGGTTCGTGGAATCCCGCTCATGCCGCAAAAAACAAAGACGCGGCATGAAAGGGGCACCCGGCGACAATTCAGCCTGGAAGGGTTTGCGTTTCGAGATTTGGATTCACCTCGATCGACGCTTGATCGTGAAAGCGCGGCTGTGATAGCGTTCCGGCACACCAGGCCCCTGAGTATCCAACAAGCGGAGGTTGCATGAGCGTGTCATATGACCTGATTACGGTGGGCGGCGGCTTGGCTGGAGCGGCGCTGGCGAAATCGCTGGCAGAGAAAGGCGCCCGGGTCCTGATGATCGAACGAGAGGAAAGGTTCAAAGACCGGATTCGCGGCGAGATGGTGACGCCGTGGGGCGTCGCCGAGGCAGAACGTCTCGGAATTGGGAAGTTGCTGCGCGCCAGTTGCGGGCATGCCCTCCCCTGGGTAGATTTCTTCATGGGAGACCAGCTCATGGCCCATCGAGACGTCGTGGGCACAACGCCTCATCAACTGCCGTGTCTCACCTTCTATCACCCGGCGATGCAAGAGGCGCTGCTTGAAGCTGGGGCGAACGCGGGAGCAGAGGTGAGAAGGGGCGTGAGCGTTCAGGAAGTGCGTCCTGGTTCGACGCCAAGCGTAGTGGTGCAGAACAACGGGCATACTGAGGAAGTAAGAGCACGCATGGTTGTGGGCGCGGACGGACGGTCGTCGATGACATGCAAATCGGGAGGCTTTCAAGTCAAGCAGGATCCAGATCGAATGCTGGTGGCCGGCGTACTTCTGGAGAACTGCCCCGCGGCGGAGGACACAGCAAGAATTGTGATTGATTCAAAGGCGGGGCAATGTGCCACAGTATTCCCTCAGGGCCGGGGGCGTGCCCGAGCCTATTTCTGTTACCACAAGGGTTCGCGGACGCGGATGCAGGGCGCTGCGGCAGTTTCTGACTTGATTGAGAGCAGCAAGCGCAGCGGCGCTGATCCCAGCTGGTATGACGGGGCGAAGGCGGCTGGACCTCTGGCCAGCTTCGACGGGGCTGATATCGACACGCCGCATCCCTATCGCGATGGGGTTGCGCTTGTTGGAGACGCGGCGGCAGTGAGCGACCCAAGTTGGGGACAAGGGCTCTCGATGACGCTTCGCGACGTGAGAGTCCTTCGCGACAAGCTGCTTGCAAACGGAGATTGGGAAGCGGCAGGACATGCGTATGCCGATGAGCACGACCAATATTGCAGGGCTGTCCACGACGTTGTGGGATGGCATACGGAGTTCTTCCTTGGAACCGGGCCGGAAGCGGAAGCAAGGCGGGCGCGAGCGCTGCCGCTGATTGCGGAGGACCCGACGCGGCAACCAGATCTCCTATTCTCAGGGCCTGACATGCCGGTGGATGAAGGAACTCGGCGCAGGTTTTTCGGGGAGGATTGAGATTCCATGTTTCCCACCCATGACGCGATGAAACTGCGTCATGAATGGGGCACCCGGCAGGATTTTCGGGGGAGGATTGAGATTCCATGTTTCCCACCCATGACGCGATGAAACTGCGTCATGAATGGGGCACGGCCCTTTCAAATCCTGTTCTTTACGGCTGTGCGAGCGATGGTGAGGACGGTGATGTCGTCTTCCTGGCCGAAGGACTGAGCTGCGGAGGCGATGGCAGCGGCGGATTGCGTGCTGATGGCGCGGGTGCTGTCAAAGCCGAAGAGTTGGCCTGATGAATTTCTGGCTTCAACGACTCCGTCAGAGAGCAGGGTTAGCGTGTCGCCGGGCGAGAGTTCGCAGGTGGTTTCAAGATACTTAACGCCGGAGACGATGCCGAGGGGAAGCCCAGGGTCGAGCGGGATTTCCGCTCCGGCGCGGTAAGGCGAGAGATGGCCCGCGTTGGCCAGGGTGATGGCGCCGCCGGGTTCGAGACGCGCGCAGAGGCACGTAATGAATCCGCCATCGTGCGCATTGAGGACCTGCTGATTGAGGCGCGCAAGGAAGACGGCGGGGCGGAGGTCTTCGACGGCGAGTGTGCGTATGGCACCGATGGCGAGAGCGCCGGTCATCGCGGCTTTCAAGCTCTTGCCGCTGACGTCGCCCACGACAATGAGAGCGGAGCCGTCCTGTTGCGAGAGAACCTGATAGAAATCTCCGCCGACCTCCTGTGCGGGAATGTAGGCGGCTTCCAACCGATAGCCGGGAAGCGCGGGGAGCGCAGCGGGAACGAGGCGCTGCTGGATTTCGCGCGCGGCGCCGAGTTCTGCTGTTGTGCGGGCCTGCTCGCGGCTGACTCGGGAGAATCGGAAGAAGATGACCACGGCGATGGCAAACAGGAAGAGGAGATTGCCGAGGTCAACCGGCTGAACCGGAACGGAGCCGAACTGGATGGGATTGTCGAGGAAGTCAAGACGATGCCATCCAAAGAAAATGGACACGGTGCCAATGTCGTAAAGCGAGAGTGTGGCCGCGGGAAGCAAACTGGGCAGAATGAGCCAGCCCGCTTCCCGGGTACCGCGCCAATACCAGATGGAAAGCAGAATCGGCATGAAAACCGCCACAGGAATAAGGATGATGGCCTCAATGAAGACGTAGATTGCGCTGGAGAAGTGGCCTAGCCACGCAAGGCAGATCAGCGCCAGGGGAAGGATCAGAAGTATCTGGTAAAGGCGCCACCAGACACCAAGACGTCGCTCGCCGAAACTGAAGGTGAAGTGGATCTGGCAGATGGTGACGGCGTAGAGCAGCGGATCGGCAAGGAGGAAGTTTGCAGAGATGGGCACCAAACCTGCTTGCTGGCAGAACCAGAGCAGGTCCGCCGTTCCAAGAAGAAACAGATAGAGCCCGAGCCAAAAATATTCAGAGTGTTTTGGCTGGCTGGCGTAAAGGGCAAATACGCCGAGGCCGGCGAGCATGAGGAGCAAGTTGATCGCGATGGACGGAAGGGCCATGTTGAGGCGGGCTCCTTCGAGCGCCTGTCTCTGGCTATCGATGGCATCCGGGGTCCCGAGCGAGGCCGACAAGAAGAGCGGGTAGCGCCACGCCGCATAGGCGGGCGGGGCATGGGTGCGCAGGGCGAGAACGAGGTCCGTGCCCGGAACATCAATCGGAACGACGCGTTCGGTGGGGCGCTTGACGGCGAAGGTTGATCGAGTGCGCGGGCCGGGCATTTCGGCACCGTTGACGAAGAGCGCGTATGTGCCGTCTCCGCCCTGGATCAGGAGCGCGAGGTCGGGGTGATTCTCATGAAGCCGGACATGCAGCCTATACCAGCGCCAACCGGGCCGTGCGGCGCCGAGGTCGTCGAGTTCGACCGTGTTCCAGGCGGAGTCGTTGAAGTCTGCGCGAGCCGAGGCGGGGTCATCGCCCTCGTGGACTCGCCAGCCGGTGTTGATGTCGCTGGACCAATCCTGCGCGTGAGGGCGGTCGACGACGGGGGTTTCGGGAGAATCTGAGGGGGCAGGGGGACTCTGGGCCCGGAGGAACCCGCAGGCGCCTACCGCGATCAGAAGCAACGGAAGGGAAAGCTTTTTCATGCGGTGCCGAGCTTATGGTAACGGCGGAAGGACGAAGCGTTACGGTAAATCCTCGAGGAGCAGATCAGCAACGGGTGTCAGTGCACGCTCATCACCCATCTCTTCGAGATGTGGGCACCCGGATTTATTCACTCGCAGGCGTCAGCCAGCTTGGGAGTCGTTTTCGTCGTCTTCGCCTTCGACGGAGATGCGGAGGGAGCGGAGAAAGTTTACGTCGTTCTTGGTAAAAGTGCCTCCGGCGGCCTCGGCGGCAGCATCCGCTTCCTCAATCTCCTTGGAAACCTCGTTGAGGCCGATGGTGGCTTCGAGCATGAGGAGCACATCGAAGCCGTGCTTGCGGATGTCCTGGACTACGCCGGCGATCTGCTCGCTCTCAATGACCGATTCGTGGATTGCCTCTCCGAGTTGTTGGATCAGTTCTTTCAGGCGAGATGTCACGGTTACCTCCGGCAGGCGGCGGCCAGCGCGGGAAGCGGCGCAGGGAGCGGCAAGCGATTCATATACCTTACTTCCGCAGCGGGTTGGGAGCAACTGCACGAAAGCGGCACCCGACCACCACTGCTACCATCATATCGAAGTGAGACCTGAATCGATTGGACGGGCAGTGGGCATCGGACTGCGGGTTGCTGGACGAATGGCCGGGCAACGCATTATGGGTGAAGGACAACCGGGACCCGAGCCGGGCGCGACGAGCCAGACAACAGGCCCGGGAGTGACTTCGGCGTCAAAGGATGCCGCATCGCGCGGGCGAGTGGCCGGACAGGCTACGCGCGGAGTGGCGCGAGGTGTAGGAGGATTTCTTCGCCCGTTCCAGCGCGTGGGCAGCAAAATCTGGCTTGAAGTCGTCGGAGTATTCTTTTTTTTGCCGGTGCTGGTGTTCAGCCCGATTCTGTGGCGGACGAGATTCAGTTATGTACAGGGCCCGGATCATCGAACGTTCTGGGCGTCGGCGGTTGTTGTTGTGGTGTTTTTCTACCTGGGCGTGACTTCATTCTGGCGGGCGCACAAAAAGTAGATCTCATTTTTCGGGCAGGGCAGCAGCGAGGATGGAGCGGACTGCTGGCGGAGCTCGTTGAAATCTTTTCTTGAGGTCGGCTGCTGAAGGGTTGATTCAGGCGCGGGGTTCGGGCGGCTTACGGATGAAGTGCCAGGCTCCGAGGGCGAGGGCCACGATGCCCAGTCCGTAGGCGAGCCAGGCGTAGTGGCCGGAGTGGATCTGCCATCCACGATAAAAGGCGATGGCGGCAGCGAGCAGCATAACGATTCCGCGAACCGGGTTCATGACGATTTCCTTTTGACGCCTCAATCGTAACTGGTCGAAGTGCAACTGACCTGGCTCAACCTGCCGGGACGCGCACTGATTTTCCGGCGAGCAACCGGCGGCGGATGGAGAAGGCGCGGGCCAGAGACTTTACATCGTGTGTCCATTCAGGCAGTAGCGCGGTCATGGCCAGGCCTTCGAGTTCGCACGCGATACCCCAAACAAGAGCGAGTGTGACGAGCCATTGTCCGCGGTTGAGGGTGAGGAGCGTGATGGTGGACAAGGCCAAGAGGAGTCCCCAGAGCTTGGCGGCATAGGAGTGGTAGCTGGGCATGCGGTGGAACTTGATGAATCCGAAGAGGCAATTGAGAAGCTCAAGTGCGATGACCGCGGCCAGCAGCCAAAGGCGTTCGCGGACCGCGGGGCCGTGGCGCTGAACGACGGCGGCCAGCACGCCGAGGTAGAAGAAGATGTCAGCAGAGGAATCGGCGATGCGCAGAGCGGATGAGGCGGTGTTCCAGCGGCGAGCGAGGACGCCATCGTAGACATCGGAGAGGAAGCCTGCGACGACCATCGCGCTCAGCCAGAATCCGGCGATCGTGGACTGGCGTGCCGCGAAGACGAGGGCGGGACCAAGCAGAAATCGAAAGACAACCAGCGACCACGGAATCATCCAGCGCAAAGGCATAAGATGTCGTCCTCTGTTGTCCTCATGCGGTTTGACCCGGCTGAGGGGCGATGCCCGGGGCATTTCAGGAAGAGATGCAATGTGTTTGAGTTTAAAGAAGGTCGTCGCTCCTGCTGGTCGCGCCGACCCCGACCCTATCTCTTCGTCTTACAGCATTTTGCTGAAATGCTTTATCGTTAGCAGGGTACAGCAGGATTGCTGGAAAGGAACAGGCAAACAAATGACCTCCTCTGAGTCGACCGTGGCACCCGCTCTGAAGAAGACCGCTCTCAACGCAACGCACCGCGCTCTCAAGGCCAAGATGGTGGACTTTGGCGGGTGGGACATGCCGGTGGAGTATCCCGGCCCAGGCGGCGGACTGATCGCCGAGCACGTGGCGGTGCGGACCGGGGTTGGGCTGTTCGACGTGAGCCACATGGGCGAGATTCAGTTTCGCGGGCCGGGGTCGCTGGATGCCGTGCAGCACATCACGATGAACGATGCTTCGCGGCTGAAGGATGGGCAGGCGCACTACTCCGCGCTGCTGACGCCGCAGGGAACGTTTGTCGACGACATTCTGGTGCACCGGCTCGGCGAGAACGACTACCTGCTGGTGGTGAATGCGGGGACCAAGGACAAGGATTACGCGTGGATTCGGCAGCAGGTGGGCGGCTGGCCGGGGATTCACATGAGCGACTACTCGAGCTACTATTCGCAACTGGCGCTGCAGGGGCCGCGCGCGCTGGAGACGCTGCAGAAGCTGACGAAGGTGGATCTGGCGCGCGATCAAGAACTACTGGTTCACGTGGGGAACGGTGGCGGGGATTCCCAACGTGATGATTGCGCGGACGGGCTACTCGCGGCGAGGACGGGTTCGAGGTGTATCATGCCGAGCGATGAAGCCACGACGGTGAAGATGTGGGATGCGCTGATGGAGGCGGGCGCGGAGTTCGGTATCCGGCCGTGCGGGCTGGGAGCGCGGAATACGCTGCGGCTCGAAGCGGGAATGAGCCTCTACGGGCACGAGATTTCAGAGGAGATCAACGTGCTGGAAGCGGGGCTCGATCGCTGGCTCAAGCTGGACAAGGGGCCTTTCATTGGACGCGATGCGCTGGCTGGCTGTACAAGCTGCAGGCGGGCCCAAGCGGAAGATCATCGGCCTGGAGATGGTGGAACGCGGCATTGGGCGCGACGGGTACCCGGTGCTCGATCTTGACGGAAACGCGATCGGCATGGTGACATCGGGCTCGCCGGCGCCGTTCCTGAAGACGAACATCGCGATGGCGCTGGTTCCGGCGGCCGTCGCGGCGGGCGGGGCGGATGTGCTGGTGCAGTGCCGCGCGAATCGCGTGCGGGCGAAGCAGGTGCCGATTCCGTTTTACAAGCGGGCGAAGAAGTAGGACTGCGGGAGTTGAGTCATCGGCCAAACGGCTACAAGTCTGGCTGAATCCCATGAGTCGTAACTTGATGGATTCGGAATGACGCCGCTGGGAGCGGCGTTCTGTTGACCGGATGGTGACGACCGAGCGGGCCGTGATTCAGGAATAGACCAAAGTTCCCCGCTGATCACCTCGGTTTGAGAAAGTCCGTAGACCTTATACAAAAAGTATCCAGTGAAACAAACACCGCCAGATAATACATTGCGACTAACCACCAAAACTGCTTCGGTGGCTCTTTCGCGCGATAGACCACACGACCAAAGCGTGCCCACGCTTTGCGTCCGGTCCTGCACGTCCCAGTCACCGCCAGGACAAATGAGAAGACCCCAAATATTAACAAAGCATACGGCGGCCTTAAGTCCGAAACTTGAATGAACAACGATCCCTGTCCTCCCTACTTGCGAGATTCCCAGCTGTCGAGCGTAGCAGCAATCAGACAGTGCTTTGCCTTGGTGAACGTTCACGGCGGTTCGCCAGGGGAATTCTACTACCCGGAGGACATCTGGCTCACATCTCCAATCCGGTGTCGCTCAAAACATGCCGCCAAGGCGACAAGCCGGTTGGTCAGGCGCTGTGGCCGTTGCACTGGAGGACGCCGAGGAAGGCGGACCAGGGGCCGACGGCTTCGCGGTACTGGTGCGCCATGATGCGCGAGACCTGGTGGATGTGTGTGAGGTCGTGCGTAGCCCAGGTGGCGAGGAGTTGGGAGAGCGTTACGGCGCCGAAGGTGGGGTGACACCCGCGCAGAGCCAACTGGGCCGGTTGAAGGTTGAGGGCGCGAAGCTCGTCAAGGGCAGCGGAGCGTACGCGGGCGAATTCGTCAAGCAATTGAGGCAGGGTCTTTCCTGCGCGCTCCCTGACGTGGCCTCGGCGATCGAAAGGCTCGAAGGGGCGTGTCTCGCCGTGTTCAAGAATCATGCGGGTGCGAGCCAGCCAGTCGACGCGGTCGCCGAAGATGAGGTGGCCGATGACGTCAGGGACGGTGAAGGTTTCGCCGCCTTCGTTGTGCGTGGTCCAGTCGTCGGGCAGATCGCGGAGAAGTGCGTTGAAAGTGGCGGGGGTGCGGGAGAGAAGGGCGATGGTGTGGGGAAGGTTGTGTTCCATGATGAACCTCAATGGGAAATGGAGTGCTATCTGTTCTTACCCCGCCCTAACAAGTTAGGACGGGGCACCCGGCACCCGGCTCCCGGCCATGGGAAATGGAGTGATATCCATTCTTACCCCGCCCTAACAAGTTAGGACGGGGCACTCGCCCACCCATTTTCATGCGGACTGTAAACTCGCGAAAAGCAGGTTCTTCGCTTCGCTGAAGAAAGCCGCTCCGCAGAATGACAATGCGATTGAGGGCTTGTGCTTTGCCGGGTTCACTGTGGCAAGCAGGGGGCACCCGAGTTTGCGGGAATCACACCTGCATGACTTCGGCTTCTTTTTTGCGGGAGAGCTCTTCCATGCGGCGGATCTCTTCGTCGGTCATCTTCTGGACTTCTTCGAGGGCGCGCTTCTCTTCGTCTTCGCTGATCTTTTTGTCCTTGGCGAGCTTCTTGAGGGCGTCGTTGCCGTCGCGGCGGACGTTGCGAACCGCGGTGCGGTGCTCTTCGAGGACCTTGTTGATGTGCTTGACGACTTCGCGACGGCGCTCCTCGGTCATGGGCGGGACGGGGACTCGGATGACCTTGCCGTCAGAGATGGGATTGAAGCCGAGGTCGGCGGCCTGGATGGACTTTTCGACCTCTTTGAGGACAGTGGGGTCCCAGGGCGAAATGAGGATCATCTGCGCTTCGGGCGCGGAAAGCTGAGCGAGCTGGCTGATGGGAGTGGGGGTGCCGTAGTAGTCGACCTTAACGTGGTCGAGCATGTGTACGCTGGCGCGGCCGGTGCGCGCGGAGGCCAGGTTGGATTGGAAGCCGGCGACCGCCTGATCCATGCGCCGCTTGAGGTCTGCGGAAAGTTCTTTGAGCGCCGGAATTCCGGCCATTGTCGAGACTGCCATAGTGGTTCCTCGCGTGGTGCAGAATTTCCAACGGCTATTTTAGCAACTGGGGACGGAGGGCGGCAGATCTGGAATCGCTTACGCCAGAACTGAGGAGAGCCCGGTTAACGCAGCTTGCTCGTGGGCGTGGTAGCTGGAGCGGACGAGCGGGCCGGATTCGACGTGGCGGAAGCCCATCTTCAGGGCTTCGGTCTTGAGCTCGGCGAATTCGCGCGGGGTGTAGAGGCGGGCCATGGGCAGGTGGTCGCGCGAGGGGCGCAGATACTGGCCGATGGTGAGGATGTCGCAGCGGACGGCGGCGAGATCGCGGAAGACTTCGAGGAGCTCGTGGGTCTCTTCGCCGAGGCCGACCATGACGCCGGACTTGGTCAGCCCTTCGGGCTTTAGCTCTTTGGAGTAGCGCAACAACTCGAGCGAGCGCTCGTAGCGCGCGCCGGAGCGGACGACGCGATAGAGGCGCGGGACGGACTCGGTGTTGTGGTTGAGGATTTCAGGGCGGGCGTCGACGACGATGCGGATGGCTTCGTGGTTGCCCTGGAAGTCGGGGATGAGGACTTCGACGCGGCAGCCGGGGGCCTGGCGGCGGATCTCTTCGATGACCATGGCGAAGATGCGGGCGCCGCCGACGAGGTCGTCGTCGCGGTTGACGCTGGTGATGACGGCGTGTTCGAGGCCGAGGGTGGCGACGGCTTCGGCGACGCGGCGGGGCTCGTCGAAGTCGATGGGCTCGGGGCGGCCCTTGGGCACGGCGCAGAAGCCGCAGCGGCGCGTGCAGAGGTTGCCGAGCATCATGAAGGTGGCGGTCTTGTGGTGCCAGCACTCGCCGATGTTGGGGCAGTGGGCGCTTTCGCAGACGGTGTGCAGGCCGAAGCGAGCGGGCCAGCTGCTTGAGGTCGTGGTAGTTCTCGCCGACGGGAGCGCGGGCCTTGAGCCACTCGGGCTTGGGCGCGGGGGCAATGCGTGCGGGCGCGATTTGGACGAGGTCCATCTGTGATTATTGTAGCGGGCAAGACAGTGGTCAGTGATCAGTGGTCAGGGATCAGAGGGTACGAGACGATCAGGGCGCGGACGACTGAGCGAGAGACTCTGCAGATAAGGAGGGTTTCGTGAGAGGTCTGGTGATTGTGTCGGTGATATGCCTTGCGGCGGGAGTGGGCCTGATTTTTGCATATTGCAATGGCACGACGGGCCTTCAGCTTGGATCGCCGATTGCGGCTTCTACCTTGCGCATCAACATTGTGACGGCAGGGTGGCCGGCGCTGGCAGGACTGGCGCTGACTCTGCTAGGCGTAGTTTTGCAGGTCGTAACTTTCTTCGTTGCGGTGTCAAGGTTGATGTGGCGAAAGGATGAGGCGGTGAAGAGGCGGGATGAGCCGTTTGAGGAGTGAGAAGGGAGAGCTATCAACGATTAGCTCCTAGCGTTCTCGCGCTTTGAGACTTGTGGTTTCCACTCATTCGCAATGAGACTGCGCATGAATGGGGCACCCAGCACCAGGCATGGGGCACTCGCACAAGTGAAGGTCGTAGTTTCCCAGGTCTCAAAATCGAGATCCTTCGGCAAGCTCAGGACAGGCTCTGAGGCATCCAATTATTTTGGGACGGTCAGACCTGGGCCACCGCCGATCCGTGGATCGTTTCCTGAAGGAGATTGCCGCATGAAACCGATGCCGATTCGTTGCAGGGCCCCTTTTACGCTTACGCTATGCGCCATGCTACTTCTCGTGGCGGCCTTGGCGGGCGTCCAGTTATCTGCACAAAAGATCGTCAAGTTTGATGTGCCGGGCGCGGACACGACCACAGATTCCTTCAACGGCACTTTTGCCAGCGGCATCAACAACTGGGGGGCGATTACAGGGTTCTACATTGACTCGAACAATGTGTACCACGGGTTTCTGCGAAGTCCTGAGGGCAGGCTTACTTCGTTCGAGGATCCCAGCGCCGATACGCCGGTCCCTTCAACGGTACGAGCTCCCAGTGGCATCAACGACCTGGGGGTGGTCGCGGGAGATTACGCGGACGCGAGCGGCACCAGCCACGGTTTCCTTCGCAGTCCTGAGGGGAAGTTTACGACGGTCGACGTTCCCGGCGCGGGCGGTTTTGGCTCCTTTCCCATAGCCATTAACCTGGAAGGAGCCGTCGTTGGCTACTACACCGACTCGAACTATTCGTTCCACGCTTTCCTGCGCAGTCCTGAGGGAAAATTTACGACGTGGACTGGCCCAGACGAGTGCACAGGCAACGGTTCGGAAGGGTGTTACGGGACGGGGGCTAGCAACGTCAATGCATTGGGAATCGTTGTGGGAGGCTTCCAGGACAACAGCGGCTACTTTGTTCACCACAGCTTCGTGCGCAGCCCCGACGGCAAGGTGAAAACCTTCGACGTTCCCGGTGCGGGCACCGGTACCGACCAAGGCACAGGTTGTCCCGGTTGTGCCCTGGGCCTCAATCAGTTGGGCGCGATCGCGGGGATCTACAGTGACGCGCACAGTGTGAATCACGGCTATCTGCGCAGCCCCAAGGGCGAGTTTGCGACGTTCGACGCTCCCGGAGCGGGCACTGACGCCAACGAGGGCACGGGATGTCCCTCCGATTGTCCGGTAATGCTCAACGACTGGGGGGCGATCGCGGGAATCTACATTGACTCGAATTTTGTGTACCACGGCTATCTACGCAGCCCCGATGGCAAGTTTGCGACGGTTGATCCTCCCGGCTCGGTATTTACCTGGCCTTCGGGCCTCAACGATTTTGGGGCAATCACGGGATATTACTACGACGCGAACAATGTGGCTCACGGATTCATTCGATTTCCTTCACGGTGATCCCTAACTGCGCCTTTGCGATGGTCAGACCTGGGCCACCCGCCACGCAGCTTTGAGACTTGTGGTTTCCCACTCATGCGCGATGAGACTGCGCATGAATGGGGCACCCCAGCAGACGGCATGGGGCACCCGCGCAAGTGAAGGTCGTGGTTTCCCAGGTCTCAAAGTCGAGACCTGGGGCACCCAGAGTTCTGCTTTTCCCTATTCGCCTTTTTTCCTGGTGTCGACTGCGGCGGGAGTGGTGGGCTTGAGGTACTTGTCGTACCAGGCGAGCCAGCGCTCATAGCGGTCGCGGATGAAACTGGGGCGGGTGAAGCCGTGGAACTGGCCGGGGTAGACGACGAGTTCGGTGGGCACGCCGAGGGAGCGAAGGGCCTGGTACATCTGTTCGCCGCCGAGCAAGGGGACGTTGAAGTCGGAGGTGCCGCCCATGAAGAGAGTGGGCGTGTGGATGCGCTTGTCGGCCTCGAGCAGCGGGTAGCTGAGCTTGAGGTAGAGCTGCGCGGCTTTCCACGGCGGTCCGATTTCGTTGTCGTATTGCAGAATGTACTGATCGACGCCATAGAACGAGAGCGGAAAGGCGGTGCCGGCGCCGCTGATGGCTGCCTTGAAGCGGTTGTCGCTCGCGATCATGTAGTCGGTGAGGATGCCGCCGTAGCTCCAGCCGCCGACGCCGAGGCGCGCGGGGTCAGCGACGCCGATGGCGATTGTTTTGTCGACGAGGGCCTTGAGGTCGAGGACTTCCTTGTCACCCCAGTCGGCAAAGATGGCTTGCGAGTATGCCTGACCGCGACCTGAGCTGCCGCGGTAGTTGACATTCAACACTGCGTAGCCCCTGGTTGCGAGCCACTGGCGAAGGAAGTCGAAGGCGTGCTCGTCCTGACCGTTGGGACCTCCGTGGATGAAGAGGATCGTGGGAACCGGGGCGCCGTCTTTCATGTTCGCGGGCCGGGTGAGCAGGCCGTGGACTTCGTTGCCATCCTTGGCTTTGGCCTCGATATCTTCAGTCGGGACGAGGTTGAGTTCGGAGATGAGGGCGTCATTGTGGGTGGTGAGCTTGCGGAGCGCGCCGCTCTCGAGCGCGTAAACTTCGGCAGGGGCGGCGTCGTTGGTGTAGACGACGGCAGTGTGGCCGGATGCTGTGTCCCATGCCATAACGGTGCCCTGCTGCGACGAGAGGCGGTTGATGTTGTTCCCTGAAAGCTCGACCTCGGCCGGGTATTGATTGCGGTCATCTGCGACGAGGTAGCTGAGGTGGCCGTCGGATGAGAAATGAGGGAAGCTCACGCTGCGATCGAGAGTAGCGGCCGGGTAGGTGACTCTTCCGTCGAGTGTGACTACGGCGGGCCTGGCCTGCGAGTACTCGAGGAGCTCGAGTTTCGCACCTTGCGTGTAGGCGATGGACCTGGAGTCGGGCGACCATGCGAGGTGTCCGCCGTCGGGGCCGGTCCAGGTAGTGAGCCTGCGAGGGGAAGAACCGGGCTTGGCTGCGACGACGAAGATGTCAGTGTTGTTGGTTCGGTCTGGATCGGTGTCCTGGTTACTGACGAAGGCGATGGATGCGCCGTTGGGCGACCATGCGGGCTCGGTTTCGTTGACGTTCTTGCCTGAGGTCAGCTTCTCAGCCTTCTTCGTGGCCAGGTCATAAAGGTAGAGCGCGCTGAATGCGTCGTCGCGCAGATAGCCCTGGATGTCCTGTTTGAAGTGGTAGCGATCAATGACGATGGGCTTGGGCGGCGCGGGCGGCTTGCCCTCCTCAGGATCCGGCTCGGGCTTGGGGCGGAGATTGAGCAGGAGCCTTTTGGAATCGGGCGACCAAAGATATCCCTGAATGTTCTGGTCGGCGATGTTCGTGATCTGCTCAGCTTCGCCGCCGCGGCGATCGAGGACCCAGACCTGGTCGCCTTTCGCAGGGCCGGGGCGCGACGAGAGGAAACTGATGTAGCGACCGTCGGGCGAGAACTTCGGTGCGGAGGCGTCCTCTTTGTCGAATGTGAGCTGCAGGCGCACGGAGCCGTCCCACTTGACCATCCAAAGGTGGGTCTCGTTCTTGTCCTCCTTGGGATCGACCTGGCTGACGGTGTAGACGACCCAATCGCCGTCGGGTGAAACGGCGGGAGATCCGACACGCTGCAGGCGGACGAGATCGTCGAGGCTGATGGCGCGCTTTTTGGGTGCTTCGGCGGAAAGCGCGATGGGTGCAAGGCAGAGAAACAAGGCGAGGTAAAAAGCAATCGACAAATTCCTGCGGAACATGGGCATGAGATTAACACTCAAGCCCGCTGCATCACTACCCGAGCGAGACCGGAGTGGAATGCAGTGAAAGGGGACAGGCTGAGAGCAGACGCATATGCGCAGTGAATCTAGCGAAGCTTTTCGCGAACTTCAGTGCGAATCATGTAGAGGAAGAAGACGAGGTTGAGGAGTCCCTGGATGAGAGAGGGCGCCTGGTGGAGGCTGGTGAAGATCCAGAGGTTATAACAGGCGAGGAGAAGGACGGCTGCGAGTGCGAGTGCCCATGCCCAACGCAGCAAGAGCATCAGGCCTGCGCTCGCGGTGAGAAAGCTGGCGGAGAACACGAGGAAGAGCACAGGATAGTGTCGTCCCACGACTCCGAGGATGATTACACCGGCGAGCACGAGCAGATAGAGCGCAATGGCGGCAAGACCGGGGAGAGGCAGAAGTTCGCGAGGCGGCGGAGAGTGGTTTGCGCCGATCCTTTCTGGACTCTGATTACCGGACTCGTCGGGTTGCGTGCGGTCGGTCATAGCGAGTGCAGGTAGGCGAGCAGGTCTTGCATCTGCGCGTCACTGAGAGGTGTTCCGGGCATCGTGCCGTGGCCATGAAGAATGGTCTGGCTGAGACGCTCGTCAGTAGGTGGCGCGCCGGAGGGCATCGCCTTGATTTTGGTGATGGCCTGCAGTCCCGGACCGTGAAGGCCGCGCGTGCTGGTCGGGTAGTGGCACCTGGCGCAGGCTTGATTGTAGACGCGAGCACCGCTTGCTTCTTCCGGCGTCCATTCCGATTCGGGCTTCGACGGCGGCAGCGAGCGGCAACCGGAGACGGCGGCGGCCACCGTCAGTGTGCATGCAATAGCCGATAGACAAGCGAACAACGAATGAGTGCGCATTTCCTAGTTGATGATACTCGGCGCTTCGGGGGGGATTGAATAGCGAACTCACTCTGTGCTGTTCCTGCGACCCGGATGGTGGCGGGTTTAGTTCGCGGCGGCGATGGCTTCGCAGATGCGTTCCATGGCAGGAACCTCAGCCAGACTGCCGGGGCGGTGGTCGTTCACAAGAATGGAGAATGCCAATGTTTTGCCGCTGGCCGTGGTCAGGTAACCGGAGAGGGCGACGGACTCTCGCAGAGTGCCGGTCTTGGCCCAGAGGCGCCCCTTGAGCGGAGAGTTTCGAAAGCGGTTCATCAAGGAGCCATCAACGCCGGCGATGGGAAATGTGTCGCGCCATGCGGCTCCCCATGGCTGGCGCGATGCGTAGGAGAGGAGATGCGTCACGGCGCGGGGAGTGATGCGGTCGTCCATGCTAAGGCCGGAACCGTCGTAGAAGAAGAATTCGGAGTCGTTGATTCCGGTGTCGACAAGGAACTGGCGAACGACGCGCGTGCCCTGCGCGAAACTGCCGTCTTTGGCGAGCGATTTTCCGAGGAGGCGGAGGAGCAGTTCAGCGTGCAAGTTCTCACTGACCTTGTTGGTGACCATGATGTCCTGGGCGACGGGTGCGGATATGCGCGCTGCCAGGGGACGCCGGCCCTCGAGCGGCGCAGTCATGGAGACTTCTGCGCGCGGGGCGAGTTTGAGCTTCTCGGCGCGCTCGCCGATGAAGTCGCCGGTGCCATCGGGATAGCGATGGGCGGAGATGGCGGAGCCGTTGACAGTGACACCATGGCGCATGAGGGCGTCTTTGAATGCGACAGCGGTGAACTGGGCAGGATCCTCGATCGCAAGCGGTGCGTGGAGTCCCTGGGCAGGTGCGGTTCCCCAAGTGCGAACCAACATGCTGCCGGGCCGGCGCTCGACGCCTGGGTGAGCAATCTGACCCTCGGGCGCCATGGTTATGGCGTTCTCAAGGCTGTAGAAATCGACATTCGGCGTCCACTGCTCGACGGTGGCACCGGGTTTGGCCGGATCGGCGGTCAATGTGAGCTCGATGGAATTGTCAGCAAAGCTGAGCGCGGAGACGGCTGCGCCATAGCTCCACTGGAGGTCGTCCCAGGCCCACGCGGTGCCATAAGGCTCGCTGAGGAAATAGCTGTCGTCGCCGACGACGGCGCCCTCGACGGTGCGCACGCCAGCCTGTTCGACCTGTTGGGCGAGAAGGTCGAGAGTTTCCATGGCCCGCGGCTCGGGCTGCTGTTCTTGCTGCTGATTGGGTTGGGCCGCAGGTGTTCCGCTGGGAGATGTTGGAACCGAAACAGGCGGGGCCTCCGGTTGTGTCGGCGGCTGATAGGGGTATCGGCGCGCACTCATCGTGGGGTCGCCGGAGCCGAGGATGATGATGTCGCCGTGGAGGACGCCTGCTGCATCGACCTCGCCGCCTGCGACCACGTGGGTTGTCCACGTGAGGGTTTCGACGGGCAGGAGCGCATAGGCCGCAGCGGTGGTAGCGAGCTTTGCGTTGGAGGCCGGAGCAAAGAGGCGAGCGTCATTGAGGCCGTAGAGCGGCTGGCCATCGAGGGTGGTGACGCTGATGCCGAAGTCAGTATGGCTGAGTGCGGGGTCGGCGAGGATGGTTTGAATGCGCAGAGCGAGTGAGCCGGTCGCAGACGCAGAGCGGGAAGGCGGGTGTGCGACGGGATTGGTTGTGTGGGGCTGTGCTCGGAGGCCTGCTGATGAGGCGAAGAGCAGTGCAATAACGAGTACCAACTTTCGCCGGATCAGGAGCATGGAGGGAGTTTAGCAGTTGTGAATTGGAGATGGAGAGGTATCGTGCATCGTTTGGGGCCCATAGAATCGAAGGGATCGCCGGGGCGCTGGGAAGGTCTGATTTGACCCGCACAATTACAGGTTGGAAGCTGCGAACGACGACGCTTGAACTGGGGCGGCGCACGCTGGTGATGGGCGTGGTGAACATTACGCCGGACTCGTTCAGTGACGGCGGGCGCTTTCTGGAGCCAGAGAGGGCGGTGGCTCACGGGTTGCAGTTGCTCGACGACGGCGCCGACCTGCTGGACCTGGGCGCGGAGAGCACGAGGCCTGGGACGAGGGTCGGGGGCGAGGAAGGCACGGTCGCTGCGCCGGCGGTGAGCGCCTATGAAGAGCAGGCGCGTCTGCTTCCCGTGGTGGAAGGCATTCTCGGAGCCAGACCCGACGCAGTGATCTCAGTGGACACCTACAAGGCGACGACGGCGAGAGCGGCATTGAGCGCCGGTACGGAAATTGTGAATGATGTGAGCGGGCTGCTGTGGGATGCGGCGATGGCGGGTGTGTGCGCGAAGGCCCGTTGCGGCGTTGTGCTGATGCACACGCGCGGCAGGCCGGATGAGTGGCGCGCGCAAGAGCAGCTTGCGCCGGATGGGCTGATGAAGATGGTGCGTGGGGGACTGGCACAGAGCCTGGCCGCGGCAGATGCGGCGGGGATTGCGCGCGAGGCAGTGGTGCTGGATCCGGGATACGGCTTCGGGAAGAAGCTGGATGAGAATTTCCTGCTCATGGCGCGCCAAAGCGAATTGCTGGAACTGGGCAGGCCACTGCTGGCCGGGGTATCGCGAAAGTCGTTCCTGGTGCATGCCCTGGCAGAGCGGCAAGGCGGTGTGACGCCGACGGTGAAGCAACGTGAGGCGGCCAGCCTGGCGGCGATGGTGGAGGCGATCCTGAATGGGGCGTCGATTGTGCGAGTACATAATGTGCGTCCGGCGGTGAAGGCAGCGCGAATGGCAGATGCGGCGCTGGCGAAGGGATTGTCCCGATAAGGAGGTTGGCTATCTGCTTGGTTCGTACCAGTATGTGGTACTATTGTTGACTACCCCCTCCCCTATCTCTGCGAGTAAATTCCTTATTTAAAAAGACTTACGGGAGGGGTGTGGCGCCAAATTCCTCTCGGGATTGGACTTAGCCGCAGATTCCTCTCAGCAAAGGAGTTAGGGGCGGTAAAGCAGCTACTAGCTCCTAGCTTCCAGCTTTCAGCTTTTGACTTTTAGTGGTCGAGAGTTTGTTCGGCGCTGTCTTCTATTGTGCGCCGACAGGAGGAAATGATCTGCAATCCGGAGATCAAGAGGCGGCGTTAGCGGGGCTCGCGGAGTGATGTGAGGTCGGGCCAGCATCCGATCCCACATCTCTTCGAGATATGGGGCACCCAGGTGGCCAGGTTCAGAAGTGGGGCACGCAGATTGCGGGCGAGGGGGCCACTTGCCTGAGGAAGGGGAATTATCTGCAGATTCACCGACGCGGGAGTGATCCGGCGAATTGTTTGATCCGGCATCAAAAGGCGGGTGGGCCGGCAGGTGGCAGGTCACGCAAAGGTGACGCCGACCGATTGGCCGACCTTGCGAATGTACTCCCGGCCTTCGTCGTACTCGGCGGCGGTGTTCAGGTGTTCCAGCATCAGGGGAGTGTCCACGTTCAGTTTCGAGAGGGCACGGAGATAAGTCCCGTAGTCGATCTGGCCGCGGCCCGGGGGCACTTCGAGAAAATGCACATTCATCTCAACGACCCATCGCAGATCTTTCGCATGACACGATACGATCCACGGGCCGAGCTTGCGAAAGCACTCGTCGATGAAGGCGCCGTTCTCATAGAACTTGCGTGGCGAATTGATCCCGTTGCAGACATCCAGATGTACTCCGAATGCCTTGCGGTCCACGGCCCGGATCAGTTCGAGATAAGAGTCGGGGCCATCCGGGATGCTCCAGCCCATCATCTCGATCGTGAAGCGAGTCCGTGTGGGCTTTACCGAATCGATGACGTGACGGCAATTTTCCACAGTGGCGTCGAAGAATTCCCTGGAAAGATTTTTCGGATTCGGACCGTACCAGGAATCCGGATCGAATGATCCCGCAATGTCGACACAGCAGCGCGCTCCCACGGCCTCGGCCAAGGCGCAGCGCTCGACCACATAGTCGAGATTCTGGCGGCGCTTTTCAGTGTCTGGGTCGAGCATATTCTTCCATGCGCCGACTTCAGCAAGGGACACGTTCTGTGATGCGAATGCGCTCTCAATCGCGCGGAGAAGCTCAGGATTCTTCAAGGTTGCGATCTGGGGACAGTAAGCAGCGCTGTAACCAAGTCGGCGATGCTCACGAGCGAGGATTTCCGGATCGTCGGATTCAACGAAGATCGGCCCTCCCAGGCGGATAGGAGTTCCCGTGGCCGGCAATCCGTAGGCGCTTGCGGCTGCTGTCATGGCGATGAATGCCCGTCGCGTGATTGTCATCGGTAGACAAGAATACACCCGGTGTTTATCCGGGATTCGCAAGTGCAGCCGCGATGATCACGGATTCATACAGGTTGAACGCCTATTGCGAGTGGAATCGTTCTGATCCGATTTCACGAGAAGAATGTTGGGGGCTGGCTGACATCTCGGTACCAATCCGAGTTCGGTGGGGGACTCGGCGATAATGCGCTGATTGACGACGTGCAAGAGATCGTAACGCCGATGAATTGCGGATGGGGGAGACCTGAGCGCAGTTGTATTGAGCCACTCCGTTTGCTAGTTTGGCGTAGATGCCGCCGCCTGTGCCCGAACAACTCAGCAGGACCATTGAGACTCTCTACCGGTCGGAATCGGGCCGGGTTCTAGCGACGCTCGTGCGCCTCCTCGGAGACCTGGACCTGGCCGAAGAGTCGATGCACGAGGCGTTCGCTGCCGCTCTGGAGTCCTGGACGCTGGCTGGCATTCCGGACAAGCCACGCCCGTGGCTTATTTCAACGGCACGCTTCAAGGCCATAGACGCTATGCGCCGACGCGCGCGCTTCGATGGAGCACAGAGAGATCTTGTTGCCCATATGGAATCTCGTCAGCGGGAATGAAGAGATTGGAAGATGAAGAGATTGAGGACGATCGCCTCCGTCTGATTTTCACCTGCTGCCATCCCGCTCTGCCTCCGGAAGGACAGGTTGCGCTCACTCTTCGCGAAGTCTGCGGCCTGACAACGGAAGAGATTGCCCGGGCATTTCTGGTTACGCCGGCAACGCTCGCCCAACGCATCGTGCGCGCCAAGGCAAAGATTCGAGAGGCATCGATTCCCTACGAGGTGCCGACGCCGCAGGAGTTGCCGGAGCGGCTGGACGCGGTGCTTCAGGTGATCTATCTCGTCTTTAACGAGGGTTACTCGGCTGCGGCGGGAGCGGAGGTAACGCGGGCCGAGCTAACCGGCGAGGCGATTCGATTGGGACGGCTGCTGACCGAACTCCAGCCAGAGCCGGAGGTAATTGGGCTGCTTGCCCTGATGTTGCTCCAGGAATCCCGTCGCGCCGCGAGAACCTCTCCGACCGGAGAGCTGATTTTGCTGGAGAATCAAAACCGCTCGCTCTGGAACCGGGAGCAGATCGCGGAGGGAGTGGCATTGGTGGAGAAGGCCCTGAACTCCCGCCGCTTCGGTGCTTACACACTGCAGGCTGCGATCGCGGCCGTTCATGCTGAGGCGGAATCGGTCGCTGCGACCGACTGGCGGCAGATTGTCGCGCTTTACAACCAATTGGTACGAATTCAGCCTTCGCCAGTTGTACATCTCAATCGTGCCGTGGCAATTGCCATGCGCGATGGTCCAGAGGCCGGTCTGGCGCATATCGACGCGGTGTTGGAACATGGCGAATTGGCAAATTATTACCTGGCGCATGCAGCCCGCGCGGATATGTGCCGCAGGCTCGGCAGGACCGCTGAGGCCCGGGCTTCTTATGAGAAAGCTCTGGCGCTGACCCAACAGGAACCGGAGCGGCAATTCCTGCAAGAGCGGATTCGGCAGTTGAAATAAAAATTGGGATAACTGTCGATTTTCCGTGTGCCACTGTGGCGGAAACCGGTAGATGCTTGAGCCGAAGCCGACGGTGCGTCCCCAACTTTCGACGAATGGAAGTCGATGAACGTCCCGTTGTCCGCTGTTCTTCCCCGGCAACGCTACCCCACTTTAGCAGGTTCGAAGATAGCCATGATTTCGGGCATTCGATGCGCCGTATTCCCGTAGAAAAGACATTTTCGGGGTGAAATGCAAGACCAGTTGCGGAATGCCTCAGGCAGCTGAGAACCCATCATCACGCGAAAATATACGCCACGTGCGTGAAATCCGAAGTTGAGGCAGTTCGCTTCAATGAAAATGGTTGGCGCGGTCCAGATGCGTCGGGACTGATGATCGCTACAGACAATAACGATGACCGATGTGTCCGGTGGAAACGTGCCGCCCAATAGGTAGCTCCGTATCGGCGGTTCGAAGTCGCCTATCGCCTGCCTGGGAAGTATTGTCCCATCCGGCATTGTCCAGTCGTGTACTGTCGCGCGCCATACAATTCCCAGCGCGAAATGAGCAAACTTTCTCATGTCGATTCCGAGATCATCTCCAGAAAAGAGAGAAATGTCTGGATAGCGTTCAAGGGCGGGCGCATCACTGAGCATCCTGTGAAGCGGAAATTCGTCCGTCACCTTGGCGGCGATCTGAGAAAGCACGTACGATTCGCCGCCTTGATCCAAATGACTTTCACAGGTACTGCAAAGCAGCCGGTCCCCGACCGTGTGGCATACTGGAGCCCCTTCTTGCCGGAGTGGTACAGACTCGCCGGTATGAAGTGACTTTTGCGGAAATCTTTCAAAGGCTTTGTAATCTGGCAAAGTGGGCAAACTTGTTGTTCCATCACCACTATTGAAACTCCAAAACCCCGTGAACGTCTGGCCTGTCCCCGATTCTTCCCAAAAAAGTTTGCCCGGCTGTCGATTTTCCGTCTCCCCAACGACTATAGGACAAAAGAACGATGAGCTACGGCTCCTGAATGAACAGGAAACGAGTCATCGAAAGCAAGCCAAAGGAACCAAGGAGAAAAAGTCATGCCACAGTATTTGGTTTGTAACTACATGCCCGACGACTTCGATCCGTCCGTCGTAACCGAAGAAATGATGGAACAGATCCACGCTCTCAACCGCGAAATGATTGCTGCCGGCGTGAGGAAGTTCGCGTGCGGCATTGCCTCGCCCGCCAACGCGAAGACGCTGCGGGCCCAGCCCGACGGCAAGGTGCTCGTCACCGACGGGCCGTACACCGAGACCAAGGAGCACATGGGCGGATTTTGGATACTGGAATGCGCCGATATGGATGAAGCGCTGGCATGGGCGAAGAAGGGCGCCATCGTCTGCGATGTGGCCGGCGAGGTGCGCGAGCTTCTTTTCTTCCCGGCTCCGGAACAAGGCCCCGGCGAAAGCAAGTAAACAACCCGGCCACTGCGGCCTCGGAACACGCGCCCTAGTGACGAGATGAACGAGCCGGTACAATGCCTGCGCTGGAGCGATTTTCCGCAGCGCGAACTGTCAACTGTTGCCAACAGGGCAGTGCACTCATTGAACTTGGGTTTAGGAAATGACCTACCGATTAGTCCCGAAAAACGCAAATCGTGACTGGAATCGTCCTGATAATCTGGGGACCAGATTCGCCGGCTACTTCTCAAGGCGTTTTGCTGAGCTAGCCGTTTTCTACGCGCGCTTTTATATCCGCGTACGCTGCCTCGATGAGTTTGTTGAGCGATGCGGTGTTTGTGGCGGTTCCCGGTCTCAGCTTCACGTGGCGCATGAACTTGCCGGTGCCTTGCAACAGGCGGGCCGGATCGGGCAGCGCATGCGCCGTGAAAGAACCCCACGTTCACGTGCGAGGTGAATACGTTGACGTAGGCGAAGGGCGCATCGCCAAGACAGGCAACCGGGCAGCCGTCATGCAGGATCTCCCGGACTTCGTCTCCGCATTTTCGCATCACCTCAAACCACTCGCGCGCGATGGCTCCCAATTCACCTTCATGCTCTTTCATCCACGCATCGATGGCGGGATCGCGTTCGACAGTACCGTTGAATCGCAGGAATTCCGTTGTCATCGTCGCTACCTCTTCGCTCTTGGATCTATGTTACGGGCACATCTATAGGAGGAACGAAAGGAACAGGTCCTCAGAAGCGACCTGTGTTGAATCGACACTTTCTCTGATGACAAGCCGACCACCCGGAGGTTGGCTCGTCAGCAAAAGCACCAATCTGCCGGCGGCGTCCTTGATCGCTAAGGTTCTTCAAATTCGAGTGGCACAGAGTGGTATCGGGGTTTGCCGATACTGCAGGCCGCTCCGTTGACGAGATCCTGCCCGAGTGACGATCGAGCCGGAAGTTATCGGTCGTCCCTTGGATTACTATGGAAAACGCCCATCCAAGGAGATACAGGCCATGAAACGAAGAGAGTTTCTAAAAAGCGCGACGCTCGTGGCTGGAGCAAATGCAACGGCGGCGTTCGCAACGTCGACTCAGAACCAACGTGACGCGACCAAAGGAAAGCCGATCGGAAAAATCGCGCTTGAAGAACACTTCATGGTTCCTGATTTTGTCGAGTACTTTCGCGGAGACATACCCGAATATCAGCCCGGAGATTGCGAAGATGGGGCTGGGAACCCTGCCCGATTTTGGTGACAAGAGAATCGCAATCATGGACCGGAACCAGATTGATTTCGTGGTGTTGTCGCTTGCGGGGCCAGGCGTGCAAGCGGAAAAGGATGCTGCTGTTGCGCTGAGGAAATCAAAATCGGTGAATGATTTTCTGGCAAAGGAGATTCAGAAGCGTCCCAACCGATATGGTGGATTCGCCCATCTGGCCATGCACAATCCTGTTGAAGCGGCCGACGAATTTGAGCGTTGCATTCACGATCTCAAGTTCCAGGGAGCCATGATCAACGGCCAGACGAACGGGGAGTATCTCGACCTGGACAAGTATTCGGTCTTCTGGGAGCGCGTGGCCGCGCTGGAAGCGCCGGTTTATCTTCACCCCGCCAATCCCGTCGATCATCCGGCGACCTATGCCGGCCACTCCGAGCTTTGGGGTCCGGTGTGCAGCTGGGCTTTTGAAACCGCAGTTCACGCGTTGCGACTGGTTTTTGCCGGCGTGTTCGAACGCTACCCAAAGGCCACGCTGGTGCTCGGTCACATGGGTGAAACACTGCCGCTGAATCTGTGGCGATTCGACAGTCGCTGGATGGTGTGCAATCGGGGTTCGAGGAGTCTTCTGCAGCCGCCGTCGTTCTATATCAAGCGAAACATCGCGATCACGACGTCCGGAGTCTGCGCGGATGCCTCGCTGCGCTGTGCGCTGGACTCTATCGGAGAAGACAATGTGATGTTCTCTGTCGACTATCCGTTTGAAAAAACCGAATTGGCAGCTTCATTCATTGAGAATGCCAGGATCTCAGAGAATGAACGAATCAAAGTAGCATCCGACAACGCAAAACGCATCCTGCGCCTGGACCGGCGTCTCGGGTAGAAAGGCATTCGTCGCGAGCATCCGAGCACGCGGCGTTGCCGCTTGGCGGACAGATCCTCGAGTTCGTCAAGCCCGGCTCAACGACAGATCGTTGATTGGTACGGAGCGGGGCCTCGCGGCAGCCGACATCAACGCGCGGACATGGCGTGGAGTTTGAGGACGGTGTTCCAGTTGCGGGCGGTGGCGGAGATGCCGCCGAGGGCACGGTCGAGGGGCTTGCCGGAGAATTTTGTCTCAGCGGCGCCGTCGGGGAGATGAAGGTAGAGCGTGTCGCCGGCGAGATGGTAGCGGTCGCGGCGCGAAGGGTACTGCGTGACGATGCGTTCGAGGTCGATGGTGGCGTTGGCGGGCGCAGAGGCAGCGAGAAAGGCGACGTGGACCCGGGCGCCGTCGGCTGCGGCTGCAACGGCATAGGGATTGGCGGCGATGATGCGGTCCGAGTTCATCGTGAGTGCGGACGATGACGCCGGCGGGCGCGCCCGTCATTTTCTGCAGGCCCGCGGCGATGGCCTGCGACACCTTGCTCGCGGAACCGGACGCATCAAAGACGGCGTTACCGGACTGGATGTATGTTTGAACATTCCTGTATCCAAGGTTTTCGAGAAGCTTTCGGAAGTCGGCCATGGAGAGCTTGCCCGTTCCTCCGACGTTTACAGCACGAAGAAGTGCGATGTAGGTGGTCATCGAGCGCTCCGGGAAGACGCAGTATTGATGCGAGTGTAACGCGAGGGTGCAACGGGCGAGCGTGCTGTAGCATCAGGCCAGACAAACAGGAGAAGCTGCAATGGCGACAATGCGGGCGACGCGGATCGAAGAACTGGAGGCACAGTTCCTTGCGATATCAGCACGCGCGAAGGTCCTGGTGGATCTGGCAGGGGAGAAATTGTCGATACAGAGACCGCGGGCCGGATCGTGGTCGGCTGCTGAGTGCCTGGAGCACCTGAATGTGAGTGCGGACAATTTTTTTGCGGTATGGCCGCAGGCGATCTCCCAGGCTGGTACCCGGCAAGGGGAAGGGAGTCGTCCCTACAAGGTGGATTTCTGGGGCCGGGTGCTCGCGTGGATTCTTGAGCCGCCGGCAAGATTCAGGTCGAGGACTCCGAAGTGGTTTGAGCCTGCGGAGGCACTGGAGATCGGGCCGGTACTGCAGGGTTTTCTCGATCGCCAGCAACGGATTGTTGCCACGCTTCACAAATGCCGGGGCCGGGCTGTCGACGCGGTGAAGATTGCCTCGCCGGTCGATGCGCGGATTCACTACAGTGTGTGGTCGAGTTTTGTGGTGACGGCCGCTCACGAACGCCGGCACTTGTGGCAGGCGGAGCAGGCGGTGAGTGTGTTGGGCGCCAAGACAAGTCATTAAGGGTTCGAGGTTTCCCACTCATGCGCGATGAGACTGCGCATGAATGGGGCACCCGGCCCCCTCCGGTTGTTTTGGTGGGATGACAGGCTTCCGGTTGTTTTGGTGGGATGAGCTCGGGTCTCCCAGGTCTCAAAGGCGAGACCTGGGGCACCCGGCGCCAAGACAAGTCATTAAGGTTTGAGGTTTCCCACTCATGCGCGATGAGACTGCGCATGAATGGGGCACCCGGCCACCCCAACGACGAAGACCTGTCGTTGGGGAGCCCGGAGTGCGCGCGCATAAATGGGGCACCCAGGTTCGTGGTTGCGCTCTTCAGGATTCGGTTTATGCAGGCGGTTCTAGAATTGTGGTGAGGCCGCAACGGAAAGATCGCCGCGCAGGCCGGCATTGGATACAGCAGATGAGGACACGCTTCTCCTTTGGCAAACATGGCATCGACGTAAACGTTCCGGAGAGGTTTGCGTGCCAGGTGGTCACGAGCCGCTGCGCGGAGGCGCTGGAAGATGCGGGCGCGGCGCTGGACGCGGCACTCGATCATCCCATCGGATGCGCACCGCTTACGGAAATGGCCGCGGGAAAGAAGTCGGCTGCGATCTCAGTCTGCGACATTACGCGTCCGGCACCGAACCGGCAGACGCTGCCGCCGCTGCTAAGGCGATTGCACGATGCGGGAATTGCGGCTGAGGGAATCACGATCCTGATTGCAACGGGGTTGCACCGGCAGGCGACGAGAGAAGAGCTGGATGTAATTCTGGGACCGGAGATTGCGGCGAGTTATCGCGTGGTAAGCCACGACGCAAGGAATCTGGCACAGCATCGATCGCTTGGCGTCACGAGCCGGGGAACGCCGGTGTATATCGACGAGCGCTTCATGGCCGCCGATCTGCACATCAGTCTGGGCTTTGTGGAGCAGCACCTGATGCTGGGATTTTCAGGCGGGCGGAAGCTGATTGCACCGGGACTGGCGGCGCAGGAAACCATCAAGGTGATTCATTCGCCACGATTCATGCGTGAGCCGCTGGCGAAAGAGGGGTCGATTGCCGGAAATCCGCTGCACGCGGAGCTGCTTGAGATTGCACGCATGGCCCGGCACGATTTCATTCTGGACGTGACTCTGACGCTGGACAGGCGCATCAACGGCGTGTTTGCGGGCGATCCGCGACAGGCCCATGCGGTTGCGGTGGAGTTTCTGGAGACGACGTCGCTGGAGAGACTGCCGGAGCCGGCGGATGCGGTGATCACGAGCGCGGCCGGGTATCCGCTGGACCTGACGTTCTATCAATCGATCAAGGGAATCAGCGCGGCGCAGCACGTGGTGAAGCCGGGGGGCAGAATTCTGGTTCTCGGCGAATGCGCGGAGGGGATTGGTTCGGCGGAGTTCGCGCATATGCTTGAGAGGCTATCGAGCCACAGAGGTTTCCTGGAGGAGATTCGCAATCAGGCAGTCGAGATCGATCAGTGGCAGTTGGAAAGGCTGGCGCTCTGCGGCGTGAACCATGAACTGTTCTTCTTCACGCCGGGGGCCGCGAAAGAAAAGCTCGGCTGCCTGAGCGCACAAAGCTTCGACGATCTGGAGGATGCGATAAGAGCGTTGCTTGCAGGACTTCCTGATGGAGCGCGTGTTGCATTGATTCCTGAGGGCCCATACACCTTTGCGCGGGCGGAGGAACCTGTGGTTGCGGCGTCCTGATCGATCCGAGCGGACCAGATGACCGAGCGGAACTTCGCGAACGAGTCAGCGCACCAGCGTTCCCTGATGGAAATGCAATTGCCAAACGCCGGCTTTGAGTGACCAGACAGAACTGCGCAAGGTGACGATCACCTTATCTGTTTTTTCATTTGTGCGCACTGTCTTGTAGGTTACGAGCACAACGCCATCCGAGATGGCCCGGCATTGGAGGTCCTCTACGCTGGGCGGCTCGGCTTCCTCTTTTCCGAGGAGTTCCAGAACCTGTTCGCGTGTCCAGGTTCTGCCCGTGGATCCGAATTCGACGAAGTCATCAGCCAGCAGCGCAGCAACCCGTTCCCGATCGCGGCGAACCGAAGGGCTGAGGAGGGACTGTTCGAGGTAGGTCAGATGTTGAGCGACATGTTCGCTCACGTTCGTGGTGGTCATGGGGCACCTTGCGGGGTGGGTTTCAAGTTTTGCTCGAAGTGGGAGAGGATGCGGTTGTAGAGGTGAGTCCGCACGTCGGGCCCGGCGATGGAGTGGGTTTTGCGCGGATAAATCTGCAAGTCGTACGGAATCCCGGCTTCAATCAGCTTTTGAACAAATTGCACCGTGTTCTCGAGGTGCACGTTGTCGTCGCCTGTGCCGTGGACGAGCAGGAGGCGGCCCTTCAACTGGGCCGCGGAGTTGACGACGGAGAACTTCTTATAGCCCTCTGCGAACTCGGAGGGTGTGCTCATATAGCGTTCAGTGTAGATCGAATCGTAGTTGCGCCAGTCGGTTACGGGCGCCACCGCCACGCCGGCCCGGAATCGGTCAGAGTGAGTGAGCGCGTAGAGAGTGAACGTGCCGCCCCAACTCCAACCCCACCATCCGAGGCGTTGTGAGTCGAGCTGAGGGTATTTGGCGAGGACCGAGTCGACGACCGTGAGTTGATCTTCAAGCTGCACGGCGCCAAAGTTGTGGAATGCAGCCTGGGCAAATTCGCGACCGCGCATGCCGCTGCCGCGATTGTCGGCGTGAAGGACCGCGAAGCCGCGCTGAGCGAGGAGTTCGTCGAAGAGCAGGCTGTCACTCCAGCGATTGGCGACGGACTGGGGGCCGGGTCCACCGTAGGGATTCACGATGAGGGGAACGCTGGCTGGAGAAGTGGCGTCTGCGGGCAAGAGCAGAGTTCCGTAGAGGGTGGCGCCGTCATGCGTTTTGACTTCAAGCTGTTCGGGCGGGCGCAGCGCGTAGGATTCAAGCGCGCGTGTTGACCAGAAGGCACTGCATTTGCCGCCCACCTCGCATAGCTGCATGGTTGGCGGACTCATGCGCGATGAGTACCTATCGGTGAAGCTGGTTCCGGATGGCGCGAAGTTTACATCGTGATTGCCCGCACCAGCAGTCAACTGCTTGCGCTCTCCGTCGAAGTTGACCTGCCAGATCTGCTGCTCGAGAGGGGAGCCTTCGTTGGATGCGAAGCAGACGAGCTTCTTTTCTGGATCGACGCGATAGACCTGCCCCACCTGGAACTCGCCTTTGGTCAGTTGGCGCTCGAGTTTGGCTGAGGCTGTGTCTGTCTGATTCTCCGGGTAGCTGTACAGGTAGAGGTGGTTGTTGCCGTCGCTCCAGCTGGTGAGCACGATGATGCCGTGCGCGACGTAGACGTCGTAGTTGGCGTCGAGGAAGTTGTCGTCGGAGAGCTTCAAGACGGAGTGAACCTGACCGGTAGCGGAATCGGCAAAGAATATCTCGCGGTGTTTCTGATCGCGGGAGACGGTTTCAATCCAAAGGGTTCGTGGATTGACCCAGCCGAATCGCGGGATGTAGTCCTGGGCAGGATGAATCGGAACCTTCATCCAGATGGTTTTGCCGCCTTTGCTGCCGACGACGCCCACGCGGACGTCCGGATTCGGGTCGCCGGGCTGGGGATAGTGCTGAGGATCGATGGTGGCGTGCACGGGGATCCAATCGGTGATCGGATACTCGGGAACCGCAGCTTCATTCATCTGCAGGAAGGCGAGGTTTCTGGAATCGGGAGACCAGAAGTAGTTGCTGCGGGTCTCCAATTCCTCTTCGTAGACCCAATCGACTTCGCCATTAAGCATGTTGGGGACGGACGAGTTGACGACCATGTTGGTTGGCGTGCCAGGATCGCGAAGATGGACGACGGCGAGCGAGTGATTGCGGACGAACGAGAGGGCCTCGCCGTTGGGTGAAAATTTCGGATCCTCACCTGCGGCCTGGCCGGTGAATCCCATTTCAAGCCCCGTGCCGTTGCTCAGGTCGTACATCCACAGGCGGCCGTTTGCGTCGAAGAGCAGATGCTTTGAGTCGGGCGCCCAAAGGTAATTGGCCATTCTGTAGCGGTCGCGATGATCGCGGTCCTGTTCAGTGGCCTTTGCTCCGGCGAGTGCGGCAAGTTTGGCGCGGCTGACGAGAACGTGAGGCTTGCCCGAGCCCGGATCGAGGTCAATGAGTTCACCGCCGTCGAGGTAGGTGAGGTGCCTGCCGTCCGGGGACCAGGAGATACCGCGCGGAGGCGTTCCAATAAGCGGGCCGTGCGCGAAGATGTCTTCGACGGAGAGAGGCTTGACGGTGTCCTGGGCGGCGACCGCGGAGGCAACGAACAGAAAGGCGAAGGGCAAGGGGAGCAGGTGAGCGACTAGACGCTTCACAGAGGATTTCCTCCAAGGACGGACACAAAGAAGCCCCGTGGCAAACAAGTTGAATTCCGGGACTTCAGTTTAAATCAAGCGAGAGGGCTGGCCCGGCACGTTGCGCGAGTCTGCGAGAAAGTGCAGGTTGCGTTGAGCGGATCGACGGTGTATGGTCGCGAATCATGCAATGGGCAACTCCCGAAGAGCGACGTAGTCTCGGCCAGGCACGGCGCAAGCAGGTTGGGCGCCAGCAACACGATCAACTGGACGTGAGAGGCCGCAAGGCGACGCCGCTCGTCTTGCTGGAGCGGGTGGAGCGGGGGCGCGTGCCCGCACTGGTGAAGCTCAAGCACCAGCTGATGGCGCAATCGCCATTCGGGTATTTCCGAGGTGGGGCGCCGGTGATGGCCGCGGACCTGTCGGTATTGCCGAGTACGGGAATCGAGGCGCAGCTATGCGGCGACGCACATGTGCGCAACCTGGGAGCATTCGCGGCGCCGGATGGACGGCTGGTATTCGACATCAACGATTTCGATGAGACGATCAGAGGGCCTTTCGAGTGGGATTTGAAGCGCATGGCGGCTTCACTGGTGCTGGCGGGGCGCGAATCGGGTCATAAGGAGAGTTCTGCACGGCAGGCCGTGGAGATCTGCATCCGGCGATACTGTCGCGCAGATGCGCGCATTCACGAAGATGACCGCTGCTTGACGTGGGCCGCTTTCAAGTGCACCGGCTGGGAGCGGTTGAGCCTGTGCATCGGGCGCTGCTGAAGGCGGAGCGGGCTACGCCGCAGCACACCCTCGAGCAACTGACCGAGTCCGTGCTCAGGAAAGCCGGGGACGCCGCGCCGGTTCAAAGACATCAAGCCGATGCTGACGCGGATTACGGGATCGCAAGCGGAGAAGGTGCTGGACGCTCTTGGGCCTTACAAGGAGATGCTGGAGCCGCAGAGACAGCATCTGCTCTCGATGTATCGTCCGCTCGACGTGGCATTCAAAGTGGTCGGGACAGGGTCAGTGGGGTTGCGCGACTATTGCATTTACTTCGAGGGAAACGGGCCGCTGGATCCACTTTTCCTGCAAATCAAGGAAGAGGCGCAGTCTGTCTACGCGCCGTATCTGCCGAGTGCACATCCGGCGGCTCATAATGGGCAGCGCGTGGTCAACGGCCAGCGAGCCATGCAGTTGCAGTCCGATCCGTTTCTCGGCTGGACAAATATTGGAGCGCGACATTTCCTGGTGCGGCAGTTGAACGATCACAAGGGATCGATTGAGCTGGAGGACCTGGCCGGAACGGGCCTGGCGGCGTTTGGCGAGGTATGCGGAGAGCTTTTGGCGCGGGGTCATGCGCGGTCGGGGGATCCGCTTGTGATTGCGGGGTATCTGGGTTCGGGCGACACATTTGCAGAGACGCTGGGGAGATTCGGTTCCATGTATGCGGATCAAACGGAAAAGGACTGGCAGGCACTACGCCGTTCTGGAAAGGTCGAAACGAAATGAGTCGTGAAGCACGTGGGATGAATCGAAGGACGTTTGCGCGGTGTGTGGGGATGGCAGCATTGGCTGCGACGGCACCTCACGGTGGTGCATTGAGGGCCGGCGCGGAAGCGAACGTGGATGCGGGCGGCACGGGGGATGCGCCGTTCGGGCTCTCGGTCATGCTGTGGACGGTGTTGAACGATCTGCCGTTTGAGCAGAGACTGGCGAAGGTGGCAGAAGCAGGCTACGGCAACGTTGAGCTGGTGGGCGAGTATGCGAAGTGGTCGGACGGGGACTTCGTACGCGCCAATGAAGCACGCAAGCGCTTGGGCATCCGATTCGATGCGACGGCAGGATTGCCACAACGGGATCGGCGACCCCGGCGTTCGCGATGCGTTCCTGGACGATCTGAAGCAGGCGCTGAAGCCGATGGAGACGCTGGGATGTCCGGCGATGATTGTGCTCTCAGGGAATGTTGTGCCGGGGCTTTCGCGCGAAGCGCAACACAAGAGTTGCATTGATGGGCTGAAGAAGGCCGCGGCGATGGTTGAGGGCAAGCAGATTGAGGGACAGCCGGTGCGGTTGCTGCTCGAGTGCATCGATCCGGAGGAGAATCCGCGCTATTTTCTGCAATCGGCTGCCGAGGCTATCGAGATAGTGCGGGCCGTGAATCATCCGCAGGTCCAGTTTCTCTACGATCTGTTTCACGAGCAGATTGCCGAAGGAAACCTGATCGAGAAGCTGGAGAAGCACATCGACGTGATCGGGCTGATTCACGTGGCCGATGTGCCGGGGCGTCATGAGCCGGGAACGGGTGAGATCAACTACGCCAATGTGTATCGCAAGCTGGCGGAGTTGAAGTACCGGCACATGGTGGCCATGGAGTTCAAGCCGACGGGCGACGCGGTGGAGGCGCTACGCGCGGCGAAAGAGATGGTGCTGAAGACTGTGAAGGGGTGAGGGAACGCGGCGCATTGTGCTTGTTGCGTGCGGACTTCAGGGACGCATTCAAGAATTCGGGCTTTTCCACCTCATTGAGGTTTGTGGTTTCCCACTCATGCGCGATAGAACTGCGCATGAATGGGGCAGCGCTCCCACCCGAGACCCACGAGCGAATTCGTGGAAACCCACCTGATGTCGCTGAGTTGAAGTCTGCGCATGAATTTCCGAAAAGCAACCGCAGATCCTTCGACTTCGCAAGCCGCAGAACGCGGCCTACGAGCTCAGATTCATCAGTATTTATGGTGCAAACTTTAGAGGACACTAGTGTAGGCCGTCGCAGATAGGGTCATTTACCGATGCCCGCAAATGGTTCGAATCTATAGAAGAGGCTTCCCTCAGGGGCTAAAGCCCAGATCATTTTGGGCCGTTTTCGGCACGACTGAAGTCGTGCCCTTTCAAAACATAAATGACCATCTGTGCGGCACATAAATGACCATCTGTGCGGCGGACACCACTAGCCTACTGGGACGAGCGCCTGGACGGGCGGCTTTTCCGTGGGGGTGCTCTGCAGGCGGAGCACCGTCGGCGTTGGATCAAGGTGGAGGACTCTCCGGCTGGAATCGAGCCGCAAGAGCTGGTTCATCTGATCGAAGGTGATGGCGAAATCGTCCATCGCATAGGCTCCGAAGTTGACCAGCGGGAAGGCAGGATTGACTTCGACGAATGGCTGGGCGAAGGTGTACTGACCGAGTTGCACATTCGAGATCAGTTTTGCCAGCTTGATTTCAAAACGCGACGAAAGCGACTCGGCAAGGCCGAAGGCGATGGGATTCGCGTAGAGCTTGAGTTTGGGTATGAGGCGCTCAGGAAGGCTGAGCCCGGTGCCGCCGGAGTCAAACTGCGCTTCGACACGCAGGTCTCCAATCCGCAATGGAGCGATAGGCACTCCATCCGGCATGCGAAACGGCAGCACCGAGCTTTCGCCGTCCGGAGCCAGCGCGCCGGAGGAGAGAGTCAAGCGCTGGTTCGGAAAGTCGAGGGTGAGCAGGTAGTCTTCAAACATCGGGAAGCCGAGGATCCCCTGGCAGGTGGATTCTTCGCCGTAGATACGGTGGCGGGCCGCCATGACCTCAGAGAACTCCACGCCGGCAACTTCGAGAGAGTCGATCATGACCACGTCCGTGTAGTGTTGCCCCTCTTTGCTGGGGTCGGATAGACGGGTCTTGTCAACGGTGGGGAGTTTCAGCTCCTGGGCCAGCTCGTTGCTGATGAGCGCCTCGCCTCCGGTGCCGGTGTCGACCATGAAGCGGTATGGGCCACGGCCGTTGACCATGACCATCACGTAGGGTTTTCCGCGAACCACTTCCATGGGAATGGAGTGGGGGTCGCTCTGCACAGAGCTGTCGACGGGAAGGCCTTGCGCCATTGCGGGGAGAACTGCAGCGCAGAACGGCAGAAGCGCACAGGTTGCAACCGCTTTAGCCAGTATCGGCACGGCGCCCTCCTTTTCAAGGCACGCGCGTTCAGAAACGGTGTGATCGATGGACTTGAATCCTGACCGTTGGGAAGCCGCCGCCGGAACTTTTGTTGAGCGGAGGCCGCCGCGATGGCCGCGCGAGCCCGAATCCAGATCCTTCGCTGCCAGATAGTACGTCATTTCCGGACCGAAGTTCGGGGGAAATGCGCCATGCGGAGGGGGGAGGTGCAGGGCGGCCCGGCTCTACAATGGACCGGTATGCCCACAACTGTTCGTTCGCACGCCAAGATCAACCTCGGCCTGGGGATCGGAGCGCCCCGTCCGGACGGATTTCATTCGCTGGCCACCGTTTATCAGACGTTGGAATTGCACGATCTGGTGACGGTGAGTGCGGTACGGCAAACACGATGACGGTGCGGCTGACGTCGAATGATCTGCGTGTGCCGACCGACGCGAAGAATACGGCCTGGAAGATGGTGGAGTTGGCCCTTAAGGCGCTGGGAATCAACGCAGAGGTCGAGATTCATATCGAAAAGCGGCTGCCGGTGCAGGGCGGCCTGGGAGCGGGCTCAGCGAATGCGGTGGCGGCGCTGGTGGGGCTTGAGGCGGAGTTGGGGATTGAAGTCGCAAAGGAAACTCCATCCCACCCTACGAGCAACGATGCGCTCGTAGGATGGGGCACCCGACGGCGGCTGGAGGGCTGGCGGCTGCAGATGCGGCGGAGGTGGGGTCGGATGTGCCGCTGTTTCTGATTGGCGGGACGGTACTTGGGCTGGATCGTGGGCAGGAGGTATATCCGCTGCCGGACATTGAGCCGGTCTGGTGTGTCGTGGCTACGCCGGCGGTGGGGGTCTCAACGCCGCAGGCCTTTCGCGACTGGGACGCCCTGTGCGCATCGGAAGGTTTGACCGCGGGCGGCAAGTACCGATAAACTAAATGAGTTGAGCCGTGCCTATGCCAGCGCCTTTGCGGGAGCAATTCCGGAGGGTGGGCAGGGATCAGGCTCCTCCGGTGTCCTCTCCGCGGGAGAGGACCTGGCCGGACCTCAAGAGTCCGCGCTTGTCCGCACCGGGATCAGTAGCTGGATCCAGAACGACTTTGAACGAGTCGTCTTTCCCCAGCATCCTTCCCTTCGCGAAATCAAGCGTCTTCTTGCGGCTTCGGGCACTCCGGAGGCAGCCCTTCATGCTTCGCTGTCGGGGTCCGGTTCGGCGCTCTTCGGGTTGTACCTGACCCGGGGAGATGCAGAAGCAGCCCAGGAGCGACTGACGGCGGCCGGCGTCGCGAATCAACTGACGCGCACCCTGCCGCGCTCCGAGTACTGGGGCGAAATGCTTCTGCAACAAGGTAAGTTGACAGTCCAGCGCTGAGGGTGTAGAGACTCGCGTGCGGCTGTTGGAAGCGATGATCCGGGACCGGTACGTGAGGCACCCGGGAATTCGTAAAGTTGGGCGATCGTCTAATGGTAGGACAGTGCCCTTTGGAGGCACTTGTCTAGGTTCGAATCCTAGTCGCCCAGCCAAGTTTTGCAGTCAGGAAGACCGGAAAGCAGCCAAAGCCAACCAGCTTGGAGGTGCTCGGAGATGGAAGTGGGATACGGTGACAGTAACGTTGGAAGACAAACAGCAAGTCGGTCGTGGACGCCCGGCAAGGATGGCGCGCAAAAGGGGCAGGGCCCCGGCGGCCAGCCGGATGCCAAGGCAAAGGACGCCAAGCCGGCTGCAGAGCGCAAGCGGACACGCAACCTGAGCGAGGACCGGCGCTTCAAGCTCTTCAGCGGCACGGCCAACCGGCCACTTACAGAAGAGATCGGCCGCCACATCGGCGTTCCGGTGGGCGAGGTCAAGCTGCAGCGCTTCGCCGATGGCGAAGTCTACTTCCAGCTGCTCGAGAACGTGCGCGGCGTGGATGTCTTTGTCGTGCAGCCCACCTGCTATCCGGTGGACCAGAACCTGGTGGAGCTTCTGGTCATGATCGACGCGCTGAAGCGCGCATCGGCGGCCCGGATCACGGTGGTGGTTCCCTATTACGGATACGCCCGCCAGGATCGCAAGGACCGTCCGCGCGTCGCCATCAGCGCCAAGCTGATTGCCGATCTGCTGACGACGGCGGGCGCCAACCGCGCGCTGTTTGTGGACCTGCACGCGGCGCAGATTCAGGGATTCTTCAACATCCCGGTGGATCACCTGTTTGCCAGCCCGGTGCTGGTGAGCTATTTCCGCGAGCTTGAAGCTGCCCAACCTGACGGTGGTTTCGCCGGATGCAGGCGGCGTGGAGCGTGCGCGCTTCTTTGCGCAGAAGATGGGCGCTCCGCTGGCCATCGTGGACAAGCGGCGCACGGACATCAATGTTGCCGAAGTGATGAACGTGGTCGGCGATGTGGACGGCAAGACCGTGCCTCATCATCGACGACATTATCGACACGGCCGGAACGCTGGTGAAGACGGTGGATGCGCTCTATGCGAGCGGGCGGCAGCCCGTTTACGCGTGCGCGAGCCACGCCGTGCTTTCGGGCCCGGCGATTGACCGCATTGCCAACTCGCGCCTGGAGCAGGTGGTTGTCACGAACACCATTCCGTTGCGCGAAGCGGCGCAGAAGTTGCCCAAGATCAAGGTGCTTTCGATTGCCGGCCTGCTGGGCGCGGCGATCGAGAGCATTCACATGGAGACCAGCGTAAGTACGTTGTTCTCGTAAGACAGCCTTAGCGATCAGCGATCAGCTGTCAGCTAGAGAATCGTTGAAGATCGACCTTCGCGACTGAGCCAAGGAAACAATTGAAGACTGAGTCGAAGTGAGTTAGCGATTCAGCGCATGACTGAAACCACTGGCTCAAGCTAGATAGCTGGCAGGCTTCCCACAAAGGGAGCGGCACCTCAGAACGGCCGTGCCCGAATACAGAAAAGAGAGATGGAATGCCTGAAGTAGTCGTAGCCAAGCCCCGTGAGGGCAAGTTCAACAAGAATGCAGCGCGCCGCGTGCGCGTTGCCGGCAAGATTCCTGCCGTGCTTTATGGCGCCGGCCACGATGCCGTCGCCGTCGAAGTGGATCCGAAGCAGATTTCGCGGATTCTCTTTTCCGAGACCGGCCACAACACGATCTTCGATGTCGAAGTTGCCGGCCTGCGACGGCCAAGGCCATGATCGTCGACTGGCAGCGCGAGCCGATCAAGGACAAGCTGATCCACATCGACATGAAGCGCATTGCGCTCGACAAGATGCTGCGCGTCAGCGTGCGCGTCAAGCTGCTCGGCATGCCGGTTGGCGTGAAGACCGCAGGCGGAATCCTCGACCAGGTGCTGCGCGAAGTTGAAATCGAGTGCCTGCCGGCCGACATTCCGAACCACATCGATGTCGATGTGAGCGGACTCGCGATGCACGGCGTGCTGCGCGTCAGCGATCTGCCGCACTCCGACAAGATCAAGTACCTGAATAACGAAGACGCGACGGTGGCCCACGTGGTCTCGATTCGTGAAGAAGTTGTGGCGGCTCCGGCTGAGGGCGAAGTGCCTGCTGCTGGCGAAGCCGGTGCGACACCCGGCTGAGCCAGAAGTGGCCAAGAAGGGCAAGACAGACGCCGCGGCAGAAGGCGCCGCCAAGAAGGCGAACCGCTGCCGGAGCGAAGAAGTAAGCACTGGTCGAGGCAGAGCGAGATCCGGAGTTCGGACCGGGCCCCTTCCTGGTGGTGGGGCTCGGCAATCCCGGCCTCGAGTATCTGTGGACACCGCATAACGCGGGGTTCATGGCAATTGACCGCATCGCCGAGCAAGAGGGCGTTGTGGTGCAGAACCGGCGCTGCCGGGCCGTGACCGCAACCTGCCGATTGGCAGGGCGCGAAGTGATCCTGGCCAAGCCGGAGACCTTTATGAATCTGAGCGGGCAGCAGTGGCCGCTCTGATTCAGGAGTTCGAGGTGGACCCGGCACGAGACCTGCTCGTGATTTACGACGAGCTGGACCTGGTGCTGGGGACATTCAAGATCAGGGAGCGCGGTTCGCCGGCGGGACACAACGGAGCCCGCAGCGTGACCGCGGCCCTGGGCAGCCAGGAGTGGCTGCGATTGCGGATCGGGGTTGGTCGGATCTGCCGCCGGAAGCCAAAGAGGCGGCGGGAGCAAAAGGCCGGGCAGGGATTACCTGCTTTCGCCGATGCGCAAGGCGGATCTGGCGGTGCTGGATGAGGTGCTCGATCGGGTGGCAACGGCCACGCGACGCATCATCCAGGATGGACCGGGCCCCGCGATGAACGAGTTTAACCGCCGCGAGCAAAACGGCCCGGCGGAGAAGTAAGAAGCAGGGACGGCTAGTAGGAACCAGGGCCTGCGAGCAAAGAGATAGGCCGCTATGGTCGCATTGGCGGGCCGGCGGCAGCGGCTGGAGTCAGAAGTGACTGCGGCGGAAAAGGAAATCGGATGTCCCGTTTGTATGAGGTTATGTTTATCGTTCGGCCCGACGTGGCCGAAGAGGATGTCGACAAGCTGATCGCCGGCTTCACCACCAACGTCACCAATGGCGGCGGCGTGGTGAAGAACGTGGAGAAGATGGGCCGGCGCAAGCTTGCCTACCTTGTCCGCAAGTTCAATGACGGCAACTACATTCTGCTGACCATCGAGGCCAGCGGGCCCGTGGTGCTGGAGCTGGAGCGCCGTCTGCGCGTGTCGGAGCCGGTGATCAAGTTCATCACCGTGCGCATCGACGAGGAAGAGAAGCGTCTGGCGAAGGTCAAAGGCACTTCGTGGAACTCGTCGCAAGGTGAGCGCGGAAGCTCCTGCGGCCGCCGCCATGCTCCCGCGCGAGGCTGCCAGAGCCTGTGTCGGCCAGCGCCTAAGGTACAATGACGATTTGCCGTGACAGGCCCCGTCTGGAGGGTAACTGCGCGCGGCTCGAAGACTGCATTTCCGAGCCCTCAGTGGCGGCGGAAAGCCAAAGAAGGCAAAGAGGAAACGAAATGTCTGAAGAGACTCCTGGCAAGGCGCCCGAAGCGGGCGCATCACAAGCACCTCAAGGCGCAACCGGCACCGTGGACCTGGCGGTTCAGGACCCGGCGGCCCCGGTGGACCGCGTCCGGGCGGGCGACCCGGCGGCGGACCCGGCGGACGCGGCAAGTTCTTCCGTCGCAAGAAGGTGTGCAAGTTCTGCACCGAGAAGATTGACGCCATTCCCTACCGCGATGTTCGTCTGCTGCAAGGGTTTGTGGCCGAGCGCGGCAAGATTGTGCCTCGCCGCCTGACCGGCGTGTGCACCACGCACCAGCGCCGTCTGACCCGTGCGATCAAGCAGGCCCGCAACATCGCCCTGCTGCCATTTGCGACCCGCCACTAGGCAAAGGGTCGGGCAACTGATTACGAATGGCGCTTTAGTTGTAGGGGATTGATTGATTTGGCAGGCGACGATCTTCGCAAGAATCGTTATAGAATCTGCGCGGCACAACCGTTTGCGAGACGCCTGTGTCTAACACAACGGACGGAGAGCAAGGCACGAAGTCGCTGCCCGTAAAGTATTGGAGAGTTTCACATGGAAGTCATTCTGAAAGAAGACGTAGCCAACCTCGGCCACCGCGGAGACGTAGTGAAGGTGGCCGACGGCTACGGCCGCAATTTCCTGCTGCCCCGCAAGCTGGCGCTGCAGGCCACTCTGGCCAACAAGGCCGTCATTGAACAGATGAAGGCTGCCGCCGCTCGCCGCTCCGCCACGGAGAAGGCGCAGGCGGAGGAATTGGTCACCAAGCTGGAGCCCGTGGTGCTCAGCGTTTACCCGCAAGTCGGGCGAGAACGGCCAACTCTTCGGCTCGGTTACACCTCGGCCGACATTGCCAGCGAACTTGAGAGCCAAGGGCTTTGAGGTCGACCGCCGCAAGATCCAGCTCAATGAACCGATCAAGAGCCTCGGCGACTTCAATGTCGCCGTGAAGCTGCATCGCGAAGTCACCGCGCACCTGAAGGTTCAGGTAGTGGCCGATGCGGCGCAAGAAGCTGCTGGAGAGCCGGAAGCTTCAGCGGCCGTCGCGGGCTAGGAGCTTAACTATTGGACGAATCCGCCTCCCGGCTCACCCGGGGGGCGGTCGTGTCTCCGATGATTCGCTGCTCATCACAATGAGCTTCTTCAAAGCCTTTTCGATCCTTGACCGAAAATCGTAGATATCCTCCGTCTTTGTCAGAGAGAAGAGGAATCGTGCACGATTTGTAGCGGCTTTCTCATCAATTCGATTTTCATTGTCGTAGCAGGTTCTGGCTGTCTTGCCGCTTTGAGACACCACGTTAAGGCGCAAGATCTGCTGGCGGGACGTTACAGAGTCACTTGCGTCGAAGATATCCCAAACGAGGGTGTCGGCATCGAGCGCATTAAGAAACTGATCGCAATGGCCGTCGGGTTGTGTGATTGTGAGGACGCTTGAAGCTGGATCAAACGCGACTTCAAGGTTGTCATTGATGGCGTCGTCGGGGCTGTAGGAGAGAAGAGCACCGCGAATCACCTCGAACAATTCCTGAGCGGTGGGAGCGGGCTTTGGATTGGACTTCTTCTTGTGCTGTGGCGTTTGTGCAATACATGCAGGCAGGATGGCAACGAATGCTGCAGTGCAAATGCGAGCCATAAACGGCATTGCGTGTCTTCTCCTTACGACTGCGTGGACCTCGGGTCCGGCACGAGATACATGGGTCGCATACGACATCCTTTATCACTCCCGCATGGGAGGCAGCGCTTGAATTCACTCGGTATGGGGAGAGTATACCCGTCTTTCACCCGGCGGATTGCCGATCATCGCAAGTGGGAGATCGCGATCTGTTCGCAGAGTCGGAACGGCGGCGAGCAGGCTGCGCGTGTATGGATGTTGCGGCGCAGAGAGCAGCTTCTCCGATGGGCCGGTTTCGACCACTTCTCCTGCTCGCATTACGGCGACACGGCCGGCGACCTGGCCGACGACAGCCAGGTCGTGAGAGATGAAGAGCATGGCAAGGCCGTGCTGGATCTGAAGCTGGTGAAGCAGCGCAAGGATCTGAGCCTGCACCGTGACATCGAGGGCGGTGGTGGGTTCATCGGCGATGAGAAGGCGCGGCCTGTTGATGAGCGCCATGGCGATCAGGATGCGCTGGCGCTGCCCGCCCGAGAACTGATGCGGATAGTCGCCATAGCGGCTGGCCGCTTCAGGGATTGCAACTTCTTCAAGTGCGGCGATGGCCTTCTGCCGAGCCTCTCGTCCGGTCCACGACGCGTTGTGCGCTTCGAAGCACTCCGCCACCTGCCGCCCGATGGTCATTACCGGGTTGAGTGCTGTCATGGGTTCCTGGAAAATCATCGCAATCTGCCGCCCGCGCAGGCGACGCAACGCAGAGGCAGGTTGACGCAAGAGATCGAGTGTTGCCGTTGCCGGGTTCCTGTCGCCATGTGTGAATGAGTGCGCCGCGGTATCCGGACCAGCGTTGCGCCAGAGGATTTCTCCTTCCACGCTCGCTGCCGACCCAAGCAGGCCGAGGATCGCGAGGGCAGAGACGCTTTTTCCAGAGCCCGATTCTCCGACGAGGCCCAGGACCTCGCCTTCGTCCAGCCGGATGTTGACTCCGCGAACGGCCTCTGTGGATCCGAAGCGGATGCGCAGATCGCGGATATCGAGAATCGGAGACATAGAGCAATCGTAGTGCATTACGGTGCTCTGCTCCTCCGGCCACGGCGAGTGCGCACGGCGCTTCGTGACTGACGCAGTGATTCTGCGCGGGAACCGCGCTCACCGGAGTGCCGCGTACTCCCACAGCGAGCTCGATGTGAATCTCTGGCTGCGAGAGC
The DNA here is from genome assembly GCA_963751225.1 of uncultured Acidobacteriaceae bacterium. GTDB lineage: Bacteria > Acidobacteriota > Terriglobia > Terriglobales > Acidobacteriaceae > Telmatobacter. The sequence continues at coordinate 50,395 of CAVVTY010000020.1, forward strand.
AGGGTGTTATGAATCAGGCAGAGATGAACTGATCGCCTGAGGCCCTCGGTCTGCTCCGCGGTGAGCTCAGCCGGACAAGTGACTTGAATGACGAAGTTGCCGAGCCTTGCCGGCTGCTTGAGCTTTTCCGCGGAGACAGTCACCTGAATTCCGCTGTCGTCGAGATTACGCGCCCGCAGATACTGCAGCGCATAGAACTGCGCGCAGGAACCAAGAGACGCGAGCAGAAGCTCGGGCGGAGTCATTCCGGCGTCGTGGCCGCCGTTTTCGAGGGGCTGGTCGCAAATGATTGAATGGGAACGGGATTGAATGGCGAATTTGAAATGATCGAGCGTATTGACCTTTATTTCCATGATGAGCCTTGCCTTTCAATCAATGAAAGCCATGATTGCCGGGATTCGTTACAAATTGGCAGAAGTTTTTTGCGGCATGGGTACGCCGAGCATACGGAAGTACTCGCGCGTGAGCAGTGAGCGCAGACGAGGTGCGACGCGTTCGTCGCATGGGAACTCAAGGGTCCGGCAGCGATCGATGGCGGCGCGCAAGTCGCGAACAAAGGCAACACAGGAAGGGCATGCCTCGATGTGGTTGCGCATCTGATCGCATTTAATGGGATCGACTTTGCCATCGAGATACTCGGAGAGACCGGCAAAGAGCTCGCGGCACTCGGCGGGGCGTTTTGAGGCTGTTCGCGGTTTGCGACGCGCATGTCTTCGGCTATTCGGGGAGTCCGCCCGCTGCGGCGCTTCGGAATCGGTGATCCGTCGCATTTCTTTGCGGACGGCCAGGCGGGCGCGATGCAGCCGCACGCGAACAGTGCCCGGTTGAAGGCCAAGAATTTGTGCCACTTGTTCGGTGGATAGTTCTTCCATGTCGTGGAGAACGAGAACGATGCGCAGCGGGGCGGGAATTCTCAACAAGGCCTGGTGGAGCTGGCGATGCTGCTCGGCCTGCAGCAGTTCGCCCTCAGGGTTTTCAGCAGCATCCTGCAAAAGGCGGCCCAGCTCCGCATCGTCAGGCATCAGCTCGTCGAGCGAGAGAGTCCGCCCAGGAGCGTTGACGGGCTTTCGCCGCATGCGCCAGCAGCGATTACGGGTAACCGTATAGAGCCACACTGCAAGCGCCTGCGGGTCATTGATTTTTGCAAGGTGGGCAAGCGAACGGAAGAGTACTTCCTGTGTGGTGTCTTCAGCGTCTTCAGGGTGACCGCAGACTTTCATGCTGAAGGAGTAAACCGTATTTTGCAGCAGAGACACCGCTTCATTCACCGATTCAGGGGTGTTGCGGTCGAGGAGTTCGCTGGCTTTGATCAACTCAGGTCGCATAGAGAAAGGCAAATAGCTTCATTAACAGTGTATTTGCCAATGCCAGCGGCGCGGGCACCAGACGAGTTTTCGGAACTGCAAAAACGGGCGTAAAATTCTGGAATCGGCGCGATGTGCTGCGACGCGTTTTGAGCCCGTGCCGGTTGAACTTCCCCATTTCTATCTCCTTTGACAGGAGGTCATATGAATCGCAGGAAATTCATTGCCGGGGCTGTTGCCGGCCTGGGCGCAGCTTACCTTAAACCAGGAACGATCGCGGAAGAGCTTGCGTCGCCCGCGTCCCAAGCAAAGGTTGAGGCCACCGACACTGTGGTGCTTGGGAAGACCGGCATTCGCACGAGCCGGCTGGCGATGGGTACGGGCACAATTGGAGCGGGCGGCTCGTCGAATCAAACGCGAGAGGGCGGACTGACGCGCCTTTTGCGCACCGGGTACGACCGGGGTCTGACATTCTTCGACACGGCTGATTCGTACGGTTCGCATCCGGAGGTTGCGGATGCCATCGCCCGGCTGCCGCGCGAGAAGGTGATCGTGATGACCAAGTGCGATTCGCGCGATCCGAGGCAGGCAAAGGACGATCTCGACAGGTATCGCCGCGAGTTGAAGACCGATTACATCGACATTTTGCTCATTCACTGCGTGACCGAAGGCGACTGGACCGATCGCTATCGCGGCGTGATGGATGTGTTCTCAGAGGCGAAGCAGAAGGGGATCATCCGCGCGCACGGCGTGTCATGCCACAGCATTGAGGCGCTGCGCGCGGCGGCCAAATCGCCGTGGGTGGAGGTCGACCTGGTTCGGCTGAATCCGGTTGGCGCACACATGGACGCCGATCCGCAGACCGTGATCGGCGTCATCAAGGAGATGCGGGCGCAAGGCAAGGGAATCATCGGCATGAAGATTCTGGGCCAGGGCGCGATGCGCACTCGACAGGACCAGGCTATTCGCTTTGCACTCGGATCAGGCGTGCTGGATGCCTTCACGATTGGCGCAGAGACCGACGGTGAGCAGTCAGACCTGATCAAGCGCGTTGCGGCGGCCTAGGAGATGCATCGTCGGGGCTCGCGCGGAGAAGCTTACGCGCGAGCCAGCAGTTCGCCTATGCGTGCATGATAGCTGCGGCTCATGGTGAGTCTCTGGCCGTTAACAAGGTGCACAATAAAGTCGCCACGTGACTCGGTGCGCACCTCTTTGACATAGCGCAGATTGACGATGGCGGAGCGGTGAACGCGCAGGAACGATTGCGGGTCGAGCCGCTGCTCGATGGAAGTCATGGTTTCGCGCAGAAGATGGCTCTCCGTTCCTGTGCAGATGCGCACGTAGTTCTCTTCTGCGCCGATCCAACGAATATCCGAGACGGGAAGAAACAGAATGCGGCCGCGTGACTTGAAAACAATACGCGCGGTGTAAGGGCCACGCTGGCGATTGCCATTCTGCTCGCGCGTCGTAGACTTCCCGGCGATGAGAATCTGATCGCGCGCTCTCTGCACTGCGGAATGAAGACGCTCAGCGGTAAAGGGCTTGAGCAGGTAATCGACGGCGTGGATTTCAAATGCCTGAAGTGCGTAGCGGTCATAGGCAGTGGTGAAGACAATGTGGGGGAGGGCAATGTCTGGACACTTTGAGATTTCCGAAACCAAATCGAGGCCGGTCATTCCGGGCATGCGGATGTCGAGAAAAAGGAGTTGGGGGGTGGTGGTCTTCGCCAGTTCAAGGATCTCCGGCGCGGAGGATCCTTCACCAACAATCTCGATATCCGATTCGTCTGCAAGGAGCTGTCTGAGCTTGCGCCGCGCAAGCACTTCATCATCTGCAATGAGCGTCTGAATCGCCATAGACTCTCCGTTCCGCTGCTTTTGTGAAGTTGCCGACCAGGTTGAAAGGGGGTCCCGTCGTTCTCTGAAAATGATGTGGCAAGTTCGATGCCAATTACACTTAGTGACGGATTTTATTGAAATCAGTAACTTAGTAGGTCTGGTGACCTAGATGGGTAACATGTGAATGTCCGCTTTTGAATAGCGTTTGTCCGAATATGAACACCAAGGCCTCGGCGCAAAAATTTGGGACAAGCGGCATTGCGCGGCTGGTGGCTGGATCCCAGAAAATGTACATTTCCCTCGAGCCCTTCGCGCAAAAGCTACAGCCGACCTCGTAATCTCCGCCATTCAAGACCCCAAGCACGCTATCCGTCACACGATATGGATTGGTGTATGCGGAAACCGCACGAGTCCCGTTCGCTGGAGTGATCTGGACATCTCATTCGGCAAATGCGGTGCAAGGAACACATTCTCCCCCAGTCTGCCGATACCTTGTCCCAACCAGTCCGCTACTGGTCACTTCAGTGTCAATGGAAGTTTGCTTGGCTGCGCACGTGCAGTCCTGTCTCTCCGAGCGTTTTGTCCCTAATCATCTGGAGCGGAGAGAAATATGCGGCTGAATTATTGGATGTCAGTTCGAATTCTGCTAGCGGTGGCGCTTTTCGTTGTCGCGGATCGTGCCGTGAGCCAGGGCATCGTTACGGGTTCACTTGGCGGCACTGTGCAGGATCCCACCTCTGCGGTGATTCAAGGAGCCACGGTTACGGCCACGCAAATTGGAACGAATTCAGTTTCCAGGACCAGGACTGGTCCGACGGGCGCATTCCAGTTGCCGGGGTTGCCGGTTGGAACGTACAACGTGACCGTTGAAGCTCCGGGATTTGTAGCCGTTAACGTTCAGAACGTGCTGGTTCAGACCGGCAAGGAGACACCGCTCGGAGCTTTAACGCTCAAGATTGGCGCATCGGAGTCAGTTGTCACTGTTGAAGCTGCGGCCGCAATTCTGCAGCCGGATTCCATCCAAATCAGCCAGGAGTTCGATACGGAGAAGACTGCGAACCTGCCGATTGGAAACGGGTTCGACATTGTGGCACTGCTGACGCCGGGGATAGCACCGTCGGGAGGCAACGAATTCACCAATAGCAACGGTGCTGAGTTTTCATCGAACGGAGTGCGCGATCGCAACAACAACTTTCAACTGGACGGGCAGGCCAATAACGATACGAACATCGGAGGACCGAATGTCTTCTTTGGAAATGCCGATGCGATTGCGGAAGTGCAGATTATAACGGGCGAGAGCGCCGAGTATGGGCGAAACAGCGGAGCAGTGGTCAACTACATCACGAAAGCCGGCTCCAACCAGTTCCACGGAACTGCGTACGAGTTTTACAACGGGAGCTGGGCCGATTCACTGGCCAACCAGGACAAGAATCCGCTTTTCGGGTATTGCACACCAGGAGAGGATCCTTCATCAGGGTGCATCGAGCCAACGATTCCGCGCTATGTCGATAACCGGTGGGGCGGGACATTCGGAGGTCCGATCAAGAAGGACAAGCTCTGGTTCTTTGGCTCCGGCAACTTTGAGCACACTCGAACCGGAGCAGCACCATCGTTTTCAAATCCGCTGGTAACGCCGACGCCAAATGGCATCACGCAGCTTCAGGCTGCGTTTCCCAACAGCCCGGCTGTTTCAGCGTTGGCTGCCATCGGGCCGGCGACCATCAAGACGGGCAGTCTGACATTTGGCACGCCAACGACCATTGATGTGCTCGGCGTGCCCATCGAATTTGCGACCGCGCGCAGGCAGAGTTTCGTCGCCATTTAACGATGACGAAGCTATGGGGCGCGTCGACTACCAGTTGACCGCACACGACCGCATCTTCGGCAGGTACATCTATCAAAAGAGCTTCACTTACGATTACAACTACTTTTCTCCCGCGGAGGCAATTTCAGGCGGCTTTGTGGATGTAGGCGGAATCAGCCACTATGTTGGAGCGGACTGGACGCATACATTTACCGATCATTTTCTAAATCAGGTGCGGTATAGCTACTCGCACTCGACGGTCAGCTTCGGAGGAGGGGGATTCTCGAACTGTTCGGACTCAACGATCCTGACCGGCTGTCCCATTCGCGTCAATTTTGCCAATGGGACGGATTTGCCGATCGGCGAGCGGAATGAGTACTGGCCGCAGGGCAGGGTTATCCAGAGCTCGCAGATTCAGGACAATGCAACGTGGCAGGTTGGCAGACATGCCGTGAAGTTTGGCGGCGAGTATAACCACTTCCCCGAGACGGACTATGGCATTCCGTATCTGAATGGCTACTTTATCTTCAACACGTTCGGCGATTTTATTCAAAACAACCCCGCACTGACACTGTACGCAGACGGCGCATCGGCGTATCCGCTTACCTATAATGCGGGCGCTGTGTATTTTCAGGACGACATCAAGGCGACTCCTCATCTGACTGTTGTCAGTGGGTCTGCGATATGAGTTGCAGAGTCAGCCCATTAACGGTCTGCACGACTATACGACGAAGCGCGAAGCGAATCCCCAAACGGCGTTCTGGGACACGTCGCTCCCGCTGAGCCTGAGGACAGTGCAGTCTCTTCCCATCGTGAAGCACAACCTGGGACCAATTGTCGGGTTCTCGTGGCAGCCGGAGTTCAACGGGAAGAGCAACATGGTTATTCGCGGTGGCTTCCACATCGGGTACGACGCGACATTCAATAACCCGTTTGCAAACATCGCGCAGAGCACTCCGATGGTGAATTTCGCCTCACTCCAGACGTGCGTGAACTGCATTCCGTCTGACGGATCGGCAGCCGGGCTGCGTACTCTGATCAACCCGCAGGTGCCACGTGGTGGAGACCCTGGTTTCAGGGCACAGTCGAACACGGATCCCAACTTGAGCAATCCCTACACCGAGCAGTGGACACTTGGGGTTCAGCAGGCCTTTACCCCGCATATTGTCGGCGAGGCCCGCTATATCGGGAACCATGGCGTAGGGCTGCTTCAGAATCGTATTGGCAACCCGGCGCTGGGACCATTGATTGCGGCAGGGTTCCAAAACGTGATTCCGGCTGGCCTTACCCCCTGCACTACAGCCAACACTCCAGGAGCGACCGCAGGCTTCGCCGACTGCAATCGAACCGATCTGGTTACGCTGGGAAACACCGCATTCTCTCTCTATAACAGTCTGCAGTCGCGGTTGAGCGTTGAGCATTGGCGCGGTCTGACAGCAGGAGTCAGCTACACATGGAGCAAGACGATCGATAACGTAAGCGAGATTTATGCAACCGGGGTTGGAGGGAATACGACGAACTATGCGCAGAGTCCATTCAATCTCGACCAGGCAGAACGAGGGTTGAGCGGGCTTGATTATCCTCAGCTGGCCTCGATCTATTTGATTTACGAATTGCCCAGGTTCGGACGGAAGAACTCTCTGACCAACAGAATGCTTGGTGGCTGGCAGATCAACCCTGTCTGGCGTTACGCGAGCGGCCAGCCCTACACGGTGATTGAGAGCCCGGCCGCGGATACACTGCTGTGCGATCCGACTCAGACCTCCGGCGGGGCGACGTGCCGGCCGATTATCAACAACCGGCATGCGCCGATTGACACGGTCGGTCAGTGCACAGATCCCGCTGCCAGCGGCTGCGGTCTTGTGAACTACTACACCGGCGCACCGGTTGCGAGCCAGGACGTCCACTGGATTCGGAATGACGATATCTCGGCACAGTACTTCGGCACGCCTTTTGCGGGCGGGGGAAGAAATCAGCAGCGTGGTGAGGCAATCAACACCGTAAATCTCGGCGTCCTGAAGAACTTCAAACTGGGCGAGCACATCACGATCGAGGCGCGCGGGACAGCTTACAACCTGATGAATCATCAGTATCGCGGAACCCCGGGGGTCAACATCGATTTCGGGAGCTTTGCTGATACCGGTGGGTCGTTTGGAAACACGATCTACAACCCCAGTGGCGACGGGCAAACGAACTCAGTGTTTTCCGGAATCGATCGCAGGCGAATCGAACTTGGAGGGAAGATCAGGTTCTAATGAGCCGCAACAGGGGAAGACAATCACCAGTGTCTTAAGCAAGGCGGACATGCAGTCGCCTGTCCCGCGGACGGTGCGTCGTCCGCAGGGTAAGCGTGCGCTGCTCCAAATTACGGCGACGTAAAGACTCGTTCCAATCCCCGCGCTTTCGCAATGCTGCGCATCCAGTTATGGATCCAGGCAAAGCGGTCCCGAACTCATCCTTTCCCATTCGTCGTTCAAATCAAGTTACCCGTCACAGTTTCCAGGTCTTCGAAGTTTGTGACAGGCTGCGCAGTCACGAGGACGAGAGGCATGTTCTGTGCATCAAGCCTACTCATTGCAGGTATAAGGTGCGCCCAATCAGCCTTGCGGGACTGATAACTTCCAAACACATCACGAGTCTAGATGACGTTCGTGATTGTTCGGACCGCACTTAGTTAGAGCGGTTCCGCAGTTCATGTAGCCATTTCCATCTTTTATGGAAGGTGGCTTCTTCTTAAGGAAGAAGCCACTTCACCGAGATGGCTTCCGGACACAGCAACTGCGGAACCGCTGTAGTCGAACCCAACAACCTCTTTGAGATAACCCGGGGGAAAATCATGAACTGGATTGCTCGTCATCCCACGAGAATCGGTGTCTCTCCCTTCGCAATCGGGGTGGGATTGACTCTGTTGTTTCAGCCGAATAGTACGCTGGCCATCAAGCCCGATATCCCGCGTATCCAGGCCGGAGCCGCAAACGGGTCAATCGAAGACGAGATCAAACTGGGCGCTGCGTATCTGGCCGGACATGGCGTTGTGCAAGATGAAAAGCTGGGAGCCTACTGGTACGAGAAGGCTGCAAACTCAGGCGATCCCGTGGCGCAAAAGCAGATTGGGTATCTGTACGAAGTGGGAGTTGGCGTTCCTCGAGATCCAGAGCGAGCTGTGCGCTGGTTTGAGCGCTCAGTTGCCGGAGGTTACGTTGGCGCGAAGGTAGATCTGGGAGTTGCATACTTGTGGGGCATTGGGGTCAGGAAGGATCTTGAGCTGAGCGCGAAGTTCTTCAGGGAGGCTGCAAGCAAAGGGGACGGGCTTGGCGCGTGCTACCTGGGCGACATGTACTACTCCGGAAATGGTGTAGCCAAGGACGAGGCGCTTGCGCTGCATTGGTATGAGACCGGCGCAAAGCTCCACGATCCGATGTCGGAATACAGGCTGGGCGTGATTCATTCGGCGGATCGAAGCAACATGCCTGAACTGAAGAAGGCTGCGCAGTTCTATCGCGAATCTGCAGCAACGGGATATGTTCCCGCAATTTATGCTTTAGGTCTTCTTCTTATTCGCGTTCCGGAGTTGACGCAGCCTCAGGACCGACCGGTTGCGATGATCCAGGAGGCGTCAGAGGCGGGATCATGGAGAGCCTCGATGATTCTAGGGGTTCTGTCCCGGGACGGCAGGGGGGTGCCTGCAAACAGAAAGAAAGCGTACTATCATTTCGTGCTCGCGAAGCTTCAGGGTGGCGAGAAGACAAGTTCCCTGCTTGCAACGGATCTGCAAATCCTTGGCGGGGAACTGGGTGCATCGGAAGCAAAGACCACTGAGGAAGAGGCTTCCGCCTGGTTCAAGGGACACCACATCTCTCTTGAATTCATCTTGAAGGACGAGGACAATTGGAAGAAATTTCCGCTCTTTGCGGTTGAATATCCAGAGAGCGATGTCCACGCGGGAAAGATCGTCACCAGACCCCCATCCTGATGGATGACTGTGATGGCTCGAGACTTCCGGGCCACGCGCATCGAATGAGAAAGTCGAGGTTTCTTCACTGCGCGTCATGTTAAGGAACGAAAGTCGAAGCGAGCCGGTATTCATGAATCCGGCGATCTTTATCAGCGCCTCAGTGCTGCTGGGCGTGTTGTTTGGATTGCAGGAATGGTTCAGCCTTCGTCATCTGGGGTATCACGTAAGAGCGTCGATCTTTCTTGAATCGTGGGGATTTCAGTTCTTCCTTTGGGGAACAATCAGCTGGTTGTTGTGGCGATTACTCGGGCCGCAGATCCAAGAAGCGGGCATTGCGACAATTCTTGCGGCGTTCCTGCCGCTGAGCATTCTTGTAAGTGCGGCAGAGGAAATGATTTGGGTGCTTGCATTTCCGAGTCTTCCGCTGAATCACCCGGATCTGCCTTACTGGCATCGGCTGTCAATTTATCTCTATGAAGAATTGCTGAACAATGTGGTGATCTTCTGGTGCGCGTTCTTTCTGATCAGGGGACTTGGATATTACCAGCGCTACCGCGAGCACGAACGCACCGCAGCACAACTGGAGATTCAGCTGGCGAATGCACGAATTTCGGCTCTGCGCATGCAACTGAATCCGCACTTTCTTTTCAACACGATGAACAGCATCTCGAGCCTGATGCGGAGCGATATTGATGCGGCCGATACAATGCTGGAACAACTCAGCTGCCTGATGCGTATTACGCTCGAACGAGGCGAGGCGCAACTGATTCCCCTGCGCGACGAAATGGAGTTCATTGAGCTTTACCTGGCGATGCAGGCACAGCGGTATGCCGGCCGGGTGGAACAGTCGTTGTATTTTGATCCGGAATTGTACGACGCCCTTGTGCCGGCAATGCTGCTGCAGCCGATTGTGGAGAATGCCTACGTTCATGGGCTGTCGAAGATAGAGGCGAATGGCAGACTCACCATTGATGTGCGCAGGAAAGGCGAGCAGGTGAGGGTTGCAGTCGTGAACAGCGGTCAGGGGTTGAAGGTGCATGACTCGAACAGTTCGAACGGCCATGGGCTAGGGTTATCGAATGTCAGGAGCCGCCTGAAGCTTCACTACGGCGAGCAATCCTCAGTTTCGATTGAGGAACTTGAGCGCAAGCAGGTACTGGTCACGATCATGCTTCCGCTGCAGTATTCAGAAGAAGCACCGCAACCTGTAACAGCACATGGTGAATTATGGTCCGCGCGGTAATTGCAGATGACGAGGTGCTGGCACGGCTGAAACTGCGCCAACTGCTTCGCGATGAAGCGGATATCGAGATCGTGGGGGAGTGCGCCACCGCGGCGGAAACGATTCAAGCGGTGAACTCGACCAATCCCGATCTCCTGTTCCTCGATATCCGTATGCCCGACATGGATGGATTCGACGTGGTTGGGGCGCTTTCATCGCGTCAGAACCTGGTGCTGCCGCACATCGTGTTCACGACGGCCTACGATCAGTATGCGGTGCGCGCATTTGAGATTCATGCGATCGATTACCTGCTTAAACCATTCACAGTGGAGAGGCTGCGCTCTGCGACTCAACGTGTTCGGGAACAGATGGCGGCTGCGGAGGTTAAGGTCAATGGCGGGCATGTCGAATCGAGCGCGCATCCTTACACGACCCGCCTGGTTTTCAAATCGCGAGGGCGAATCCTGTTTCTTTCCGTCGAGGACATTCGGTGGATCGAGGCCGAAGAGAATTATGTGAGAATTTGCACGGGCGCCGAGTCGCATTTGCTCCGCGAGACGATTGGGCACATGGAGACAAGGCTGGATCCCAAGATGTTTCTGCGCGTTCACCGGTCTGCCATTGTGAATCTGCGGTACGTGAAGGAAGTGAAAAGCGAAAACGATGGCGATGCGACCGTGCTGTTGATCAGCGGCGAGAAGATTGCGATGAGCAGGAGTTATCGGTCGCGCGTGCAAAGACTCATTCATCCGTAGTTCACACTACGGGTTCCTGGAGATAAGCGGACGCGCGCAATAAGTTCATAGGGGATGCGCTCGCCGTTTGTCACTTGATCCCGCCAGTTAGTCCCCGCATCTTGTTATCTATCCCCGTCTATGTCTTTGTGGATTGTTGTGACGCGGGTTCTGAATTGTGGGAAATGAGAGCCGCGTTTTGACTTAGGTGCTCATTCTTCTCCTTGTTCAATACCTGGTTCAGGCTGTTACTCGTCCCGCTTATTGCTTCTCCGTCACAAATCCGGAACAGGCGGGAGCATTGGGATGTTCGAATGCAAATCATAAGTTGGACGGTCTTCCCCTATGAGCCTTCAGGTACTGACACAGCAGAGGATTCTGAGCACGGGAGTTCGAATCGGCGGCCATTCACACTTTGTTCATCCGTGGCACATCGCGATGACAGTGAGTGTGAATGCAGAGAGGCATCGCCTGTTTCAGGCGCTGACTCTTCCTGAATATGTCGAAACGTGGTTGCGAATTCCCGGGATGCGCGGCGATCAACAGATCACCGCGACATGCACGCAGGAGAGCTACCGCATTTCTTGCCGTGCCGATGATCCGGAAGTCTGCGTCACCGGCAGCTATCGCGTGTCAAGAAGAAGCAAGCTGGTCTTCACCTGGAAGAAGGGAACCGCGCAGAACGCGTCTCCGAGCCTTGTGACGATCCGCCTGCTCGGAGATTTCGCGCGCACAACTTTGTCTTTGTCGCACAGCGGGCTGACGTCGAAGGCGGAGTACCTGTGGCACCGTGCGCTTTGGGAGAGTTCGATGGGACGGCTGCGCTCGCTCTTCTGATCCAACCAGACAACTAAATCAAGACTGCGAGACCAGTGTTCCGCCGCGTTGTTGCAAAGGTGCGCGCTCAGTGCCTCTCCGGCCCGAAGGACTGCCAGGGCTGAAGCAGGCAAGTCTCTCAGAAGATTCTGCTCGCCACCGGAACCGGCTGGAGCGCTGGCAGGTCTCTGTCCAAAAGACTTCGAGAAGAATTGAAGCGAGTGATCTCCGATGCCAGGCGGGGAATGCAAACAGTTGTGTGTTGCGGAGCGGTACAATTCGGTTGGTCTCGAACCGAGCGAAGATAATGAACCGGGGCAGACAGATGGGAAGAGAGAGATCATGAATTTTCCGGTTTGGGATGTGGCCTTTGGCGCTGGTCTACTGATGGCGCTGGTGGCCGGCCTGCACGTTTTCGTGTCTCACTTTGCGGTCGGCGGAGGGCTGTTTCTGATCTTGACGGAACTCAAGGCCCGTCGCAATCAGGATGAGCAACTGCTTGGCTGGTTGAAGTCCCATACACGGTTCTTTGTGCTGCTAACGGTCGTATTTGGTGCAGTGAGCGGTGTAGGAATCTGGTTCACCATCGGCTTGATCAGCCCCACCGCGACGAGCAACCTGATCCACATCTACGTTTGGGGCTGGGCGATCGAGTGGGTGTTCTTCTTTCTGGAGATCACGGCCGCATTGCTCTATCTCTACGGCTGGGACAAGCTGGAGCCAAAGCTGCACGAGTGGTACGGGTGGGTTTACTTCATCATGGCATTTGCCAGCATGGTGGTGATCAACGGGATCATCACTTTCATGTTGACCCCAGGCCACTGGATCGAGAACCACCAGTTTTGGAGCGGCTTCTTCAATCCAACCTATCTACCGTCGCTGCTATTCCGCTTCTGCATTTCGCTGGCGCTGGCAGGCACGTATTCCCTGATCACGGCGAGCGTGCAAAAAGATGCTGCTTTGAAGGCGCGTATTGTGCGATGGGGCTCGCTGTGGACCGTGCCATCCCTGCTGCTTCTGCCTGTCTTTGGAAGGTGGTACATCCGCAAGATCCCACCCGACCTCTGGGCTAGCGCGGGCGGCGCAATGCCGACCGGAACGCACTTTGCTTTGCTTGCAGCCATTTTGTTGTGTGTTACGCTCCTGCTTTCGCTCGTGGCGCTGGTGCGGCCCAGCCGCCTGCATCCGGCCTTCAGCCTCCTGGTCGCCCTGGTAGCGTTTGGAGCCATGGATTCGTTTGAGTTTGTGCGTGAGTCGGTACGCAAGCCTTATGTCATCGAAAACTATCTGTATGCAAACTCGCTCTATTCCGCTCCTACTCCCGGCGATGGAGGCTTCACTGTGGACAAGATCAACGACACAGGAGTGCTGAAAGCCGCGAGATGGGTGAACAGCCGGGAGTTGACGACCAACAACCAGATCCCGGCGGGTCACGAAATATTCCGAGTGGAGTGCGAAAGCTGCCACACCACGAACAACTACCGCGGGTTGCAACAATACATCCTGCTGCGCAACTGGGACCGGGAAAAGATTCGCGCAATGCTTGGAGCCCTCTACCTCATGCACAACGGGGTGATGCCCCCATTCGCCGGAACCGATGCGGAGCGCGATGCACTGGCTGCTTATCTCAGTTCGCTCCAACCCATCCACGCATCCGCTCCCGGGACTGCTGACGGAAAGACGGTCTTCGAGCACGACTGCGTTATGTGCCACAAGCTGCGAGCGGACGATCACCTTTTCGCGAATATGCCGGCTGATCCGCAAGCGGCAGTTGACGCTCTTAAGGATCTCCCCGGAATGTTCCCGGTGATGCCCGATCTCAAGTTGTCAGAAAGTGAGCGTCGCGCGCTGGTCCAGTGGGTCAATACCCAGCGCGTTGCGCCGGCGACCGGCACGGCAGTGAAAGGAGGCAACTAAGATGATCGATCCCGGGCTGGTCCCCACGCTCGACCCCAACCCTTTGCCCGCTCCCTATTGGGTTTTCAAGTTGCTGCTCGTTGTAACGTTCTTTCTGCACATCGTGGCTATGAACTTCATGCTGGGCGGAACTGGCCTGGCGCTGCTGGCGCGTTGGCGGCAAAGAAACAATCCATTCGGGAACCGCCTGTTCTTCGATGTCGCAAAACGTGCACCCATTCTTATGGCCGCGACCATCAGCCTGGGCATTGCGCCGCTTCTTTTCGTGCAGGTCGTCTACGGGCAATACTTCTACACTTCGTCCATCCTGCTGGCGTGGCCGTGGTTCCTGGTAATCGCATTTCTGACGGTGGCATACTACGGCTTCTACTTTGTGTCTTATCGGGGCGAGCGGCGGCCCCGCACAGCGGCACGCGTCATGCTGTTCAGCTTCACGCTGGTTCTCCTGATTGGCTTCATCTACACCAACAACCTCACGCTGAGCCAGGTCCCTTCGCGTTGGGCGCAGAAGTACCTCTCAAGCGCCTCAGGCTGGAACCTCAATTTGTCGGAGCCCACTCTGCTTCCGCGTTATCTGCACTTCATGACGGCGGCTATCGCGGTCGGAGGCATTCTGCTGGTTCTTATCGCCTGGAGCAAATGGAAGCAGGATACCGAGTACGCGCGATTCATTTTTCAGTTCGGCGGGAAGGCCTTTCTCTATGCCACGATGACCCAGGTGCTGGTGGGCGCGTGGTTTCTGTTCAGCCTGCCTAGGGAGCTGTGGATGCTGTTTCTGGGCAGAGATGCTCTTGCTACTTCTCTGCTTGGCTTAGGCTTTGCGGGAGCTGTGACTTCGATCATGGTGATGTCAGAGGCCCTGAAAAAGGACAATGTCCGTCTCGCCGGTATTGCCGTGTCAATCATTACCGGCCTGGTCATCCTGAGCATGTCCTTGATGAGAGATATTGTGCGTGAAGCGTATCTCAAGCCGTATTTTCATCCCCGCGAGTTTGCCGTCAAGACGCAGTGGTCTCCATTCCTTCTGTTCCTGGGTCTCTTCGTGGCGGGAGTTGTCCTCTGGGTTGTGATGTTAAAGCGGTATGGATTCTTTGCGAGGGCCAGGGCCACGGATCAGTAGCGGCAATCGTCGGATCGCTACTTCTGCAGGGTGCGGATATAGTTCACGGTTGCCTTGATCTGATCGTCGGAGAGCTTGCCTGTAAAGGACGGCATCTTGTTTTTGCCGCTCTTCACAATCGCGATCAAATCGGCGTCCGGGGTCTTCACAATCGCCGGATCTTTGAAGGAAGCAGCCTTGAGCGCCTTTCCTGCGGGCGTGGCGGCCATGCCGTCAGCACCATGGCAAGGGGCGCATTTTGATTTGAAGATATCCGCTCCATCGTTTTGCGCAAACCCGGGAGCGGCGAAGAATGCAATAAAGCAAACAATCACGAAACATTTCCGATTCAATTTCAATTCAATACTCCTTCGCGGCGAGATTCTGATTTGTTTTCAAGGCTTCGCGCAAGTATACCGAATAGGGATCATTTACCCGCCAGCGGAGATAACCGTCCGCACCTATAATTGTCGGGAGTCACTCAGGCAACTTAAAGACGCCGCCTTCTGAAACATGCGGCGGAGGAGACCATCATGAACAAGCCGCTCCTATTCACCTCTGCGGTCTTCCTCCTCATGTTCACTTCTGCATCGGTTCCAGGCCGAGCATTACAGGATGCCGCTTCCACGCCGGAGAAGGTGAAACAACTCTATGTGAGGGACTGCGCAATGTGTCATGGTGCGAACGGAGACGGCAAGACTGATATTGCCAAGGACAGGCAGTTCATCATGCCGGACTGGACGGATCCGAAGTCGTTTTCGGGAAGAACGGACCAGCAATTATTCACTCTCATTCGCAGGGGCAAGGGACAGATGCCTGCTGAGTCTGAAGGCCGCGCCAATAAAGATGATTTGAATTCCCTTATCCAATATATCCGCGCGATGGCCAAAGACCGTCCCGCTACGACGCCCGCTGCGCCGAAAGCCCCAATTCTGTGAGGCCAGACAGGTCATCTTTCTGGAAAGCTGGTGCGGTGATGTGCTTCAAGGCATTTTCTCAATCAGGTTTGCGCGATCGAGAACGGCCAGCAGCGCATAGTAGTTATCAACGAGGAATCCTTCGTAGCCATTGGCGCCGCCGTGCCAGTCTTTCCAGTCGTATGTCATCCCGTTTGGCGCGCGGCCGGAGAATCCCTGCTTTGCAAACGCATCGAGCATCGGCATCAGAATCCTGTCGCCTTGTTCCTTTTCGCCCAGATGGTACAAAGCCGCCATTGTGAAATAGGAAAAGCAAGCGGTGGCGCCACCATTCTCGTACTTTTCAAAACCGTCGCTGCCGTCTTCTTTGGTCGGCCCACCCCAGCGCGGCTGGAGATCGACATAGTCCGCGCGGCGGATCGGGACCAGGTTGCCGGGAAGTCCGAGCGCAAAGTCGTTGTAGCCAACGCTGTCCATCTTGGCAAGGATGCGATCCATCACCTGTCGCGCCTGGTCTCCCTCGACAAGGCCGTATCGCACGGCAATGCCATTCACAAACGGAAAATAGTAGTTGTGCAATTGGCCGTCGCCACTTCTCCAACCAGCCAGGACGCCCGCCGACGGATCGAAAAATGCAGCCGCGTAAGCGTCGTGAATCGCATTGGCGCGTTGGCGATACTTCGCGGCGTCAGCTTTTTCCCCTATGCGATCGGCAAGCGCAGCCATTCCACGAAGGGCACGGTAACCCAGGGCATTTGAGTAAGCGTCCTGATGTCCGAAGCCGATCGTATCCCACCAGTTAGCCGGACGCGTCGTGATTTTGACCGGCCATGAGCCGGAATTTCCGCTGGCAGGATACTCGAGCAAAGGGCTTCCGTCGGCATTGGCCTTCGTCATGATCTCGGCCCACTGCCGCAATCCCTTGTAGTGCTCCCGAAGCCAGCGCTCGTCGCCGCTTCCGTCAGCGTAATCGTATGCAGCGATCAGCAGCGAGGGATACGTGTCGCTGAAGACATAGGGCTGCTGCGAATCGTTCGGTGGCCCGTCGAACATCTGATAGCCCGGCATCCCGTAGCCGAGAAATCCGCCCAGATAGCGATCGAGCGTGTCGCGAACGATGTCGAGCGCCGTCAGTCCCTCAACCAATTGAGGCGTATATCGAGCCATATCGGCGTATTCGTAAACCGTGAATGCGCAAGCGTCGCTGGCTGCATGGTTCGCCAGCACGTGCCATTCCGCATGTTGCTGAAAGATGTCGAGAAAGTCGCGGCGGAAGCCATCGAATCTTCGATCGTCGGCCGCTATCCCGGGAATCGCAGGGTAGATTGCGGCAGTCTGAAGCTTGTACTCGATTTGTTTGTTCTGCGCCGTTGCAGCAGGAAAAGTGACCGTCACAAAGTCCTTCCTCGTGGAAGGGTCGGCAGTGGGAACGAAGGCATCCGTGTTACGGTGCGCGTCGTAGCGCAGGACTGGTGCCGCGCTTTCCGCAGCGTAAATTCGCATCGAGCCCATTCCCGGGAGATGCAAGACTGCCGGCAACGCAATATCGCCGGCGGCCGTAACATGGCCCAGCAACGTTGCGTGGACAATGTTTGGATCGAACTTCCAAGTCAGGTCCCGCGAGGCGCCATTGGGACGAAACAAGCTCCGCATCCGCAACGTGTCCCCATCGCAGCGCATCTCCCAGACGGGGTGCCCTGGATCGGAACTCAGAGCGTATCGCACCCAATCGCCGTTAGCGGAAACGGTGTACTCAGCAGGCTGACCTCCCGCGTCGACCATTGGGCTCGTGCGAAAACTGTCCCTCTTCAGCGAGTCGATACTCAGGAAGCTAATTCCGGGCTTGTGGCCATCAAACTCCACTCGTATCGAGGAGGTCTGCCGCTTGAGCGAGCCATCAGGCGATTCTCCAGGCGCCGAAAATGCGGTCGCCGAGCTCGACAGTAGACAAAGCACGCAACCAATCATCGTCACCGTGTGTGACCACACGCATCTCGCGATTTCCGCAATCGTCATCATCGCTCACTTTCGATTCAAATAACGAGTTGGATTCGGCCTCCCATGATAGATCACGACACGATCCTCGAGTGCAGATGTAAAGACGAAGTTGGAATCGATAACTGAGTCCAGGTCTTGCCCGCCAAGTGCGGGACTAATCCGCATCAGGGAAACCTGATAGAGTGTTCGCCAGATTTCGAACCTTTAGAAAGGAGCGCTCAAATGCGTAAAACTGCTCTCAGTGGCGTCGAACGGAATTGCCGCAGGGGCATGTTCCGTTCATCCGCAACCCTTCTGCTGGCGTTGTGTGCGCCGGCGTTCTTCTACTCACAGCCTAAAGCCGTCGCGGAGGACTCCAAAACTCCTTCCGTCTTGCCGGCACCATCCGCAGGCAAAGCGATGGTTTGTATCTACCGAGTGTACAGATTTACCGGCTCCGCCTCACACGACGAGATTTATGTCAACGAAACTCATCTAGCCAAACTCCTCAATAGCGAATATGCATTCATGGAAGTTCCGCCGGGAACTGTTGTGATCGCCGGATTGCCCAAAATGTACTACGGAAGCATCATCATGTCTGCCGGCGCGGCCCTGAACGATTTAAGAAAGAAAGAGAACGAGCGGGCCCGGTTTGAGGCGGAGGCGGGCAAGACCTATTACTTCAAATGGACCGCTGGAACCATGGCAACGATGATCAAGGTGACGCCTGTGGATCCTTCGGTCGGAGCCAAAGAGGTGAGCAAGCTTCATCTTTCCAAGCCGCCCGAGGCCGAAGATGAAGCCAAGGACAAGGATAAAGAGAAGCAAGAATCAAAGTGAGATGACTCACTCAAACTCGCAGCATGCGACGGCTATCGTTTGAGCGCGTTCAGCTTGTCGATTACCTGCTTGAGTTGGTCGAGTTTCTGACCGGCTTCGCCGAGTTTGCCTTCTGACGTCAGTCGCTGGTAGTCGGCAAAGTCTTTGGCAGCTTCGGCGATGAGCCCGTCGAGACCTGTCGCGGGGTTGCTTTGTTTCGCGGGTTCGGTTGTGGAATGCGGGGCCTCAGTCAAACTCAGCGACGAGGCTCCTCCACCGAAAAGCGAAGTCAGTGCCGCCTCGAATGTCGGTCCGTAAGCTAGCCGGTCTTGCAGCGCGAGCACAACCAGTCGCAATTCCGGCATGGGGCTGCGCTGGGCCTGCAGGTAGATAGGCTCCGCATAGAGCAGCGCGCGGCCAGAGGGGATGACCAGCAGGCTTCCACGGCGCACGTGTGAGCCTTGCTGATTCCACAGTGTCAACTGCCCTGAGAGTTGAGCGTTCTGATCAATGCGCGCCTCAATCTGCAACGGCCCGTCGACGAGTTTGGTTTTGGGAAAGTTGTAAACCACCGATGTGCCATAATGTGCGCCATCGCTGCGTCCGGCAATCCAGCCAATGAGATTGTTGCGGTTGGCGGGCGTGAAGGGCAGAATTTCAACGAACTCCACACCGGTCTCCCCGGGTAACTTCATGAGCACGAAGTTAGGCTGCATTTCCTGCTGAGTCTGCTCGCCTCCATCGGCCATTCCAACCTCGCTGGCAACCGTCCAAAGGTCCTCGCGGTTATAGAACACTGCGGGATCAGTCATGTGATAGAGGCCGTAAACTTCCGCCTGCAGCTTGAGTAAGGACTCCGGGTAACGCACGTGTTTACGCAGGTCTTGCGGCATGTCAGCGGCATTCTTGAAAAGACTGGGAAACATCCGGCTATATGCCGCCAGCATTGGATCCTCGCGGTCGAAGGCGTAAAACGTCGTCGTGCCATTGTAGGCATCCACAACTACCTTGACGCTGTTCCGCATGTAGTTAATGGGCTGATTGTTGAGACCGTAATGGGTGGAATACGGGAAGTTGTCCGAGGTTGTGAACGCATCCAAGATCCACGACAGTCGGCCATCGGCGCCGATCACGATGTAGGGATCATGCTCGAAGATGAGGAAGGGCGCCAGGGTCGCCACGCGATCACGCACGTTACGCCGCATCAGCAGGCGGCTTTCCGAGTTCACGTCATCGCTGAAGGGTAACTTGGCTAAATCGCCTCGGTCGAACGCCAGCAGGACCCGGCGCAGAAAGCCGCCCAGAATGATGCCCCCGTGGCCCTGGTAAGACGTAAGGTTGTTGGTGTCGCCCTGGGGATAGTTGAACTCCGGCTGCCGGGTCTTCACATACACATCGGTGTCTGTCAACTCCCCGAAATAGATTTCGGGACGGGTTACGTTGAGGCCGGGCACCGTACTCTGGACGGGCATGTTGCTCAGCATCAGGGTGGGCAATCCCTCCGGGGTGAACCCATTTACAGGGTTCATGGTGATGCCGTAACCATGGGTATAGATCAGTTTCTCGTTGATCCAGTTGCGGCTGCTCTCCGGTAGCTTCTCAACGTTCAACTCTCGGGTGGCGAGCATCACCTGGCGCATGGCGCCGTCGAATTCGTAGCGATCTATATCGATGTCAGGAAAATCGTAATAAGTGCGGATTTCCTGAATCTGACGAAGTGTGTCCTGCAGCGCATGCCAGTCCCACAGACGGATGTTTTGAAGAGTGGCCTGATTGTTCGCTGGATCGGTTGCCTCAACGGTTGTTTCGGCGGGAAACTCGCGCTGCACGAACCGGTCCAGGCCGTAGCCCTGTCGCGTCATCTCGATGTTGTGGGCAATATACGGTTGCTCGCGAACCAGTTCATTGGGTTTGACCAGAAAGCTTGTCACGTACCAACCAACGATGCCTACACCGGCGTAGCAGACTACAGCAGGAACGATCGCGGCAATGAGCCAGCGCCCGCGTGGCGTCCGCACCGCGTTGATCGCCGCGATAAGAGATCCCAGAACAAGCGCGGCGCACACGATTAACATGCCCGTAAGCGTCACGTGCGCGTCGGTGTAAGTTACACCATCAAAGATGGTGTGATGCTCATACAATTGCGCGAATCGCCCAAGATATGTGCGCAGGGCAATGACGAGCAACAGGAAAGAAACGGTGATGGAAAGTCCTCGCCAAGGCAAAGTGATGTAGCGTGCGCGGCGCTCAACGAACACACGCGATCCGCCTGAGATCAGGATGAACAAGGTGGCAACCAGGCACGTTATCACGGCCATGGTGAGTAGCCACCCGCTGATCAGGTTCCATGCGGGCAGAGTGAAGAGAAAGAAGTTCAGGGGCTTGCCGAAGATCGGATCGGCGACGGTACCGGCTGCGCCTGGAGCGAACCAAAACAGCGCCAGAGTCGTCCATTCGGCTGCCATGGCGCCGCCAGTGGCAAGTGCAATCACCAGCGAAACGCCGATCGCGATGATGCGCAGGACAGGCTTGACTGAGAGATTCACTTCTCGCCCGCCAAAGAGGATCCTGTGATCGAGAGGCAGATCGTCTCGGTGTGCCCGCTTGAGAAGAGAAAACGCTCCATAGAGGATGATGAACGTGGCCACTGCAAAAGCCGCGAAGATCCCCCATTGGAGGGCAAACGTCCGGAGGAACACGTCCCCGTACCCGAGCGACCGGAACCAGAGCAGGTCTACCCAGTAGGACATTGCGGTCCGGCTTCCAAAGATGATGATGGCAATGAGAACAAAAAGAAAAAGAAACTTGCGATTGCCACGTCGCGGCAGCTGTGCTCGCGTAGGCCAATCAATCGACTCGGACATCGTTCACCCCGTCTTGCAGGTATTCTGTGGCTCGATCTTGATAGTTTCTGCAACACCAAAAGATTGGAGGAAACCCGCGGTTCCTGAACTAGTTCCACAATCGCGACTCTTACACTCTAGAGCAGTTTCGGAATTCACGTAAACTCTTTGAGAGCATCGAAGGAGGCGTTTTCTTAAGGAAAACGCCTCTTTGCCGTGGGCCTTCGGTCTACACCAATTCCGAAACTGCTATAGTCTTCTGCAACATTCTTTGCACCGGAGTCCATAGTGGTTTGTTCGCGCGTCTGCGCATCAGTCGCAGACGCTTCGCTTCGAAACTGAGAGGCGGAGGAGGGGACAGCAGGAGAGCGTGCCTTCGGCTTGGCGTTGGGCGAAGCTAATCTTTGCTCGGGAAGAGTTCTCGGAAGTCCTCGACGAAGCTGACCAGCACAACAACAGCTGATCCTGCCAGTCCCACAAAGAACAGCGTCGTGACAATCCGAACCAGGGCCTGGCCAATCGCATGCATCGGAGACACTTTAGCTCACAGTCTGTAAGCAGGCTGTAAGCATCGCGTAAGGGTTTTATAAGGGTTCGAAGGACGAGGTGCTTGATGTTTTGGGTGAACGGAGCTTCGGTTGCAACCTGGAACGAACATAAAGGAGTGCCCAACGCATATTCACTCTTCTAATGAGCGCATTCGGGGGCGCATTAGTTAGATATAACAAACACACGTGCTCTCGTGACACAGGTGACAGAAGCGAAAGCTAATATAAGATTCCTATTTTCCAAAGTTACATCTGCATTCAACGAGCTGGGAATTACCATGGTGCCGAAGAAGGGACTCTGTACCCCATCGTTAATACGTTATAAACATTGATGTTATAGTTAGATTTTCTATCGTAGTCCTGCTTTTAGTCCCGTGCATACTGTGCAGTCCTGATGTATTCTTCGTTCATGGCCTCCAAGAAGATCACCCTGTGCTGGTATTGCAACACTCCTGACGGATGGCGTTATTTCCCTGTACTGCTTGAGAAGGGCCAAGGCAATGCCTTTCAGGCACGCCACGGCTTCGTAAGCGACAAGGGGCAGCTCAAGGAGTATCCCAATGGCCGATATGTTCTCCGCAGCTACATAGACGGAAAGAAAGCCTATCGCAAGGTAGATAGCTCCAATCCAGTCATTGCCGTCGCAATCCTCCATGCGGCCCAGAGAGCCGCTCTGAAGGAAGCAAGGAATCCGGCAACAGCGAAGAACTCGGTGATCCTGCTCAAGAATGCAGCGACGGCTTACATCGCTGACTGCAAAGCGCGGAGGGTTGCTGAAGCAGAGGCCCAGGCTCGGTTGGTACTGGAGGAGTTTGTACCCTTGTGTAATTCCGTCTACGTTCGCGGCATCACCCGGGAGATGGTCCTTGACTTCCATGCCAGACTGCGGAACCGGGGCTGCACTGAGAGAACGATTGCCAATAAACATGATCGACTGAAAGCCTTCCTGCGCTTTTGCAAAGTGGATGTGTCTTTCATGCCCGACTCCCCGAAGTATGAGAAAGGGCTGCCCACGATCTACACGCAAGCGGAGACGGCCGCCATTTTGGCGGCTGCAGATGATTACATGCGGCTGTCGATCTCGATGGGACTAAAGCTCGGACTCAGGGAACTGGAGATTGCCCATGCGGAATGGACCGATGTTCACTGGGAAGATTCTGTGTTCCGCGTACAAGGCAAACCGCACTGGGATTGGAAGATCAAAGACGCGGAAATGCGAGACACTCCGATTCCGGCTGATGTATTGAACCAGCTCAAGACCTGGAAAAAGATGCGTCTAGGAACGCGGTTGATTGTTGGAACCGCCGGCGACAAACCTAACTGGCATCTATTGCGGACACTCAAGCGGTTGGCGAGACGAGCGGGGTTGAATTGCGGTCAGTGCAATGGCTGCAAGTCCGAGTCTCAGGAATGCAGGAACTGGACGCTTCACAAGCTGCGGAGAACGTACTGCACGACAATGCTCAGAAATAATGTCGATGCGCGAACCGTTCAAGCCTGGGCCGGTCACAGTGACCTGGCCACAACACTGCGCTATCTGCGGCCAGCATCTACGCAAGAAATGCAGGACAAAGTGAATAGGATTGTCTGGTGACCTGGCGGCTGCACACTCTGCACTCCAAAAAGGAACCTTCGCTGGACATCAAATGAGGGGTTACCCTATCCGATTTGTACCGAGGGCAAGGAGACGCCTTGTGGCGCGATTACGGACGTCCTTATGGTCGCAATCGCTACTCAGTTGCTCCTCGGTTGACGAACGGGCTTCCAAAGCACACTATCCTACCCAGGAGCGAGCATATGAACAAACTGATGACGACTCTCTACTTCAACGCACGCAGCTTCGTGGTGCGTGAAGAGGGCCAAGACCTTGTCGAATATGCCTTGGTCGTGGCACTGATTGCCTTTGGAGCGATTGCCAGTATGCAGCAACTCGCCCAAGGCATCAACCACGCTTTCTCTGGCATTGCAACCACCCTTACCTCCGACGTATAGCAGCGGGATGGTCTTGGACCTGGGTTCGGGATACTGGGCGGATGGACTCGGAAGTTACAAGTAGATACCCTGCCCCTAGCTGGCTGGCTAATGCAAGCGCAGGCGACCACCCTGGCGGCCAATACGGATAGAACCCCTTCAAAGTCGGGTAGTGTCCGTATGGCGGCTCATCCGACTGGAACCGGCCCTAAATCTTGTGAAGGACTACCGACATTGTTGAGGGTGAGGGGGCCGGGGTAACATCTGTCTCGGTGATCGTCTTGCCGTCCTCGCCAAGCGCAAACGTGTTCTCACGTCGCACTTTCCCGTCTTCGTCTTTATAGGTCACCTTCAGCGTATGGGGATCGGCAAGCTTCACCGACATCGATCCTCCACCGGGAAACTTCGTCTCGGTACCATCGAGCTTGCAGGTAATCGGCTTCGGGCTATCCGTCTCCTTGAAGTCCACAGTGTCGCCGTTGACTGTGATGGAGAGAACCCCGTTGTCTTGAGACGAGGAAAACTTGACCTCTCTCCATTCGCCGGCCATTCCCGGTCCGCCTGAAACCCGCTCCGAAATCATCGTCATTGTGAACGGTTCCCCGTCCGCTGGGAAGATTTCAGATTTGCTGGTTCGCGTTTTGCCATCGTCTGAGATCGAAATCGTCGTTTTCCGCGTCGGCTTGCCAGCCTTGCTCGCGGCAATCGCATATCCATCAGCCGACTTGGTGCAAGTCAATGTCGTGCCGTTAGTCGACTTCTGCTCGGTTCCGTCGCACACAACCTTTGGTTGCGCCTGGCCTCCGCGTGTAACTGTGAAACCGTCTGCGTCGGTAGCCACGGAAAAAGTTGCACCCTCATATTTGAGCGAGGATTGGTCGACTTTCCATGAGCCGGTCCAGGGATTCGACTGCGCCATGCATGTCCGACTCAAGGCAAGGAAACACATCACAGCGCAAACGCTTACGAAGAGACGTTTCATCATTGTTTCTCCTTCACGAGAGGTTTGATTATGAAGCCGAAGAAGGAAAGAATGCCAGGGAAGGATCGAAACCGTCTAAAAGGAAGGCCCGGGAAGCTGGTTGATTATCATCCGCCGGTCTGTGGGTGTCAACGCATTGCACTTGGTCCACCGTCGAATTCTCAGATCGCCTATTCCGATCGCCGCAAGTGCCCTCTGCCTGCACGCTCGTTGGCAGCCAACAGTCAGCAGGATTGATCCCGATTGCTGCATCCAAGAGAGGGTGTACACTCTGCACACAAAAATGAGCCAATGGAGTAGTTTTGTGATGGTACTGCCGTGATCGAGCGACGCCTCAGATTCGCCATCCTCATCTATTTGTGGGCCGCGCTATTGGAGGACACAAGCCTCTTTCTGATAGCGTGGCTTCTGCCCGACGCCTGGTTCCAGTACTTACACGGTGTCGCTCCTGTGGGTCTGGACATTGCATTTCTGCGCCGGTCAGCAGGGCAATGGGCGGCGTTCGCACTCGCTCAAGGCATTGCACTCTGGTGCTGGAAGAAAAAACCAATCATTGTGGCCACCAGGTTGAAACCATCAAGCCAACGTGACCGCAGAGTATGCCTCAGTGGGCAGAGAGTTTCCATTTCGCGGTGGTGTGTCAGTCACTGGCCAACGGCCGCCATCAAGCTCAATGACCCATAATCTGGACCGCCTATCCCCCCCTTAACGAGTCAAGCATTGATCGCTGGCAAGCTTCTCTGGTACTTCTGTCACTCCGCTCATACAAGGCCAGCACCAGGTAAGGTCCGTGAGGTGTCGATCCCGTGGAGACCAACGTCATGAGTAGAGGATGTTGCTTGAAACGGACAATATGCCCAAGTCGACCACAGTCAGTGGAAAGAACCCGATGATCCTGTTGCTGGGATAATCATTGACCTTTCCAAACAAGAAACAGAGAAGGAACAGTGAAAGAATCAGAGGTTATCGTGTCGAGGATAATCTCTGACTGTTTCCAATCAAGAAACAAAGAGAAAGAAGAGGAGGTTGTTATTGGAGAAAAAACAGTGACTCGCCCAAACAACAGACAAAAACAGGAACGTACGTCTCATTGACGGATGATCATTGAATTTCACCAGAGACAAACACAAACTAGAGGCAGAAAAAGCAACAGGTTGCCCCAGTATCCTGTCGGGACGAACTCTTGATTTCGCATAATGCCGTTTAAGTGCCTTAAATTGCTAGAGATGCCAACAACCAGATCGGTCATGAATCGTGAGTGAGCAGCCGCTACCGCTCACCTTTTGTGAGTCATGATTCGTGAGTGGTGCGCATTACTTTGGACGCTGGCTTGCTCCTCGTTGGCTACTCTCGGTCATCGATGCCCCACTTGTCATTCGCAAAATGGTCAGCCATTACAAACCGTGTTCCGCTTGCATTCACCTCTGCTGGATCGTCTGTGGCCCATTCACTTCTGAAGGGCTGAAAGGTTCCAGGGTTCAAGATTTCGTAGGTCCAATTCTCTCCCTTGGAATCCTCTTCAAACGCGGTGATCAGCCCAGTCGCGATGAGGAACTCCCTCGCAGGTTTCATCGTGTTCGTATTCAGTCCAGCGTGTTTCATCAATAGCCTGTTCGACATTTTGGTGAGCTTGAACCGAGATGCACCGAGAGATCGGTACAGCAAGTAGTCGTAGAGACGGGCGGCGTTCAACCACTTCTTCTTTCCCCGGTATCGCGAAACTAGCCTGTACGCCGTAAACCAATTCTGCTTGAACTCTGGAATCGAAAGGCCAAGCCGCCTGTTGTCTTTTGGACGGGTCATCTGCTGCCGTTCATTTCTGCCGCATTTACGGCGGTGATCACAATTTAAAAAGCCTGGTTCCGCTCATCGAACACCGAGTCAGTCGACCGATGAACCGGGCAGATTCTGGTTAGTTGGTGCATCGGGGCTTCTGTAGCCCTGCTCGATGGATTCCCTCGCAATGGCGTTAATTTTGGCGCGTGCCTCTACTAGTCGTCTCGTCGACCATTTGCGGGGCTGGCCCTTCGTGGTAAGTAGAAGCTCGAAGCTGACGCCATTCCCGCTGTATCTGTTTGGTCCAAGGAGCATCTTGCAAGTACGGCAGTTCCAAAGCCCCCCATCGAGTTTGGCACCCGTGGGCGGCAGCTTCACACTGAGCGACTTAAAGCCGCAGAACGGGCACCTCGATTCGAGTCCATTGCTTGTGTAGATCGGCGCGTCCAAGCCTCTCTCTTCTAGTCTGCGTCGGAAATAAAAATCCCATTGCGATCTTGTCAACTGTAGGTATTCAGGTCCAACGGACTCGGAAGGTTGCGTCAATTCGCTGGGAGCGGGTTCACCCGTGATCTCCGCAACGATCCGCCCAACCGTCGTGTCCGCAACGAGCAACACAGAATCACGGAATACCATTTTGACTCCGTTGAATTTCTCGGACTCAAGTACACAAACCTCGTTCGTCAGCCAGTCGATCGTACCCTTATCCATCCTCAAGACGCGCATCGCCAATGGGATTGGCCACCACTCCTGATTGAGCTTTGCAATGACTTCCTCTTTAGTTCCTAATCCTTTGAATCGATGGCTTGTACTCGTCGGCGTTTTCGCTTGGGCCTGCTTCGTCCGTCCCCCCGGAGGTTTGTACGATGGCTTACCAGGGGCCGGGACAGGGGGAATGGGGGAAAATCGTTTTGCCAAGATGATCTCAAACCCGCCGATATTGCCGGGATGCTGGTGTTGCTCTCGATGATCTGGACGAGGTGCTACAAAGAGTGTATTCCCCCTGGACGTAGGAGTGAAAATGACACTTTCGTGGTCACGGGCAACAGGTACGACTCGTTTAAGACTTTGTGCGAAAGACGTCAGCGATTTCGTGGCCAACGGTGGCACCAGCGAAGGGATCGAGAGACCCTCGACGGCGCGTCAGTTCAGGTTGGGAGCACTGCACACTATGCAGTTTGGGCGTCGCAACCAACTGCACAATCTGCACTCGATATGCAGACAGGCCCACGCCTTCCGGTTGAGGGCCAAGCTTGTCCGCAACTCAACGAGGGCGGGAAGGTGCCATTCTGTGCGACTGTGGGTGTTGTGGGGGCAAAATCTGACCGGCCTTCCGCAATGCTGATGAGGAATATACTTGCCCTTACAGAGGCAGACATTGAAATGCTGAAAACCCTGGATACATTGCTTGAGATGACGAAGGAAGCGGAAGGATTGACTTCAGGCGTTGTGCAGGGAGAACGCCTCAAGGCATTGATTGGGGATATTAGGCAAGTCGCAAGAAGGGAATGCGATAGGCTGAATGGACATCGAAGACAGAGAGAACCCGTTTATCCCACGCGCTATCAACTGTGCATGATCGGTGTGCTGGAGGAGGTCGGTTTCAGCAGCTCGTCCTTGACGAAGATGACGGGCCTTGAGGCAAGACTGCAGCGCATTCATGAAGAGATTGATCGATCGATCAAAGAGCTTAAAGCCAGCCGTCGGATTATGTAGCCGTGCCTTCTATACCTCTCCGCTCTGATCCTTGATCTCGCTGGACTTCGCCGATCTGCGGTACGCCGCGGTGGCAGGTTTGTCGTTCCAGGATATGCCTTTTATGCTGGATCATGTTCATCTGCTTGTTGACAAGCCGCTGAAAAGTCCTTGGCGGTTCGCCTTTCAGTTTTTGAAGCAGCGTCTTGATGGTGCGTCCGCGAAGCCAACGGAAAGATATCGCATGAGCGGGAATAATCCGATTACTCGCTGTCAATCAGGAAACCGACTCCACGAATGAAAGTGACTGCCCTCAGCGTCATGACAAAGGATTGTGTGAATTGCAGTTGCAAACTCTTGCCCGGAAAGCGGGTTGCCAGCCTACCTCTAGGAACTTGTTGAAATTGTCCGCATTGCGGCGAGTTTCTTGGTGATTTGCGTTTCTTCCGAGTGGAAATCTGTTTGAATTGCGTGTTTAGTCAGTGTTCATCGTGGTCTGCAAGCTTGCGGGAGGCTATCCCGATACCCTTAACCATGGTTCAGGCACACTGCTCCACGAGTTTACCCGGTGGTTGAGCGATGAGTTTAGGAAGCCGGATCAGGTTGTGGGCAGCGCAACTGAAGACGAACAGCCAGTCCACCTTCGCGAGTCCTCGCAACTTGACCTGGCGCAGCGGGCCAGTCTGCTTCAACCAGCCAAAGCCCTTCTCGATCAACCAGCGCCGGCTCAAGCTAACCTCGTAGCCGGGCTGCCGTGTGGTTCTGCGGTCCAGATTGCTGCTACGGCCATTGTCGTTCTTCGTAACATGGGGTGTCACATTCAACTCCCGCACCGTGCGCACAAAATCGTTGCTGTCATAGGCCTTGTCGGCGCCCACTGTGATCCGCCGCGAACGGCCTTGCTGCTTCTGCTCCAGCATCAGCAACGCTGCGTCACGCTCGGCATATCCATCGGCGTGCGTCACCATCGCTGCGGCAATCAACCCGTTGCGGTTCTCCACCAGCGCGTGTCCCAGATAGCTCAACTTGGACTCCTTGCCATAGCTCTTCTTGTACAGTCGCGCATCCGGATCAGTGGTCGATTCATGCGTCTTGTTGGTACG
>CAVVTY010000021.1:0-49514 GCA_963751225.1 uncultured Acidobacteriaceae bacterium
CAAGCGCTTGAATCAGGAACATCCCCATCCCGCGGGGATCTTCCTCACCGTGAATCTTTCGGTCTATATCCGGTTTCGGCGGCAGACCCTTCAGGCCCTTGCCATCGTCGATCACTTTGACCTCAAGGGCATCGACACCCGCCGATAAAACTACGCCCACTGAGAGGCTTTCGTTCAATCTGTTGCCGTGCTCGATGGCGTTGATGCAGGCCTCCGCCACAGCCGTCTTCAGGTCTTCCACGCGATCTTCGCGGAAGCCCATCAGCTTGGCCACCGCTGCGGCAGTGCTCATGGCTACCTTCTCGTAGCCAAGCTGCGAAGGCAGCCGCACTTCCACATTGGTGGATTTCACCTTGCTCATGCCCGCATCTCCGTTACCTCCGCGCACCGGCACAGCGCCAATGCGGTCATATCGTCGCTCTGAGCGCCGCCCTCGGCAAACTCTTCAATTGTCGCCCACAATGCATCGAGAATAACATCGGCTCGCTCGCCTGGGCACCTCGAAAATTCATCCATAAGTCGTTCCGGGCCAAACTCTTCGTCCCCGCGAAACACTTCCGTCAACCCATCCGTGTAAAACAGCAGCCGCGTCCCCGGCGTAAACCAGCACTGCTCGCTCGTGTAGCGCATGCCCGGCAGCAGACCCAGTGGTGTACCCGCTGACTCAAATTGCCGCGACGTCCCGTCCGCCTGCACCAGGAATCCCGGATTATGTCCAGCGTTCACCACTTCCAGCCGTCCCGTCTCAGGATGCAGCCGCAAAAAAATCGCCGTCACGTAGCGCCGTCGCGCCTCTTCGCCCTCGTGCCAGTGATGCTCATTCATGCGAGTGGCCAGTTCATCCAGCGGGGGCCCAGTGATCGCCATCGCGCGAAAAGCCGCCCTGAAGCTGGTCGACATGATCGCCGAGGCCATCCCCTTGCCGGCCACGTCTGCCACGGCCATCAGCAGGCTGCCGTCAGGCTGGTCCACAATATCGAGATAGTCGCCGCCCACCTCGTAGCAGGTCACTGACTTGAATGCCAATGAGTAGCCCGAAATCTCCGGCAGTGCCTGCGGCAGCAGCGACTGCTGGATGTTGCGCGCGGCGTCCAGATCCTGCTGCACCCGCGCCCACTGCAGGTTGCGCTCGTGGTTGCGCGCATTTTCAAGAGCCACCGCCGCTTGCAGCACCAGCCCCTCGATGAAATCCGCTTCATAGAGCGTCAGTTCGCGCCCCTCCGGCGGAGCCACGACCAGCTCTGCCATGCGCTTGCCTTCGCGGTCCTGCAGCAGATAGATCGGCAATGCCTGGGCACTTTCTCCTTCGCCGCCCTGTTCCGGAACCTCGCCGTAGCTCAGCCCCGTTCCCGGAAAAGCCGCACCCGCCATCTCCAGTTCCCGCACCACGATGCGCAGCACCGCGCCGAGCACGGCCTCCTCGCGAATGGTCGAATGCACCTGTCGCGAAGCCTCCAGCAGCGCCTGTAACCGCGCCACCTGCTGCTGCAGATCGATTAACTCGTGATTTCCAGGCAGATGTATTCCGGTCGCCATGACCGCCGCCCCCCAGTCCTTTCGCGGAATCTCAATGTACCATGTCAACCATCCCTCGGTCGATAGCCCATCTCGAGATGGCTTTCATCGCTATCGAGCGCAACGTTGAAGTGTCGTTCCGCCACTCTCTCAGGCTCTCGCCACCGCCCGTATGTCCTTCGTCTCCAGCACCCGCTTCGCATATCCCTGCCGCGCAACGCGCAGCATCGCCCGTCCGATATCCCGCGTCGACAAGCACCTGGTTCGGCAGCATCCACCGCAGCAGCGGCAGCACGGGCCCGGCCACCGCGTAAAACGCCCGGTACATCTGCCGTCTTCGACTTGATCCCATCCATCGGCTCGATAAAACCCGGCCGAAACATGTACGCCTCGAGCGGCAGCCGCAGCAGCGCATTTTCCGTTCGGCCCTTCACCCGCGCCCACATGCTCCGTCCCTGCTCTGAGCTGTCCGTCCCCGATCCCGACACATAGATGAACGTCATTCCCTTGTTGACCCGGCTCAGCATCTCCGCTGCCGCCATCGTAAAACCATAGGTGACGCGCTCATAGTCGGCTTCCTTCATACCCGTCGACGACACGCCCAGGCAGAAGAAGCACGCGTCAAGCCCCGTCAGGCTCTCCTCCATCCCGGCATAATTCAGCATGTCGCGATGCACAATCTCGCGCACCTTCGCGTCACGCATGCCGGTCGCCGCTCGGCCTACCGTCATCACCAGTTCCACGTCCGGATCCCGCAGGCACTCGAGCAGCACTCCCCGCCCCACCATCCCCGTCGCGCCAAATAGCAGCACCTTCATCGCGTTACGCTCCCCCGCTCCAATTCTGTTCAGAATACGCGCAGCTCTCCGCCAGGCCCCGCCTTGACAACCACATTACGCCCGCAATAGATTCTTCCCCTAAGGCACTTATGGATAACATCCAGGAATCAGGCGAAATCATCCCCGGCACCCTCGAAATGCTGATCCTCAAGGCCCTCTATCGCGGCCCGCAGCATGGCTACGGCGTAGCGGAGTGGATCGAACAGACCTCCCAGCAGGTGCTCAAAGTCGAAGAAGGTGCGCTCTATCCCGCACTCCACCGCATGGAGCTGCGTGGACTGCTTCGCTCGAAATGGGGCGCCTCTGACAACAATCGTCGCGCCAAGTTCTATGAGCTCACCGCCGACGGCCACAAGCGGCTCCAAGGCGAGCTGCAGCGGTGGGCTCGCCTCTCGTCCGCCGTGGCCTTTGTCATGCAGGCTTCCTGAGCGCCCTTTTCGAGGTTGATTATGGCTCAGAACTTTCACGACTTCTTCCTTCGCCTCAAGGCCTTGTTCCTCAGGCGGCGAATGGATCGCGACATGGCCGACGAGCTCGCATTCCACCAGGCCATGCTCCGCGATAAGCTCGTCCGCCAGGGAACACCGCAATCCGACGTCGACGCCGCCACCCGCCGCCGCTTCGGAAACGCAAGCCGATGGCACGAGCGTCTGCGCGAACTGTGGCAGTTCTGCTGGCTTGAGAATTTCTCGCGCGACCTCGGCTACTCCGCGCGCGTACTTCGCAAGTCTCCCGGATTTACCGCCGTCGCGATCATCACGCTGGCTCTTGGCGTCGGCGCGAACACCACGGTCTTCTCCCTGATCAACGGGCTGTTGTTACGGCCCCTGCCGGTTCCCGAAAGCAATCGTCTCGCCGTCCTCGGCACCAGCGATGGCGGACCGCGCCTGAACTACAGCTTCTCCGAACCACTCCTTCGCGGCCTGGAGCGCCGGCGCGGAGTCTTCTCGGAAGTGTTCGCATTCAACCACGCGACGATGGAAGTGAAAGCGAAATAGCGGCACGAAAGTGTGCACGGACAACTTGTAAGCGCCCAGTTCTTTTCTGCACTGCAAGTGCCGCCGCTGCTGGGACGCACTCTGTCAGCCGCGGACGACGTAAAAGGCGGCAATCCCTCGGGCTTCGGAGTCGTCATCACCGAAAGCTTCTGGCAGCAATGGTTCAATCGCGCGCCCAACGTCATCGGGCAGAAGTTGCAGATCGACAACACGCTCTTCACGGTTGTCGGCGTTATGCCTAAGCGGTTTATAGGGGCAGACCCGTTGAATCGGCCTGAATTGTTCGTGCCGATCGCGGCCGAACCCGCAATGAGCGGCACCCGCAGCATGACCCAGGCTGGATTCCATGCCTGGTGGCTCACGGTAATGGGCCGTTTGCAGCCCGGCGCAACTCTGGAGCAGGCCAATGCCCAGGTCGCCGCTGACAGCAGGGCCGTG
The DNA here is from genome assembly GCA_963751225.1 of uncultured Acidobacteriaceae bacterium. Classification (GTDB taxonomy): domain Bacteria; phylum Acidobacteriota; class Terriglobia; order Terriglobales; family Acidobacteriaceae; genus Telmatobacter. The sequence goes on from CAVVTY010000021.1 coordinate 3,791, forward strand.
CTTCACGAGGTCATCCCGGATGCGCAGTGGGTAGCAGCACGCGAAAAGCGGAACTTCCATTTCACGGTAGAGTCAGGTTCGACCGGATTCACCTATGTCCGGATGCTGTTTCGCAAGCCGCTGATGGCAGTCTTCGCCATGTGCGCGGGAATACTCCTGCTCGCCTGCCTGAACCTGGCCAGCCTGCTCATGGCTCGCGGTGCCGCACGGCAAAGGGAATTGGCCACCCGCCTCGCCATGGGCGCCACGCGGAAGCGGTTGCTGCAACAATTGCTCGCGGAAAGCCTGCTGATCGCGACGGCCGGTAGTGCAGCAGGTCTTGCCATTGCACCGCTCGTCAGCCAGTCTCTTTCGATGGTGCTGCTGGGTGGTCAGCGAGAAACGCATGTCGATACGTCTCTCGACATCCGTGTCTTCGCGTTCGCTGCACTTACCGCAATCATCGCCACTCTTCTCGTCGGGCTCGTTCCGGCGCTTCAGGCAACGTCAGGCAGCCTCAACGAGCACATGAAACAAGGGCAACACGCAACGCAAGTCCGCGAGCGCCAGGGAATCACACCACGGGTCATGATGGCTTGCGAAGTTGCTTTGGCGCTCATGCTTGTCGTTGGCGCCGGCCTACTTGCCACAAGCTCGGTGCGCCTGTACAGATCCGGTACCGGCTTCGATCCAAAGGGCATCCAGAACATTGCGCTTCAGATGGACCAGCAGCCGCTCAAGGATGCTGGCCTGATGCAGTTCTATCGCCAGATGGGCGAAGATTTGCGCCGCCAGCCCGGCGTCAAGAATGTCTCCTTCGCACAGATAATCCCGTTCGCACATTTTGTTTGGAACAATAACTTCTCGACTCCCGGTGGCAAGACATTCAACGTCTATGAGAACAGCGTCTCGCCCAACTACTTCCAGACGATGCGCATTCCACTGTTCGCCGGACGCGATTTTCTCTGGACTGACACAGATGCGACAGAGCGCAAGATCATCCTCAACCAGGCTGCAGCACTACTTCTCTTTCCTGATCGCAGTCCGATCGGCCAGTTTGTGAACACCCAGCTGGGGGAAAAGACCATTTCGCTCGAGGTCATCGGCGTGGTGGGAAATGCGAAATACGAGGACCTTCGCCAGGATCCGCCCCCGTCAGCTTATCTGCCCATGACGCAGGACAACGGTATGCACGTGCGCTCGTACAACGCAATCGTGAGAATCGACGGGCCACCTGCCCCGCTTGCGAACGCCGCGCGTGCCTTGGTGGTGCAAGCGGATCCGTCGATCCCGGCGCCGGTCATGACCTCGATGGAGAGTGCGATTCTGGAATCTCTCAGCGCTGAACGGACAATGGCTTTACTCGCGGTGTTCTTCGGCGTCTGCGCGCTCGCGGTCACAGCCATTGGCCTCTATGGAACGCTGGCTTACTCCACGGCCCGTCGCACCAGCGAGATCGGTGTGCGCATGGCTCTCGGCGCACGGCGGACCCAGGTGGCTGCCATGGTCTTCCGCCAGAACGCAACCATCGCTGGAATCGGCACCGTCGCCGGACTCGTCGCCGCACTGTTGGCCTCGCGCGCTCTCGCCAGCTTTCTCTACGGGATCTCTGCTCGCGATCCGTGGGTCTTCGCCGGATCCATCTTGATTCTTGCAGCAATCGCCAGCGCCGCCTCGCTCTTGCCTGCGTTCCGCGCCGCGAAGATCGACCCGATGGCCGCCATTCGCTGTGAATGACCCTTTGTCATCGCCAGTCTTTCAGACCCGTGCATTCCGTCGACCGCAAATCGCTCCGAATTTCGCAGTCGGCAGGTTGTCCATCTGGAGCCGTAACATCCCTTGAGTAACTGCAAGTACTCGGTTTGCAGCCATACATAATCCACTTCGTAACTTTCCGTTGTGGGGTCAGCGAGTCACGCCAACGTGGAATTCGCTTCCCGCCGCCTTGCACAATAATTGTGCAAGCGGAGCTCTTAGGTTCCTCCCCGCAACTTGAGAAGCAGACCGCAGTGAATGGCGTTCGGGGGGATGGCCATGAAATTCCTGCGCGAGCGATAGCGGTCAAGTCCTCATTTTTCGCAGCCCGTCTTCTCGAGTTGGCAAAGCGGAAACGGCTCAACAGACTCCCGTTGTGCCGGCGTCCCAACCTGCAAACGCCGCTCCACAAGCCGTCGGAGCTGTGACCTCCCACTGCTGCTTCATCTGTCAGTGGTGCGCCTCGCCCATCCTGTTGCCCCACGACCAGATGGGTTTGCCGTTTGCCCACCCCTCGCTCCGTCGGATTGAGGTGCGCACGGTCGCCGCAATCTGCGCATCGTGCCACCACATCGCCAACTACTCTCTCTTCCGCGCTTGTCCCGGTTTCGATACGCGTCATAAGCTGATGCCCGGCCCCGACGGCGGGCACCACCATCCTCCTGGAGTGGCTCCGCTGCGACGCATCAGGCTGCCAATACAGGGTCCCGTTGTTCGTGAACTTCGACAGCCATCTTTCCGACAATGAGAAATTAAGCCTCATCGCAAAGTGGGTCTGGCATGACCTCACTTGCACTGCCGGACACCGCATCCATCGACCCGCTTCAATTCCGCGCCCTGACCCTGTACTGGCCGCCGACTATTAAGCCGAAGACCGAAAGCCAGGCTTCTCCGGCGAACCCACGCAAATTCAGAACTTTCCTTTTCCTGTCGAATCTGTGAGAGAATCCCTCAGTCCGCGATTCCCGGCCGCAGAACACTCTCGACAAGGAAAAGCAATGACACACATCGCAGCAGCGAGTCCACTCACCCTCGACGTCGAACGCTCCGGCGATCAGGTCGTCGTGCGATGCCATGGGAAACTCACGGCAGGCGTTTGCGAAGATCTCTACGCAAAAGTCCGCCAGTTCATCCCCGACTCCAAATGCATCGTGCTTGACCTCACTGACCTGACCCACATGGACAGCATGGGTCTCGGCACGATCGTGCGCCTCTATGTGTCTGCCAAGTCCGCGGGCTGCAGACTGCAGTTGGTCAATGTCGGCGCACGCATCCGTCAGTTGCTCGGCATCACAAATCTGCTCTCCGTGCTCACCGACATGTGCGAACAGGGCGTCACCATCCGCTTCTGACTGGGCGCCGCCTCGAGCAAGGAACCCGCCATCCCGCTGATTTATCCTTCGAGGGATGCGCAAGACCCTCTCCATCGCCATGATCGCCATGAATGAGGAGGCGAACCTGCCCCGTACCCTCGAGAGCGTGCGCTGGGCGGACGAAATTATTGTTGTCGATTCCGGTTCGAAAGACCGCACCATCGAAATCGCCCAGTCCTTCGGCGCCAAGACCAGCTACCACGACTTCGGCGGCCACGGCGAACAGAAAAACGTAGCCCTCGACTTATGCACCAGCGAATGGATCCTGCTCCTCGACGCCGACGAAGTCCTCTCTCCCGAGCTGCAGACCGAAATCCAGACGCTCCTGTCCGGCGAGCCTCAGTTCGGCGCGTACTGGATCCCCCGGCTCAATCTCTATTTCGGCAGGTGGATCCGGCACGGCGGCTTCTATCCCGACCACAAGCTCCGCCTCTTCCGGCGTGGGTCAGCGCGCCTCAGCGAGGGAGTCGGCCCGCACAGCACACCGCAGTTCAAAGGGCCGCGCGGCAAGCTCCGGGCCAACATGCTCCACTACGCCTACCCCACCCTCGCCATCTATCTCGAGCACATGAATCGCTACAGCACTGAGATCGCCCACCTGCTCCACAAGAAAGGCCGCGACAGCAAATCGCTCCCGGCCTTCCTCTGGAATACGGTGCTCAACCCCGCCGCGACCTTCGTCTATAACTATTTCTTCCGGCTCGGCTTCCTCGACGGACGCGAAGGCCTCCTGCTCCACCTGAACCACTCCGTCTACATCCACTGGAAGTTCATCAAGGCCTGGCGCCTCGGCCAAGGCAAGGAGTAGTTCGCAGCTCTTAGTTCCCAGTTCTCAGCTTCGGCATGCCGAATTCTGAGCCCAAGACCGCGGAAACAAGACTCAAACTGTGAACTTTGAATGAAGAACGACGGGACTTCCCGACAGCATTGTGAACTGAAGAACTGTCTTAAATATGGCAGCTCGCCTGCCCGCGCTTCTCCAGATACTTCTGGTGATACTCCTCCGCGCGCCAGAAAGTCTGCGCCGGCTCAACCTTGGTCACAATCCGCCTGGGAAGAAACCGCCCTCGAAGCGGTCAGTTGCTCAATCTTCGCCTTCGCCTGCGCTTCCTGTTCGGGCGAATGGAAGAAGATCGCAGACCGGTACTGCGTTCCCCAGTCCGGCCCCTGACGGTTCGGCGTGGTCGGATCGTGCAGCTCGAAGAACGCATCCAGCAGCGCCTCGTAGCTCACCTTCTCCGGATCGAAATCCAGCTCCACCACCTCCGCGTGGCCGGTCTGGTCCGTGCACACATCCTTGTAGCTCGGCCGATCCAGCGTGCCGCCCTCGTAGCCCACCGCCGTCGCCGTCACCCCGGGAATGGCCGCGAACGCCGCCTCCACGCCCCAGAAACACCCCGCTCCAAATGTCGCCTTTTCCATGCTCATGTCCATCAGATGCGGTTCGACCGGCCTCCGGTAGCAGAATCCCTTTTCCGCCAAAGAACTACTTCTCCACGTGCGCCTTCAGCCTCGAAAGCGTCTGATCCCACTGCTTGGAGACCGAGTTGAGGTACGCCCTGAGCCCCTCCAGCGGCTCCGGATCAAACTCGAAGAGCCGCTCGCGCCCGGCCTGCGAGCTGCGCACAATCCCGGCCCGCTCCAGCACACCCAGGTGCTTGGTGATCGCCTGCCGGGTCAGCTTCGACTCTTCCGACAGCTGCGTGATCGAACGCGGCTCACCGGAGCAAAGCTTCGCCACCAGTGCTAGCCGTGTCTTGTCTCCGAGCGCGGCAAACACCCGCGCCCGCGCCTTCGGTTTGGCTTTAATGCGCTTACGAAGTTTGTGTGACATGGGTCTCGATGTTCTTCATCTGTTGTGCCCAGCCGCCGTCGTTCCTGAGGAAAGCCTCTTCACGCCAGTCAGCCGGAACATTCTCAAATCCTGACTCGGTCAGCTCCAGCAACGTACCGCCCGGAATCTCGCTCAGCCTGAATTCCACATGAGTGGTTGGCGCCCCCGAGTAATCAGCTGGGGAGTCGGTCTTTTCAAACGACCTGGCGTGCGGCCAGGTGAACGAGAAAAGCCGCTCCGGCTCCATCTTCTGAACCACGGCCCGCCACACCACGTGCTCGTACCCCGGCCACGTAATCATTCCCCGCGACTCTTTCCCCGGAACAAACGGTCCTTCGAGCTTCACGCGGAACCACTCTCCGAATTCGCGGTAATCGGTCAGCGCTCGCCAGACACGTGAAATTGGTGCCTTCAGTTCAATTCGCTTTTCGATTCGATCAGCCATATACGCAACCCTTTGGTTGCACAATACCGCGAAAGGCCCGGCTTTGCAACTCTCAAGTTGCGTCGTAAGCATTCAAAACATCTGTGTTGTCAGGTTATAGATCAGCCCGTAGGCATCCTTGACATAGCACCGCGGAAATTCCGGCTCATCCTTCACAACCTTGCAGCCCTGCGCCACCAGCCGTCTCTTCGCGGCTTCCACGCTGTCCACGCTGACCTCAAGCACAGGGCCGAGTCCCGGACCCTGCTCAATGAAAAGATTGATGTGCTTGCCTTTCAGGCTGATCATGCTCGGCTCTTCGCCCGTGATCTCAAACCCGAGAGTCTCGACATAAAAAGACGCGGCGCTCTTCGGGTCAGGCGCCTGGATCAGAATGTCGGTCCCAAACGTATTTGCCATGCGAGCCCCCTTCAACGCCTCGAAGAACTCGAGCCGGCGAAACCGAATGTGCTGTTTAGGAACCCGAGTCTAGCACGCGCTCCGGCCCGGCGAAACGCCAATGTCGTTTCGCGGGCAACCGCAATGAATCTATCCGCGACTTCTGTGTCCCGGTCCTTTTCCGGATCGTTTGCCACCGGGCCTGGATCCACTTCCAGACCCGCCAGTTCTAGACCCGCCCGGACGACCGAAGCTGCTCTTGCCTCCGGGCTTACGTTTGTTGGCCCCGGGTTTGGAGAAGCCGCTGCCCGACTTCCCGCGAAACTCGGGCGTCGATCGTCCGCCAGACGGAGGTTTCTCTCCGCCAAAACTTCGCTTTGGTTTCCAGCCGGTTCGTTTGCCCGGGCGTGGTCCGGCACTGCCTCCGGGGGCAGGACGCGAGCCGGTGCGAGAAGCTCCGCCGCCTTCGCCATAGGCTCTCCCCTCGCGGCTCGGAGGCTTGCTGCTGGGACGCGCTCCACCGGCCCGTGGCTTGCCTGTGCTGGTGGTGAAGGGTCGCGCAAGTCCACCTCCCGTGCGTCGCGCCCGGTCCTGGCCGCGTGTACCGGCACCGCCGCGGCCACGGTCTTCGAAAGGTCGATCGGTACCAGGCTTCCCAAATCTGGGCCGGTCAGATCTAGGCCGATCGATTTTGGATCGATCAAAGCCGGGCCGGTCAAACTTGGCCGGTCAAACTTGGGCCGGTCAACGTCGCGGCCGGTCAAACGGGGTCTGTCTGCGCCGGGTCGACCGCCACTTGGCCGACCGGCACCCGAATTGCGATAGGGAGGACGGCCTGCATTGGTTCGCTCGGTACCGGGCCGATCCGGCTCTATCGCATCAATCTGCAAGCGAGGTGGCTTTGGAGTGGAAGGCCCGCCGGCTGAAGGTGTGTCCCGGCGTGGCGCTGATGGGCGCTGATATACGGGTCGGTCGCTGCCGCCGGGCTTATTCCAGGCAGGTTTGGCTCCGAAGGGCCGCCCGCCGCCGGTACGGCCACGTCCGGCAGGACCCTGCCCGCCGCGCTCACCGCCAGGTCGCCCTTCGCGCGCGGGACCGGCAGAAAACGCGGGCTTCCGATCATCTCTCTTCCACGCAGGCCGTGCCTGGGACGGCTTTCCATGGCCAAATTCCGGCTTGCCGTATCTCGCGCGACTTTCGTTGTCGCGGCCCGCCGCGGGACGGTATCCCTCTCGCCCGCCGGGTGCAGGCCTCGACGGTCTGGCCTCGCCAAACCTGCTCTTCGGTCGAAACTCTCTGGCCCCACCGCCTGCTGCGCGTTCAAAACCCCTGTTGCCTTGCTCGACGCGTCCGCGCTTCGGCCCAACCGTGGGCAACTGCGCATCCATCGCTTTCACGCGTCTCGTCTCCTTCGACTTCCTGGAACGAAGCTTGCCCTCGGCGGCCTTGCGCAGATCCTCCAACTCTTCCGCTTCGAGTTCGCGCATCTTTCCGGGCTCAAGATCGAGCACCAGCGGACCATAGCCCACGCGCCGAATCTTTTCCACGAAGTGACCGATCTCCTCGAACATCTTGCGCAGCTCGCGATTGCGACCCTCGATCAGCACCACTTCGTACCAGGGATTATCGCCCCGTCTCACCTGTCGAATCTGCGCCGGTGCCGTGTGCACCTGGCCGGAACCCGGCCGTTCGCGGTCGATCGCCACGCCTTCACGCAACCGTTCCAGCTCTTCTTCGGTCGGCTGGCCGCTGACTTTCACCAGGTACGTCTTCTCTACACCTGAAGCGGCTTTGGTTAGCTTGTTCGCCAGATCCCCGTCGTTCGTGACCAGCAGCAGCCCTTCGCTCAGGTAGTCAAGACGACCCACGGGGTAGAGCCGCTCGCGCATCTTCTCGAAGAACTGCATCACCGTCGGGCGGCCTCTCGGGATCGCTCACCGTGGTGACGAATCCCTTTGGCTTGTTCAGCACGAAGTAGCGCAGCCGCTCCGCTCCCTGCAGCAGCTTGCCATCCACGCGAATGTGGTCGCGCTTCGCATCCGCTTTGGAGCCCAGCGCAGTCACCACCGTGCCATTCACCTGCACGCGCCCCTGCGTGATCAGTTCTTCGGCATGGCGTCGGCTGGCAACACCTGCCTGCGCAAGAATCTTCTGCAGCCGCTCCAGCTTCACCGGGAGGCCCCGCCTCCTCGGCTTCAGCCTCGTCTATCCTCACCGCTCTCGTCCGGATTTCCATTCCGCGCTCGGGATCGGAGCCTCGCCGCCAGCTTGCTCCAGATGTGTCCTGGACCGCGGCCTCTGTTGCCGCTTCCGCCTCCAGCGCATCATGCGCGGGCCGCTCATCTCGGGCCGAACGCCATCGGGCTCGTCTGGCTCTGGCGCATTCGCCTCGGGCCGCAATCGTCTGTCATGATGCAGCTTCTCGGTTCTGCCTGCTGCGGGGTGAGGCGCGGCAGGCGCGGCCTCTTGCGGATCTTCCCGGCTACAGCGGCTCCGCTGCTACGTTCGATTCGTGCTCTGTCGCAGCCGTTCCCGCATCTTCGACACTTTCTGAGTTCGCGGCACTTTCTGCCGTGGCGGCTTTCGGTTCTTCCGCCTCCGCCTCTTCCGTCGCATTCTCATCCAGTTCAGGCCCGCCGCCGGCGGCTCCCGCATCGTAACTCGAGCTCGACTCAGCCTCGGCCTCAGTCTCCGGCCCGACCGTCTTCCAGTTCAATCGCCGGCCATCTTCTCAAACTCTTCCATCGACGGCAGCTCGGTCACATCCTTGAGCCCGAATCGCAGCAGGAACTCCTTGGTCGTCTTGTAAAGAATCGGTCGCCCGATCACCTGCTTGCGTCCCGCAGTCGTGATCAGCTTGCGCGCCATGCAGCGATCCGAACACGCCCGACGAATCCACCCCGCGAATCTCGTTCACCTCGGGCGCGGTAACCGGCTGCTTGTAGGCAATCACGGCCAGCGTCTCCAGTGCGGGCAGTGAAAGCTTCATCGCCGGCTTGAGGCTCTTGATGAACATCCGCACTGCATCGTGGCACTCGGGCTTGGTCGCCATACGATACCCGCCCGCAATCTCGCGAATCTCCACTCCCCGGTCGTCGGATGCACACGAAGCAATAATCTCGTCGATCAGTTGCCGCAGAACCGCTTTCACGTCGCGATCCCGCTGCCGCGCTTCGCGCTTGGCCTCGGCTTCAGCATCCACGGGATCCTCACCCTCAGGGGCCTCACTCTGCGGCGCCGTCTCTTGGGCATCTTCAGCCGTCGGCTCATCTCCCTTGTCGCGCTTCCTGCTCGACCACTGCGCCTTGCATCTCGGCCCCGTCTGTCTCCGTGGCGGGCAATGCGTCGAAGTCCGCCTGTGTCAGCGGGGTTCCATCTTCCTTGCGCAGGTCCAGATACTCCAGCCCTTCCGCGACCGAGGTTTCTGTGCTCGGTTCGCAGTCAGTTGCAGCCGCCTGCCTGGCGGCCTCCGCTTCCTGCGCTGCCTTCCATTCCAGCGCTTCCGCTGCGAAAAGGGTGGCGAGCTGGGTCAGGGTGACCGGCTCTTCGGCTGCGTAGATTACAGCTTCCAGTTTGGATTTAAGGCTCATGAGGCAATCGGTACCAATTGCAAAACCGCAGACGCGTTCAAATGAACGCCGTCCGGTGTTTCGCCTTCATGTATGGTACCGGACGACGCAGCCCTGCGCGTACCCGGCGATTCACAGGCAGCCCATCATGCGAAAAGGCGTCCGCCTGAGCGAACGCCTGCTTCCCGCTTCAATGGCTGTCGTTAGAATCTGTCTGGAAAATCAAAGTAGAGCGTCCCTGAAAGCAGCGCCGCCGCCGGCAGCGTGAAGACCCACCCCGCTGCGATGTTGCGTACTGTCGAAAGGTGAAGGCCGCTGCCGTTCGCCGCCATGGTTCCCGCAACGCCCGAACTCAGGATGTGCGTGGTACTTACCGGCAGGCCCCATGCATTTGCCGCAAAGATCGTGCCCATCGCAACCAGCTCGGCACTCGCTCCCTGCGCATAGCTCAGATGCTGCTTGCCGATCCGTTCACCGACCGTCACAACGATCCGCTTCCAGCCAACCATCGTGCCCAGCCCGAGCGCCAGACGCAACAGCAACCTTGACCCACGATGGAATGAATTTCGTAGCCTTATCCAGCTTGTCTTCTGTAGTTCTTGAGCGCCGCCCGCTCTTCCGTAGTGAAGGAGGGCTTGTTGGATTTCTCCAAGAGCCGTAGCGCTTCGCTCGCAACATACATATCGTTGCGCACATTCGCCTGGTCCTGTGGCGGGACAGCTTTGAACTCCTTGTAGAGCGCAACTTCGTGGTTCAGATCTTCCACAAGCTCGCGCAAAGCCAGGATCGTGTCCGGCTGCAGTTGCTTCGTACGAAGATAGTCCGTCACTTCTGCGCGCGCGTCGGGACCCAGAATGCCCGAAGGATCAACATGCCGATCCAGAATCTGCCCGGCCTGTTCCGATGCAGCAATGTAATCTTGCACTTCCCTCGGGCTGACAGCGTGATTCAGCGCATAGGCTGTGGGTACCGTGCCGATCAGAATCAGCATGATCAGCCCCATCCCCTTCTGTCCGTCGTTCGACCCGTGAGAGAAACTCACGCCCGAGCAGGTCAGAATCAACAGCGTGCGAACTGGCCACGGGGGAGGCGCATTATCTTTCGGGGCCTCATACAGCTCGGGGAACTTCGCAACCTGTTTCGAGAGCAGGATGAGCATGCCCGCCAGCAAAAATCCGATCAGAGGCGAAATCAGCAGCGCCTTCAGAACCTTCATGGCCTGCTCCCAGTCCAGACCCGAGGTTCCAGAGTTTCCGCTTAGCAGCTGATTGGCAATGCCGACACCAATGATCGAGCCCACCATCGTGTGCGAGCTTGATGCTGGCAGCCCGGCCCACCACGTTCCAAGGTTCCACACAATCGCCGCAATCAGCAGCGCAAACACCATCGCAAACCCCGCGCCGGTGCTCACCTTCAGAATCAGTTCGACTGGCAGAAGCGTGATGACAGCAAACGCGACTGTGCCCGACGAGAAAAGCACGCCCACCAGATTGCAGATGCCCGACCAAACCACCGCGATATTCGGTTCGAGAGAGTGCGTGTAGATGACGGTCGCCACAGCGTTGGCCGTGTCGTGAAAGCCGTTCACAAACTCAAACCCCAGCGCGATCAACAAAGCCAGGGCAAGCAAACCGTACGGCGCATAGCTTGTGACCGATGCCGCATCAAGGTCTCTCGCCACGTGAAAGACGATGTAGCAAACGCCGGCCATCAGTGCGAGAAGAAATGCAGCAATGCCCGCCTTGCTCGGCGAGCTCTTCATCTTGCGGTCGAGCAGAGTCGAACGCCGCGGAAGCGTTACTGCAGTCGTCGCCATGTCAGCCATTTAGATCTCTCCCGTCCTGCCGATGTTTTTTCGGCGAAACGCGGAACTGATCCATCATGGACTCAGCAACAAGAAATTCGATTGAAATGGGGATGAAACGATCTGAGACCGCAGCAGGTGGGACAAGCTAAAGAGGATTGCATAAAACCCCAACAACTGATTTGCTACACAGTTGTTTGATGCACGCGGACCGTTCATCGGCCCTGCACCATTGATTTTACACGACATACAGGCGGAGGAAGCAGGAGATGGCCTGTAGGCAAGCAATGTGCCAATCATGTAAAACTCATGGATTCATAATGTTACATAACTGTTAAAAGTTCTTTTGAACAGTGCGCTTCTTCGCCCGGATCTGCAACAAAACTGGAGCATTTCTTCAAGCCGCTCAGATCGGCCTTCGCACCCGCCGCAATTCTGTCTTCAAGTTATAAATACAATGCAACCAAACGGTTGCAGATCATTTTTGACGAAACTTACGTCCACTCATCCCGCGCGTTTGCAAGGCCCTCGTTCATCACCGTGTCGAATCCGCTGCTCTTCTTGATGAAGATTTCTGAGAAGGCGCGATCCTGCCGCAGCAGAATGGCCTGTAGCCTCACCAGTTCCAGCAGCGCCAGAAACATCGCTACCAGCGCCCGCGGTGATTTTGTGTGACTCAAAAGTCTGCGCAGCCCCAGCGGTTTGTCTTCCATAGTCAACCGCCTCGTCAGGAACTGAATCATCTGGCCCACCGTAACCGCGTCTTCTTCCACGTTGAAAGTCGGACGCTTGCGCGCTCGCTCAAGAATGTCGCGGAAGATGCGCACCAGGTCCACCGTGTCCGCTGCAATCTCCGGTTCCGCGGCTGCATCGTCTTTGAACTCGCGAACCCCGGGGTTCGTCCACGTGGCAGCCTCGAGCATCTGCTTCTGCTGCAACATCTGCGCCGCGTTCTTGAAGCGCTCGTGCTCCAGCAGCCGCTCCACCAGTTCGCGCCGCGGATCCTCGGCCTCTTCCGGCCCCGAAGGGCTGCGCGGCAGCAGCATCTTGCTCTTGATATGAATCAGCAGCGAAGCGGTGTAGATGAACTCGCCTGCGACTTCAATATCCGTCGCCTTCAACTGGTTCACGTATGCCAGAAACTGCGCCGTGATCTTCGCAATCGGGATGTCGTAAATGTCGATGTCCTGTTTGCGAATAAGGTCAAGCAGCAGGTCGAGTGGCCCGTCATACACCTGCCCCACGGTGACTGAGAACGGCGACTGCTCCTGTTCCTCTTCCTGCCTCTTCGGCTTCACAGCAGCCCGTGCCGCCGGCTTCTCCGCCGGCACGGGCTTCGACGTCAACACCAGCGGAGGCGCCGCGTCCTGCGCAGGCTCATCCCCCGAATCGTTGCCGGGCGGATCAATGGAAGGCGTCTTCGGATTCGAATCCGAATCAGGTTCCGGCTCGGGATCAGTCACCGGGCCGCGCTCCTTTGGTTCAGGATCATGCACAGGCGTCGAATCAGGCGTCGGCTCCTTCACCGGCACAACAGGTTCAATCTCCGGATTGTTCTTCTCTTCGCTCAACAAAGTCCCTATCCCAAGTCCCTAATCCCTAATCGGATGCCCCATTCATGCGCAGTTCCATCGCGCATGAGTGGGAAACCACAAACCTCGTTAACCCTGGGTGCCCCAGGTCTCGATTTTGAGACCTGGGAATCCACAAACCCCTACTTCAGAGCGTAGTCAACCGCTGCTGGGTGCCCCATTCATGCGCAGTTCCATCGCGCATGAGTGGGGAAACCACGAACCTTACGTCATTGTTCGACCGGACCACCGTCAACTGCATCGCAGCCCTCACTTCCACCATCGTCTGCTCCGCTCGCGACGCGCGCGCTATCCGACCCATCCTTCAGAATGTCCTCGACCTCGGCCGGCCGATACTTCGCCCGCCGCTCCTGGATCGGCTTCAGCAGCTGCACCAATGCATCCGCTGCCCAGCCCTTGCACTCAATGCATCCAATTCCCGCCGACCGGCAGCCCTCATACACCTTCGCCATCGTCTCCGGAGTCGAGAACACCTTGTGCAGATCGCCCACCGGGCACTTGTCCGGATCGCCCGGGTCGCTCCGCCTGACCCGCGCCGGATCTGTCACCATCGTCTTCAGCTTCTGCCGCACCACCGGTTCCGGATCGTTCATCTCGATCGTGTTGCCGTAGCTCTTCGACATCTTGCGTCCGTCGGTGCCCGGCAGCTTCGGCGACGGCGTCAGCAGCACCTCGGGCTCGGGCAAGACCTCTGTCGTCCCCCAACCATGGCAACGATCTTGAGTCGGTCACCGTGCTGATACGTGGATGCTTTCCTGCCGCTTGACTCCGTTGTCGAAATTCACCCCGTTCCCAGGTCTCTTGGATAGAAGAAGTTGAACCGTCGCGCCACTTCGCGCGTCAGCTCCACGTGCGCCTGCTGATCCTGACCCACTGGCACAAACTTCGGCTGGTAAAGCAGAATGTCTGACGCCATCAACACCGGATAGCCCAGAAATCCATAGGTGGTCAGATCCTTGTTGGTTAGGTTTTCCTGCATCTCCTTGTAACTGGGCACCCGCTCAAGCCAACCCTGCGGCGTGATCATGCCAAGGTACATCGGCAACTCGAAGTGCTGCTTAACGTGACTCTGAACAAATAGCACGCTCTTCGCCGGGTCCAGGCCCGCTGCAAGGTAATCGAGAATCACTTCGCGCGTGTTCGGCAAGATCTTCGACGTATCGGAGTAGTCGGTAGTCAGCGCATGTACGTCCGCAATAAAGAAGTAGCACTCGTACTGATCCTGCAGCTTGACCCAGTTGGCCAGAGCACCCATGTAGTTGCCCAGGTGCAGCTTTCCCGTGGGACGCATTCCGCTCAAAACACGCGGGCGGGATGAAGAAATAACTGGTTCTGACATTGTGCTTTTTTCGATTCCGGGGCTGTGCCAAAATATGCAGCCGGGCTAAGTGAGACTCTCAGGAAACGGCTCGTTCCATTGTAGCGGGATTGTGGCGCCAACAACCCTTTGCGGCTAGATGTTGAACAACGCCAATGTCACCAGCGCCAGCGCCGGCCCCATCAGCAGCCGCAGCACATATCCGCCCACCAGCAGCATCAGCAGATAGCTGACCCAGAATGGAATCCGGTCGTACGTTTGCACCGCGCTGTAAGGCAGCACGTTGCGCACAAGGCGGCTCCCGTCCAGCGGAGGAATCGGAAACAGGTTGAAGAAAAATAGCGCAAGGTTGATGAAGATAGCCAGTGTGCACAGCAGCACGACCGCCTGCAGGCCTGAAGCCGCATTGCCCGTCAGCAGTCCGCCTTGAAAGGTCGATCGAACCATCTGGCGTCCTCCCGTAATCGAGATCACCGCCAGCACCAGAAATGCCACCAGCACAATCAGCAGGTTCGAAACCGGGCCCGCCATCGTCACCAGGTTCTCGTCGCGCCTGATCTTCGTGAAGTTGCGGCTGATCACCGGCGTCGGCTTCGCCCAGCCCACCAGCATCCCGCCAAACATGCTCAGCCCGAGGAATGGCCCGAAGATCATCAGCGCCGGAAACAGCAGTGTGCCCACTGGATCGATGTGGTACATCGGGTTCAGCGTTACCCGCCCTTGCAGCCGCGCCGTCTGGTCCCCCAGCCGCGAAGCCATCCATGCGTGCGAACACTCGTGCACGCTCAGCGAAAAAATCAGAAGTACGAACTCGAAGATTGCAATTGCAAAGCTGGCGGACTGCAAGCGACGTCTCCTCTGGCCGGAAAGCTCAGATTAGCACGCGGCGGTCCATCGCACTCACGCCCTGAACACCGGATAGCTGCCCACCACTTCGCCCGCGCCTACGTTCTGTCCTCCCAGCACAATGGTGTGGCTGCCGATGCGCGCCCCATCGCCGATCTTCGTGGGCATCAGCTTCACCTTGTCGATATTCCCGTCGACATAACTATGCGAGAAGACCCGCGCAAATGAACCAACCACCACTCCTTTGCCGATCGAGATGCCGCCCCGGTCGTGCAACAGCACTCCCTGATGAATCATGGCGCCGTCATCGATCGACAACTTGTAGCCGTACGTCAGGTCCACACCGTGATAGATCTTCACTCCGGACCCCATATGGTCGAAGATGTGCCGCCCCAGCATGCAGCGAAAGCGAATCCCCAGCCAGAGATTCAGTCCGATCGGCGAACGGTCAAACATCTTCCAGAACCAGAGAAGCGGCTTCCGAATCGCAAAGGCCTCCGGATCGATATCGCCAAAGTGCTCCGCCTCCAGCGTCACATTCTCCGGGTCAAGCGACATGCCCAGCACGTTCCCCGGCAGCTCGCTCGTCAGCGTCACGTTCGGCCTGTTTCCGTGCGGCCGTCCCAGGTAAAGCTGATAGAGCTGGTCCCGCACAATCTCCGCGCGGCGCTCCGGCGAACGGTGCCGCAGAAACTCATCGTCCAGAAAGCGAATCCATCGGCGGTAGACTTCTTCGGCCTCAGGCGTGGGACGCGGCTGGCCGCTTTGGGCCGCACTCAGGCAGTTCGGTTCGTTCCCCATATACGTTGGACGATAAACCACTCCGCCGGGATTCCGCGATAGCCGCGCATACGAAACCTGGGCGCGTTGCCGGCTCTGCCTCCAACCTGGGTGCCCCATTCATGCCCGTGCCTCGCGCATGAATGGGAAACCGCGCCGCCAGAGAGCTGACTCCCCGCGTTATCCTAGAGGGTCCGGCGCACCCACCTTTCCGCGCATACCGAAACCTGGGTGCCCCATTCATGCGCAGTCTCATCGCGCATGAGTGGGAAACCACGCCGCCCAGAGAGTCTCACAACCATGCCCGAAGAATCCGCGCCCGCCGCAGTCACGCCTGAAACACCCAGGTCACCCGCACCCCTCGCCACCATCGCCTCCCTCGGCAACCACGAAGGCCAGTCCGTCACCCTCCGCGGCTGGCTCTACAACTCGCGCGAGAGCGGCAAGCTCCTCTTTCCCATCTTCCGCGACGGCACCGGCACCATCCAGGGCGTCGCCCACGTCAAGAGCGTCCCGCCCGCGGTCTTCGAAACGCTCAAGAGCCTCACGCAGGAGTCCTCGCGTCATCGTCACCGGCAAGGTCCGCGCCGACAAGCGCGCCCCCTGCGGCTTCGAGCTCGACGTCGAAGACATCCAGGTCGTCCAGCGCGTCCCCGAGTCCGACCCCTACCCCATCACCCTCAAGGAGCACGGCGTCGACTTCCTCATGGAGCACCGCCACCTCTGGGTCCGCACCCCGCGCCAGTCCGCCATCCTCCGCGTCCGCGCCGCCATCATGCGCGCCGCCGCCGAGTACTTCGACACCAACGGCTTCATCCGCACCGATCCGCCCATCCTCACACCCGCCGCCTGCGAAGGCACCTCCACGCTCTTCGAGGTCGACTACTTCGGCGACCCCGCCTACCTCACCCAGTCCGGCCAGCTCTACATCGAAGTCCACCGCGCTCGCTCTCGGCAAGGTCTACAGCTTCGGCCCCACCTTCCGCGCCGAAAAATCCAAGACCCGCCGCCACCTCACCGAGTTCTGGATGATCGAGCCCGAAGTCGCCTACTGCGATCTCGACGGCCTGCTGGAGCTCGCCGAAGACTTCCTCACCCACATCGTCCAGAGCGTCCTCAAAAACCGCGCCGCCGACCTCACCGTCATCGGCCGCGATCCCGCAAAGCTCGCAGAACATCCTGCCGCCCTTCCCGCGCCTGCGCTACGACGAAGCCGCCGACATGCTCAACGCAGGCCCACAAGAAGGGCAAGCTCGAAAACCCCTTCGAGTACGGCAACGACTTCGGCTCGCCCGACGAGACCTACATCAGCTCGCAGTTCGACCGGCCCGTCATGGTCCACCGCTACCCCGCCGCCGTCAAGGCCTTCTACATGGAGCCCGACCCGCACGACCCACCAAGGCCCTCTGCGTCGACGTCCTCGCCCCCGAGGGCTACGGCGAAATCATCGGCGGCTCCCAGCGCGTCTCCAGCTACGACCTCCTCAAGAGCCGCATCGAGGAGCACCAGCTTCCCCTCGACGCCTTCCAGTGGTACCTCGACCTGCGCCGCTACGGCTCCGTCCCCCACGCCGGCTTCGGCATGGGCATCGAGCGCGTCGTCGCCTGGATCTGCGGCCTCGACCACGTCCGCGAAACCATCCCCTTCGCCCGCACCCTCAACCGCATCTACCCCTAACCATGCCGGGTGCCCCATTCATGCGCGGCCTCATCGCGCATGAGTGGGATACCACAAACCCATGCGTTCATTCTTGGCGCTTGGGTGCCCCAGGTCTCGATTTTGAGACCTGGGAATCCAGAAACCCCGACTCCAGAGCACCGTCAGTTGTCGGGTGCTGGGTGCCCCATTCATGCGCAGTCTCATCGCGCATGAGTGGGAAACCATGAACCCTTACTTCAGATTCGTCTCCAGTCCCCGGGTGTCCCATCCAAGGTCCAGTCTCATCGCGCCCTGGGTGGGAAACCACGATTCTGCCTCCCCCCACGTCCCCGAAGCCCGCATCCAAGCTGTCAAGGCACATGGACTCGAGCACCCATTGCGCATACAACCTGACCAGAGATACTGCCCTCAGCCTCAACGTCACCGTTGCCAACCCCTCGCGCGAGCACTTGAAGATCATTGAGGTCTTGGTTGACGGACTTGGAGCTGGTTCGGATTCGGCACTCTGGCTAAACCCACTTTCAGGCCCTCCCAAGGTTCCCAGGCTTTTCGCCTGTGAAGTTGTCTATCTTGATCGGGACCTTCGGGTGATTCAAGGCACTGATCAAACGTCCGCAGTCGATTTCCCGCCCTGGAACGACCGGGTTGAGAAGTGCGCTCTTTCTGCGCGCTCGAACCATGGCCTCAACGCAGACACAGCCGGGCGATCAACTGGCTGTCTGCGATGCCGAGGCGCTCGAGGCAAGTCGTCGGAGCTTTTCACCCCCCGACTCCGTCGCTTCGGAATCCAGCGATACAGACTCGCCGGACATGGTGTCAGTCCGTGCGAACACCGCCGCAGAGGCGCAGCCACTCGACGATTCGAGGGACTCTGAATCTCCGGACAAACAAGTCCCGCAATCGCTCGATCTCACTCCTGCCGTCTCTTCGCTCGCGCAGAGCTCGGAATCTCCGCAGGACTCGCTCGAGCCATCGCTCATCCCGGCACCTGCAATCGAGGCAACTGAATCGTCGACAGGTGAGTCCCACCGCCGGATCTTTGCGCGGGCCACTCCGGCTGTCGCCCAGCGTAGCAATCAATTCACGTTCATCCAATCGCCAATCTGGCAGATCACCAGACCAACGATCTTCATTCCCAACCCGAAGCTCGAAGAGTCCACAACCGACGCGCCGGAAGCGAGTTCGGCCCCACATCGGAGTGCGCAGCCGGAAGTTGAGCCCGATGCTGAGCCTCGATCGGAAGAACCACTGGCCGTCCACCTCTACCGTTCGGACTTCACCGGCTGAGACACTATCCAGCCCGGCGACTTCTGCTCCCGTCGACATTCCCCGCAAAGGCCTGATCTCGGACTACCGATCCGATGAATTCGCAATCTGGCAACCTGCCGTCTCAGCCGCATCCATTGCGATCGCGCAGAGTCGTGAGGCCGCGAGCGCGCAAGCACCGACAGATTCCATCCACGCGCCGATCCCGCCTGCCACTCCTGAAACCGTGCAGCCATCGGGATTGCTGCCAACGCCGGATCCGATTCTCAATTCTCCCGTTGCAGAACCTCCGGCTCCGAAAACCGAAGACGAAGGACCCCGTTTCTTCTCTCCGGCGCCCATCCGTTTCTTCGATCCCGCTGTGGAGCCTTCAGTGAAAGGAGACTCGATCGAGTCGCCGAATCGGGACACCATTCCAATGCCGAGCCTGCCGCGCGAAGGTCGAACCATCTCTCTCCTGAATTGCAGGCGGCGATTCTGCAAATCACCGAAAAGCAGAAGGAGAAGGGCCGGGACAGAGACAGCCTGGTAAAGAACGCGGTTGTGAAGTCAAAGCCGGCCCGGGATTTGGAGCCCAGGAAAGAAAGAGCGTCACCGAAGGAACCAACTCGGGAACCGCCGATCGCGGAGTCCAAGGCAGCGAGAGGAGCTTCGCTGGCAACGCGGCTGCGCCGCTGGCTCGGTGCGGGAAGAGCGCCCGCCATTCACGGCAATCGCCGCTCAAAGCGATTTTCTCCACCAGGCTTGGTTGCGTGCCATTGGAGCGGCGGAGAGCCAAGGCCGTACCAGATAGCCGATATCAGCGACACTGGCTTCTACCTGCTCACGAGCGAACCTTGGGTGCCGCACGCAACTCTGCGCATGACCCTGCAGAGGACCGATGGTGATAAAGAAGCGCCCGGGCAATCAATCACCGTCCTGGCTCGAGTGGTCCGCATCGACAAGCGTGGGGTCGGTCATGAGTTCGTCATGACCAGGTCTCTCAATCGCAAGAGCGGCGAAATGCTGCTCGACGATGGAGCCGACAGAAGAGCGTTAGCGCGGTTCTTGCAGCCGCTCATGAAACTTTCCAAGGAACTTCCAAAGCCGTCTTGAATTTCGAGTTCAGCTTTGCTCTCCGCCGCTCCATGATTTGTCATCTTGAACGGAGCGCATTGCACAGCGGAGTGAAAGACCTGCTTTTCGGGAAGCCAACCCCGACACAACCTGACCTTCCGCGCATCTCCCCACAACCCTCTCATCCCGATCCCAACTCCAAACCCTGTCATCTCGAGCGACCGAAAGGAGTCGCGAGCTTGCTCGCCGTGGCCAAAGACCTGCAGTTGCTTCGGGGCTTTGAAAGGGCACGACTTCAGTCGTACCGCAAGCCGATCTCACGCTATTTTCTTGAGAATCAAAGAACGCCAGGTGCCCTACATCTGAAATCTGGGTGCCCCATATCTCGAAGAGATGTGGGATCGGATCCCCCGATCGAGAGAAGGTCAGAATCGCCTTGCAGATCAATATCCCCTCCCGGCGCACAATGAAAGATAGCCGTGACGTAGGAGCTGGAGGCAAAAAGCAAGAAGCTAATAGCTGCTCTTCGCCCCTAACTCCAATCCTGAGAGGAATCTGCGGCTAAGTCCAATGCTGAGAGGAATTTGGCGTGATACCCATCTCGCAACTCATTTAAAATGAGGAATTTACTCACAGAGACCGGGGGAGGGGTACCGGCCGTAAACAGGTACAGAACCGGGGACATGGCTGACATTTTGAACCACTGTCCCCTGATCCCTGACCCCTGACCGCTGAAAGTCGGAAGCTAGGAGCTAGAAGCTGGAAGCTAGGAGCTGTTTTTTCGCCCTAACTCCAATCCTGAGAGGAATCTGCGGCTAAGTCCAATGCTGAGAGGAATTTGGCGTGATACCCATCTCGCAACCCATTTAAAATGAGGAATTTACTCACAGAGACCGGGGGAGGGGTACCGGCCGTAAACAGGTACAGAACCGGGGACATGGCTGACATTTTGAACCGCGTCCCCCTGATCCCTGACCCCTGACCACTGAACCGCTGACCACTGATCCCTTGCGCTCCCTACCACGCCACCTTCGCCGGCAGGAACTCCGCAAACAAGTCGTCGTAGTACGGCTTCAGCTCTCCCAGATTCGGATTCGCATGCCCCTTCGAGTACAGGTCGTACTGGTTGAACTTCAGCACCCACTCCAGCATCGCGCGGTCCTTGTCGTTGCACAGGTGATCGTACGCGCCATGCTTGTGCCACGGGTAAAACGAGTGGAAACGCAGCATGTAGCGCGCCTCGTCCCGCAGGTAGGGCTTCATCACCTCGGCAATGTACCCGTCGTGACCAAAGCTCATGTGCAGGTTCTCCAGCCCGCAGTTCGGCTCGTAGATACCGTACTTCGTCTGGTACTGCGGCACATTCCGGTCCGGATTGTTGGCGAAGAATTCAGGGAAGACAATATCGCTCGACCACGCGCAGCCCACCGGAAACGTATCGCCCACGACTCCCCACTGTGGCTCGCCATACAGGCACAGGCACTTGCCCAGATCATGCAGAAACCCTGTCAGCACCATCCAGCGGGGATGCCCGTCGCGTCGGATCGCTTCAGAAGTCTGCAGCAGGTGCTCAATCTGGGTCAGATCGGTATCAGGATCGCTGTCGTCAACCAGCGTGTTCAGAAACTCCGCAGCTTCCCATACCGACTTTTGCCCCTTGTTCAGGCTGAAGTATTCCTTCTCCTTTTTCAGGACGTAATCGACGGTCTCGTTCTCGTGATTCAACCGATAGAACTCCGCCACGCCCGGCGTGGCCGTCGCGTCATATTGGCGAAACTCCGCCTCACTCTTGCCTTCCTTGTAGCGACCCGCAAGGAAGCCGTCCCATTCTTCCAGATCGTGGAGTGGCTGTTGTGTGCTCGTTGTCGAAGTGTGCATCCTCAACTCCGCTCCGGACGCGGACGCGCTGATCGATCGAGCGTGCGCTCACATCCGATCAAGTTACTGCAAACCTAGCACGGGCATTTTGCGCAGGCAAGCCCACGGACGGCCCTGAACACTGGCCCCTGCGCCGACGGGGCCGCAGCCTGACCTCGCGCATCCTTCTTCCAGCCTCTGCAATCAAACGGTTGCAGCAGCATCCTTCTCGGAGCCTCGCCATGAACCTCTCCGCAAGCGAAGTCCACAAGCTGAAGCATGCCACGCCCTCAATCGACGGCGTCCTCCCCATCATTCTCGAGCGCTGGAGTCCCCGCGCCTTCTCTGACCGCTATGTCAACCCCACTGATCTCAAAAAGGTCTTCGAGGCCGCTCGATGGGCCCCGTCATCCTTCAACGAGCAACCATGGCGCTACCTCGTGGGCCATCGCGAATCGCCCACCTGGCACAAAATCTTCTCCGCCTTGGTGCCTTCCAACCAGCAGTGGGCCCAGACTGCGCCGGTCCTGATTCTCGGCGTCGCCAAAACCCGCTTCAGCCGCAACGACTCGCCCAACAACTACGCTCTGCACGATCTTGGAGCCGCCGACGCCTTCATCACATTGCAAGCCGCCTCGCTTGGTCTGCACACCCACCAGATGGCAGGCTTCGACTGGGTCAAGGCCCGTGAGGCATTTCAGATACCGGAAACTTATGCGATGGGTTCCGTCATGGCTCTCGGCTACCAGGCTGATCCGTCCACACTTCCCAACGAAAACTACCAGTCGCAGGAACAGATGCCGCGCTCCCGCAAGCCGCTGAGCGAATTCGTTCTAGTGGCTTGGGACCACCCCGCCGATCTGGGCTGACCGTCGACGACCAAGATCAGTTACTAACCCGACCCCGGCTCAGCCCTCTTTTGGCCCTTAAAGTGGACATTGGAGGGTTTGCCTTGCCCAACGGATCATCATCGGGGAAGTCGCGCCCTCGAAAGCCGACCCACTCACCCACTCGCCGGCCCCGCCACCGTTACAAGCCGATCAAGATGAAGCGCATGGGCTGGCGCGGCCGCTCGATCATTCTTTTTGCCATCCTGATTCTGGGCGTCTTCGCGTGGGCCGCGCTCGCGCGCCGCTTTGCACCTGCCTCCAACACAAGCCTCGAGCACTTCGACGCCATCATCGTGCTCGGCTCGCCCGCAGACGACGACGGCAATCCCACACCTCGGCAGTTTGCACGCGTCACCGAAGGCGTCCGCGAATATGAACGCGGCGTCGCTCCCCGCCTCATCTTCACCGGCGGCCCAGCACACAATCGGTTTGTCGAGGCTGACGTCATGGCTCGAACGGCCGCAGCCCAGGGAATTCCCCCATCCGCCATCTTCATCGAGACCAGGGCTCAGGACACCATTCAGAACGCCTGTTATGCCGCGCGCATCATGCAGTCGCATGCCTGGCGATCTGCTGAAGTCGTCTCAGCCGCGAGTCATCTTCCCCGCGCCGGCCTGATCTTCAGCCGCCTGCCGCTGAAGTGGAGCATGCACGCCGCTCCACCGCTTCAGCCCGCGTCTGAGCTAGTATTCCGCGGCCACCGCCCTCATCGAGATCCTGAAGACCGCCCGCTATCTTACTTATGCCAGGTGGACCGAACAGTGCGTGCCCTAGCTCTGCCCTTCGCTGGCCAAGCCCACGGCTCGTTGTCCCACTAAGGTGTGGTCCTGTAAGCTTTGAGGTGATGCGTTTTCCAGTAAGTCTTACTGTTCTTTCCGCCGTTGCGGCACTCCTGTTGTGTGCCAACTCCCGAGCCCACGCGCAGGGTCAGAGCACTGCCTCCCAGACAGCCGGCACCGGCACGTACATCGCTGTCGATCCACTCGCCAACATCCATTACGACAACCGGTACGACGTTTCGGTGGGTATGGCGTATGCCCACATGAAGGCCGGTCCGAACCTGCTCCAGGGCGCGAATCTGGGCGGCATTGACCTGTCCGGCTCCTATTGGCTGAGCAAACGCTGGGCAATTGAGGGATCCGGACGCGGCTATCTTGGCACCAGCGGCGCAGCTCCAAACCCCTATGACATCAGGGGCCCGTTTGTCATGGAGTACTTCTTCCTCGGCGGCCCTGAGTGGCTCGGTCCGCACAACAAGCACGGAGCCATCCTCGCCCACGCCCTCGTTGGCGGCGTCTATGGCAACTTTGAACAGAACCTGCGTGGACAGGACCCCTCCGTGATTGGCTTTTATAATAACCAGCTTGCATTTGCATCCGTCATCGGCGGCCACTTCGATCTCAACCGCTCCGCCCGCTGGGTCTTTCGCGTTACCCCGGATGCAAACATCACCCATTACGGCGTCAACTACGGAAACATGGCCAAACAGTGGGATGTCAACTTCGCCATCTCTGCCGGCGTTGAATACCGGTTCAAGCAGAAGCGGCGGTAAACCGCTTCACCTGCAATAAAGCAGGATTTCAAGGATCTTTATCTGCTACCGGAGAGCTTCATGGCGCGGCTGCGCTATCGACGCCTCCGGTTTTTCTTCTTTACTGCAACAAATCAGTCCGTCTAAAACAGAGAGGCTGCGAGTGTTATCTGGCTGTGGTATTCTTCGCCGTTCAGAGGCCGTCCGTGGAAGGGCGCCCTCTGAAAATTGCCGTATCGGATAACGGCACACTGGTTTGACGCTGAGCACGTTCCGGAAAGACAGCGCTACAAGGCAGGGTCATACGGACATGAGAGACACATTGGGAGTACTCCTTGCGGGCGGCGCCGGCGAGCGGCTCTTTCCGCTTACCCGCGATCGCGCAAAACCGGCAGTTCCCTTCGGCGGCCACTACCGGATCATCGACGTCACCCTCTCCAACTGCATCAACTCGGGGCTCCGCCGAGTCTTCATCCTTACCCAGTACAAAGCCCTTTCGCTCAACCGCCACATCCGCGAGGGTTGGACCGGAATTATGGCTCAGGAACTCGGCGAGTTCTTTGAATTGCTTCCACCCATGCAGCGAACGGGCACCAACTGGTACATGGGCACCGCTGACGCCGTTTACCAGAACATCTATTCCATCGGCAGCGAACAGCCCAAGTACATGATCATTCTCCAAGGTGACCAGATCTACAAAATGGATTACAGTCGCATGCTGGAGTACCACAAAGAGACCGGGGCGGACGTGACCCTGGCGACGATTCCGGTCAATCCCGACGAAGTTTCGCGCTTCGGTGTCGTCGACGCGAACTCAAAGGGCGAGATCATTGGCTTCCATGAGAAGCCGTCCAGCACGCAGATTCGCTCTCCCTTCAAGCCCGACTCTGTTGAAGCCTCGATGGGTGTTTATGTATTCAACACAGAGGTTCTGTTGAAGGCGCTCATCGCCGACGCGGAAGATCCAGATTCGAAGCACGACTTTGGCCACAACATTCTGCCCAACATGCTTGGCAAGAAAAAAATGATGGACTACACCTTCGTCGACGAAAACAAGCAGACAGCTCTTTACTGGCGCGACGTGGGAACGCTCGATTCCTACTACGAAGCCAACATGGATCTCTGCTCGGTTTCGCCGGTCTTCAACCTCTATGACAAGAACTGGCCGATCCGCACGCGCGTGCGCCAATACCCGCCCGCCAAATTCGTCTTTCGCGAGCCGGGCCGCACCGGCATGGCCATGGACTCCGTCATTACCGCCGGCGTCATCATCTCCGGCGCTTCGGTGTCGAACTCCGTGCTGTCACAGGATGTGCGCGTCAACTCCTATTCCGATGTCGACGCCAGCGTCATCTTCTCCCATGTGCAATATCGGTCGCCACTGCCGCATAAGCCGCGCCATCATCGACCGCGATGTCCACATCCCGGAAGGGACAGTCATTGGCTACGATCCCGTCGAAGATAAGCGACGCTACTTCGTCACGCCCTCGGGCCTGACGATTGTCACCCGCGACGCCTCGCTGTTTGAAAATCCCGTAGAGCCGGAGTTCGGCGAGCGGTATTAACGCGACCCGCGCCCTGAATCTTCCGCTGTTCGTTCCTTCCATGCCTTCAGGAGAACTGTCGCAATCGGGCTTCCCCGCTCTCGATCAGGAAGCCCAATCCCACCTTCATCCCCCAGCCAGTCCCTATAGCTGGCCAACCACCCGCAATCGGCGAAAGTGGCCATTCGAGCAGTTTTTCGGCTCCTTTGAGATTTGGCGTCATCCGATTCCAAGTTCGTGTAGAATCAGCGCGCCCAGGATAGCCTCCGAAAGTCCTGGCCTGACAGGAGAGGTCAAAATCATGAAAGAACACTCGTGGCAACCATTAGCAGCAGTGTGCGCGCTCGCATTCGCGTTTCTCTGGGCCATGCCGGCGAATGCGCAGGCATCCGACGTAAAAGAAAAGCCGCCGATGTACTCTTACGTCGCGAACTGGGCCATTCCACGTGCGCAGTGGGCAGACGTGGACAAGGCAAACGCGGCTGATGCGAAAATCCTTGAAAAGGCCGTTGCCAGCGGTGCCATCGTGGCATACGGCGACGACACAAATATGATTCACCAGCCCGACGGCTCAACCCACGACAGTTGGTGGTCTGCCATGTCCATGGCAGGGTTGCTCAACGTGCTCGACGAGATGTACAAAGCCGGCACTCCCACCACACCTGTCTTCGCCAGTGCCACAAAGCACTGGGACAACATCTACGTCAGCCGCTACTACAACTGGCGTTCCGGATCTGTAAAGAACGGCTACACCCACGGATCGTCTTACAGATTGAAGGCGGATGCGCCTGACGACGCCGTTGAATCGCTAAGCAAGAACCTGATCGTGCCCATGATGGAGAAGCTTTTGGCTGACGGCACGATTGCCGAGTACGAAGTCGATACCGAGGCGATCCACACCGAATCGCCTGCGACGTTTTACATCTTTTACATTTCGCCCAACGCGGAGGGCCTGGATAAGGTCAACGCAGCCCTCCAGGAGAGGTTAAAAGCGAATCCGCTGGGCGGCACCGCATTTGGGTCCATGGTCGACTACACCGTGCACCGCGATGAGCTGGCACGAACCAACGTCACGTACAAATAGTCACCCGCATTCCCGACCCGGCAAGCGAGCGGCCCGCACCTTAAGGGCCGCTCGCCCCCCGGCCCGGCTGCCCCATAATGACTCCCTTCTCGGCCGGCTCCGGTCAAAACCACATCCCCGTGCCCGCAATGGAACCAATCAACAAAATCATGCGTATAGCCCACCATGCAATGCGTCGGTACATTAAGCTGGAGCATGGTAGGGCTGGCGTCGCCGCCGAAGACCGTGCGGCGCAAGCTGGAGCCCCGGGAAACCGGTGCGCCAAAGCGGCCAGTTCCCGGCCATGCTCAAGGCGGCACGACGATCTCGCCGGAAGCCCGCCTGGCAAGCGGGGAGGTGAGACCGCTGGAGATCGACTGGTCGCAAGTCGTCCGCCGCTGCATGGATGGTGATTCCGGCGCATGGGCCGAACTGGTTCGCACTCATCACCGGCGTGTATACGGGCTCTGCTATCGCTTTACAGGGAACCCGGCTGATGCCGAAGATCTTACGCAGGACGTCTTCTTAAAGATCTATTCCAACCTTGCCAGCTTCGACACTGCGCGCGGCAGCCTGCAGGTGTGGATCACGACCATGACCCGCAACCTGCTGGTGGATAACTTCCGCCGTACCCGCAACCAGCGCGCCACCGGCTCACTCGATGAGGGCTGGGACGAGACCGACGAATTGCGCCCGGTGGACCGGCTCCTTTCCAGGGGCCCTTCCCCCCACGAATCAGCGGCACAGAAGGAACTGGCCAAAATGGTGCAGGATGCCCTCTCCCGAGTTTCCGTGGAGTTGCGAGAGGCCGTAATTCTAAGAGACTTACAGGACATGGATTACAAAGAGATCGCCCAGGTGCTGGGCATACCCGAAGGGACCGTAAAGTCCCGGATCAGCCGTGGCCGCGCGGAACTAGCGCGCCTGCTGGAACGTAATAAACGGGAGGTGATGTAAGATGGCAGACCGCGCAAACATTCCGAACTCCCCAGCATGCGGTCATTGGGAGACCCTCCTGGCCGACGCACTGGACGGGCTGCTTCGCCCGGAGGATGAGGCAACCTTCTCCTCCCACATGGCTGTCTGCCCGGCTTGCACCGCTCTCTTTGAGGAAGCCCGGCGCGGCCGCGAGTGGCTCGAGTTCCTTTCACCCGAGCCGGAAGTCCCGGAAGGACTGCTGGATAAGATCCTGGCGCAGACCGGTCCCGGACATCCGGCCGAGTACGAGCTCGCGACTGCCGGCAATGTTCTGCCGATGCCTCCGGCCTGGCAGCGGCCGGGGTGTTCGCCCGCGTTCGCCGCTTTGCCGAGCCCCGCCTGCTGATGACGGCCGCCATGGCCTTCTTCTCGATCGCGCTGACCCTCAACATGACAGGCGTCCAGTTTACTGACTTCCGGCTGTCCAATCTGCGGCCCACGGCGGTTCGTTCCTTCATGGAGCGCCGGCTGACGATGGCTTCGACGCCGATCATTCGTTATTACGACCACCTCCGCCTGGTGTATGAAGTTGAATCGCGGATGCGGGAGCTGCGCCGCACCACCAACAGGGCGAAGGCACCAGCAACCAGCAGCCAAACGCTCAACCGGCAGCGCCCGGGGAATCAAAGCACAGCCCCGACCATAAAGACGGAGGTTCCCGCGTGGATCCTCCGCAGCAGTCGGGGGCCCCGGCACTGAGAGATTCCAGGATTATCTCGAAACCTCCCTTACGCTTCACGACCGGCCCGCGCATTCCGGCGGCTCCGAAATGGCAATACGGGAAAGGAGCACAATATGGATTGCGTAAATCACAGCGGAGTAAGTGCAACAGCCTATTGCCAGAACTGCGGCAAGGCGCTCTGCGCGACCTGTGTTCGCAATGCAGGAAACGGACAGATTCTCTGCGAGCCTTGCTGGACGTCCTGGCAGAGCTTGCAGCAACCGTTTGTAGCGCCCCCGGCGGGCGGACCGAATCCGTCGGTGGCGACGGTGCTCGGCTTCATTCCCGGCGTCGGCGCAATGTACAACGGCCAGTACTTCAAGGGACTGATCCACGTCGTGATCTTTGTCGTGATCATCAGCATCACGACCCATTACGGGATCTTCGGCCTGTTCATCCCGGCGTGGATTCTGTACCAGTCGTTTGAGGCGTTCCACACCGCGAAGGCGATTCGCGATGGCCAGCCACTACCCGATCCGCTCGGCTTGAACGAAGTGGGCAACTGGCTCAACCTTGGCGGACGTCCGCAGGGCATTCCATCCCGGAGCAGGACCGGCAGCAGGCCCCGCCGCACCCGGATTCGGTGCTGCGCCGCCAACCGGCGCCGGACCAGTTCCACCCAATCCAGCGGCCGGCGGGTACCAGCAGGTGCCGTACACGGGCCAGTACCAGGCGCCGTTCACCCCTGCAGCCGGGTTTACCGATCCGGCAGTACCCCCTGTTCCGCCGGTGCCGCCCCTGTTCTGGAAGCGCAAGGAGCCGATCGGCGCTCTGATCCTGATCGGCTTCGGACTGATTCTGTTGCTTAACCAGATGGGCTTCCTGGCCGAGCGAGCCTTCCAGTTTCTGTGGCCGACAGTCTTTATCGCTCTTGGTGTTTGGCTGATTATCCGTCGCTTTGGTGATACGAAGGGAGGCCCGCAATGAACCGCTACATCATGATTCGTCGATTGAGAGGACCAGCCATTCTGCTCCTTGCGGGTATCATCCTGCTGCTGCACGAGGCCGACCTTGTCGAGTTCTGGAGCTTGTTCATTCCGCTCCTTCTGATTCTGATCGGGGTGCTCAAGCTTGCCGAGCGCGCGGCCCTGGCCGCAGCCGGTGATGAAGCGCTCTACCCAGGCGGTCCGTATCCTTACGGTGCTGCGCCCGTGCCTGCAACCGCTCCGCAGGCGCAGCCCGGCTCCATCGTTCCTGCTCACACGCAAGACTACGGAAAAGGCCCAGAGGGAGGACAGTCATGAGCAGCGTACCTCCTCCGAACATTCCTCCGTACGACCCGCATAATCAGTGGCGGGTCTACCGCGAGCAGCAAAAGGCGGCATGGCGCGCGCAGCGCGATGCGTGGAAGGCGCAGCAGCATGTTTGGCGCGCGAGCTATGAGCGCGCCTACGGCCCGCGCGTGCCTTCCGTCGTCGGCCCCATTATTCTCGTCGCCGTCGGCGTGATCGGCGTTCTGATCTACAGCGGCCGCATGGCTGCTTCCAGTTTCTGGACATGGTACGGCCACTGGTGGCCGCTGCTCCTGATCGCAGCCGGACTCGCTCTTCTGGCCGAGTGGGCTCTCGATTTGCGCCGCGAAACGCCGGTTCGCCGCGGCAGTGGATTCGTCGGCATCCTGATCCTGCTGGCAATCCTCGGCTTCGTCGCCTCTGGCATGACCAGCGGCCGCTGGGGCCCGATGCGCGCCCAGTGGGGCGACAACAATGACAACTTCTTCAACATCTTCGGCCTGCCGCAGCGCGACTTCGATCAGGAAGTCCTGAATGTCGCCATCCCCGCCAACGCGGCGGTGCAGATCGAGAATCCGCGCGGCGACGTGAGCATCACGGCCGGCGACTCGTCCAACATTGAAGTCCACGCGCATGCAATGGCATTCGCCAGCTCCGATGAAAGCGCGAAGAAGATCTTCGATGCCGAGCAGGCGCACGTCACCGTCAGCGGCAACGCCGTATTGGTCAAGTCCGACGGCAACAACAGCGGCCGCGTGAATCTGACCATCACCGTTCCCAAAACAGCGCAGGTCAGGGTGAACTCCGGCCATGGCGACGTCACTGCCGCCAACCTCGAGGCCGGCTTGAACGTTAATTCCAGTCACGGAGACGTGCATCTCAGCCTGATCAAGGGGTCTGTGCAGGTACACTTCGCCAACGACAGGGGAGATTTCTCAGCCCACCAGGTAAACGGTGACCTCACTGCCGAAGGGAATTGCAACGACCTTACCCTCTCTGAAGTCACAGGAAAGGTCACGCTCAACGGAGAGCTCTTCGGCGACGTTCACATGGAGAGCATCAACGGCCCGATCCACCTGCACACGTCCGTTACGGATCTCGACATCGCATCTCTGCCCGGTGATCTGACCCTCAATTCCGATGACCTCCGCGTCACCCAGTCCAAGGGGCAGGTGCGTGTAACTACGCACTCCAAGGACGTGGATCTCAGCCAGGTTTACGGCGACACCTATGTGGAAGACCGCGACGGACGCATCGCTGTAGAGCCGGCCGGTACTTACGCCATTGAAGCTAAGAACCGCAAAGGCGACGTGGAAGTAACCTTCCCGCCCAACGCGCAGGCGACCGTTGAGGGCAACACGCGCAATGGCGACATCATCACTGATTTCGCGCTGGCGATCAGCGGAGACGAAAGCAAGACGGTAAGCGGGAAAATCGGCTCCGGTGGTCCCAGGGTTGTGCTCAGTGCCGAGAATGGCGACCTTCACATCAAACGGGGAACGGGGATTCCGACCCCTCCGCCGGCCGTTGCCGCCGAGCCGCCGGCGTCCGCAGCCCCGAACGCGCCGCATCTGAAGCCTCCAAAGGCGCCGGCGCCGCCCCCGGTAACCCAATAATCTGCATCACTGAACAAAGGAGCCGCATAAAGGGCGCGGGAGCAATCAGCTCCCGCACCCTTTTCATTCCCTATGCTGTATCGACATTTATCAGCCTGCTTATTGAATCTGCAACAACACAAGTGGTCATCCTGAGCGAGGGTCGCCGCGGCGACCGCAGTCGAAGGACCAGCAGTTGGCTGGTACCGCCACAATCTCCCTGGAGATCCGGCATTCGAATCCAACGACCTGGTCAAGAGACTCGCTCCCGCTTGAAGAGTGCGCAGGCCGTCCCAGGCTGACCCAGGCCCGCTTCAGCACAATGCACACAGGCTTTTGCGAAATGAGTGCCACTCTACATCGGTAACAGCCTGCTCGACCTCGTCGTGTGTCGTCTCCCACATCGGGACTGCGCGAGCGAGCAGTTCTCGTCCCTTCTCTGTGAGGATCAGGATGCGACTTCGACGGTCCGAAGGATCTTGCGAAACTTTGACTAACCCGCGGCGCTCCAGCGGTTTCAATGCGGCAGTCAGCGTGGTTCGGTCCATCGCCAATAATGCCGCGACAGGCCCCATGGCTGGGGGTTCCGGACGGTTCAGAGAAATCAGCAGCGAAAACTGCCCGTTGGTAAGCCCGAATGGACGCAATACTTCATCAAACCTTCGTGCCAGCGCGCGAGCCGCACGCTGCACATGCAGACATAGACAACGGTCCCGCACCAGAATCGTTGTCTCGTACGGAAGCGCTTTTGCACTTGACACGGCCTGATAATAGTTGATATCAACGTATTCGTCAATCCGATTTCCCCTCGGAGGTCACCCGCCCGTATGTCTTTCCTTCATGACCTGAAAATTGCCATACGATCCCTCGCGCGCGTTCGCGCCCTGTGGTTTACCGTCGCCCTCACACTCGCACTCGGTATCGGCGCCAACGCCGCAATCTTCAGCGTGGTGCGTGCCGTGCTTCTTCGGCCGCTGGCAAATCAGGACGAAGACAAGCTCCTCTACGTACGTCAGAGCGCTCCCGGCATCGGGCTAGAGAACGCGACCTTTTCGGTTCCTGAAATCCAGGACATCGGCAGCAATCTGAAGACGATTAAGGAACTCGGCACGTTTTCAACGATCGACTTTACGGTCGTTGGCCTCGGCACCCCTCGCGAGATTCCGGCCGGAGTCGTGGATGGAAACTACTTTGACGTAATGGGTCTGCGTCCGGTGCTTGGGCGCCTGCTCACTCCCGCCGATGATGGCCGGAATGCGGCCGGCGCGGTTGTTCTCACAAACCATTTCTGGAAGACGTCGCTGCACTCCGATCCCAGCGTCCTTGGGAAGACGGTGCGCCTCGAGAGCGTCAGCGGTGCGCGCTCTGCGACGGTAGTTGGCGTCCTGGAGCCATCCGTTCCCTATCCGGTGGCAACGGAGATCATCGCGAATGTTGTCACAAGCCCGCATCACCTCTCCGCAACGATGGTGACAGGCCGCGAACACCGCATGACCGAAGTCTTCGCGAGGCTGGCTCCGGGCGCGACGGTCGAGGCGGCACGCGCAGAACTCCGCACGCGTCTATGCGGCAATGCTGTCAGCGCATCCTGAGGTGTACAAGCCAGGCGACCACTTCACAATCGGCGTTACGCGCATGCATGACCAGATCAATTCGCGCGCAAATACGATCCTGTGGATACTGTTCGCAGCCTCCGGGTTGCTCTTCGTGATCGCCAGCTCGAACGTAGCCAACCTCGTCCTCGCGCGAACAGTACGGCGCGAATCCGAGTTGGCCGTGCGCTCGGCACTGGGCGCAAGCACCGCGACACTGCGACGCTCCTTGCTCGCAGAGAGTCTGGTGCTCTGCGGAAGCGGCGCGCTGGCCGCCATCCTCCTCGCCATTCCGATGGTGAGCATCCTGGGCCGATATGCTGCGCGCTTCTCCGTGCGCGCCAACGACCTCACGCTTGACTTCAGCCTGGTGTGGTTTGGAATCGCGCTGGCACTGCTTGCGGCTGTCTTCCTGGCGTATATTCCACGTCTGCCCGCGCCAAATGCGTCGCAAGGTGGTCTCTCCGGCCGTGGAGCACGCGTTGCAGGAGGAAGCAGCCGGCGGCTTCGCATCTTCGCAGTTACACAAATTGCCGCGTCGTTCCTGCTCCTTGCCGGGGCATGCGTCCTGATGAAGACACTGTTCGAACTGGAGCAGACGCGACCGCCATTTGACTCTGCCAAAGTCCTTGCGCTCAACCTGCCCGTGATGTCATACGGACGAACGCCTGAGCAGGTGAGCGAGTTCTATCGCGACGTGCAGCGTCGCGTTGCGTCACTCCCTGGAGTGGAACGCGTCTCCGAAGGATTCACAGCCCCGTGGCGCGACGACCGGGGACTGAACATAAGCTTTGCGTTCGCCGCGCAAGGAGCCAGGCGCGACGATGGCCAGGATTTCCGCGCGAAGTACCGCACCGTGTCTCCCGGATTCTTCGAGACGTTCGGGGTGCCGATCACGCAGGGCCGCGACTTCGACGACGGTGACAAGGAAGGCTCTGAACGAGTAGTGATCATCAGTCAGAGTCTCGCGCAGTTGCTGTATCCGGGCCAGAACGCGCTCAACCGCAAGCTGTGGTGGACAGACGGGGTGATGAAGTTCATCGGCATCAGCACCGAGCCAAGGCGGATCATCGCCGTGGTACCCGACTTCGATGACGAGAACATCATTCCGGCCCCGGCCATGACGGTCTATCAGCCGATCAACCAGGAGGGATGGGGTGGACGCCTGTTTGTACGCGCTCATCAGGACCCCTACGAATTGGTTCCCGCCATCAGCCGCACCATCCACGAAATGTCCGCCGACCAGCCCGTTGAGAAAGCCAGCACATTAGGTGACATTCGCGCTGAGGTTCTCGCTCCTGATCGGCTGAATGCCATCGTCTTTGGTGGATTCGCGGCGGTGGCGCTCCTTATCTCCGTCGTTGGCGTGGCGGGCGTCCTTGCGTTTTCTGTAAGCGCTCGCACGCGCGAGTTCGGAATCCGCATGGCTCTTGGCGCCCAGCGCCACAACATCCTGACCAATGTCCTGACTGAGGGCCTGGTGATGGCAGGCATCGGCGTGGGCGCGGGTCTGGTGGTTGGCTTTGTCCTCGTACGAGCAGTCGCCAGGTACGTCGCAGAGATCCACCAGCCCGGCGCGTTGGCTTTCGTTGCATCCGCCGTCGCGATCCTCACCGCTGCGTTGATCGCTTCTGCGGTGCCCGCTGCGCGAGCCGCCAGGGTGAATGCGGTGGAAGCACTGAGAGCGGAGTGATCCGCCGCTCTCGCATGCTTCGACCCAGGCGCCTGCATCAACAAGATGGGTGCCCCATATCTCGAAGAGATGTGGGAAACAAAAAGATGGGTGCCCCATCCTTGCGACGCCTTTTGTCGCTAGGGTGGGAGAAAGCGAACCTACTCCATCCTGAGCGCCTGCATGGGATCGAGCCGTGACGCGCGCCACGCCGGAACGAGGCATGCCATCGCAGCCACTGCAAGCAGCACCGCAGCCACCCCGGCGAACACTCCCGGATCCATTGGCTCCGTTTCATAGAGCATCGAGCGGATCAGCCGCGCTGTTGCAGCGCTGGCCACAAGGCCGAAGACAAGCCCGAACAGCGCCGGCCTCATTCCATCGAGCAGCACCTTGCGCATCAGTTGCCCTCGCATCGCGCCCAGCGCAATGCGAATTCCGATCTCGCTCGTCCGCTGCGTTACGAGATAGGCAAGTACGCCATACAGTCCCGCCGCTGCAAGCACCAGCGCAATCACCGCAAATGCAAGCACGAGCATGCGAATCGAACTGAGAATTGACAGTCGACTTGTTGACGGATTGCCTGCAGTGTCATCACCTGCGAGACGGGCAGATCCGGATCCAGTTGCTCCGATGATCTTCTTGCACCGGCATCGCCAAGCGACTCAACGTTCTGCGGCGATCGGATCACGATGGTGGCGATGCTGAAGTCGTTGCCGTAGATCGGCCAATAGAGCATCGGCAACGGATCATCGGAGATGTACCAGCGCGTGTCGCCGACAACGCCAATCACCTCGGTGGTCTGATTTCCGAGGCGTCCTTCGAAGATGCTTGCCAATCGGGTCTTCGCCGGGAAAGTATTGCTTCGCGGCCAGCGCGCTGATGACAGCCACGTTTGCGTGTTCGAGCCGCTCTTCCGGAGTGAAGGTGCGTCCGCGCAGGAGCGGCAGACCAATCGCAGCAAAGTATCCCGGATCGGCTGCCGCGTACCTGAAAATCGAGTCCCTCACCTTTGGCCAGCGGCGGATGCTCGACCACGCTCATCAGGTGATCGGTGCCCCAACCCTGGCCTGGAGCGATACTCACGAGACCCGCAGCCTGCACGCCCGGCAGCGCACGCACGCGCCCGATGAGGTCTTCAAAGAAGGCAGCCTGTTGCACCGGCTCCTTGTAGCGCGCTGTGGGGAGTGTGATGTACATGGTAAGCACGTTGTCTGACGGGACGCCGAGGTCCGTTGCGCGCAGCCGTTGAAAGCTCTTGAGCAAGAGACCCGCTCCCACGAGCAGCACGACCGTGAGCCCGACTTCCAGCGCTCAGACAGGACTTTGCGCAGCCCGGCTCGCGATTGACCGCCGCTATGCGCACGCGAGGACTCCTGCAGCGTGGCGAGAATGTTCTTGCCGCCAAAGCTGAACACTGCGATGAGTCCGGAAAGAAGAGCACAGAGCACGACCATGCCCGCGAAAAAGGCCAGCACCATCCCATCGATGTGAATGGCCTCGACTCGATTCATATCGTCCCGCGCGTGGACAAGCCATTGCAGCGCTCCCCACGCCATCAGGAGTCCAACAATGCCCTCCAGCAGCCGAGAGCAGCAGGCTTTCAATGAGCCGCTCGCGCAACAGCCGCATCCGTCCGCCGCCCGAGCGCAGTGCGAATTGCCAGTTCCCTGCTCCGTGCGGCTGCGCGCGCCACCAGAAGACCGGCGACATTCATGCACGCGATGAGCAGGACGCAGAATGTGGCGGCAAGCAGGCGACAGAGGGGCGTCTTGTAGTTGTGCACCACATCGTCCAGCATCGTGCGGACGGAGACGATTCATGGACAGCCGGCTGCGCATGGTCGACGTGGATGTTCTTTTGCACCGCATCAAGCTGTTGCGATCAGCTCCGTCGAGCGTGGCCCGGAAACGAGACGCGCAACGACCAGAAAGTCGTGGCTCTCAACGGCGCAGGAGGTCAGGCGGCGCTTCATGGTTCACGGGAGTCCACGCCTGCACGGTGTTGCCGCCAAAAGCGCTCGCGTACGTGAAGGTGGGTGGAAGTACGCCGACGACTGTGTAGGGCTTCGCGTCGAGCCAGATTGACTTTTACCGACAATCGACGGATCTCCGCTGTACCGGCGCTTCCAGAATGAATGCGTGAGGAGAACGGTGGCCGTGCGCTCCGCCGGTCGTCATGCTCGCGGAAGTCCGCGACCAAGCGCCGGCTGCACGCCCAGCAGTCGAAAAGAAGTTCCACGAGCACCACGCCGCATCGATCTTCTCAGGCAGCTTGCCGCCTTCGGCAGAAACGTTGTACTCCTGCCACGGCGAGATGAGCGCCATCTCCGCCGCTCCCTGCGCCGCACGCTGCCACTCGAAGAAGCTGCCTGCGTCAACCGGCAGATATAGGCTTCGCTCGTCGTTATTCTTGGCCTCATGTTCGTAGACTGAAAACAGGCGATCGGAGTCGCGATATGGTAGTGGCTTGAGCAGCACGCTGCGCACAATCGTGAAGAGCGCGACATTGGCACCGATTCCCAGCGCCATTACGAGAATCGCGATCGCTGCAAATCCAGGAGTCCGAACCAATGTCCGCACGCCGTAGCGCACATCGCGCACCACTGACTCAAGCCATCCCCAGCTCCAGGTAGCGCGCGTCTGCTCCCGCAAAAGCGCCTCATTGCCAAACATCCGCATCGCCGCATAGCGCGCTTCGTCCTCGCCCATTCCCGCGGCAACGTATTCGGCAGCCTGCCGTTCGAGGTGAAAGCGAAGTTCGTCCTCCAGCCGCGCTCCTTCCCGGCCGCGCCCCAGCAGCATTCGAACCCGCATCGCAAATTGATCCACCCACCGCATCAGTTTCTCTGCTCCCTGCTCGCAATTCCCCGGTCCCCAGTTTCCTGGTCCCAAGTCCCTGTCTTCCTCACACCTCAGCCACAATCAGGTTGATTGCCGCCGAAAGCCGGTTCCAGTTCGCCGTCTCCTTTTCCAGTTGCGCGCGCCCTGCCGCCGTCAGCGAGTAGAACTTCGCCTGCCGGCCCGTTTCGCTTTCCGCCCACTTCGACTTGATCCACCCTTGCTGCTCGAGCCGGTGCAGCGCGGGGTACAGCGACCCCTGCTGTACCTGCAGCACATCGCCCGACATCTGCTGAATCCGCTTCGCTATGGCCCAGCCGTGCATTGCGTCGGGCAAAAGCGTCTTCAGAATCAGCAGGTCGAGCGTTCCTTGAACAAGATCACTTGGCTTACCCATGCCTAGATTATCTACACTTTGTCTTGTAGACCGTCAAGGTATCTGTGACGAATCACAATTTCAATCCTCGCGAAGGTTCCGCCAACCTAATGCTTGCCTTGTGAATCCCATTCCGTTGTATGCTCCAGTGGCGGGAGGAGGGACACTGATGATGCATGCGCCGATCCGGGTGATAACCGTTGAACGGGAATATGGCTCGCGAGGCGGAGAATTCGCCCATGACCTTGCCGATCGCCTCGGCTGGCGGCTCCTTGACTCCGGGTTGGTAACTGCCGCGGCGCGTCGTGCCGGCGTAAGCCCCGAACTTGCCTCAAAGTTCGATGAGCGGCTCGATCCCTGGTACTATCGCTACGGCAAAGTCTTCTGGCACGACACCGCGTACCAGATGACCGGAATCTCCGACGAGCAGGTCTTCGACTCCGAACGCATGCTCTCCCTGATCAAGGACGAGATCATGTCCGCTGCCAATGAGGGCAACTGCGTTCTCGTCGGACGCGGTGCCGCTTGCGCCCTGGCCTGCCACCCCGGCTGCTTCCATGTGTTTGTCTATGCCACGTCAAAGGCTAAACGCGAGTGGTTTGCGCAAATGTTTCCAAAGCAGGCGCAGAACGCCGACCAGACGCTCGCCGCCTTCGACAAACGCCGTGCCGCCGTCATCCGCAAGTTCTACCAACAGGAGTGGTGCTCCCGCAGCCTCTACCACATGCTGCTCAACTCCGCCATGGGAACGGACGCGATGATCGCCTCAGTGCAGGCCGCAGCTGGCCTTGAAGTCACCGCTTCCTTGGCCGCCGCCACCCAGATCGGCCCCACCGGGCCCTGTTGATTTCGGACCCGAAGTTTCATCCTGCCGACTGGATACGGTTTACGCGCAGCACGCGGGGCTGCAGCACGTCTTCGCCGCCGGCTTCAGCGCGTATACCTTTACGCTGGCCGCTGCGGCATTCACGTCATACTTTGAAAGAAGCGCGCCCAGCTCGTCATGCACCGTTGCCGGCGAAGGCGCGCAGCAGGAACTTTGCACAACCGGAAGCGCAGATACGTCGTTCATCGCAGGCGAGCAGCATCCCGACTGGTTCTCCACCTTGGCATAGGCATTGAGGTCCGCGCCGCTGTCCACAATCTCCACGTGTTCGAAACCGGCCTCGCCAAGCTCCGAACGGTACTCCTCAATGCGGATAGCACCCGCGATGCAACCCACATACGCGGCGATGCTCGAGGCAATCTCCTTTGGCAGTTCCGTCTTCAAAGCAATATCGCTCACGGCCAGCCGCCCGCCCGGCTTCAGCACGCGATAAATCTCGCGAAAGACCGCCGGCTTGTCGGGAGCAAGATTGAGAACGCAGTTGCTGATCACGCAGTCTACTGACTTGTCGGCCAGCGGCAGGCGATCGATTGTCGCATGGTAAAACTCGACGTTGGTGTACCCCCCCGCCTTTGCGTTCGCACGAGCCCGATCCAGCATCGACGGCGTCATATCGATCCCGATGGCGCGGCCTGTGGGGCCGACTTTCTGTGCGGCAAGAAAAACATCTAGGCCACCGCCACATCCCAGATCGACAACCACTTCGCCGGGCTTCAGATGCGCGGTCGCCGTCGAGCCGAGTTCCCGGTACATAAAAAAAGTACGTTGTAGTGATTTGCCATCTTGGTCTCTCAGTCTTATCGCATACGCTAAAGCGAATGTATGTTGCCTGGACACATCTGTCAAGGCGTATATTATGAGACATGCAACGTTCCCTGAAACGCTTCGACCTGGCGAGGTTCTTTGCCGCCCTCTCCGAGCACATCCGCCTCCGTTTGCTCAATCTCATGGGCGACCGGGAGGTGTGCGTCTGCTATTTCGTTGAAATCCTTGGCCAGAGCCAGCCAAAGATCTCCCGTCACCTGGCATATCTGCGCAGCGCAGGCATTGTCTCAGCGCGTCGCGAGGGCAAATGGATGCATTACAGGCTCGTGACGCCTCCGCATCCCGGCGCCGCGCAGATTCTGCGCCAGACCCTTGCCGCCCTGAAGCAGGAAAAGGACATGCAACCTCGACAAAGCGTGCTGTTCGCCCCGGAAGGCCGCCGCACTGGTCAGCGCCCCGCTGCCGGCCCCCCTCGGGCGATAGCGCCTGTGAAGTGTGTACATCTGCCTAAAACAAAAGGGACAGATGACCAGTCCAATGAATCGGTCACTCCCGTGACGGGTGTCACTGATAGCCGATTCCTTTGAAAGCATTGTTGTTGCCGGGAATGCGCGAAGGGCCCGGCAACTCCCCGCGTTTGTCGCTCCCAGCAACACCGAAGCGTCAATATGAGAGCAGGACGCCACGTAAGGGAGTCCGGAGGCTGCGCAACAAGAGCGCGTAGGAGCAGGAGAAGACATGCTCGAGATCATTGCAATCCGCATGGAAGTTCCCGCAGACAGCAACATCATCCTCGGTCAGTCGCACTTCATCAAGACGGTCGAGGACATCTATGAGGCCATGGCCACCACCGCACCACAGGCCAAATTCGGCCTTGCATTCAATGAGAGTTCCGGGGAATGCCTCGTCCGGTCCGAAGGGAACGACACTGCACTGCGTGAAGTCGCAATCCGGAACGCCCGGGCCCTGGCTTCTGGCCATGTTTTTGTTCTCATGATTCGGAATGCGTATCCCATCAATGTCCTGAACGCACTTCGCAATATTCCTGAAGTCTGCTCAATCTTTTGCGCAACCGCCAACCCGCTTGAAGTGGTGTTGGCAAAGACCGATCAGGGCCAGGGCGTGCTTGGCGTCATCGATGGCAGCTCGCCCAAAGGAGTCGAAGATAGTGCGGGTGTAGCATGGCGTCACGACCTGCTTCGCAAGATCGGTTACAAGCGATAGATCGTGCTCGCCAACTGACCCGCGCTGCGATCGAACCCGAAATCTCGGCTCTGCCTCACATGCGAAACCTCGCGGGAGAAGGAGGGGAATCATGGCACTTCCAAGTTTGATGGAATATCTCGACAGGCATTATGTGAAGTATGTTGTCATCACACACTCGCCTGCCTTCACAGCTCAAGGCGTGGCCGGCATGGCGCACATCCCCGGCAAAGAGCTTGCCAAGACGGTGATGGTCAAGCTCGACGGCAGACTCGCCATGGCGGTCGTGCCCGCAATGCTGCATGTCGACCTGGCGCTGCTGAAGAAAGCTGCAAATGCAGGAACCGCCGCGGTCGCAACCGAAGACGAATTCAGGCTCCGCTTCCCTGAATGCGAAACAGGTGCGATGCCGCCCTTCGGAAACCTCTTTGGCATGATGGTATTTGCTGATGACAGCCTCGCGAAGGACAAGGAGATTGCCTTCAATGCGGGAACGCACCGCGAACTGATTCGAATGAGCTGGGATGACTACAAAAAGCTGGTTGAACCCAGAATCACCCGGATCGGCGCAGGGAAAGCAATCGCCGCAGCTTAAGCGACGGTTGCATCTCCATTGTTATAGCCTGGGTGCTGGGTGCCCATTCATGCGCAGTTCCATCGCGTCATCGGGGTCCCCAGCGACAGGTCTTCGTCGCTGGGTTTATTCATGAGTGGGAAACCACGAACCTCAATCCCCGTGGTCATCCCGAGCGAAGCCGAGGGATCCGCGGTTGCATTTGTCC
Source organism: uncultured Acidobacteriaceae bacterium (assembly GCA_963751225.1). Classification (GTDB taxonomy): domain Bacteria; phylum Acidobacteriota; class Terriglobia; order Terriglobales; family Acidobacteriaceae; genus Telmatobacter. Next base: position 44,972 of record CAVVTY010000021.1, read on the forward strand.
GCATAGCCGACCACCCGCCCAGAACCCCAGCAGCATCGGCAACCGCGAATTCCTGCCTGCGGAGCACTGTCGATACGGCACTAGAGATTATGCGCTCATTGAGAATTGATCCCGTGCGGATGTGAGGTGAACCCCGCTTCTCAGGATTTCTCCGACAGAGCCTCGACAGCCCAAGCGGGGTCATGTGTCGAGTCGATGCAATTCTCGTGGAAGATTCCTTCAATCTTTCGAGCAGCGGTCCCTTAGTCGTCATCGTGCGCGGGACGCAGATTGTTCTTATAGACCGCGGTGCCGATAGCGCGTCCCAAATCCGCGCCTGCCTCCTGGTCAGTTCGGAAGTGTATCCCACCGTAGACGCGCGCATCAGAGATGTCGTCGGTAATCTCCCTGAAAGAGTCATATTGCAAGACGATCGTAGTTGCGGGATTGGTCAACGTGATCGCGTGTGCGGCCTCGCCGTAAAGGCGCCTGAGGACCTCGGCTGCAGCGTTGGCGGCGCTGCCGTGATTTGAGGGATAGCTCGGAAAACATGGAGTGGTAATGAATGGAGCCCAGTCGAGATCGGCCTCCGTCTTCGGGTTGCCGTCGATATCGCCTCCGTGGATTGCCGTTTCGGGGCGCCAGAAATTGTAGTGGTACTTGTTGTAGAAGGACGCGACCAGGCTGTCGCTGATCGCCATATTCATCAGGGCCAGTGCGCGGGCATTTTCTGACAGCGAACCACCCTTCTCCTCGGCAACCTGGCGGGCGGCCTGATTGAATGCCTGAGTTGGCGAAGTGGCTGCAAAGAAGAGCGCGACGTTGGCACGATCCTGGGGCCGTGCGGTGCTGTCGATGGCGCCGACCGTCATCACCTCGTTGTAGGCCTTGCTATATGCCTCGCTCGTCAGTGCCGGTGGCGGACCGAGGAGATAGTCACTCGCGCTCGATATCCCGAACGGAGTGATGAACTGCCAATTGAAGGCGATTCCAACCTGGATTCCATTCGCATCCTTCGGGCAACTCGACGTCGCCTGCCACTCGCCTGGAACAGGCGGACCGGGTCGCTTGGTCAGCGGAGGCGACGAGCCGTCATTGGCGCGCAGGGCTGTGATCGCAGCTGCAGCATCGTCGCCCGCTTGTATGCCGTCGGTTTTCGCCTGGCCGTCCGGTATTGACGCGAGCGAACTGGTTCGATCGGCAAGCAGGGCCGCCTGAGTGGCCGCGTCTGGAAAATAATCGCTCAGTACCTTATAGGCGGCCTCGATGGCCGCCGCTTCGGCTGAGGCGTTGGACGGCTCGGTGATCCCAAGATAGGGTTTGTAGTCGCCCGTAATGGCGTTGACGGCTTCAAAGACCGCCAATTGCACGATCGCGACGGTTCGGCCCTGGGCGAATGGGTTCTGCTTGTTGGCGACCGCCGTATTCACTGCAATCGTATTCCAGTCCAGAACGGCATCCGCTCTTGCGGCTGTAGATACAAGCCACAGACCGAGCATCAACACGCAAAGCCTGAAGGTCCCTCGTCTGACACTCATGTTGTCCATATGTCCCCCCTCCGCCGGTCCGGCGATGTGCATGAGCACCATCATTGGGACGGAGGTCATTGTTGTCCATAGTGGAGCGTGTGTCGGGGCGTGTTGGTTTGTGTCGCCCTAAGCGCAAGCATCAGCGGCTCTTAACGCCCACGTTGTGGAATTGGTGTTAAGATCGTTGCACTTCTGTAGGCGCCACATGCCCTCCCAGCCGGTTGGACTGCGGGAATCCATCCTCTTCGGCGAAGACTTCGAGCTCGATCTTCGGCCTCGCAGGCTGCGCCGCGGCGGGCGCGTGCTCAAGCTGGAGCGTATCCCGCTGGATATTCTTCTTCTGCTGCTCGAGCATCCGGGCGAGATCGTTACTCGCGAGGAAATCGTGGCCAGGGTATGGGGAGCCGATGTCTTTCTGGACACAGACAACAGCATCCGAGGCGCAATCCGCAAGGTGCGCCAGGTGCTGAAGGACGACCCGGAAACACCACGGTTTATCCAGACTGTGACCGGAAGGGGATATCGCTTCATCGCGCCGGTTGCTTCTCTCGAAGAAGGATTCCGGGCGGAACCACCTAAACCTGAAGCATCGGCCCTTCCGACATCTCAGCAGATTCTTGTTTCGGAGTCCGATAGCTCTATGCAAAGCCTGAGTGTGGTAGCCGAAGGACAAGAGGAGATAGCGGGGCAGTTACCGGATACCGAAGGCGCTCTTGGACAGGGACATCGGCGTGCCCACAGGTGGCTGGTCATTGGACTGGCTGCGTTGGCAATTGCGAGCCTTCTGGCACTCCTTCCAGTTTGGCGCTTGCGAAGCCCTTCGAGCCTGCGCAAAGGTTCCCAGCACAAGACCGTTTTAGCTGTCTTGCCGTTCGACAACTTGAACCAAGATCCCGACCAGGAGTTCTTCAGTGAAGGGCTGACCGAAGAGATGATCGCCCAGATCGGAAAGCTGAACCGGGATCGACTAACGGTGATAGCTCGTGGCTCTGTTGCAAAGTACAAAGGGAGCAAGTTGACACCGAAGGAGATCGGTGGAGAGCTGAACGCTGATTATCTTGTTCAAGGCAGTGTTCGACGCTGGTCGGACCGGGTCCGCATCACCGTTCAACTGATCGAAGCAAACAGTCAAACGGACATCTGGGCCGAGAGTTATGACCGCGAACTTAAAGACGTGCTCGCGGTACAGGATTCGATTGTGCGCAACATCGCAACCGAAATCCACATAGCCCTGACGGAAGAGCAGAAAACGCGTCTCGCAAATTCTCGACAGACAGTGGCTGAAGCCTACGTGGCGTATTTGAAGGGCCGCTACTACTGGAACAGGCGAACGGGCGACAGCATCCAAAAGGCGGAGCGCTATTTTCAGCAGGCCATTGACCTCGATTCAACCTATGCAGAGGCATATTCCGGGCTGGCCGATTGCAACAGCGGACTCGCGTGGCACGGGTACAAGGCCCCAGCCGATGCGCTCCCGAAAGCTTACCTGGCGGCCCGCAAGGCAATCGAAATCGATCCGCAATCGGCTGAAGCCCACGCCTCGCTCGGCTTGGTGCTTAGCCATCGTTGGGATTGGGCAGGAGCCGAAGCTGAGTTCAGGCGCGCTTTGGAACTGGACCCTCAATATGCGAACGCGCACCACTGGTACGGAGACTATCTTTCCATCAGAGGCCGCCATGACGAGGCACTTCTCGAGGCCCGGAGGGCATTGGAACTGGATCCCCTCAACCTTATGATCAGTACGTGGGTGGGACTCCGCTACTACATGGCCCATAACTATTCCGCCGCAATCGAACATAACAGAGACTCTGTTGAGCTGGACCCGAACTTTGCAGCTGCGCATCTTCTCCTTGGACAGGACTATGTTCAGGCAGGCTTGCACAGCCAAGCTGTTGATGAGTTGAAGAAGGCAGCACGTTTGTCTGGAGACAGCCCACTTTATACAGCGCAGGTCGCGGTTGCTTTTGCTGTAGCTGGCCGGAATCGCGAGGCGCTCCGTATCGCGCACGAACTCGAAGCGAACTCGAGGAATCGTTACGTGTCACCGTACGGCTTGGCTCAGATCTATGCGTCGTTGAACAGAGATCAAGACACGTTCAAATGGCTGCAGGCCGCCTATGACGATGGCGCTGTGTGGATGGGATACCTCGCTGTCGATCCGATTTTTGACCGTTATCGCTCCGATGCGCGCTTTCAGGAGTTGCTCAGGCGCGTAGGCCTGCTCTGACTTCAAATCAACTCGGGGATGACGAGCAGGTATTCGTCTGGCTCGAGCGTGCCTTCCGGGAAAAATCCCCCATTCTGCAGATTCTCAAAGTGCATCCCCACTTCGATCCCATCCGCAGCGACCCACGTTTTTCAGACCTGCTCCACCGTGTCGGCCTTGACCGGGAGTATCAATCGTCTTTTTAGGCTCACGCCAATTGGGCGAATCGAGCGACTAACGCAACAAATCAACTCGGGTCCAGCGCCCTTTCAGAGCTCGATTGGCCAGTTCAGGGCCAAGCAATCATCGAACGCGATTTTGCACAGGTCCAACGGGATAGGTATCGGTAAGCGCCCATGAATTCAGGTACCCTCCGGGCTTCATGACATGGATTCTCGACTATTGGTAAATCGCCGATCCACTCTCTGAAGTGGCGCAGCCTCAGAAGCCGTGAGAACCCCAATTCCAGGCAAGCCGGAATGATCAAACCGCCCCCTCCACTTGCGGATCATTTCTCCCTCCCGGCGCACAATGGAAGATGGCCCTGAGTATGCCCGCGCACCCGATTTGCCTTTGAGATAGCAGCTCCGTCAGGGCGGAATCGCTTCTTCCTGACGACTGAAAAGAAAGCTGAGAGCTAAAAGCTAGAAGCTAGTAGCTGTCTTTCGCCCTTAACTCCTTTGCTTAGAGGAATCTGCGGCTAAGTCCAATGCTGAGAGGAATTTGGCGCCGCACCCCTCTCATAAGTCACTGAAAATAAGGAATTTCCTTACAGAGATAGGGGAGGGGGTATTAGTACTACATTGCGGTACGGAACGTGAGCACCCCT
>CAVVTY010000022.1:0-68401 GCA_963751225.1 uncultured Acidobacteriaceae bacterium
CTCTTTTGCCTGCCTTAAAGTGCTGCGCAAGCCCAATCACAGGTGGGACTTAGAACAAACCAGTCCCGGTGACACCAGGCATTCCCATCTGGCAAGCGAAAAATGGGCCCATCTTTACGGAGGCAAAATGCGAGGTCGTTTGTGGTCATCGGTGCTCACCTTGGTCGTCATCGCTTGTCTCGTGTTTCCTGTAGCTTTGTTGGCTGCGGACGCAAGTGCGACGACCGCCGTGGATCCCAGTAGTGCGGCTGCCAGTGCTGCGCCAGCGAACAGCGGCGCCAGCGTGGGGCCCGGATCCGTCATCAATCCTAGCCTGTTGGACTTGCTGGTCAAGAAAGGTATTCTGACCAGCGGTGAAGCCAACAGTTTGCGCAGTACATCCGGTTCCGCCGGCATGAACCAGTTGCTCCTTTTGCTGAAGGCGAAGGGCGTGGTCAACGACACGGAAGCAGCGGAACTGAAAAGCGCCACCGATGCCGAGTCGATGCATTCCCTGGTCGACACGGAATCGGGACCGATGCAAACTATGAACCTGACCACCGGACAGGCGACGCAGGCCAAGCCTGCCGAGACTGGGCCGACGGTCATTCCGGCCATCGCGCCGCTGCGGGTGCTTCCTATTGATCCGCCGGCCAAGGAAGGTCTGGTGGCCGCTCTGAAGTTGGGCCCAGTTAAGGTAACGCCCTACGGATTCATCAAGGCCACGATGGCGTACGACACCAGCGACCCACGCGGCGACGATTTTCCCCGGCCCGGATTTCTCAGCCGCCGATACGTGGCCCGAACAAGAACCCGGAATTCCATATCAAGGCGCGCGCCACGCGTGTTGGGTCCCGGTTCGAATGGCCCGATGTCTCGAAGAAGATGACGATCACGGGGCAGATCGAAGCCGACTTACGAAGGCAACTTCAGCCGCGTCGACAATCGCAACGTCTCCGACCATTCGCAGCAATGCGCTGCAGTTGCGTCTGGCCTACGGACGTATCGATTAGGCCGCAACCGACAAGACGGACGTCTTCTTCGAAGCCGGTCAGGACTGGACGCATCTTCGGCTCCAGCGCGCTGATGAACCTGTTTGAGACCACGTTCTTCGGCGCCTACTGGGGCAACGTCTACGAGCGCTCGCCGCAGTTCCGAGTCGGCACGGTGCAGAAGTTCGGCGGCTCGCGGAACTTCAAGTATCGTCCTGAGTTCGCGATCATGATGCCCAGCGAGGGCACGTCTCCGGCCGACAGCGTGACCTGCACGGTCTCCAAGCTCGGAGTTGCCACCACCTGCACATTCGTCAACGGACTAGGCAATCAGTTGGGATATGGCGAACGGCAGGGCGCCGACTATGCCGCGCCGGAACTGGAAGCCAGAGCCGTGTTGCAGTTCCAACTGGACAAGGCTCCCGGCGTGGTTCCGGCTCAGATCCTGTGGAGCGGCTTCTACACGCACCGGCAGGCGACCGTGCTGGGCTCGGCAGTACCGGCAGGATCCGGCCAAGGGAGCTCGACTTTCCCAGAGCTCCGGAGTCGACGTGAGCACCCCCGGCTACGGAAACCAGATTGCGGTCTCGCTTCCCACCCGCTGGGTTACAGTTGTTGCCAGCGGCTACATGGGAGCTGATATGCGCTTCTTCTTCGGCGACCAGCTCAACGTCCATCTACACCTACACGGGTGGGCTGACCGGACTGAGCGAGCGGCTTCCTCGGTGGATCGGCTGCGTCGACCGTGTTCTTTGGAACCAACGCCGCGGCAGGCTGTAGTGGCCCCGCAGAAGCCGGTGCGGGGCTACGGCGGGTTCGTGCAGCTTGGCTTGCCGCTGTCGCGCTGGTTCAATGCTGAGCCCAAGGGCCGCAATGCCGGATGGCAAGCCTACTTCGAGTACGGCGTCGATGCCTCCAATGCCGACGACTTCCGCAAGGCGAAGTCCATCGGCGCATCCGGAGCAGGGCCGATCAAGAGAGCTCTGAAAGCCGGGACTTTGTTCTACAAGCTGAACAACTGGGTACAGTTCGGCTTTGAAGAGAGCCAGTATCAGGGGTATGCTGTTCCGAATGAACAAGGACGTTTGCACTACGAAGGTCGCCGGGCAAACCGAACCTGCACCTGCAACCGATTGGCGTACGGAGTTCGGACCGGTGTTCACCTTCTAACGATTCAGACACTTGAATCAAGACTGCTTGACTGCAAGGGTGGCCGCGTGAGCGGACCACCCTTTTTCCCTGTTCGCCGAAATCTGGTGCAGCTGCGGCTTCGGCATCGTCAGGTGCATCTCTTAGGTTGGCGGTGGAGTATGAAGTGGATACAGATAATCTGTGTTTGTTTGGTGCTGTCGGAAGCGGCGGTTTGTGCGCAACACATTCCGGCAGGCACGGCCTTGCCGGTGATGCTGAACTCCACGTTGGACGCGAAGAAGGACAAGCCCGGTCACAAGATCTCGGCCCGGGTTATGCAGGAGGTGAGGCTCCCTGACGTAGGAAGCGTTCCCGCAGGAGCTCGCCTAATCGGACACGTTGTCCAAGTGAGTAGCCCAACCGGGACTTCAGGTTCCCGTCTGGTTGTCAAGTTTGATCAACTGAACTCGCGCGGACATTCGGTTCCGTTAACGACCAGCCTGCGGGCGGTTGCATCCATGACCGAGGTGTTTGATGCCCAACTGCCGACCAATAACTTCGACGAATATGGGACGAGCATCGCTGACTGGACCACGGTGCAGGTGGGCGGCGATGCCGTGTATCGCGGTGACGGCAAAGTCATCTCGTGGGACAACCGGGTCGTGGGCAGCGCAACCGTCGGTGGCGACGTGACCGCGAAACTGGCGGCCGTGCCTGATCGGGGATGTCGTGGTGCAATTGAGGGTAACGACAGCGAGCAGGCCTTGTGGGTTTTCTCAACCACCGCGTGCGGTACATATGGCTTTGGCGAGCTGAAGATCGCCCACGCGGGCAGGACGGATCCTGTAGGTGAAATTGTGCTGGAGTCACCTATCAACGTACAAGTACGTGGTGGCAGCGGCCTGCTTCTGCGGGTGGTGTCGCCCACGGCGGTATCGGCCAGGACACGCTGAGCAGGCTCGGTTCGCGAGGAATCTGTCTTGGCGGACGCGGACGGGCGTTGTTAGAGCAGAAAGAGATGCTTCGCTGAACTCGTCATGACGACCCTAATTCTTCGTAGTAGCGTTCTCCGGCGCAGGCCCGGCACAAAACTTTTCCACCCCGCCTGACTTCGCGCTGAAAGTTAATGCCCTCGCCGCACTCCGCGCACACGATGCGGTCGCCTTTGTAGCCGGGGAGTTCCTCGGGAGGCAGCGAGACCTTCACCCATTTCACGGTGAATAGATCGTCGGCAGGTATCTCGCGGTAAGCCAGCATCTGCTGCTGGTTCTTGTTCTCGATTTCAGGATGCATTTGCCGCGCCAGCACCTTCGAGCTTTCCTTCGCACAGACGCGCACGGCGCGGTCCGATTCGAGATCGACAAAGGTCGCAGCCACTTTGCCCCAATCACGGAACTTGAGCGCACGCTTGCCCAGCCGGCAGCCGGTGACCACCGCAACGGCGTCGGTCGCGCAACGGTCAATCTCGACGAAAGTAATGAGGCGCTTGCGGTCTTTGCCGTAGGGATCGTCAATGCCGAGCAGTTCAAGCCCGCGCATGGCCAGACGAACCCCTAACACCTGTCCAGCGCACAGATGTCCGTGGGCCACTTCCGCGTCGCGCAATAGTTCGTCAAAGCTCTTCAAGATAAGGCATGCTCCAAGTCCGCATTAGCTGATCCCAATCAGTCACCGAGGTCTGAAGGGACACGGCTTCAGCCGTGCCGTTAGTGCTGTCAGGAATAGGGCTTCAGCCTCTCAGGGAAGTCCCCTTTTGTCGCAAAGTGCAGTCCCTCAGTGGCTAAAGTCGGGTCACGCGGATTATACGGCGCGGCTGGAAGCCGCGCCCTTTCAAAGCCCGCACAACCATAAAGATCTATTCTTCCGGCGAGGATTCGGACATCACATCCGCGCCGTGTCCACTCACGCTTACAGTGAACTTCTCGCCCGCCTTGGGAAGGAATGTCACCCGCGCCGGTTGCCGGTTCCAGTGGGGAGCAGCACAGTCTGAGTCGGGCAAGTCTCCACCACTCGCCTTCCCGAGTTCCTTGCGATAGAGCGGTTTCTTGACCCCAATCTCAGCAACAACCGCCAGCAGCCGCTCTGCATTGCTGCTCAGACCGCAATAAGCCGCATAGTCGCGATACCAGCTTACCTCTGAATAGAAGGGATCGAAGTCGGGGAGCTTGAGCGGTGTCACCTTCCCCGAAATGCGGTTCACTAACAACCATCCGCCGAGTTGCCAAAGCCATTTGGGTGACTTGCGGGGATCGTCGGGTAGCGCATCGTTGATGCGAAACGCCCGGCGCACCACAAACTCGCGATCCGTGACATCGTGCGGCTTGCCGGTGGTGAACTCTTTCAACTTGGTATCGACATACAGCGCGCGTACCGTGAGATCCATCGCCTTGTCTTCCAATGGATCGACAAACAGCTTGACCGATTGCGGGGCGCCGAATGCAACGACATGCGGCTTGGAAGCTGCGCTCAGCAAGAGCGGGAACAGCACGAGCACGAGTACGAGTCCACGAAGTATGCGCATCACTAAGGCAAGGCTAATCCCGGCAAGCATAAGCTGCAATCCCCAAAAGCAATTTTCGGCATCCCTCCCAGGTCCGCAAGAGCAGAGCCCTGGCGGACTGAAGCCTCCCAATGAACAAGTCTATGCTGGCGCCGGAAGGGCAACGAGTTCATAGCCGAACTCTCTGGCTTGGCGACGCAGGCGGTTTTCCATGCGCGCGCGGTGGCGCTGCTCTTCTTGTGCAAAGATGCTCTCGTCGTAGGGCTCTCCCGTGCGCAGCAGATGAAACAGAATGCGAGCCAGCTTGTGGGCGGTGGCGGTAATGGCCTTGGGAGCTCCCAAGCGGGCGCGCATGCGGCGATAGTAGGTGCCCAGATACGACTGACTGCGGTGCAGGGTTTGGGCGGCCATGCGCAAGGCCCGGTTGACTCGGTTACGCGTCCGGCGGGTTTTGCTTGACAAGACTTGGCCGCCGCTCTTTTTGTTGTCCGGCGATACCCCCAGCCAGGCGGTAAAGGCCGCGGCATTGGCAAAGCGCGATAAATCGGGCCCGATCTCCGCCAACGCGGTGTGTACGGTGATGGCATTGAGTCCGGGTACGGCCGTCAGATCCACGCCCAGGATGCGGTACAAATGGGTGCGCAGATCAAAGCGAAATTCGTTCTTGCGGGGCTTATGAGGGTGAGACTCAGGACCCAGCGGGTGTTGCTCCACATCGATTTTGCTGTCCAGGTCCTGCAGGTATTCCTCCATCTCGCGGTCACACGCCGCGATCAGGGTTTGATAGTGACGATAGGCTTCCAGCGACTGCCGCAGGGTAAACAAATGCTCCCGCCGATAGTCGCCCACCAGCGATTTCATGATGGTTTCGGGAGTAGCTTTGACCCGCGGGTCCCGCAGCTCGGCCAGCGCTTGGGGATTGCGTTCTCCCGCCAGGATGGCATCCAGGATGGCCAGTCCGCTTTGCCCGGTCAGATCACTCAGCACGTGATGCAGTTGCAGATTCATCTGGCTGAGCGCTTTTTGCATGTGCTGCACGTGCTCCGCCGCCATTTCCACCAAACCTTCGCGGTGGCGCAGCAGCGAACGCAGACGGCAGATGGCATCCTGGGGACGAAAGGAGGCGCGCAGCAGTCCCACTGAGTGCAAATACTGCAACCACTGGCAGTCGGCTACATCGCTCTTGCGTCCGGGCACATGCTTGACGTGGCGCGAGTTGACCAGACAGACTTCCATCCCCCGCGCCTCCAGAATCTGAAACAACGGGATCCAGTAGACCCCGGTCGATTCCATGGCTACGGTCCGAATGCGGCAAGCGAGCAACCAGGCCGCCAGCGCCTGCAGGTCTGCCGTAAAGGTTTGGAAGCTGCGAACCGGGTTCGGCTCCCGGTCCGGCGGTACCGCGACGTAGATTTCCGTGGCTCCTATATCGATCCCGGCTGCATTGGGCTCGATACATTCCAAACTCGGAACTGCTCCACCCCTGCCCTTGCGCTTGTACTTCATCGTCTCGTCTCCTCTGCCACAGAACGGGCCAAGTCGTGGGCTACAGTAATCTCCCAAACGGGATCAACGCCCTGCAGCAGGCGTTGTCACCAAAGTTTCGATCACGCAACTTGGGACCATGCTCGTGAACGGGCTCTCGAAAAGCGCCAAAGTGTCGGACGGCCTGCTTCCCGCCCCGTGGCGGCACCATTGTATTGCCACCATCGCAACTTGTTCATTCCTGTTTCAACCTGCCCCAGCAGGTCCCTTGCTCGGGATGACAACTCAAATCCCCAGGCGATGTGCGCGCTGTCGTTACTACTTCTTCCCGCGATACAATCCCGCAATGCCGAACGTGTACGGCGTCCAGGAGACCTCGCGGACGCCGGCGGTGCGCATGCGCTCCAGCATCTCGTCGGGCGAGGGAAAGCGCAGCACCGAGGCAGGCAGGTAGGCGTAGGGCCCGCGCACGCCTGAGATGAGCGTGCCGATGGCGGGCAGCACACGGCGGAAGTAGACGCGATAGACCTTCCCGATCAGTCCTGTGGGCTCGCCGAAATCGAGAATGCCTATTTCTCCGTTGGGCGCGAGCACGCGATAGATTTCGGCCAGCCCGCGATCGTAGTTGGCGAGATTGCGAAATCCGAACGCCGAGGTCACAAGTTGAAACTGTCCCGTGGCGAACGGCAGGTTCAGCGCGTCGGCCTCGACCCAGCGGATGTTCTTTCCCTGAGACTTTTGCTCCGCGCGCACCAGCATGGCATGAGAAAAGTCGGCGCCAATGATTCGCGTGGGCGCTCCGTCTAAGCGCCGGTACAGTGCGAAGGCCATGTCTCCGGTGCCGCAGCACAGGTCGAGCACCTCTGCGCCGGGCCGGCGCAACACCTCGGAGAATGCGCGCGCCGTGCGGTTCCACCACAGGCGGTCCACGTTCATGGAGAGTACGTGGTTCAGCAGGTCGTAGCGAGGGGCGATGGAGGTGAACATCTCGCGCACCGCGTCGGCGGCCGCGGCTTCGTCACGCGCCCCCGGGGGAGCCGCGCCGATGATGCGCTCGTCCGATGGCGCCGCCGGTTTATCGGGATAGCCCATGCTCGTATTCCGTCGCGAATGACCTTAGGCGAGGCGAAGACCTCTCGCCCTGTCATCCTGAGCGACGAGCGAAGCGAGGAGTCGAAGGACCGCTATAGCTGAGGAAATCTTTGCGGAAGTATACGGGTCCTTCGACTGCGTTCGGCCACTGCGCGGCCTCACTCCGCTCAGGATGACACCTGACTCAAAAGATGATCGCCGTGATGAATAATCCAGTCCTACGCCGTCGACAGATACTTCGCCTCTTCGATCGCGTGCAGAACGATGCGCTCGGGAACGTCCCTAACCACCTCGACTTTGCCGATCCCGGTCGCCAGAACAAAATGCGGCACGCCGCCGACGGTTTTCTTGTCGGCGAGCAGCCGCTTTAGGATCTGCCTGCCCCTGTGCCTTGAACCTGGGCAACGGGCCGTACGCCAGCACCATCGAGATGATGCGCTGGGCGGTGAGCGCGTCGGTCCTGTCCATCACGTAACCAATGAGGGCGGCGGCGATCATGCCCCAGCCGACGGCCTCACCGTGCAACAGCTTCTTGTAACCGGTCTCGGCCTCGAACGCGTGGCCGAGCGTATGCCCGAAGTTCAGGATGCGGCGCTCGCCGCTCTCGCGCTCGTCGGCGCTGACGACATCGGCTTTCACCCAAATGCACGCCGTGATCAGCGTCTCCAGCAACGCGCTATCACGAGCCAGCAGTGCCTCGCGATTGGACTCCATAAGGTCGAAGATTGCGGGATTGCGGATGACGCCGTACTTCATGGCCTCAAACAGCCCGGAGCGATATTCGCGCTCCGGCAGCGTCGCCAGTACGTCAGGATCGACGAGCACCGCCAGCGGCTGGTGGAAGGTGCCAATGAGGTTCTTGCCTGACGCAAGATTCACCCCGGTTTTGCCGCCGATGGCGGAATCGACCTGCGCCAGCAGCGTGGTCGGGATCTGCACCACCGGGACTCCGCGCATGAAGACGGAAGCGAGAAGTCCTCCGACGTCGCCCACCACGCCACCACCGAGCGCAAGAATGACCGAGCGCCGGTCTGCGCCGCGCTTGATGAGACTGGAGGCGAGCTTTTCCAGTTGCGCAAGCTTCTTGCTGCGCTCGCCGTCGGGCATCTCGATGACTTCGATTTTGCGGCCGGCCTTACTGAAGCTCTTCGTCAGCACCCCGCCCCAGAGCTTGCGAATCCGCGGAGAGGTGACGACGAACACGCGCGACTCGACGGGAATGATTTCGCTCAAAGCAGCTCCGGCCGAGCGCAGCAGGCCGCGCCCTACCAGCACTTCATACGACCGCGAAGCAGTTTGGACAGGGATGCGAGTCAAGCATCTAGTGTAATGGAGAAGGTTGGCTTGGTGCCGTCGAAAGTCATTCACCACAGAGACACAGAGGCTTTGTGGAGCTGCAGATCCCTCGCTTCGCTCGTAATCACAAATCTCTGGGAATGGCGGTAATGGCGCGATTCCCCATTTGGCACTAGCCCCCGATATAGCGTCTCCGGCGCTCTTTCTGCGTGCTAACATGAGCCTTGAGAGCAGGGATACGGCGCGATTTGCGCCCACAGTTTCCGTGGTTATGAAAGCTCTTCCGTCCGAGACCGACTTCATCGTGGTGGGTGCAGGCATTGCCGGACTGCGCGCGGCGGTGGAACTTGCGCCCGCGGGCCGCGTGCTCTGCCTCGCCAAACGCGAGGTGACGGAATCCAATACCCGGTACGCGCAAGGTGGTATCGCCGCGGCGCTCAGCGACGATGACGAAGTGCGTCTGCATCTGGAGGACACGTTCAAGGCCGGCGACGGCCTGTGCAACGAAGAAGCGGCGCGCATTCTGGTGGAAGAAGGCCCGCCGCGCATCGAAGAGCTCATCGAGTGGGGCATGGAGTTCGATCGCGCGGGCACCAAACTGGCCTTCACCCGCGAGGGAGCGCACAGCCGCAGCCGCGTGCTGCACGCCCACGGAGATTCCACCGGCCGCGAACTGGCCCGCTCGCTGTATCTGAAGGCCGCGGCGCTGAAGCCCATCGCCTTCCATGATTTTGAGTTCACCACCGACCTGCTGCTGCACGACGGCCGTGTGGCAGGCGTGCGCGTGCTCGACCAGGCGGGACGGTCGCACGAAATTCATGCCAACTCGGTGCTGCTGGCAACAGGTGGACTCGGCCAAGTGTACAGCGACACCACCAATCCTGCGGTCGCAACCGGCGACGGCGTGGCCATGGCGCATCGCGCGGGAGCCGAGATTAACGATATGGAGTTCGTGCAGTTCCATCCTACGGCCCTGTTCCTGAAGAACGCGCCGCGATTCCTTTTGTCGGAGGCGCTGCGCGGCGAAGGCGGCTATCTGCGCAACTTCGAGCTGACGCGTTTCATGCCGCACTATCACGAGGCGGGCGAATTGGCGCCGCGCGATGTGGTGGCGCGGGCCATCGCGCATGAACTGGAACGCGTGAATCGTCCTGATGCTGCCGTGTATCTCGACTTGACGCATCTTCCGTCCAAGCGCGTGCGCGAGCGCTTCCCGACGATCTACGCCACTTGCATGCAGTACAACATCGACATCACTACCGAACTGGTGCCGGTCCGTCCTGCGGCGCACTACGCGATGGGCGGCGTCCGCACCGACTTGCGCGGCCAGACATCCATTCCCGGCCTCTTCGCCGCTGGAGAAGTTGCGTGCACCGGCGTGCATGGCGCAAATCGACTGGCGAGCAATTCCCTGCTCGAGGGGCTGGTGTACGGATCGCGCGCGGCGCAGAACATGCGTCAGCATTTCCGGGCAAGCCACAAGAGTCCGGTGGCGAGCGCCAAAGGCGGGTCTGCGAACAGCAACGGTCAGCCCGCAGAGACGGAGAAGTTCATCAAGAGGGTGCAATCGCTGATGTGGCGACACGTCGGCGTGGTGCGCGAAGGGAAAAATTTGCGGCAGGTCGCTGCGGAGTTGAGTGCTCTACAAGCGCCGGCGGGTGGCGATCGGCGCTCGCGTGAGGCGGCTAACATCCTGCAAACCGGATTGCTGATTGCGCGCTCGGCGCTGGCCCGCGAAGAGAGCCGCGGGGCTCACTATCGCCTGGATTATCCGCTGAAAAACGAAGCCCGGTTCCACAAGCATTCGGTGTTGAGCGGGGAGAAGATACGGTTCGAGTGAGCCAGTTGTCAGTAGCCAGAAGCATCATCTTTCGTATCAAGAGACAAGCGAAGCGAGTCGAGGGGCCCCTAGAGTGAGCTGTTGGCATCCGTTCGTTATAGGGGTCCTTCGACTCCGTGCAAGCCCGCAGCTGCGGCCTCGCGCTCCGCTCAGGATGTCAGATGGCAACTTCGAAGCGAGAACTGAATACCGAACGCTGACTACCGGCTACTGGCTACTGACCCCCTGCCTTTCTGTTATCTTGGTCAATCACTCTTCGAGGTCGTAATGTCCACAACCCAGTTGTCGGTCACCGACCGGCCGCAACCCAGTAGGATGTACCGCTGGCTGGTGCTGATCTTTGTCAGCCTGGCCATGTTCGGGAACTACTACTTCTACGATGCGCTCAGCCCCATCGCCGACCTGCTGGTGAAGCAGCTTCACTTCACCGACGCAAACATTGGTCTGCTACAGGCAGCCTACAGTTTTCCCAACATATTTACGGTGGTAATTGGGGGAGTCATCATTGATCGCATCGGGCTGCGGCGCTCGACGTTGATCTACGGGGTACTCTGTTTTGTGGGCGCGATTATCACGGTGCTCACCAGCCACCTCTGGGTCATGGCAACGGGCCGCCTGGTTTTCGGTATGGGCGCCGAATCGCTCATCGTCGCCGTGACCACCGCGTTGGCCAAGTGGTTCAAGGGCAAGGAGCTCAGCTTCGCCTTCGGCGTAAACCTGACAGTCTGCCGGATAGGGTCGTTCCTCGCGTTAAATTCGCCAAGCTGGGCCAAGGCGGCTTACGTGAATTGGCGCTACCCTTTCCTGATTGGCGTGGGCACGCCCTGAAGATGGTGGACGGCGTGATGCTGCTGGTGGACGCAGCCGAAGGCCCGCTGCCGCAGACGCGCTACGTGCTTGCCAAGGCGCTGGAAGCGAAGCTCGCGCCGATTGTGGTGATCAACAAGATCGACCGGCCCGACGCGCGTCCGCAGGAAGTGCTGAACGAGATCTACGACCTCTTCATCGATCTGGATGCGGACGAGTCGCAGCTTGGATTTTCCTGTTCTCTACGCGGTGGCGAAGGCAGGCACCGCGACGCGCGACATCAATGTTCCCGGCGAAGATCTGAAGCCCCTGTTTGAGACGATCGTTTCGACAATTCCCCCGGCGACCGGGAACGCGGAAGGCGCGCTGCAGATTCTCGTAACGAATCTCGATTACTCCGACTACTTTGGCCGCATTGCCATCTGCCGCGTGTTTCAGGGAACGCTGCACGCGGGCGATGACGTTGTTATCTCCAAGCGCGATGGATCGCTGCACAAAACACGGATCACGAAGCTCTTCACGTTTTCAGGGCTCAAGCGGATTGAGACCACGGAGACGACCATGGGCGACATTGTCGCGGTCGCCGGCGTGGAAGGCATCACCATCGGCGAGACAATCACGAGCATTGAGACGCCTGCGCCGCTGCCGCTGATTGTGATTGACGAGCCGACTATCGCGATCCAGTTCAGCGTGAACAACTCGCCGTTTGCGGGCCGCGAAGGCCAGTACGTGACCAGCCGCAACCTGCGCGAGCGGCTTGAAAAGGAATTGCTGACCAACGTTTCGATTCGCGTGGAGGAGACAGGATCGCCGGACAGCTTCAAGGTGCTGGGCCGAGGCGAACTGCAGCTCGCGATCCTTATCGAGATGATGCGGCGCGAGAACTTCGAACTGATGGCGGGACGTCCGGAGATTGTGACGAAGGTCGTGGACGGCGTTCGCATGGAACCGGTGGAGCATCTGACGATCGATGTGCCTGAACAGCATACGGGCGTGGTGATCGAAAAGCTTGGCCCGCGCAAAGGCGAGATGACGAAGATGCACAATCACGGTTCAGGCCGCGTGCGGTTGGAATTTCGCGTGCCCAGCCGTGGGCTGATCGGATTGCGCAGCGAGATGCTGACGGAGACGCGCGGCACCATCGTGATGAATGCGTTGTTCGACGGCTACATTCCGTACCAGGGCGAAATCCCCCAACGGCCCACCGGCGCGCTGATCGCCGACAGACAGGGCCTGACGACAACCTATTCGCTGAACGGCTTGCAGGAGCGGGGAATTCTGTTTGTCGGGGCGGGAGTGGATGTGTACGAAGGAATGGTCGTGGGCGAGCATTCGCGCGACAACGATCTCGACGTGAACGTGGTCCGCGAAAAGAAGCTGACCAATATGCGCGCATCGAGCGCCGACGATGCCATCCGCCTGGTGCCCTACAAGACGCTCAACCTTGAACAGGCCATCGAGTTCATTGCCGATGACGAGATGGTTGAGGTCACGCCAAAGTCGCTGCGCCTCCGCAAGAAGATCCTCCAGGCCAATCGCAGGCCGAAGCGCTGGGAAAAGGTGGAGCAGCTCAGCTGAGGACGGGCCGCGCTTGTTTCCGCGTGCGGAGTCTACTTCGATTCGCCGTCGGTGCGCAGGGCGGCGTGCGGCCAGCCGCCTTCCCATGTGATCGTCGAGATCTGAAGCGCGGGTTTGCCGGTGATGGCGTCGTAAGCGTGAAACACGAGGTAGTCGCCGTCAGGCTGCTGCAATACTGACTCGCCGCCCGGCCCGAGCCATCGGCTGTTGCCCGCAAGCAGTTGTGTACCGCCGCCTTCAGGCATCGGCTTGCCGTCTGCATCCACATAGGGTCCGGTTACGTTTTTTGACCGGCCGACCATGATGCGATAGGTGCTGCGCGTTCCGCGACAACAGAGATCGAATGACACGAACAAGTAGTAAAAGCCTCCGTGGCGCACGATGAACGGCGCTTCGATGGCCTGCCAGTCCGCCGGCAGGCCGGGCTTTGCCGGGGCTGCGTTCTCTGGCTGGGCGCGCGCCGCCAGCGCATAGGTCTTGCTGTCTTTGGTTGAGAGCTTGCCGGTCTTCGCATCGAGGCGGCGCATCTTGATGCCGCTCCAGAAGCTGCCAAAGCTGAGCCACGGCCGGCCTTTGCTATCGAGAACGATGTTCGGGTCAATGGCATTGAAGTCGTCCCCTGCAACGGACTTCAGCACGAGGCCTTCGTCTTTCCAGCGATATTTCGGGCTGTTGGGATCCAACGTCTCGTTGGTGGCGAGCGCGATACCGGATGTATTCACGCCGAAGGACGAGTAGGCGTAATAGAGGTGATACTTGCCCTCGAAGAAAGAAATGTCAGGAGCCCAGAGGGCCTTTGTCTTGGGGCTGGCATCCTGAATCCACGCCGGGACCTGGTCGAATACATGCCCGCAGCGCTTCCACTCCAGCAGATCCGTCGAGCAGCGAATGGGAAACTGGCCTTCGTCGCGCGCGGTCGCAGTGGTGAAAACGTAGTAGGTGCCGCCCTCCCGGGCAATCGACGGATCGTGCGCATGAGGATAGTCCCCGGTGAGAGGCAGCGCACGCGGCGCCTGCGGAAGGACCGGTTGCGCCAGAACGCATGTGAGAGCGGTCGCGAGCCAGTTGTGAAGATGCATAAGGCGATCCGGTCTTCGGCTGATATTAGAGTGTCTTGCTACGAGCGAAATCCTACACGCCGTCACGCACACGAGCAACGCAATTGAATGCGATACCAAGCAAGGAATGGCGGAACGGCCAGGTCTTTTATGCATACGTTACGGGTGGCAATGAACCAGCGGGGTCCGTCGAAGGGAGGGCGTCGGGGTACTTAGGAGTAACTTCACGGTTTGCCAGTGATTCGGACGCAGATTTCAAGGCATAAGCTCTACTGCGTGGGGCAGCGTGCCGTGGGAGGGTTCAAGAAGAAGAGGACTGCGGCAGGCCGGACGAACGAAAGTCGTACTCCGCACGGGACTGAAGTAATCGTCTGGTAGGCACGATGGATGGCTACAATGATCGAACCCCCCTGGATTCGCGCAGCCTTTGGCTTTGCTCATGCACCGGGCACCACCGGCTCGCAAGTCAACACGCGAAATTGCGCACGATCCGGCCTCTGTTCACACAAGCCTGCTGTTTTAGACGAGAGTTGGAAAGGACCAAAGATATATGAAGTACAGCGATAACAGGACGCCGCAGCCAGCTTCTTCCAACACATTTCAACCGTCCGCCCCATCGCTCGCCGAGATCCCTGGCGCGCAAGCTCGCGCGGCATCTTCCGCGAAAGTGAACCAGCACTCCATGATCGGCAAATCGATCGTGATCAAAGGCGAGATTGTTGGTTCAGACCCTCTTTACATTGAGGGGTGCGTCGAAGGCTCGATCAACGCGCCGGAGAACCGTGTGACCATCGGAAGAGAAGGCAAGGTGAAGGCTGACATCAGCGCGCGCGAAGTGGTCATCATGGGCGACGTCTGCGGCAACCTCAATGGCGGTGATCGAGTGGAGATTCGCAGCGATGGTTCACTTACAGGAGATTTGACGGCGCATCGCATCTGCATCGAAGACGGAGCATTCTTAAAAGGCGCCATTGATGTCATCCCGACCCGCGCAACTGAAAAATTAGAAGTGCAGGAGGATTCACATTCAGCTTTGGAACCGGGAGAAGCGACAACTGCGGCGGAACCGGACCTCGATCGCCGGGCCTGGGCGAGCGTGGCAGTACCCGAGCTTGGCTGAGAGATTGGGTCAGGTCGTCGAAGGGCGTCCCAATCGGACAATCCTGGCGATAGTGGTCGTTGTTTCAATATCGGAAGGATGAGGCTATATCCGCCGCTTTGCCTCGAGCACGCGTTCCAGCGCTTCTTCGGCTGTTGCGCCGGTCGCGGACAAATGGCCCATCTTCCGCCCTGCACGCGGGGAGAGCTTCTCGTAGAGATGCAGGCGCACTCCCGGAACGGCGAGTGCAGCCGCAAAGTTTGGCGTCTTGTTGATCCACACGTCGCCGAGCAGATTCACGATGGCTGCCGGCGTGATCAGCGCCGTGTCGCCCAGGGGCAAATTGCACGTGGTACGGACAAGCTGCTCAAACTGACTGGTGACGCATCCGCGTTCGCTCTGGTGATAGCTGTTGTGCGGCCGGGGAGCGAGTTCGTTGACGAAGAGGTCGCCCTGCCTGGTGACGAAGACCTCGACGCACAGGAGCCCTTCGATGCCGAGCTTTGCGGAGATGGCTGCGGCCAGGGCTTCCGCGCGTGCTTCGTGCTCGGGCGAAACGCCTGCCGGTAACACGCTCCAGTCGAGGATCTGATTTTCATGATGGTTGCGCGCGGCGGGATAGCTGCGCACTTCGCCGGCGGGATTGCGCGCGGCCATGACACTGATTTCGCAGTCGAGGTCGAGAGCCTGTTCCGCAACAGCGGGTTGGGCGCCGATGGCGTTCCACGCTTCTGCGACGGATGCTTCGGTGGCAGGAGCGTCCGGGCCGATGCGCGCCTGTCCACGACCGTCGTACCCGCCGCGACCGATCTTCAGAAAGACACGTCCACCAAGCGCTTGAACCGCCTCATGCAGATCCGCTTCGCTGCGCACCACGCGAAAAGGCCCGACGGGAAAGCCATTTTCCGCGAGCCACGTCTTCTGGAGAGTCTTGTCCTGGATGATGCGGATGGGCTCGACGCCGGGACGCAGCGGAGCAATGCGCGCGACCTCACTTAGAGCGTCTACGCCGATCTGCTCGATCTCCAGCGTCACGGCATCTGCGCCGGTGGCAAGCTTGCGCGCGGCGGCCACATTGTCCCAGCGGCCAACGATGGTTTCATCGACGACGAAGCTCGCCGGACAGGCCGCGCTCGGGATCCATCACGCGCACGCGATATCCCATGGTGCGCGCAGCCATGGCGGTCATGCGTCCCAGCTGGCCGCCTCCAAGAATTGCGAGCAGGCCGCCGGGCTGAATGATCGAGGTCTTGTCCGATTGGGAGGAAGCGCTACTCACCCGGGAAGCTCCTGATCGAGAACTTCTTTGGTGCGTGCTGCGCGCCACGCGGCGAGCCGTTCGTAGAGTGAGGCGTCAGTAGCGGCGAGAATCTCGAGTGCGAGCAGCGCTGCATTGGCCGCGCCGGGCTTGCCGATTGCCAGTGTGCCGACGGGAACTCCCTTCGGCATCTGCACGATCGAGAGCAGGGAATCGAGGCCATTGAGCTGTGTTGCCACGACAGGCACGCCCAGCACGGGAACCAGCGTCTTGGATGCGAGCATGCCGGGGAGATGTGCGGCGCCGCCCGCTCCCGCGATGATCACGCGCAGGCCGCGCTCGCGGGCCGTCTCGGCGTATTTGAAGAGCCAGTCAGGCGTGCGATGCGCGCTGACGATGCGCGCTTCATGAGGAATTTCAAATTCGCGCAGAATCTCCACGGCTGCAGAGAGCACTTCGTAGTCGCTCTTGCTGCCCATCACCACGCCCACTAACGGCTGATTGCTCATGGGGCTGATTATACGAGGCAACAGTCCGTGCCTGATCGAGATGAGAGACCGAGTTCAGTGCCTGTGCCAGGCTTCCACGGCTATTTCCACCACGGTCAACAACACGCCGAATGCCGCAAGGAACCCCTTGGCGCGCTGCCAGTTCTGCTCGTGGCGTTCCATGCGGCGTTCCAGATCAGCAATGCGCCCGCCGTTGCCGTCGCCCATCAAGCCGTTCATTTGCGTCTTGAGCACGCTCAGATCGCTCAGCACCTGTGCTTCGAATTCATTCATCAATCGCATCTATGGAACTCCATGGGATTGTTGTTCCTCGTTCCCAGGTCTCAGACCACCCCATGGACGAAGACCTGTCCATGGGGACCCCGGCATCGAGACCTGGGGCACCCTCATCATTGTCAGGACCCCACTCAATGCGCAAACAGCGCGCATGAATGGGTCCCCCTGAGAATGAACCGTCCCACGTCTCAAAGGTGAGACGTGGGGCACCCAAGTCCTTACGAGCCGAGCGGTAAATTAAAGAACAGCGCCGCCGAAAACTCGGAATAGTTGGGCGGCGTCGATCCGTCGTACATCCTTATGTAGAAGCGGTCGCAGGCCGAGCCACGCGTGAAGGTCATCGTGGGCTGAGAGCCGCGCATCACCAGGTCAGAGTCCTGACCCGGCATGAAGGCGAAGTCGCGCCGTCGAATCTCAAACCCGCCGCCCGGCGGAGCAGTCGCACCCGTGTTGATGGTGACGCTGCTTCCGCTGAGCGAGGTGACCGTGAGGCCGCTGAGATTGGCCAGGTAAGTGGGCGCAACCGGAGCCGCCAGCCAGGTGTCCGCGGGAACCGAAGTGCTGGTGCGGATTGCAAGGTCGTCTGCCCAGTCGTTGGCAAACGCGATCAGATATTCGACTAAGTCTGGATAACTTGCCCGATAAGTCAACCCTACTTTGCGCACAATGACCTGTGCATCAAGGTTGGTGGAAGGCGCTGTCAGATGTAGCGCGTCGCCCGGCCAGACGTCCGCAGCAAAGCTTATATTTGTGGCTTTGTAAGTGCCGTTCCAGAGAGCGCTGACACTGGCTGCAGCCTGTTCAAGCGCGAGCGCCGCATTCCGACAATCCTGCGAGCTGCGCGCGGCGGGACTTGTGACAGAGCCGATCCACGCGGCCACCGGCGGTAGTCCAGCCTGCGCGAGCTGCTGCTCGCTGGCCGCGTTGATGGCGCGGCCCACCGCTCTGCCCACGGTGCGATAACTTACTGCGATCTGCTCGCCAACCGCCGGAGCAAAGCCATTGTTGAAAATGAGCGTGCCGGCACTTTCAATGCGGCATTCCGCGGATTGAGCCGCTGATCCAATGCGTCGCGTGCGCGGGCTTCCGTTTGCCGGGGTGCTGACGACCCATCCAGAACCGAGGTTTGTCAGATTCAGGGCGCGCATGGTTCCCATCAGGTTCATGCTGCTGGCCGCGACTACCGCGCAGGCGTGCGGCAAGCTGGTAACCGAGCCTTCGTAAAGTGTCACCGGCATTCCGGCAACGCCGTTCACGAACTCCTGCACCTCGAACTGGAGCTTTGCAGGGCTCGCGTTTCTCTGACCGCCAACGGTCACCGGGCCGTCGTCGCCGAAGGAGCGATAGACCGAAAGCGCGCGCTCGCATTCGGGACTGTGCACTCTGACGCGCAGAGCATACTGCCTGGCCGGATTCACGGTGTACTTTGTTCCGTTGGGCACGCCCTGCACGATGGGCTGCAATGCAACGGTTCCCGTGCCCTGCTGCGACGTCACCTGAAAGCCGGCCGTGCATGCCGACAGCGTTCCGAGCCCGATAAATAATCCTGCGAGAATCCCCGTGCTGCCGTTGGCGAGAGTGACGCCGGTCGCTTCCAGCAGAAGAGTGCCTCCCATCTCCACCGGATCGAGCCAGCTGAGCAGCGTGTCTCCATCCGTGCCGCTCCCACCTTGCATCTGAAGCCCGTCTGCACCCAGCGAAAAGAAGCCGTATCCGCCCGGATTGCCCCAGACGCGCGCATCAATCCCGCCTTCATTGAAAAGCTCGCGGATGATGCTCGACTGCGAAGAAGGTAGTAAGTATGGGCTGGCGGCTAAGTTGAACTGGGTTGTAACTCCATCGCCCAAGAAGTACTCAGTAACATAGGCGACCGGCTCATGCCCACCGCAGACAGTAATGTCGTTGGCAAGAGCGTGCCCGGCAGGAGCGGCAAGTGAGAGATCTGCAAGTGTAAGGCTTCCGTCGGTCTCGTTGAGCGAATGGACAGTGGCCGGAATTGCCGAAAGCGATAGCGTGCCGTTGATTGCTCGATAAGCGGCACGCGCTTCCGTTGCAACTTCGCCTGCGGTCGTGCTCCACGACGCTCCTGAGCGCTGCGCGAAGCCGTTGACCGTGGAGTTAAGCGTCAGTGCCTGTGTGGAGAGATTGGTGGCGCCGGTCTTTGTCACCAGCGATCTTACAAGTGACCCCGCGGTTGAACCCGCAATGCCTTTGCCCGGAGCCATCGCCACCTGATCCAGCAGCAACTCATCGCTGATTGCCTGAACTGCGATTCGATAACGAGGGCCCTGCATGCCGAGACCCACATATTCAGGCAACGGCGCAGCGGCGATGTAGCCCGTAAAGAAGCAGGTTCCATCGTCGCCAGTGATGACAATGCCTTGATTGCGGCTCGGTGAAGCCAGGCTTCCATCTGCAGGCAAGCTCAGCCACAGTTGGCACGTGGAGGGCTCATTCAGCGAGCGCTCAATTGCTAACGGAT
This sequence comes from uncultured Acidobacteriaceae bacterium, assembly GCA_963751225.1. Classification (GTDB taxonomy): domain Bacteria; phylum Acidobacteriota; class Terriglobia; order Terriglobales; family Acidobacteriaceae; genus Telmatobacter. Next base: position 19,383 of record CAVVTY010000022.1, read on the forward strand.
GCGCTGCATCGAGTGCCGAAGTGTAGTCTTGACCCTGAATTGTTATTTTCATTTGTGCTTTCACTCACCTGGGGATCTTTTCCGGGTTTCTTAGATCAGCGCATTGGGCGCGGGAAGAAAGCTTCGATAACAAAGCACGCGCTCGCCATCCAGCGGATCGGTCACCGGAAGCGCCAGGAAGCACGCCTTGAGCAATGCCTGTGCGAGGCCGCCCTTGTGCTTGCCGTCAAGCGGTTGGACCGACTCCTCTGCGCCTGCCAGGCTCTGCAATCGTGGATAGTGAAAGAAGATTCTCTCTCCCTGCGCGCCTGCCATGACGAAGAGAGCCGACCATTCCTGATAGAAAGAGCCACCCTCGCGATCGACGAATCCCGTCACTGACTGCAGTTTGGTTCCCGCCGCAGGAGCGCCTCCCGGTAAAGGCTGCGGCAAGGGTGAGTCCCGTGCCATTCACCTGAGACACCAGCGCGACGTTGAAGGTGATGCGCCGGATGTAGTCGACGTCATTGAGCGGCTGACGAAGATATGCGCCAGAGATGGGATCGCCCACGAAGCCCGTTTGTCCGGCGTAATCCGTCATCCACGGCAACCATCGAGCCCGCCACGAACCTGGCGGCGTCGGCAGCAGCGAGCTGGAGCACGCTTGCCGTGGAGCCGGCCTGCAATGCAACGGCGGAAGCAGCCTGCGCGCCATCGGCGGCGAGCGCAGCGCCGTTCGCGGGAGCCAGCAGGTTCATGTGCTGCGAGCCGGTGGCCAGTGCCATCGTCAGCTTTGTCCAGCTCAGAAACTCGAAGCTGACTTGCGCATCGAGTGTCTCGCGCGCTTGTGCCAGAGTCGCGGCCGGTATGCCGGTCATGATCGGCACGGACTTGCTGCCCGTGCTGCGTGCGAGTTCCTGGATCGCTCCGAGATCGATCCAGGGAGCGGGCGGGGAATCCAGATCGAACGTGCCCTGCTGCGATGGATCGAAGAGCATGGGTGTCTGCGCCGCGCGATTCACGGGCGCAAAGTAGGCGCGGGCCTGCCGCGTCACGGGCGCGGGAGATGAAAACCAATTCGCCGCCATTATTCCCCCTGCTCCTGGTAGCTGTAGACGGTTACCTTCGCCGACCTGCTGACGCGATCGCGCTGCGTCAACATCGGCGCAAATCCCGGCTCACTCCAGAAGATCTGCGTCAACAGCGTGACTGGCGGCTGCACGGCATAGTTGAGCTTCGGCGCATTGCATGGCTCCAGCATTGCGACCAGTTCCGCGTCCATCGTGCTGAGTGTTCTGCCGCGATCGAGTCCGCCGAAGTTTTGCGTACCGCACGTCTGGTAGAGGATTTCGCATTCCTGCGCGACGAGGGTCGAAGCAAGATCGGGATCTGTGCCGAGACCAAGCCAGCGCAGGACGAAAACGTCCGGCGGCAGCTGGTTGAACGGCGCTTCGGCCTCTTCCACCAAGATGCCTGGCCGGAGCGCACCTCGGATCAACACGGTCCGCTCGGGATTGATCGAAGCCAGGCGCGCGCGGAGCGCCATATAGAACGAATCTTTTGCATTTTGCATGTGGACTCCGTTGAGTTGGCAGTTCACAGTTCTCAGCTCACAGCGCGCAGAATCGTCCTGCCGCTCGGCGGCTTTTTCGGAGCCTGGAAGCGTGAGCCACCAACTGCGAACTAAGAACTGAGAACTGTGACCTGCGAACTGTCTACAATGCCTGCTGCCGTACTTCGCGCAGCAGCAGCCGGTAGAGATATGCCTGTCCAAACGCCTCGTTGGAGGCGATGGATTCAATCAGGTAGTCCTGTCCGGACACCGTAACTGCCAGCGTCATGGCGAAGAGAGATTGCGCAGATTCAATGTCAAGCGCGCAAATCTGCTGGGCGATGCTGGATGCCGAAACGAGAAGTTCCCATTTTGGCGCATCGCCATCCTGCAACGTGGGTCGCAGCTTTCGCATGACAACCGGGCTTACAACGATCTCTGAAAAGGCGGTTGCCGTCAGGCCGATTTCCGATTGGTTTGTCGGAGTGTTTGTGCCCAGTGACGCGCAGCAGCGCGCTCGTTCCGGCTACGCTGCGCAACAGCGCATCGGCGAGCATCTGAGGCGCGCTTCCCTGTTTTCGTGTTGCAGTGTCGCTCATCGCTCACCCCAACCTGTTGGCCACGTAGGGTCGAAGCCATTGCTGCACGGTTTCGTCCACCAGCGAACTCGAGAAATATTGCATCTGCATCGTGTCGATCCTGGTTTTGCTCGCATTCAAGGCGGGCGTCGATTGCGCATTGCGCACGATCTGCGCACAGGCGGTCTTCACGTCGTCGCCAATCACCGCCAGGCCGGCCGTGTAAGTCACGGTTACCTCGTTGTACGGCAGTCCCAGCAAGTTCCAGGGCAGCATGAGTTCACCGCTGCTTGCGTCGAAATCAACCGAGCTGGGGTCGATCGTTGTCCATTGACCGGGTAACGCGAACGCAAGAGAGATGTCAAAGAGCCCGTTGTCGACGAGCTCTCCGCGCCGCGGTTTTGCGTAGCGGCCCTCGATGCTCACGATGGGAGAGGCCGCGCTCCCCAGTGGAGTCAGCGGAAGATACGTGAGTCGTACCGACTGCGAGCCGCTGGTTAGCCGCAGGCGTTCGGTGTATTGCGTCACGTTCAGATCTGGCCGCCTGCAATAGCTGTTGATCAACGCAGTTGCAGCGGTCACCCAGTCCGTCGATGTGCCATCCGGCAATCCGTAATTTGGAAAATCCGCCGGCTCGAGATATGCCATAACGTTCCTTCTGTACGAGTTCTTGGTTCGCAGTTCTCAGTTCTAAGTTCACGGTGTTCTGCGCTGCAACGCGTCTTTCGACTGTGAACTATGAACTGAGAACTTGGAACTGGCTGTTGTCTACCGATCCACGAGTACCTGGTAATGCGCGTAGTTGGCCCCCTTGACCACAATGGCGCCGAACTTCACTGCGACATACTGCTGCGCGAGCGACCCAGGCAGGCCAAGCTGGAAGATCCGCGGAGTGGGATCGCCGAGCCAGTGATACTCGACCAGGTCCTCGGTTACGATGTAGGCCGGGAGCACCGCGGAGCCCGAACCCGGCGTGCCCGTGTAGCCAATGCTCCAGTCAGGAACCAGGGGCAGATCGCCCGCCTGCGTCGAGAGCATCTTCACGCTCAGCCCGCCGGTGATCTTGTCGGAGTTGAGCACCACGTTGAACTCGGTCTTCATCTCGCGATCGATCAGGTCAAGCAAGACAGGATTGGCATAGATGGCCGTGGGGCGCACGTGGTAGCCATTGCTCGCAACCATCTGCGCGACAGCCGACTTGATTCCATCGACAATCGATGCCGAGGTGCCGATGGTGGTGGTGTTTCCGCCGGCCACGATCTGAGAGATCGCGCCCATGTACTGCGTCGTTGTGGGCGAGCTGAGGCTTGTGTCGTTGCCATTCCAGAGCGCCACGTCGTGGGTCACCATGACGCCGCTCACCGTGTCGACAAGGTCCTTCGCCTGCAGATAGGCAAACTGCTGTTGCTGATTGCCCAGTTCGATGTCGAACAGGTTGTAGTTGATCTGCGAGACGATTGCCTTCAGCGGCACACTGCGCTCCACGCGGGTTGGGTTCACAACCGGGGCCACGATGCTGCGCGGATTCACGAAGCCGGCCGTGCCGGGATTCGGCAGCGCTGTCTCCTCAAAGAATCGCGACGGATGACCGGTTGCGGGCACCTGCTTGATGCGCTGCCCGAACGGGCTTGATCGACGGCAGATGTCGAAAATCTCTGTCTGATACAGCGGAACCTCGACAGCTCCTGGCCCGATAAAGTCAGCAGCCGCGTGAATATCTGTAAAGGATGCGTTCATATGTGCTTCTCCCCTCCATGGGACGATGTGAGCTGCCAGCTACTAGCTACTAGCTTTTAGCTTTGTTCAAGGCTTGTCAGGCGAGCGTTGACTTACACGCAAGGATTGCGTGAGTCGATACCCGATGACTCGTTGTCTGGATGGCGCCTTTAGCTAGAAGCTGGAAGCCAATAGCTAGGAGCTGTCTTTACGCAATTGCCCCCGCGCGCATCAGCTGGCTCTTGACCGCGATGCGTTGTTCGAGGCTGAGACCGGCGAGCGCCGCGTCGAGCTTGCGCAGGTCTACCGGACCTTCGCCGATGCCGTGCTTGGCGAGCATCTCGGTGGTCGATGCGGGCACAGTCCGCCGCAGCGGATTCAGCGGTGATTGCGCTTGTGCTGCTTTCAACTCCGCCAACTCGCGCTCCGCAGCGGCGAGCTTTTCGCAGAGCTCGGTCTCACGGCGACCCTGATCGATGGTTGCCGAAATCTTCTCCACTTCGCCGGAAAGCGCCGTCTGCCGTTCTTCGATCAGGCTCAGAGTCCTTTCCAGCAGAGTTGCGGCGGCCTCAAGCCGCTCCGCGATTTTCCTGTCTTCGTGTTCCATGCCATTCCTTTCGTGTTTTTGCCATCGATGTCGAACGCGACTCGCGATGACCCGCAAAGAAAAGAGGCTCCAAAAATGCGGAGCCTCATCTGCTGATCTGACGACTTGCTTTTGCCCTGCTGTATTTCTAACTCGCCATCCTGAAACTGGTTAAGCGATACGCCGCCTTTTCCCGCAGCAGAATCGCGGCACCGGTGAAGGTGACCCGCGTCAGCTTCCACAGGTCGGCTCGCATGTCTTCCACGCGCGCGTCGGCCAGTTCGTAACTCATGCCGAGCGAATCAGGCTCCTGTGCCGCGATGGCCTCGGCCACCTCTGGAAAATCCCGTGCGTAGAGATAGCCCCGCACCATCAACCTGTTTCCAACCAGGCTGGCTTCGGTCAACAGGCCGATCTTGCGCCGCGCGTCGTGCCCGTCCCATCCCGGACGATAGTCAACCGCCATCCCAAGAAGCGAAGGCAGTGCTTTTTCCGCCGCCTCGTGCATCAGGATCACCCGATGCCCGCGCGCGCCGGCCGGCGCTTTGTCGCTTGCGGTGTTGACCACCGTCAACACTCCCTCAAACCCCACCCGGTTGGGGTGCCCTTCCACGTGAGGAATCCTCACCGCCATCGCTTCCAGTCGCATGTAACTCTCCGCAATCTCTTGGTTCACTTCGCCGCGACGCCTGCTTCAGCAGACAACTGGTCTGCGCCTTCGTGCGTGAGCGGCCCCAGCCCGCGCATGGCGCGCACTTCATTCACGGTCAACACACCGGCCTGGAGCAGTTGCACCTGCACCGCCAGCTCCGTTTGCTCGTCGCGCGCGTTCAGATCGTTAAAGACAAACTCGAACTCGCGCCAGCCGATGCACTTCGCGAAGAGATCGCGCGTGAAGTGCCCTGCCAGCAACTGCGCAAGCGGTAGAATCGCCCCGCGAAATGCTTCGTCGGCAAGCTCCACTGCGGTTGAGCGGTTCACGTCGCCTTCCAGTCCGAGCAGCATCGGCGGCAATCCAAATGCATTGGCGACCATGCGGATCAGAAATGCCTGCCAGGCCAGCCGCAGATCCGCATCCGTCCCCTGCGCGAATCGCAGCACCTCGGGCTTCTGTTCGGTCGAGAGCAGCGGCACGCGGCCCGTGCCCTCAATCTCGTCCTGCCACCAGCGGATCAGGCGATCGTGCTGGGCAGGCGTTGCCTCGTTGAGCCACAGTGCATATTGCGCCACCGAGTTCGCCGCCAGCTTGCCCGCGAACCGGTGCGCGCTCAGGAATTGATTGACGGTTTCGAATGCAACCTCAAGCGGACCCAGCCCGAAGGGCGTAAAGCTCCGCGGATTCATGCGCACATACATTAACTGGTTGTCGCAGAGTTCCACGGCGCTGGACTCAAGCTGCCCGGTCGCGGCCTGCGCATAGCGCGGCGAGTCGGGTTGACCATCCCAGCGGGGATGAATGCGGATGGATGCGCCATCGACGGCCCACAGCATCGCGGGACGATCCGCGTCACCGGTCAATTCCATCTCCATCGCGCCGTATCCGCCGGTCAGGGCATCCTCGATGACCTGTTCGATCAGCGTGCGAAAACTGTCCGTGGCATTTGGCTCTTCCAACACACGCCGCAGGGCGCGCAGCTTGTTCCCCGTATCGGTCACATCGCATGGCCGGACGCCACGTCGCACCCGCACCTGCCAGTCCATCGCGGCAATGCGGTCTTTGATCAGGTTGATGGCGCGCCGAACCACCGGCGTCTCTGCAAACCGGCGGAGATTCGTCGGCGTCGGCTTGGGCATGATCTGCCCTGGAAAGTGAGCAGGGCTCAGAACGGACGGCAGTGCGAGCGTCTTTCGTTCGGTATCGGCCGATATTTCCACCCCTTCGCTTCGTTTGGAATGTCCCGCCCGGCGGCCTGTCTGCCGCCAGATCTCCCGCAATTGGTCTCTTACCTTCACGCGCACCTTCCTCTGCAAAAACAAAAGCGCAGCCTGACCAGGCTGCGCTTTTGTTTTTGCTCTTAGCTCTCAGCTTTCTGCTGTTAGCCGCTTGCTACCAATCGATCAAACTCACTTACAAAATCGATCCTACCGCATTCACCGGAAACTATCTGCAAACTCCATGCAGATTTTTTAACAGTCCAGAGCTGGAAAGCTGAAAGCTGTTTCTCACACCCTCAACTCACGCCGCGCAGTATCCGCTACGCGTTCCATGTCCGCAGTGGTTAGCACGCGAATCTGGTGTTCCTCCATTGTCTCTACCCCGAACCGATACATCTCCAGCCTCTCCGGTTCTTCCTCTGTTGCGCCCAGCTTTGCAGCCGGCTCGATTATGGCAGTCAACTCGAGTGCAGCCTTCTCCACGCGCTCCACACCGGCGCGCAGACTTGCCGAAGTAGAACGAGAGCACTTTGGCCATCTCCACGCCGGGCTCCAGGCTTACCGCGTGAAACATGCGAATGACCCCGTTGGGCCTGTACCCCACGTCGATGCGCAGCGGATCCCCGGGCCGCGTGTACTCCGATGCCGCAATGCGCTTGCGCAACAGATCCCAGACGCCCGCGCGCTCAAACTCCGTGCGCATCCTTGCTTGAATGGCAGCCCGGCCGCTCAATCGCGCTGTGCGTTCCCGACGTGGAGGATCGACGTAGATCCGCATCAGCTCTTCCATTCCCGCGGGGACACTTTCCGCCAGGTACGCCTTGGGCGGAGTTATCTGGACGTTCAGCGAAAGCGATTCATCAAGCAACTTCATCAGTCTGTCATCCGGCTGCTGCTCGAGCCGCCGTCGCAACTCGCTCTCCATTCCTTCGAGAAGCGCGGTGTCCGCATCCGGATCAAGGCAGCGAACGCGGCGCCAGTCGTGCGTGAACTGGACTCGAGCGTGAGCCGTTTCTGCACCCGCCCCGGCCGGCTCGCGCAGGATCACGCCGATGTGAACATACTCGTTCCGCACCGCGTCCGGCACGTACCGCAACAGTTGAAACTCGCATGCAAGCCGCCCGTTTTCATCCTTCATCTCCGGCGCTGCCGCCCTCCTACATCACTCTTCCGGCGATGTTAGTACTCCACCGCGCGTCCTTCCAGTACTCTTCCGTGTCTTGCGTTCCGTTCATGCCCCATTTGGGAAAGGGCTTGCGGTCCGACTTCCCGAAAGCTTCAATCAGTTCCCGAATCCGGCTGCGACGCGCCAGCAGCTTCTCCACCAGCGCCTCCATTTCGCTCAGGTCGCCACCGTACCACTCCGGGGGAACCTCGTTCGCCGCCGCCCACACCGTCTCGGCAGGCATTGCCTCCAAGCGCGACAACCAGGGCCCAAATGACTCCCATCCAGTAATCGACCCGTAGACATCGTTGCGGTAGTACACGCCGCGCAACGGCGCATCTTCAAACTTCCAGTCGCCGGCGTGAAAGCAGTACCCGTAATCGATGAAGACCGCGCGATAGCGACGCTCGCGCCCCTTGCGCGCAAACACAGCCTGGCGTCCATTCGCATTGCCGGTCCACTTGTCCAGCGCGAGGATGCCGGCAAACTCGTCAAGATTCTTCACCTCGGCCAGTTGCTCTTCCGGCAGGAAGTCCACCACGTGCCCCGGCATGAGGCCGCCCACAAACCTCGATCCGAACTGAAGGCCATGCTTGCATCGCACGCGCGTGCGTCCCAGATCCATCTCGAGTTCGGGAGTGTTCTCCACCAGCCAACTCGAGACTTCGATCAGTTCCACCTCCGGAGCCGTGAGGCCGGCCGCCAGCGCAAGCTTCGACGCCAGGAACTCGTTGGCCAGAACGCGCATGTGCTGCGGGTTGTTCTGGAATTTGACGACGTAAGCATGGCCGTCCGCGCCCAGCATCAACTGGCCCTGTGCACCGCCCCGCATGCGCCGGATATGCTGCACCGCCAGAACCGCCAAGCCCGTGTCCCCGATCTGTGTGAATTCCTGTGTAGATTCTAAGCTGCAGAGACAGCTTTTTGCTCCTGACTCATAGGTATCAGCTCCATCCTGCCCATTGAGGCTTTTCCCATCGTGCCAAGAGCTGGAGACCAGAAGCCAGAAGCTGGAAGCTAGCGGCTAGAAGCTGTCTTTCTCAGGCTCCCGCTCTCCACCAGCTCTGCCCTCGCCGCCAGTCCGATCGCCGTCGCCATCACGCAATCGTCATGCGTGCCCGCACGCGCACCGCTGCTTCCATCCGGAAGGCGCACAAAGCTCCTGCATTCGCTCAGCAGCCGCCTGCTCATGAAACGGTCAGGATGGTCCACCAGGGCCGCACCCAACCGGCCCAGCACGGCGGGTCTGCTCACGGAAGTCGTCAGCCAGCCGGCCTGGCCGCAATGCCTGTAGATCCGCGTGTACTGACAAACCGTTTCTGCAAGTGCCAGCACTCCGCTGCCGTGATTGTTGCGTTCCACAACGAGCCATGCGTTGTTGTACTCGGCGGCCAGCGCCGTGACCACCCGGGCAAGTTCCAGCCCGCCCACATGCCCGGCAAACTCTGCGCACTGCATGCCGGTTTCCAGGTCCAGCACCTCGGCGGCCGAGTAGTCGCCTTCGCTGCCGCCGCCAGCCGGGTCCACAGCAACCACGTAGTCCCTGCTGGTTTGCGGCGGGAGCCATATCCGGAGCTCTCCATTGCGTCGCTGTTCCGGCGCATCCGGCGCAGCCACCAGACGCTCCTCGATCGCCGCGAGTTCAAAGACGGAATCCCCGCTCGCAATGAAGCAGCTCGCAGCGTCTTCGGCATACTCCTGCCGCGCCAGCCCTCGAAAGTCCGCGCGCACCTGCCGCCGAAATCCGATCTGGCTCAGATCCAGACCGCAGCGTGCCATCAATTCGCGCTCTTCGTCGCTCAGGCTTGACCTCTTCACGGCCTTTGCACGATAGCGCTGCTCCATCCACCACGGAAAGAAATGCCGCACCATGCCGGTCTCATCGGCCTTCTGCCACTCCTCGTGAAAGCATCCTCCAACGCCGTCCGGCGTAGACTCGAGGATGACCTCTCCGCCCGGCGCCAATGCCGCGCGGAGACCGGCCAGGATCTCCGCCGGGTACCCGGGCCAGCGCGCCAGCTCTGAGCAATGCAGATTCTGCACAGTCAATCCGCGTCCTGCATTCTTCTCTCCCGCTGAAACCACGCGGTATTGCGAGTCCAGCTCCGGAAACACAATCTGCCGAGCATTCGCTCTTGAGGTCTTCAGGAACCCTCGCTGCAGACTCTCCGGCAGCCACTCCACGAACCGGTGCACGATCCGGAAGATCTCCTCGGCTGACTCCTGCGTGTGTGCTACCTGCAGCGTCAGCGTGCCGGGACGGGTGATGGTCTTCAGAAAGAATCGCGCGGCAGCCCAGGTCGTCAGTCCCATCTGCCTCGCCTTGAGTACAATGTTCTTCTCGCCGCGCTGCGCCTCGAAGGCCCTCTGCACTTCGTTGGCTTGCAGAGGCTTCGTCGATCCGGCGCGCGTCCTCACCTTCAGCAGTCGTGTGGAGAGCATCATGCACACGGAATCTCCGTGCAAGCTGGTCGGACGCACGTCCAGAATTCTCCCGTATCGGATCAATTCGTTTTCATCCGGAATCTCGGGAAGAACAGACTTCTGTCTTGTGGCCATGGCCGCTGCCTCTGCCGATCTGCCAGCCACTACTGGATGACGCGCACGTTGTAGACGCTCGCAGCCGGAGTGCCCCCTGCCGCAAGATTTGTGCAGACCTTCACCGTCGCGATGCCGGTCGCGCTCACATACGCCTTCCAGTCAAACGCATCGCCTGGATAAGTAGCGGGCGTTGCCACAACTGCCATGCTATTTGTCACTCCGGCAATGCTCACGGTTCCGCTGGCACACTGTCCTGCAGCGAGTGCCGAGCTGCCGATGCTGCTGGTTGTTCCTCGCAACGCTGAAGAAGAGCAAGCACTAAGGGTCCCTGCCGCGTCAATGCAAACCACCCCCGCCGTGCCAACGCCTAAAATGTTCGGCATCGTTACGGACCAGCCACCACCATTACGTAAAACCAAATTGTTTTGACCGCATCCATTTGCGCCGATATACAAATGGTCGTCGGTATATAGGTCTACCAGCGAACAGGAAAGATGGGACGAGCTAAAACTTCCAAGAGCCGCCCCGTTCGGAATGGTGAAGCCCGCCGCACTCACAGCCCCGGTGACATTTAACCCGTTCGAGCCGTCAGGAGTCACGCCGGGAAAGAGCGCGTCAACATAGTGCTTTGTCGCTGCTTGGAGGTTTGAAGTAGGGTCCGAGGGGAGGACAACAGGATTCGTAAATAAGTTTGATCCCGTCCATGTATTTGTCCCACTAAGGGAGACACCTGCACTCCATGTCGGAGTCGCACCCTGCCCTGCCGAGGTAAGGTATTTCCCTGTAATTCCTGCGTCACCGTTCAAGTAGATCGGGGAGGTCGCGTCACCCAAATGCAACGGACCAGTTGATAGCGTGTTCGGATTGACATAAAGGTCTGTTGGGTCAGGATAGTATTCAATCGTGATGACTACCGTTTGACCGGCAGGCATGGTCGCGTCCGTGAAGTAACTGACGTGCCTTCCTTGTAGATTGCCGCCGTTGAACTCTCCAGCGTCGAGGCTAAGCAGCATAGACCTTCCATTGTGAAGGTCTACCGTTTGACCCCCGACAAGGATGGGGGCAATGTCCTGCCCCTGTGAGGAGCCATTGAAGAAATAGAAAGCCCCAATGCCGGTTAGGCCGATATTGCTCGAAACGTAGACGCTGACCGACTTGTAAATTCCGCTAGGAAGATTGAACCCAGCCCCGCCAGTCGCGCCGGTATTGGAAAGTAGAGGTTGAACGATGGTCACTTGTTTGGTTTCGCTATAAATCTTCCCGTTCCACCCTATCTTTCCGTGGTGGTAATGCATGTCGTACCAGCCAACGTTGGCGCCAAGAAGCACGTCCTCCATGTCTAACTCGGACGTATCCGCAAGATAGAGTGGTTGGTTTGTGTGCTGCGCGTTGTAGGAATAGCCTTTCAAGCTGTTGTTGATAGAGTTGCCGTGGATAGAGAGAGACGCACCCGCAGCCATGGTCGAACTTGACCAGGACAGATTCTCAAAGTGCCACCCACGGTTCTGCGACTCCAGTTCTATCAATGGACCCGCGCAGTCGTCGCAAATAAGATTGCGTGCGATGACATCGTGTGAGCCCCACCCCGAGAGCAACCCACCCGCGACTTTGGCGTGGATGTTGTCAATCACAACACCTTCTGAATTGTCGATGCCGAGCAGCAGATGATTAACGCGGTGTCCCACAATGTCATGGATGTAAACATTGCGCGTCACCGTCGTCTGTATGCCAACGTCCGCTGTGCCAACGTAATCGAACCCGCAACCGGAGATTTCGACATTTTCCGCGATGCTGGAGAGAGTGTTTAGTGTGCTTGTATGGTTTGTCGGAGCCGCCACCGCCTCCGGCAGAGGCTTCGCAAGCGTGACGACGTTTCCAGCGATACCGATGATTCTGTTGAACTGCGCTAGATAATGCTGACCGGGGTCGTATGGGTCTTGACCCAGCCACATAAAGACCTCTTGTCCAACGGACAAGCCGGTCACAGAGGAAGGCGTAAATTGCGTCTGACCAGCCGTGAAAGCGCCAGCAATGGGAAACGACAAAGCCGCCTGAGAGTCAACTACGATCGTGTCCCAGCCGGAAGAGTCCCAGTTTGGATTCGTGTTTTGTACCGTGTGATCCGCCACCAAAACAGCGTTGGCACTCTGACAGACCAGCTTCATTGAGCCATGAATTTCCAACTCTTCTGAGAGATGATAGCGCCCGTTCGGGACGTAGCACGTCATGCTGCCAGAGGCTTGCGCGTCATTGATGCAGGCCTGAAAAGCAGTAAAGTTGCTGACAGAGTTTGCCGAGGAGTCGTTGCCCACCGCTCCATAGGCTTTAACAGAAACCTGTGCCCCGCCAAGATTCGCCAGTGTCGTAACCGCCGTTCCCGCACCGGAGAAAGCGACCGGCCCAGTAAGGGTTCCGCCAGTTAATGGCATTCCCCCCAAATTCGCAATTGCGGCTCCCGCAGTTGCTGCACCAGTGCCGCCCGCGGTTACGGGCACGGCACTGATGCCGGTGATCGCTGTGCCGCTGCCAGAGTAATATGCGATCTCGCCGGAGTTGCCGCTGTTGACGGTGCCGCTGCTGCAGGGTAAGCCCGTGTTGCTCATGTAGCCGGAGCCGTCAATCTGCAGACAGTTGTGTCCGTTGGTCGCGGAAAGGCCGGGAAGTGTGATGGAAGCAGGGCCGGAGAGGCTCGCAACGACTTTGCCGTTGCTCTGGAGTGACAGCGGTCCGCTCAATGTGCCGCCGGTTAACGGCAATGATTGCGCGAAGGCCGCGTCGACATAGTGCTTATCGGCAGCCTGCAAGGCCAGCGATGGATCCCCGTTGAGATAGAGCGGTCCGGTCAATGCCCCCCCCGTCGACGTCAAAGCGCCCTGGTTGATCGATTGGATCGCCTGATCGACATACGCTTTGCTCACCGCCTGCACCGCCTGGACCGCCGGCATCACCTGTGCGCGCACCTGCGCGATGCGCGCCTGCTCTCCTGGAGGAACCACCCAGTACTCCGTGCTCGTTGTGCCGTCGCTCATGTGATACACGGCCGTGTAGTAGAGGCCTGCGGGCGTCGATCCCAGATTGGGGGCCAGGTTTACGCTGACGCTTCCGTTCTGCCCGATCGTGACCGACGTGTGGCCCGCCGTGATGGCGTGATTGTCCGCTGTCGTGAATGCCGGCCAGCTCAGCTGGAGGCTTCCCGACCCGGGTGCACCATTCGCCAGGTAAACCGTCCCATTGACCGACGTTGTGTCCACCGCTTGAGCACAGGCGATCCAGGATGACGCCATCGCAGTCAGGCCTATTCCAATCCACTTTGCGGCGCGAACCCACAATTCCCACTGGAGCTTCATGTTTGTCTCATCCTTTTGTTTACGATGTCCCTTTGGACATGCATCAAGCTCGCGCGGATCCGTTCCGTCCCCTTCGCACGGGCTTCAGTTCTTTCCCACTTTTCATCTCTTTTGACGCGGGCAACTTCGAGGGTTGGTAGGGACCGCTAAGAATCTTCCTCATCCTCCGATTCCGGAGTGCCGTTCGTCTCCGCATCCGCCATCTCCGGACGCCAGGGTGGCTCTGCCGCCAGTTCCAGAGCCATGCTCCGGCGTCCGCATAGACTCTCTTCATTATTCGTTGAATCGCCAGCCACATCGAACAGAAATCGGATTCCCTTCAATTCCTCTTCGGCGAAGCCGTCCAACGCGGACTCCACGATCGAATCGCTTCGCTTTGTCAGTTCATTGGCCGCGGACTTCCCCAGCTTTGCCTTTCCAACAGCCTTCTTGCGACTTCTGTTTCTTGGATTCACTTGTTTGCCCTGGACTTGGAGTATTTTTCTACTTGATCCGGTTGCGGTTCGCACAGGCGTACAAAACAAACGGGAGAGCTTCACGCGCTCTCCCCGGTTCACAAATCAGTCTGGATGTTTTCAGGATAGCTGGATCACTGGAAATTATCTGCAAATCCGCTCCGCACCCGGATGCACTACCATAACCGGGTGACCAGGTCAGCCACCCACGTACCCACTCTGCTTGTGCACGGAGGAGCCTGGGCCATCCCGCCAGACGCCGCGGCCGCGCACGAAGCCGGTGTTCGCCGTGCCCTCGATGCCGGTTATGGCATCCTCGCGCGTGGCGGTTCGGCCCTCGATGCCGTCGAAGCCGCCGTCATCGTGCATGGAAGAAGATCCCACCTTTGATGCCGGGCGCGGCAGCTTCCTTACATCAGACGGGCGCGTGCAGCTTGACGCCCTGTTGATGGACGGCGGCCGCATGAAGGCCGGAGGAGTGGCCTGTGTCGAGCGCCTGCGCAATCCAATCCACGCTGCCCGCCTGGTGCTTGAAAAGAGCCCGCATGTCTACTTCGTGGGCGCGGGCGCTGAAGCTTTCGCCTGCTCCCACGGAATGGACCTCATTGATAACTCCGAACTTGTTCTCGACCGTGAACGCCACCGCCTCACGGATGCGCAGGCCCGCCAGGCTGCCGGTCTCGCTGACACTACCTTCTCGGGAATCATCGACGACAAAAGCCCTGAGACCGCCCATCCACACGGTTTTGGGTCGCACGATACCGTTGGTGCTGTCGCTCTCGACTCCCATGGCAACCTCGCCGCCGGCACTTCCACAGGTGGCACGCTTAATAAAACTCCGGGCCGCGTCGGCGATTCCTCACTGATCGGCTGCGGCTGCTACGCCGACAATCTCTCCGCGGCTGTTTCGCTTACCGGCTGGGGTGAGCCCATCATGAAGCTTGTCCTCGGCAAGTGGGCCACCGATCGCGTTGCCGCCGGTACAACGCCCGAATTCGCCGCGCGCGAGGCGATCTCTTATCTCTTCAACCGTCTCGGAGGCCACGGCGGCATCATCCTGCTCGGACCCGACGGCCGATTCGGCTTCGCACATAACACGCCGGCCATGGCCTGGGGACTTGCCACTCCCGCAGGCTGCGAAACCGGATTGACAATCTAGGGTGGAAGACCACGACAATTCACCGCGATCCTGACACCTGATCCCTGACACCTGACCCCTGCAATCTACGGCGTCAGCTTCCACTTGATCCGCGTGTACGCGACCCGAAACCCCTTGCGCTCCGCGTTGCGCTGCGAGTTGCTTCCGGCCTCAGCCACCATCATCATCAGATCGCATCCATGTTCATATGCGTACTTCATCCGCTCCTGCAAGAGCGCCGCCTGCAATCCGCGGCATCGTAGCTCAGGAACAGTCGCCGCGCCCGCAAAGAGCGCGACACCGCCGTAGATGAACAGCGCTCCGGCCGCTCCCGGCTTTCCATCGATCTCGGCCACGAAGCACGGCCCGTCCTTGCGCGCCACGCACAAGACACCCATCGACTGAACAAATTCCTGCAATTCCGGATGCTCGTACGTCCAGCCCCGTGCACTGATGTTTCCCCACAGTTGAGCCTCTTCCTGCCCAACCACCCGCACCTGGATATGTGCGGGATGATCCGGCCCCGGCTTTTCTACTGCGCGGTACATCACGTTGCTGACCTCGATCGGTCGATAACCGCGCTCGCACAGCAGATCCAGCGCGGGAACCCCTGCCAGCGGGCATACCTCGTGCATGGCCGCCGTATTGCGGTCAAAGAAAAACTGCTCCATCCTTTCCAGCGTCCCTGCGGTCAGCGGCTCGAAGATACCCAACCCGAAACTCTGCGTCGTGGGCGCGTCGATTCCGTCGAAAACCGCGACCGCGCCGCCGACCTCGATCCACTCCGAGCCGCTCTCTGGAAACAGCCTTGCACGCGCTTCCGCGAACTGCTTGCAGGCGTACCCCTCTGCTGTCTCCAGCCTTTTAGCGAGTTCCAGATCTGAGAACGTCATCGTGCATCCGATCGTACACGCGAAGCCGCAATGTGCGGCAGAGTGATCTTGCGCTCGGCTTCGGCCACGTTCCCGCGCGGTACTCTAGAGAAGCCGATATGCGCTCGACTTGTCCTTGCCTCCGCTTCGCCTCGCCGCCGCGAACTGCTCGCGCAGGCGGGTTTCACGTTTGAGGTCCACCCCGCCCACATTCCCGAAGACCCGCTTCCCGACGAAGACTCTGTCGCCTACGTGGTAAGGCTGGCTCGCGAGAAGGCACAGGCAGTCTTCAATGAGCTGAATGACTCGACTGCAATCGTCCTCGGCGCGGACACAACAGTCACTCTCGACAACCACATTCTCGGCAAGCCCGAAGACGCTGCGGACGCGGCACGCATGCTTCGCATGCTCTCGGGCCGCACCCACCGCGTCATGACCGGCATCGCGGTGGTCACCGCTGAGTCGGCCGAAGTCGCCGCCGAGGTCACGGGCGTTCGCTTCCTCGCGCTTTCTGACGAAGAGATCGACGCCTACATCGCCACCGGCGAGCCCATGGATAAAGCCGGCGCCTACGCCATTCAGGGCCGTGCCGCACGCTGGATACCGCGCATCGAAGGCTGCTACTTCAACGTCGTCGGCCTTCCGCTGTCCCTCGTGTCCACAATGCTCGACTTCTGTGAGCCCGCAGCCACGCGCTCCAGCTCAAATTCACTGAGCCGTTAGCTGGGAGATAGCAGCTAGAAGCTAGAAGTTGTCTTCTCCCCGTCGTATGCCAGCGTCTTCTCCGCCGTCGCGCTCTCGCCAATCCCAACGCCGTGGCCTTTCCCAACCACCACCACCTTGAACGTGCGCTTCGCGAGCATACCGGGGAAGCTCCCTTCCCGTGCGCCAATCGTCAGCGTCTTCGCCGCGTCGTTCCAGTGCAACGCAATGGTTGCATGTGCGCCTTTCGTGTAGTTGTAGCCGTCGTTCTCATCCTCGTAGAGGGTGAAGTCGCCATCGGCCCCCGGATAGATGCGCAACTCGATAGGGTCAGCAGGCTTCTCGGTCGACCACTCCATCGCCGGTCCCATCGGCACAATCGATCCCGCTCGCACAAACAGCGGCAGCTTCTCGAGCGGAGCATCCGCCTCGACGCGCATGCCCCCTTCCACCTTTTCGCCTGTCCAGAAGTCGTACCAGTCCGCTTTTGGTAGGTAAACCGTTCTTTTGGTTGCACCCTGTGTCGTCACGGGACTCACAAGAATCGCCGGCCCGAACAAATACTCATCGCCGGTATTCTGCGCCTCCACGTCGTCGCGCCAGTCCATCACCAGCGGACGCATCAGCGTCCCGTGATTGCTTGTCACCTGCCACGCCTGCGAATAAATGTAGGGCAGCAGCCGGTAGCGCAGCGTGTCATAGTCAACCAGGATCTTCTGCGCGTCTGCCCCATACGACCACAACTCGTTCTCATCTGGCCAGCGCGTTCCGTGAACACGGAAGATCGGCGAAAACGCACCAAACTGGAACCAGCGCACAAACAATTCGCGGAACTTCGGATCGTTCAGGTCTCCGCCCGAGATAAACCCGCCAATGTCCGTCGTCCAGTACGGCATGCCCGAGATCGAATAGTTCAGCCCCGCCGGGATCTGCCGCGCGAATGTCATCCAATCGCTCAGCACGTCGCCGGACCATGCCGTCACGCCGTATCTCTGCGACCCGGCATACGCCGAGCGCGACAGGATGAATACGCGCTTCTTGTCCGAGGCCGCCTGCTGTCCCTCTGACACTCCGCCTGAGTGAAACAGCGAATACACGTTCGCGTATCGCGCGCCCGAGCCAATATGCAGCTTGTGATCGACGAGGATGTTATCCTCGCGCCCTTCCGTCTCGGGCTCATCGGTGTCCAGCCACCAGGCGTCCACGCCCTTCTGAAACAGCGCGGTATTCACATTCGCCCAGTATTGCTTCTGCGCATCCGGATTCGTCGCGTCATACAGCGCCTGACCCAGCGGGTGGAATCCACCCACCTGCGTCTTCGCAACAAACCAGCCCTTCCTGTCGAACTCGTCGTACACCGGGCTGCCGGGCCTGAAGTACGGCCACACTGAAACCATCAGGTGAAAATGCTCGTCGTGCAGCTTGTTGATGAGGCCCTGCGGGTCGGGGTACTTCTCGTTCCACTTCATCTCGCCCATCGTCACCCACCAGAACCAGTCCTGCACGATGTTGTCCACCGGGAATGTGCAGCGCGCGATACTTTGCAGCTACCGTCTCAATCTCCTGCTGCGACTGGTACTTGTTCTTGCACTGCCAGAATCCGTACGCCCATCGCCCAAACAGCGGAACCTCGCCCGTCAACTCGCGATAGCGCCCGATAATCTGGTCTGCATCGGGCCCGTAAATGAAGTAGTAGTCGACGCGATCGGCAACTTCCGCGCTCATGTAGAGCATATGCACAAAGCGGTTGTTCACCCGGCCCCGCGAAGGGTTGTTCCAGAAGATGCCGTAGCCATTCGTTGAAACCATCAGCGGGATCGCGATATTTGTGTTCTCCTGCGACAGGTCCACCGTCTCACCGCGGTAGTTCCAAACGCCCGCCTGGTGCTGTCCGAGCCCGTAGAGCCCTTCGTGCGAGCCGTAGATCGCAAAGAACGACTCCGCGTGAAACGTCTTTTCTCCGTTCACCTCCACGGGCTTCAGCGAGCGATAGCTCTCGGTCGTCAACGGTTTACCGTCTGCCCCGGAATAATGAAGCGCGCCGCTCTCGCGCTCGATGACCGCTTTCAGCTTCGACGTGGTCAGTGTGATCGCCTTCTCATCGGACTTCACATCAAAGCTGGTGGCCGGCCACGTCTTGCTTGATCACTACATGGTCAGAAGGGCGAACTTCCTTCACCGGCTGAAGAGGTGAGTACGTCACGTGCAATACGTCCGCCGCATTTACCTCAAGGCGAAGCACGCCATCTTTCTGCCGCACCTCCAGGCCGTCGGCTTGCTTCTCAAAGCTCACCACCGGATTCGGCGGATTCCACTGTGCCCCTGCGTTCGGGGCAATCCAAGCCATCGCGCAAATCAACACACAAACCAGGGCAGATCGAACGCTGGTCATCAAAAGCGGTTCCTCTTCATCTGAGAATTACCAAACCCACAAGTGTATCCTGCCGGCTGCACTCGACCCCGCGCTGCAATGGCGTCATCTTTCGGACAATTCGAGTCTCATTCTCCCCGTCCAGACGCCACTGAAAGGTAACGGGATGCGTGCGCATCACCATCGTCAATCTGCCCATCTGTGCGCTAAACTTCCATCCATTCATCACCACAGGAAAGTCCATGCGGTCAAATACTCTGCTCGTCCTTGTTTGCCTTGCTCCGGCCTTCATCTCGCCCAAACTTTCACTTGCGCAGTTCCAGCCTCCCTCAAAGGAAGAACTGCAAATGACCGAGGATCCGAAGGCGCGCGGGTCCGATGCCGTCTATCTCTATCGCGAGGAAGTCACGGATGACGCGCTGCACTTTCAAAGCCATTACGTGCGCGTCAAGGTGCTCACCGAGAAGGGAAAGGAACTCGCCACGGTACATGTTCCGTATGAGCACGGCGTCGACAGTGTCACCGACATCCAGGGCCGCACCATCCACTCCGACGGCACCGCAATCCCATTGACTGCCAAGCCGGCCGACCTCATGGACTACAAGGCCAGGGACCGTCAGGTCAACACAGTCGTCTTCACCCTGCCCAGCGTCGAAGTGGGAAGCATCCTCGAATACCGGCTGAAGGTCCGCCTTCCCGACAACTGGGTCTCCGAGCCAACGTGGAGCATCCAGCAGCCCTATTTCGTCCGGCAGGCGCACTACAGCTTCCATCCGCATGTAGAGCCGGGCCACTTCATCAGCGACGGCAACGGAAACTCCCTCAACCGCCTCTTGTATGCAATGCGCATCGGCAGCGATGCCAAGCTCAATTACGAGGAGCACAAAGACATTTACAGCATCGACCTGACCGACATTCCGGCGATCCCCAAAGAAGACTGGATGCCTCCGCTGAACACCTTCAAATGGCGCATCGAGTTCTACTACACCAATGCGACATCGGGCGCCAATTTCTGGGAGGATGCCGGCAAGCAATGGGCTAAACGGACGCAGGCTTTCGCCAATCCCAACAATGGGATCAAGAGCATCGTCGCCGGCATCGTGGCGCCTTCAGATACGGATGAGCAGAAGGCCAGAAAGATCTATGCCGCGGTACAGAAGCTCGACAACACCGCATTCAGCCGGGAAAAATCCAGCGCTGAGCTCAAAAAGGAAAAGTTGAAACCCATCCGCAACGCTGAAGATGTCTGGAAGCAGCAGAGCGGGACCGACGACGATATAACGCTCCTCTTTGTCGCCCTTGCTCGAGCCGCCGGCCTGAAGGCTTATCCCGCGCAGGTAGTCAATCGCAACCGCGCGATATTTGACGATAATTATCTATCGATCCGCCAACTGGATGACTACCTTGCCATTGTTGCTCTCGATGGGAAGGAACTCTTCCTCGATCCCGGCCAGAAGATGTGTCCATTCGGTCTTCTCCACTGGAAGCACACTCTCGCATCGGGTCTTCGCGTGACCGAAGGCGGGCCAGCTCCCGTGTTGTCTCCCGCCCTGACATACAAGTCCGCGATCGCAAGCCGAAATGCGGATCTCGACATCTCCCCGGATGGGTCCGTGATCAGGAACCATTCGCTATGTCATGTCGGGTCCTGAAGCTCTGCATTGGCGTCAGCTTGCGCTTGAAAACGATCAGGACGAAGTCAAGAAGAGGTTCATTGAAGCCGTTCAAAAGGAACTGCCGGACGGCGTCCACGCCGACTTCGATCACTTTCTCGGCTCTCGACGACTACAACACCAACCTCATGGCAGTCGTGAAGGTTACCGGCAACATCGGCGCCGCAACCGGCAAGCGCTTCTTCCTGCCTGGCCTTTTCTTTCAGGCTCGCGCCGAACATCCATTTGTCGCCCAGGACAAGCGCACCACTCCGGTTGATGTGCAATACCCCAAATCGCAGGAGGACGACGTCACCTATAAGCTGCCAGCCGGCTTCAGCATCGAGAGCGGGCCGCAACAAGCCAATGCTGCGTGGCCCAATCACGCGATCCTGAAGATCACCTCCACCAATACGCCTGACAGCGCGAGAGTGGTGCGGGTGCTGGTCTACAATTTCGCCCTGCTCGGCGCATCCGACTATCCCAGTCTCCACGACTTCTATCAAAAAGTCGCGACAGCCGATCAACAGCAACTGGTCCTCACCCGGGCCGCGGTCGCCAAGGGGAACTGATATGGCCGTTCGGGCTCTCCATCACGTCAGCATCGACCGCATTCTCGTCGCGGCTCTCTTGCTCTTTGCCTGCAAACCCGGAGCAGCGGGAATCTTCGGCAAATCCCAGGCGGTCCCTCAGTGGGGTCTCGATGCCTACAAAACACGCACCCCGGATTACGCCAAAGACGCTGCAGCCGTCATCCTTTTCGACGAATACATTGAGACCGTGGACGCGCAGGGCCGCGCCGTCGAGCGCGAGCGCGAAGCCATCCGTGTTCTCAAGCCGCAGGGCCGTCACAACACCTGCGAAGTGGCGTATGACGTTGACCAGAAGGTCAACTACTTTCGCGTCTGGACCATAACTGCCGAAGAAAAGCAGTACATGGCACAGGACACCGACTTCACCGAAGAAGGCAACACCAGCATTCCCATCCTGCTGTCCACTCGGAAGTACCGCATTGCTCATCCGCCTGCGGTCGATGTCGGCGCCACCATCCTCTGCGAGTCAGAAGAGGTGATGGAGCCGTATTCGCAGGAAAAGGTCTGGCGCATCCAGAGCGGGATTCCCATCGTCTTTCAGGCGCTTGAGGTCGATCTGCCTCCGGGCCGTGCTCACTCGCAATCCTGGCACGCTTACAAGCCCGTCCCGCCAGTTGAGGTCGCACCAGGTCACTGGCGATGGGAGATCAAGGATATGCCCGCACTGATTCTCCGCGACATTCCTTCCAGCCCGGAGTGGGGCGCGCTTGCGGCCCGCATGTCCGTCCTAGTGGGGCGACGCCGCCATCGAAGGAACCGACAACCAGTGGCGTGCTCTCGGCCAGTGGGTCACCACGCTTGAAGCTGACCGGCCCGCTCCCTCGCCCGAGATCACCGCGCATACGCAGAGCCTCATCGCCGGGGCCCCCGACTTCTACACAAAGCTGAGCCGCATTACCGAGTCAATTCAGAAGGACATTCGCTACTTCATCGTCGAGCGTGGCATCGGCGGCCTGCAGGCCAATCACGCGGTCGACATCTTCCGCAACCGCTACGGTGACTGCAAAGACAAAACCACGCTCCTTATCTCGATGCTCCGGGTAGCCGGAATCAACGCCTACTACGTGCCGGTCGACGACCGTCGCGGCATTGTCGATCCCGAGAGTCCATCGCTCTACGGCAATCACATGATCACCGCGATTGAGGTTCCAGCGGACGTACAGGACTCGCGGCTGATGGCTATCGTGAAAGGGAAAGACGGCAAGCGCTATCTCATCTTCGACCCCACCAACGAACGCGCCCCCGTCGGGAATTTGCCTTCGTATCTGCAGGGGAGCTACGGAATCCTCGCCGCCGGAGCTTCAAGCCAGGTCATCGCGCTCCCGGTTCTCGGCCCTGACGCCAACGGCAACGATCGCAAAGGTGTATTCACGCTCTCGCCCGACGGCACGCTGACCGGCCAGGTCGACACCACGCACTCCGGCCCGGAAGGCGCCGAACTTCGCACCAACCTCAAATACTCTGACGAGAAGGAGCGCCGCGAATCCCTTGAGAGCGAAGTCGCACGCGACGTGCCCGGCGTTGTCTTGAACTCGTTCCAGTTCGTTCAGCCACCGGCTCTCGACAAGCCGCTCGAAGTGCACTACAAGCTCACCGCATCCCAGTACGCCCACCAGGCCGGTCCTCTGCTTCTGGTTCGCACGCGCGTCGTCGGCTCGCACGCCATGGCCTTCAATGACAAGCCCCGGATCGTCCCCATCGACCTCACCGCCACAGGACACTGGCGCGACAGCTTCGATATCACGCTGCCCGCTGGCTACGTTGTCGACGAAACTCCCGACGCCGTTGCCCTCGATCTCGACTTTGCAAGCTATCACTCCATCGTCACCGCGAAAGATAATCGCCTTCACTACGAGCGTGACTACGTCGTACGCCAGATCCAGATTCTCGCCGACAAAGCAGCCGATTTCCGCAAGCTGCAAGGGGCAATCCTCGCCGACGAAAAGGGAACTGCCGTCCTGAAGAAGCAATAGCGTTCGCCGTGAATTGGTTGTGCTTTGAACCTTACACCCAACCGCGATGAGTGTGCCCCATTCAGGATCCGTCGCGGCGGATCATGAGTGGGATCTACAAACGTTCCCGAGCTTGCTCTCTTATTGATCTGTCATTCTTCTATTGATCTGTCATTCTGAGCGACCAGAGTCCGCCGACGCGGACGGCGGGAGTCGAAGAACCTGCATTTGTCTTAGGCTCTTGTTGCAACTCACACCGCACGAAGGTGGCAAGCCACAGACAATCTCCGGTCTTCTGCATCTATTTGCCTTCACGCACATCCATTCAACAAAGCCTTCACCATCGTTTGAACGGGAATACTCATGAGCCATCCTCTCTTTTCGCCTCTACAGCTTCGCTCGCTCACCTTTGCCAACCGGATTGGCGTTTCGCCTATGTGCCAGTACTCCTCACACGATGGGTTTGCCACGGACTGGCATCTCGTTCACCTCGGCGCCCGCGCGCAGGGCGGTCCCGGCCTTGTCATGCTTGAGGCCTCTGCCGTCCTTCCCGAGGGTCGCATCTCCTCCGCCGACCTCGGCATCTGGAAAGACGAGCACATTCCCCGCCTTCAGCAGATTGCCTGCTTCATTCACAGCCAGGGTGTGCGCGCCGGCATCCAACTGGCTCACGCCGGGCGCAAAGGCAGCATGTCCCAGCCCTTTGGCGGGGAGCGCCTCCTCACGCCGGATGAAGGTCGCTGGCAGACCGTCGGACCCAGCCCCATTGCCTTCTCCCCGAACCACGACGTGCCACAGGCGTTGGACCAGTCCGGCATCAGCGCCGTTGTGAGCGCCTTTTCAAGGGCCGCATGCCGCGCGAATGCCGCGGGCTTCGACTTTGTTGAGATTCACGCAGCCCACGGCTATCTGCTTCACGAATTCCTGTCGCCCCTTGCCAACCACCGCACCGACGCGTACGGCGGCAGCTTTGCCAATCGCATCCGCCTTCTGCTTGAGGTCGTTGAGGGTGTCCGCGCCGAATGGCCGGCCCATCTCCCGTTGTTCGTCCGGATCTCGGCCACGGATTGGGCCGAGGGCGGCTGGTCCCCCGACGAATCTGTAGAGCTGGCGCGCCATCTGCGCGCCCGCGGCGTTGACCTCGTTGACGTCTCCTCGGGCGGCCAGGTTCCCGACGCCCGCATCCCGTTCGCCCCCGGCTTCCAGGTACCGTTTGCCGCCCGCATCCGGGTTGAGGCCGGCATTCCCGCCGCTGCCGTCGGCATGATCACTGACCCCGCCCAGGCCAATGAGATCGTGGTCTCCGGCCAGGCCGATATGGTCTTTCTAGCCCGCGAAATGCTGCGCGATCCCTACTGGCCCCTGCACGCCGCAGCCGCTCTCGGCGAACCGGCCAGTTGGCCCGTGCAGTATCTGCGCGCCGCTCCGCCTCGTCCGCCCGCCCGCACTGCAGTCGAACGCCCCCTGAAATGACACGCTGAAACAACCCCCGGAGCAACACGCAGACAAGGCCATTCCGCCCGTCTTTGCGCAGGGCGGGTCAACAGCAGCTTATGTCTTCACTTTTTGCTTCACATCGGGTGCAAAGAGTGGCCTATACTGCGTCTAAGGAGTCCCACCCACTAGGGATTGTGGAAACCTTTCGAATTTGCTATGGCATCGCATCCGTCCCCGAAGCGCGCCTCTGAATCGCCGACCATACCGGACCGTCTCTATTTCAAAATTGGAGATGTCGCTCGCATCTGCAAGGTCGAAGCATATGTGCTGCGCTTCTGGGAGTCGCAGTTTCCGCAGCTCAAGCCGAACAAGAGCGGAACCGGCCAGCGCCTTTATCGCAAGCGCGACGTCGAAATCGCACTTGAGATCAAGCGCCTCGTCTACGGCGAAGGCTACACTCTCTCCGGCGCTCGTCACGCTCTCAGCCAGACACGACGCTCCGATTCCCCGGCAGGTGTGCCGGCAGCAGAACCCGCGCCTGGCAAAAAAAGCGATCGCGTCGCGGCCACCATCGGCCGGGCTCGCGCGGAATTGCGCGAGATCGCCGGCATGCTCGCCGCCGCGCCCGGTCCGCAGCAACCTTCACGCCGACGGCCGCGCGTTTCTCCCATCCCCTCGGCCAGCGGCTCGCTCTTCCCGTCCTGACGCGGCAGGTTACGACCCCACTTCAGCATCAGAGCCTCAACGCGGCCTCATTTCGGAGCAGGAGCCGCAGTCGGTGTCTGCGCAGCCCCGAGGGCTTCCACCCGCACCACCTTGCACTTCGTTTCTTTTCCTGACATTGATTTCAGCGTGACCTTGTCGCTGTCAATCTCATACTTCACATCATTGCCGACAACAAAGTCGGTCGCCTTGAGCTTTGTCTTCTCCTGCGTACGACACGTGTACTTATTTCCGCCGGTCTCGAAGAGGAAATCGTACCGCTGGTTCTTGTCCTTTTTGTCCGTGGTGCCGGCAGTCTGCAGGTCGTCGAGCTTGGCTGTTCCCTTTTGCTTGTTCCCGGCCGTCGCCGGCAGTGCGCACATAAGCAGGAGCAGCACCGCAGCAATCTGTTTACGCATCATCATCCTCCACTCAAATCGTGTTTTTCGTCAGGAGCGGCAATCCCAGTATTCGAGAGCCACCCATACGGAATGAGTCTATGCATAGATGCCTCTTTCAGGAAACTGGCATAACTTCCAGTCCTGGGTCGCTACCAGAACTGGGGACTTCATGCAATGAGATGTGAAAGGGCGCCTGCCCGCTTTCCCTTAAGTTCCGAAAAGAGACCGGGAACTAAACAACCCTCGCCACCCCGGGAATCCGCCGGATCAGGATCGTCACCAGCCAGCTCAACGCGAGAGCACCCGCGAAGACAAGGACGAACTTCAGCAAAGCAGGCAGCGCGACGGCAATCATGGCGTACCCGAGCCAGCTTACGAAGACGAAATGAACCAGGAATATCCCGTAGGAGTTTCTGGTCAGGCTCTCAAGGAACTGCACGCGCGAGTGGGCAAACCGAACGAAAACCCCCACAAAGGCAAAGCTCGACGCGGCACAAGAGACCGCGAAGAGCGCCAACGCGGCCACCCATGTCCAGCTATGCAACCCCTCGTGCCAGTTCTGCGGCAAAGGACGGCTCACAGCGGCCTGCAGTGCGAGCGCGTATGCAAAAAACGCCAGCAAGGCCCGTCTTGCCCACAAACTCCATCTCCGGGCCAGTTGGCCATCAGGCGCCACCAGTCCGCGCTCCAGCCCCCACGCCCCCACCCCGACCCCGGCAAGGAAGTAAACGAAGTACACCAGGATGCGGCTCGTCTGAAACCAGAATGGCCCCCACGATGCCCAGTTGAACGGTCCAACTACCAATGCCAGCGGGAAATAAACAGCAGCCGTCACCAGGATCAGCCGCCCGATGAACCGCGCGGGGTGTTCCGCGGCCCCGCTCGTCAACCGGCCAAGCGTTTTGCCCCATTCCGGAGCCAGCCGACACAGCCCCACGGCGATGAAGTCGAAGACCAGCAGCACCCATGAAAACCATACCGGTCCCGCAGACCACCGTCCAAGCGCCACCCAATCGCGGGCAAAATCGCCGAAACTCCCGTGCCCTGAGATCTGCAGATAGGTGGGGTAGTACGAAAGCGGTGCAATGATTACTGCCACCACCACGAAAGGGAGACCAAGTCTTAAGCAGCGGTCCCGAAGGTACGCGCGTCCGCCCTTGCGATTAAGGCTCTTCCACACAAACAACCCCGACACGAAGAACATGAGTGCCATGAAAAAGATGTCGTTAAAGGTGGCAAACACCGCAGCCCACACCGCACGATGACTATCGATGATTGGAAACGTCTGCCATGCGCGCGGGTATGCAAGAAGCGACGTGGGAGGCAGCGCGGGAGCGGAAGGGTGATAGGCCAGCACAGCATGATGCGCAACAACCAGCGCAACAACCGCGGTCCTCAAATACCCCATCGCATAGTTGTAGCTTTTTGTGGTTCCCTCGGAAGCTGCCGGAGGCGTGGAAACCAAACTGAAGGTGCTCATCTCCCCTCCTCTTTTCATGCACGCCGCCGCGCGTTCGGGACGTGAATGGCGAAGATCAGGCCAACAAGCATTTGGCAGGGGAATTGGCCATCAACTGGAGAACGAGTTTGTTGCCCGTATGCAGAAAGACTACGCGTGCCGGCAATTCCCGGTTCCGTTCATCTGAACTCGCGAGCGCGCTCAGCCGAGGGCCAGTTCGACATCTGATTCGCAGGGAAAGTCCAGATGCGGATCGCACACGTATGCAATCTCGAGCGCATTTCTGGAGTTGTGGGTGCCGGTCCACGGCGAATCCGGGGATTGGCGCGTCACGGCCTACTCACTTCACGTTCGTCCAGTCGAGAACCACCTTTCCCGCCTGTCCGGAGGTCATCGCTTCAAAGCCCCGCTGAAACTCGTTGTAGGGAAACCTGTGGGTGATCACGGGTGAGATATCCAGGCCGGCTTCCAGCAGCACAGACATCTTGTACCAGGTCTCGTACATTTCACGCCCGTAAATGCCTCTGATCGTGAGCATGTTGAAGATTACGGGACGCCAGTCCATCGGAGAGGTCTTTGCCGGAATGCCAAGGACAGCGATCTTCCCGCCATGGCTCATATTCGCGATCATGTCGCTCAGGGCCTGAGGGTTCCCCGACATCTCCAATCCAACATCAAAACCCTCGGTCATCTTCAGGCTTTTCTGTACGTCTTTGAGCAGCGCCTGGTTCGGGTTCACCGCCAGCGCAGCGCCCATCTTCTTCGCCAGTTCAAGCCGGAAGGGGTTCAAGTCCGTAATCACCACATGTCTTGCGCCCGCGCGTTGCACAACCGGTATGGCCATGATCCCGATTGGACCTGCCCCAGTGATCAACACGTCCTCGCCCAATACTGGAAATGCAAGCGCGGTGTGCACCGCATTTCCAAATGGATCGAATATTGCAGCCACTTCCTGATTAACGCCCGGATGATGGCGCCAGATATTGGTCATCGGGAGTGCAATCAGCTCGGCAAAGGCGCCCGGACGATTAACACCGACGCCCTCAGTGGAGGCGCAGAGATGCCGCCTCCCAGCCAGACAATTCCGGCACCGTCCGCAAACAACATGCCCCTCGCCGCTGACAATGTCCCCTGGAAAGAAGTCGTTAACGTTTGATCCAACCGCGACAATTTCACCCACAAACTCATGGCCGATGGCCATGGGGACTCGAATGGTTCTTTGTGCCCACTCGTCCCACTCGTAGATGTGAACGTCAGTTCCGCAGATCCCCGTGTATCGCACGCGAATCAGAACGTCGTTGATGCCAATCGCCGGTTCAGCGATGTCTTCCAGCCAAAGGCCGCGTTCCGCTTTGCTCTTTACGAGTGCTTTCATCGAGAATCTCCGATCTTGAATCCGATTCTTCGAAAGTCTAATGGCTCCGGCTCGCTTGAGCGAAACGCGGCTGTGCACGAATTCGTCTACTGGACGCTTTGCAGCATTCTTTCAAATGTGGGGTTCAGGCGTTCATAGTCAGACTCCGGCGCAACGAACACCATGAAGATCACTGATCCATCCGGCCGCGGTATCGTCACCAGCCTGTCGCGTTCTTTTTGCGACCGTCCCTTCCCGTCCGGGAATGGTGAAGTCGACTGCATATTCACCGTTCGTCCTCTCACCCCGCCAACCTTGATATCCGACGCCTTCCCAACCGTCTGCAAATCACTCGAACCGCTCTGAAGCGTGCGAACAATCTCGTCAGTTACCTGGTCGATCGTCATCTGCTGGTCTTTTGTCGAGACTCCGTTGATCACCACCCCATAGCCAACCCCGTTGCTCACAACGCCCGCGCGCGGAGCAATCGTCAGCGATTGACCCTTCTGCTGCGGAGCGATCACGTCCCAATTCTCAGGCCGGGAAATCTTCAGAGGTCCAAGATCGGCAAGCAGGAATTTCGAGCTCGGCATGACATCGTTTAATGAGACCGGGCCCGCCGCCCCGCTTCCGATATCGGCTTGCGATGCGTCCGGGGCAACCATTCCTGCGGGTGCCCTTAGGACAGCGCCACTCTTCCTGTTCAGTGAATCCCACTGGCCCGACTTGGCCCCCTGGGCAATCTCTTCCGCTGAGTACGCCTTGACTCCAGCGGCGTGCTGGCGCACCTTTGCGAATTCTGCGGAATCGGTCCGGTATTTCACCGGGGGCCATCCCTGGACCTCTTTTTGGATTGCGGCCTCGCGATTGCCCGGATTTGGATGATCGCTCAGAAACTGCGGACCGGCGCCACCCTGCGCCTCCAGCGTCTTGAAAAAGTCTGCCAGTGCCTGCGGGTTATATCCCGCGCGATAAAGAATCATCGCCCCTACCTCATCGGCCTGGGCTTCGTCGCTCCGTGAGTACTTGAGCATCACCATGCCCGCGCCCATCTTGACACCCGTTTGCGCCAGGGTTCCCACAGCGCCGCCCCGTGCGCCGAGAATTGCCCCTGCCAATCCGGCCAGACCCTGTGTCACTTGCGCTTTCTGAATCTGCTTCGCAGAGTGCTGCATGTAGACGTGCGACATCTCATGCCCCATCACTCCGGCAAGCTGCGCCTCGTTCGCTGCTGCGGTGATCGCGCCCAGGTTCACAAACATCTCGCCACCGGGAAGTGCAAACGCATTGATCTCCTTCTGCGCCACCACGTGGAATTCAAACGGCCACGAGTTCTCCGGCGGAATCGTAGCCACAAGCCGCTCCCCAAGCTGGCGTACGTATTGCGTCTCAGGGCTGCTGTCCGGGAGCACCGGCATCTGTTTGTAGACTTCCGCCGCAGCCTGCAATCCGAGCTTCTGCTGCTGGTCGCGGGTGATGCTCGGATTACCGGGATCCGGAAACGTTGGCCCGCCCGCCTGCGCCAGGCACGGATACGCCTGCGCAAGTGAAAAAAACGTCAATGCCGTAACAACCGCGACCTTCCTGAAAAGGCAGTTCATTGGAGACATCATCTGAGTCCTCCCACCCCGAACCCTTCTGGTATACACCTGTCCGCCAGAGGGTGAAATACCCCTGTCTTTTGCAGAAAATGGATTCCTGACGATGTCCGCTCGGGCCCAAGTCCGATGAAGAACAAATCTGGGTGCCCAGGTCTCGCCCGCCGCGGCGACAAATCTGGGATCTAGAATATGCGTGAATCATGTAGGCGAGTAAATGGTCGGCCCTGGTGGACGATTTTAGAACTTTTCTGCTTGGTGCGCTCTGTGCCCTCCCACCCTTGTAGTGAACTCGTACCCCAATGTGAGAGGCTAACGACCTCTTCTGGGTCAACGATGTAAAGACAAACATGTAAAACAACTTACAAGTCAGGATGGGAACTGCCAAACACCCAAGAGTACTTAGAAGCACGCTGAAGTCGTTGGGTTGAACGAACCCAATTTGGCGTGATTTCGTCTGCATCACACCCTCACGTCAGTACCCTACAAATGCTTCTTATAGATCACGCGAACCGAATGGGCCAGGTCCCGACTCGGCCCCATCAGAAATCTCCTTCAGATGAACGACGCTGTATTCTTCCACCTTCGCCACCGTGGGATTATTTCCGAGCTTGTCTGTAACGAATCCGCTGGTGCCTGACTTTTCTCTTGTGACGGAACACGGAAGGAACGCTCAAGAGATGAAATACCTTCTTCATGAGGCCAGATGGTTCATTTTCTTCTGCTTCATTGGGGCACTAGCAGCTGGAGCGCAGGAGCCTTTAACGCTGAGACAGGCAATCCAGCAAGCGCTTAGCGGAAGTCCTGAAGCAAAGCTGGCCAATGCTGAAAGCAAGGAAGCAGCGGCCGGAGCAGCCCTGGCCAGAACTCAATATCTACCGCAGGTGAGCTTCACCGAGGACATCTCCGGTGGAAATGACCCTGTGTATGTCTTTGGAGCAAAGCTGCGGCAGAACCAGTTCACGCAAGCTGATTTCAATCCGGATTCGTTGAACAAGCCCGAACCGCTCAGCAACTTTGCCACTCGGCTTTCAGGTCAGTGGCTGGCATTCGACTCATTCAAGACTCAGAAGACGGTCAGGAGCGCGTACCTGATGAAGGAAAGCGCTGCATCGTCAGCTCAGGCTGCAAATCAGAAGGTTGTCCTCGATGTAGTGCAGGCCTACCAGTCCGTCCTGTTCGCCGAGCGCCAGATCGAAATCGCGCAACACGAGCTTGAGACCGCAGAGGCGCTGCTGAACTCTGTGGACGATCACGTGAAAGCCGGGCTCGCCGTGGAGTCCGATCGAATGTCAGCGCAGGTCAATTTGGCCGCTCGCAAGCAGGCACTGATTGCAGCGCAAGGCGAGCGCGAGCTGGCCTGGTCGCAGCTGAGCATGGCGATGGGTGCACCCGAGCTGCCTGTGACGAAGCTGCAACCGATCGAGCCGCACGATTTTCCCCACGTGGATCTTCAACAGGAATTGGCGGCAGCGACAAAAACGAGGTCAGACCTGAAGTCGGTCGGTCAGGCCCAGGAGGCACAGGCGGCAGCCGTGACTGCAGCCAAGTTGAGCTTCGGGCCGAGGATCAGCGCTTACGGCAACTGGGAAGGGGATCGCTCGACTTTCGCCGGCTCCGGCGGCAACAGCTGGGTGGCCGGTGTTCAGATTGGAATCGACCTCAATCCCTTTCCCAAGCGCGAACAACTGAAGAGAGAAAGCGCCGTAAAGGAGAGGATTGATGCCCAATTGTCTGCCTATCAGCAGCAAGTACGCCTGCAGGTGACCCAGGCGCATATTCAGAAGCGGACCGCTCAACTCTCGTTGCAGACTGCTCGCGCGGCCATCGACCAGGCGACGGAAAGTCTGAGGATTCTGCGCAACCGCTATGGCGCGGGGCTGGCGACAGTTACCGATTTGCTTCACGCAGAAGATGCCGAACGTGAGAGCCAGAACAACTACTGGCGGGCGGTTTATGGAAACGCGGTGGCATACGCACAACTTCTTTTTGCGACGGGATCGTTGACCCCCGATAAGGCGGAGGAACTTCAATGAAGGCTCTATTTTCTGCAATCGTACTTGCTGCTGCGTCGGCTTTCATGGCGGGCTGCAATACGGAGCAATCAGCACCAACAGTCACTGTGCAAACGATGAAGGCGCGCGTGGTTGAGAGCGAGCAAAAGCAAGCGGCCCTGACTGTCCGTGCGAGCGGGACCCTTCATGCGCGGGAGACCGCGGTCCTTTCAGCACAAGTGGTTGGACGCGTTCAGGAGGTGTTGGTGCGCGAGGGAGATGTGGTGGCAGCAGGGCAGACATTGATTGTTCTGGACGATGCCACTCTCCGATCCTCTGCGGAACAGGCGGAAGCGGCGGTCAAAGCGGCTCAAAACCAGCAGGTCGCAGCCCAGACGAACGCGGATCTGGCGGCAAGCACGCTCGTCCGATACAAGCAGCTTCAAGAACAGAAAAGTGTGAGTCCGCAGGAGATGGACGAGGTGACAAGGCGCGCCCAGGCTTCTGCCGCTCAGGTTGATGCACTACGGGCGCAGGAAGCTGCAGCCAAAGCGCAAGTATCAGGTGCGCATGCGATGTTGGGCTATACGCGCATCAGGGCACCGTTCTCGGGCGTCGTCACAGCGCGAATGGTGGATCCGGGCGCGATGGCTGCGCCGGGAGTCGGGCTGCTCCAGATTGACAGCGCCGGACCGCTTCAGATGCAAACGACGGTGGATGAATCGGTGATTGCTGCGATCCATAACGGCATGAAGCTCAATATCAGCTTCGATGGCGATAAAGTTCAGTCTTCTGAAGGAACAGTTGCTGAGATCTTCCCGGCTGCCGATCCTGCAAGCCATAGTTTCCAGGTCAAGATTAATCTCGCCCCATCGAAGCAGTTGCGGGCCGGTATGTACGGCACCGTGGAGATTCCTACAGGCGTGCGTGAGGCGATCTTCGTGCCACGCTCAGCTGTGGTCATTCGCGGGTCGCTTCCGTGCGCGTATGTGCTCGACACCAACGGTATTGCCCAACTTCGCTATGTCACGCAGGGAGCAGCGCAGGGGAACCTCGTTGAGATCCTTTCAGGCATCTCGGCCGGCGAAAAGCTGATTGATGATCCCGCCGATCGCGAGCTCGCCGGGAAACGCATTGAGGTTCAGCTATGACGCAGAGGCCTGATTTTGCCGGACTCGGCCTGGCGGGGCGCCTTGCGCACGCGTTTCTCAATTCCAAGCTGACTCCGCTGTTCATTGCAGCGTCACTGGCGCTCGGAGTATTTGCGGTTGCGATTATCCCTCGTGAAGAGGAGCCGCAGATTCTGGTCCCGATGCTTGACATCATGACCGCGATGCCCGGTGCGTCTCCGGCCGAAGTTGAGCAGCGCGTCACACTTCCAATCGAAACCCTGGTGCACCAGATCTCCGGCGTCGAGTATGTCTACTCGACATCGAGTCCCGGTCAGAGCCTGGTTATCGTGCGCTTCCTTGTCGGCACTCCGCAGGAAGACGCACTGATCAAGGTTTACAGCAAGCTCTATTCGAACTTCGACCGCATCCCACCTGGAGTGTCCCAGCCCATCATCAAGGC
The DNA here is from genome assembly GCA_963751225.1 of uncultured Acidobacteriaceae bacterium. Classification (GTDB taxonomy): domain Bacteria; phylum Acidobacteriota; class Terriglobia; order Terriglobales; family Acidobacteriaceae; genus Telmatobacter. The sequence continues at coordinate 52,974 of CAVVTY010000022.1, forward strand.
ACGATCGATCGATGATGTGCCGATTCTTTCGCTCACTCTGTGGGGAGAGCATTACGATGGATACCAGCTGCGGACCATTGCAGATGAAATTCAGCACGAAATAAGCCAGACTCCTGACGTTTCAGAAACGAGTGTGATCGGCGGGTTGCCACGGACCATGCGCGTCGTGCTAAGTACTACCAAGCTTGATGCCTATGGCCTTTCCCCGATGACCATCGTCGGACGCTTGCAAGGCGCCAACGCCGGTCTTCAGGCTGGAAGCTTCTCTCAGAACAACAGAGAGATTCGTGTCGATGCGGGGAACCTGTTCACAAGCAAGAAGGATCTCGAATCTGTGGTTGTGGCCTTGAATCACGGTCGGGCAGTCTATCTCCGCGATGTGGCTGACCGGATCATCGACGGAGCTCCAGAGCCATCTGACTATGTCGTGTTCGGTACCACGAGCCGAGGCTCAACCGCCCAGCATGGACCGAATCAGTATCCCGCAGTGACAATAACCGTCGCCAAGCGCAAAGGTACAAACGCAACTGAAATTGCCAATTCAGTTCTCAAGCGTGTTCACCAGATGCAGGGCGTGACCATTCCTGATGATGTCAACGTCACCACGACGCGCAACTACGGTGAAACAGCCAAGGCCAAGTCCGATGAATTGCTTGAGCACCTTTTGCTGGCGACCATCTCGGTTACCTTCCTGGTGGCGCTTTTCCTCGGGTGGCGGGAGTCCGGCGTCGTCCTCCTGGCAATCCCTGTGACGCTCGCGCTCACCATGTCGATCTTCTATTTCTTCGGTTATACGATCAATCGCGTCACGCTCTTTGCCCTGATCTTCAGCATCGGCATCCTAGTGGACGATGCAATCGTAGTCGTCGAGAACATGGTGCGACACTTTCGGCTGCCGGAGAATCAGCACCGTTCCTGTAGCGACGTCACCATTGAAGCAGTTGCCGAGGTCGGAAACCCGACGATTCTTGCTACTTTCGCCGTGATCGCTGCAGTGTTGCCGATGGCATTCGTTCGTGGCCTGATGGGTCCGTATATGCGCCCCATTCCGGTGGGTGCATCGGCCGCGATGTTGTTTTCGCTGATGGTCGCCTTTGTAGTTTCTCCATGGGCGGCGATGCGGCTGCTTGGGAAGCATCTTGGCGGAGCGCGCACGCTGGAGCCTGAGAGCGAGAACTGGCGCACCCGGCTGTACCGCCGTGTCATGACTCCGCTGATCGCTTCGGCGCGCAACCGGATTCTGTTCTTCATTGCTGTGATTGCGTTGCTGTTGATTTCGGTTGTGCTGGTTCCGCTGGGCCTCGTCAGGGTAAAGATGCTGCCGTTTGACAACAAGAGCGAACTGCAGGTCGTCATCAACATGCCTGACGGAACGCCTCTTGAGCAGACTGCCCGCGCCGCACAAGCGTTGGGCACGGAGTTGGCCCATCAGCCGGACATCCTGAATTACCAGACCTATGCGGGTACTTCCGGTCCGTATAACTTCAACGGACTTGTCAGGCACTATTACATGCGTCGTATGCCGAACCAGGCCGATATTCAGGTCAATCTCGTATCGGCCAAAGATCGACATGACCAGAGCCATGTCATCGCGAAGCGGCTTAGAAATCTCCTGGTGAATATCGGAAATCAATATGGCGCTCGTATCCAGGTCAGCGAGGTACCGCCGGGCCCCCCGGTGATCCAGACGCTGGTTGCTGAGGTCTACGGTCCGGACCTCGATGGACAGAGGCGTGTGGCTCAGCAAATCAGGTCAATTTTTCAGCACACAGCGGGCGTGGTCGATACCGACTGGTATGTGGAGGATCCGCAACCGCGGCTGGCCATTCGGGTCGACTCTGCAAAAGCGGCACAGCACGGCATTTCAGTGTCAGATGTTGCCCATGCGCTTGCATTGGCAACATCCGGATCGGAAGTCGGACTCTTGCACGTCGACACAGCGCGCGAGCCCGTCCCCACGGTTGTAGAGCTTGCCAGACCTGACCGCTCCTCTGAGCAGGCACTTCAGAGCATTCGCCTGCCCGGTGCGGACGGAGCAATGGTTTCACTCAGAGAGCTGGTCAGCATCGATCCAGACACAATTCAGCAGAGCATCTATCACAAGAATCTGCGCCGGGTGATATATGTAACCGGCGACGTGGCGGGTGCGGAAGAAAGCCCGGTCTACGCAATCCTGAAGATGAACAAGGACCTTGACCAGCTCAAACTCCCGGCCGGCTACACACTCGCGCGCTACAACGCCGTTCAGCCCGAGTCCACGGATCACTACTCAATGAAATGGGATGGTGAATGGCACATCACGATCGAGGTATTTCGCGATCTTGGCCTGGCGTTCGCGGCTGTGCTCATCCTTATCTATGTGCTCGTGGTTGGCTGGTTCCGGTCGTTCATCGTACCGTTGATCATCATGGCGCCGATCCCTCTGACACTCGTGGGCATCCTTCCGGCACATGCGATGCTGGGTGCGTTCTTCACTGCAACCTCAATGATCGGCTTCATCGCAGGCGCCGGTATCATCGTTCGCAATTCAATCATCCTTGTGGATTTCATTGAGCTGCGCCGTCGCCAGGGCGCACCGCTGAACGAGGCTGTTATCGATGCAGGCGCAATCCGCTTCAGACCCATGTTGCTGACTGCTGCTGCTGTTGTGGTCGGCGCGAGCGTGATCCTCACAGATCCGATCTTTCAGGGATTGGCCGTTTCTCTCATTGCCGGGGCCGTTGCTTCAACGTTTCTATCCTGGCCGACGATTCCAATCCTCTACTACGTAGTCCACTCTCAGAAAAAGTCCGAAATCACCTGCGAACCAGAAATCATGCAAGGAGTGACTCAATGACTGTAGAACGCGCACTGCGCCTCATGGCTGGATTAGTTGTACTGCTTTCTCTTCTGCTGGCACACTATCACTCGCCAAATTGGCTTTGGCTTACAGGCTTCGTCGGGCTCAATCTCTTCCAATCGGCTTTTACCAACTGGTGCCCGGCGATGACGATCTTTCGCAGCATGGGACTGAAAGACGCAAGCTGTTCAACCAAGTGAAGCAGCCCGGATTTCAGGCGGATCAGTCCTCATAACGCGAGGCACGCCGTCGGCGACTACTAACCTATGAAACCGGACACTTCATTTGCTACGAAAAGCGGACATTTCTACTTGCTAACGACACTTCGATGATCCGGATCGCACTAATTCTCGACAACGTCAAAGCTCGCTAGCAGCAGTTCACGGGGCCATGTCTTTAGAGTTACCGCCAACTCTTCGAGCGCCGGGATAAACCGGCATGTTGTAGGGGATGCAAGAGCCCTACAGGAAAGGAAGTAGCGAATCCATCCTGGCCTCGAGTCTTGCGGGCGCTGCTGTGAAGTGTCACCCGAAGCGTAGACAGAGGTATTGGTGGGCCGGGCAATTGAGCTTCGAAAAGGCGGAAGATCGGGATGCCGACTCCATGAAGAGTGGGAGGAAGGCAACACAGCAGCCGCGTTATCCGCGAGTGGCTGTTTCGGTCCTGCGTAGTCGATAGAACCCGCGCACGCTAAGAAACAACATGCACGAGAACCGGGAGATCTCCAGCACGTCTTGGTCTAACGGCCAAGGCCGGTCCGCGAAGGCCATAAACCGCAAGGCGGACGCGCACGTGCCGGAGAAGTCGGACTGTGCCGTATTACCTGTGAACCAGCCGAACAAGGAAGGGCGACCTTCTGCGGAGGTTGGGGAGGGAAGGGCACAGATGAAGGAGAACATCGCTCAGCCACACATGCTCCCGACGCAGAGCGGGAAGCGCATGTCCCAGGGGCTGGACGGTGTGCGCAAGGCAGCAAAGGATAGAAAGCAGGAGCGGTTCACTTCTCTGCTCCACCATCTGAGCGTTGATCTTCTCCGCGACAGCTTCTACGCACTTAAGCGTAAGGCTTCGCCGGGTGTAGACGGCGTGACGTGGCAGGAGTATGAAACCGGGTTGGAAGGTCGGCTCATCGATCTTCACAGCCGGGTTCACCGTGGAACGTATCGGGCACAACCCTCAAGGCGAGTCTATATACCGAAGGCCGACGGACGGCAACGTCCGCTGGGCATCGCGGCAGTGGGGGACAAGATCGTCCAACAAGCCGTGGTGATGATCCTCAATCAGATCTATGAGGTCGACTTCAAAGGCTTCTCTTACGGGTTTCGACCGGGCCGCAGCCCGCATCAGGCTCTTGACGCGCTGACGGTGGGCATTCAACGGAAGAAGGTGAACTGGATACTCGATGCGGACGTTTTAGGCTTCTTCGACAACTTGAGTCACGAATGGGCCTTAAAGTTCATCGAGCATCGGGTGGCCGATCGAAGGATACTTCACCTGATCCGGAAATGGTTGAAGGCGGGAGTATCGGAAGACGGCCAGTGGTCGGAGACAAATAAGGGTACGCCGCAGGGAGCAGTGGCCTCGCCACTGATCGCTAACGTATATCTGCATTACCTCTTCGACCTGTGGGCTGATGTCTGGCGCAGGAGAGTGGCCAAGGGCGATGTCATCATCGTTCGCTACGCCGACGATCTTGTGTTGGGTTTTCAGCAGCGGGCTGATGCTGTGCGGTTCCTCGAAGAGTTCAAGGAGCGGCTGGCAAAGTTCGGCTTGGAATTACATCCTGACAAGACACGGCTGATCGAGTTCGGGCGCTATGCAGCCCGTGAACGGAAGCAGCGTGGGGAAGGGAAACCGGAGACCTTCAACTTCTTGGGCTTCACCCACTACTGTGGACAACGCCACAAGACCGAGACCTTCACCGTCTGGCGAATTACTGCGAAAACGCGCATGGTTGCGAAGCTCAACGCCATCAAGGCTGAGCTTCAGCGCCGTAAGCATGATCGCACTAGTCAGGTCGGTGCATGGCTTCGGAGTGTGGTCACCGGCTACTACCAATACCATGCCGTTCCCGGCAACATCGATCAACTGCGCATCTTCCAAAGACGCGTGAATCGACTGTGGCGCAACGTACTGGTTCGTCGCAGTCAACGCGCGAGGAAGAAGTGGGAGAAGTTTACTCCGCTCTTCGAAAGGTGGATCCCAACACCCCGCGTTCTGCACCCTTATCCTGATGCCCGCTTTTACGCCACTCATCCTTCATAAGAGCCGTGTGCGTAGACGCGCTCGTACGGATCTGTGCGGGTTGCGCCTTGAAACTCATGAAGTTCAGTCTCCTGAAATGGAGGCCGCGGCAAAGCCTAGCTCGCAGCCGCGTACCAAGTCTTGCGTGATGTCCGGAGACGGCCATTGCGAAGCGTAGACAGGGAGGTTTGCAGGCCGAAACAGCAGTAAACGGCAACATAGCCCCGAAATCGATCGTGGTGGAAGTAGCCGACCCTATCCCGTAACGGGGAAGGCAGAAGCTCAGTATGCGTCATGGCGAGTGTGCTGAGGTGCTTCCGGGGTTCGTACCGTCAGCATGCAACCAAAGGATTTCATGGGAACAAGGGAGAGCCGTCAGGCTCAAGCCTGGCTTGTAGGGTCCGACAAGCTGAACAAGCGAGGAAGATCCGAAGGCCTGACGGAAGTCAGACTGCCTGATAGTACTTCGAGGTCGGGAGAGCCGGCTACATGGGGAAGCGGGCAGCGGAAGTTGAATTGTTCGTGGGAAACATGAGCTCCATTCAAAGGGAGGATACGGCCTTCTATGCAAAGAGAAGAACCGCCAGTCATGACAACAGGACTCGAACGAATAGCAGTCAAAGCTCGGTGTGAACCGAAACTTCGGTTTACGTCGCTGGCCCATCACATCACAAAGGAGCGGGTTTGGGAGAATCTTAATCAGATACCTGCCAAGTCTGCAGCCGGAGTGGATGGGCAGACCGTAACGGAGGCGAAAGAGAGTTTTGAGGAATGGATTGCAGGCATGCTGCAATCTGTTCACCGTGAAGGATACCGCGCGCCAGATATACGGCGTGTCTATATCCCGAAGCCCGGAAAGCAGGAGATGCGCCCTCTCGGGGTGCCGACTGTTGCGGACCGGGCACTTCAGCGAAGCGTCTCTCAGGTGCTATCTGCCATCTATGAGCAGGATTTTCTACCCTGCTCGTTCGGCGGACGTGCCTGGCAGAGGTGCCCACCAAGCGCTCGCAACGCTCCATGAGAGAATTGCTGGCGGGAAAATCGAGTGGGTGTTGGAGGCGGACCTCAAGAACTTTTTCGGGAGCCTAAGTCACGAGTGGATGCTCCGCTTCGTGGAACATCGAGTGGGAGATCAGCGTCTGATTAGTTTAATCCGGCGCTGGCTGAAGGCAGGCGTTTTTGAGAATGGAGAGGTTCATCCAAGCGAAGAGGGGACCCCGCAGGGAGGTTCGATCAGCGTACTGCTGAGTAATTTATATCTCCACTATGTGCTCGATCTGTGGTTCGAGCGAGTGGTCAAGCCGCGACTTCGGGGTGAGGCCTGCATGGTGCGATATATCGACGACTTCGTGCTGTGTTTCCAATTTCGTTCGGATGCTCTTCGCGCTCAGGAAGCGCTCGCCAAGAGGCTGAGTAAATTCAGTCTGACCTTGGAGCCGACGAAGACCAAGCTCGTTGAATTTGGTCGCTTCGCGCATCGACACGCAAGCAAGCGTGGCCGTAAACGCCCGGAGACAATCTACTTCCTGGGCTTTACTCTGTACTGCACTCGCAATCAGAAAGGGAACTTTCGAATTGGAATGCTTACGGAAAAGTCACGACTGCGACGCGCGCTCATGCGCTTGCAGGACCAGATGCGGCGGATGCGGCACTTGTCGCTGCAAGAACAGGTGAATCATCTCAATCAGATGCTCCGTGGTCACTATGCATACTACGGCGTTGCCGGAAATCTTCGGGCACTGCTGCGGGTCCATCGGGCCGTGGAACACTACTGGCGCAAAATGTTGAGCAGTCGGAGCTGGCACGGAACGGTCCGGTGGGAGCAATTCCAGCGGATCAAGGAACAGTTCCCGCTGCTTCGACCAAAGCTGCATTACTCCTTACCGAGAGCTGCAGGCTATCGCCATACTGTGAATCAACGTCTGACGAGCCCAGTGCGGGAAATCTGCACGCTGGGTTCTGTGGGAGCCGGAGGCGGGTGACTGCCTCCGGCCACCCAGTGGGCGACCTGTGAAGGTCGTCCCTACCGCGACCCCAACCCGGTGACGGCGCTGCCGCCGGAGCCAGCGCCAGGCGGGCGAACGGATGGCTAGGGAAGAGTCGTCCACATCCGACCGGGTGTCACCTGCCCATCCTATATTTTCGGCCTTCGTCAGGCTTTTCTATTCAGCTCAAATCAGGTTTCGCCGCGAGAATGAATTTGCTCTCAAGCAGATATTGATACAGCCAATCCAAAGCCCCTGCGGGATGCAAGTTGTCAGCACTGACCATCCCATCCGTCTCTTTCCATCTCCATCCAATTAACTGATCTGCTGTTAACCGCACCCTCAGTTCTTCAACGGGCATCGGATACACACAAAGCCGGACATTTTGCCTGAAAAGCCGTGCAATGCCTTCCAGCAGTGCACCCGCCAAGTTTTTGTAGCTGTCCCGCAGGACACGCAAAAGCACCGTGAGGCCAATCGCGAAATGAATCCGCGATTTTGTGTAGCGACTCGCGAACGCGCTCATTGTATAGAGTTCCTGAGCACGAAACAGCATCACCCCATAGCCGAGCTTTTGAAGCAGCACCACATGTTCCAAAATCTCCTGGACGGACACCTCCCTGTCCGGGGCGCTGCTGCCGGCGACAGAGAGACAGAACAGCCCCAGTCCGCCTTTGCTCTCGTGCAATACTTCCTGGGGCAGTTCTGCCAGAGTGTCATCGATCAGGTTGGCATGAAGACTGGTTGCGCTGTCGAACCTCCCCGGCGCCAGCACCAGAGCCCGCCTGTAGAGTAATTCGTTCGGGGGAACGAGTTCGTTGTCTGCGGGAAATACCACAGCCTCGGCGTACCCGCCGACAACGAGAAAGGCGTGAACTGCATCCCGGTTCCAATGAGCGAAAGCCGGTCCACTCCATTCCAGGCAGTCGATCTCCACTCGCTGCGGTCCAAGTTCCTCGAAGACACTTGCAAGGACCTCCTCTGCTGAAGAGAGCGCATGATGCGCAGCATAAATCAGATTCACGCCAAGAATGCCTACCGCTTCCTGTTGCTGCACGTTGCTGGGATCCATCAGGTTGATATGCAGAATTATGTCGTTTGGCGCGTCCCCGGGCTGTCGAAGAAATCGCAATCCCACCCACCCGTGACAGTCATTTGTTCCTGAATAGTTCCTTGCAGAGATCGTGTCTACAAACGCGAAAAATCTGGTATTGGATCCGCGGGTGGCTTGGAGTTGCGCCAGCAGTTGCTTCCACTCGCTCTCCAGCATGGCTTGCAGGCGCGACCTGGAGACATAGCGAGTGCCGGTTCCGTAAAGCTGGTCGCTGACTTCCTTGTCATAAGCCGAAATCGTCTTCGCAACCGTGCCGGAAGCGCCACCCACACGCAGAAACCAGCGTGCCACCTCCTGTCCGGCACCGATTTCTGCAAACGAGCCAAAGATCGTGCCATCGAGATTGAGGGATAGCGCCTTTTCATGTGCGTCGTATTTTTTGCTCTCGGGCATGGTCCGTCCACCATCCAGAAGTAGACTCTACCATTCTGGATCGCATCGTCGGCTTGTTCGGCCAGAGGGCCGGAAGAATCGCGATCAGCGCATTATCGCCAATGCACGCATCGAACCCTTGCGCTGAATTCTGGGTTGCGGTCGAGTCACCGCCGACTCTTGCTTGAGCAGATAGGCCTGATAGGTGCGCAGATGCTCCAGTCCAAGCTTGTCAGGCGACTTGCCAAAGTGGCGGGCGAACTGTTCCACCGCCCGGAGATAGTACCGGGCTGTCGAATCAGCATAGTTGCGGCGCTGGAGTTCTTCCAGCATGATCCTGCGTAAATGGGTCACAAGAACCTCCTCGTGACCCACACCTTATACCGGCGGAAATACTACTCGAAGGCCCATGCTGTAGCGTCCGCGGCGCCTGCGGCTTCGTTCTAGTCGGTTTTACGGCCACTTGCCGAGACAATGATCGACTTGAATAGCTCAATAAGTGCTTTGCCCTGCTATCGACAGTTGAGATCGAAATCGGTCAACAATTAGCGGTTCACTGGAACCTGTCGAATCCATTCCAGCTCAGAACTCCTAGCTGTTTACTACATGGTGATTTCCGGGTGGGCGGTTACACACCGTGCGCCGGGATAAACCGACATGTTGTAGGGGTGCAAGTCCCTGCAGGAAAGGAGAATAGCGAATCCATCCTGACCTCTAGTCTTGCGTGGCACATCGCGAGGTGTGTGGCGAAGCGTAGATCGAGGCATCGGTGGGCCGGGTGATTGAGCTTCGAAAAACCGCGGATCAGGATGCCGACTCCCTGGTGAGTAGGAGGAAGGCAATACGGCAGCTGCGTTAGACGCGAGCAGTTGTCCGGTCCTGCGTAGTCGTTAGAGCCCGCGCACGCTGAGAAACAACATGGACGAGAACCGGGAGATCTCCAACACGCCTTCGGCACTTTGCGAAGGCCGGTCCGTGAAGGCACATAGCCGCACGGCGGACATGCACGTGCTGGAGAAGTCGGACTGTGCCGTAGTACCTGTGAACCGACCGAACAAGGGAAGGCAACTTCCTGCGGAGGTTGGGGAGGGAAGGGCGCAGATGAAGGAGAACATCGACCAGTCACGCATGCTCCTGACACAGAGCGGGGAAGGCATGTTCCAGCGGTTGGACGGTGTGCGCAAAGCAGCAAAAGGAAGGAAGCAGGAACAGTTCACCGCTCTGCTCCACCATCTCAACATCGATCTTCTACGCGACAGCTTCTACGCTCTCAAGCGTCAGGCTTCGCCGGGAGTCGATGGTGTGAGCTGGCAGGAGTACGAAATCGGACTAGAGGATCGACTCATTGATCTTCATGGCCGAGTTCACCGTGGAGCGTACCGGGCACAACCTTCGAGGCGAGTCTATATACCGAAGGCCGATGGGCGGCAACGTCCGTTGGGCATCGCGGCACTGGAGGACAAGATCGTCCAACAGGCTGTGGTGACGATCCTCAACCAGATATATGAGGTCGACTTCAAAGGCTTCTCCTACGGGTTCCGTCCGGGACGCAGTCCGCATCAGGCGCTGGATGCGCTTGCTGTAGGAATGGAACGGAAGAAAGTGAACTGGGTGCTTGATGCCGATATCCGTGGCTTCTTCGACAATATGAGCCACGAATGGACGGTTAAGTTCGTCGAGCACAGGGTGGCCGACCGAAGGATACTTCGCCTGATCCAGAAATGGCTCAAGGCAGGTGTGTCGGAGGACGGCCAGTGGTCGGAGACCAAACAGGGTACGCCGCAGGGAGCAGTCATATCACCGCTGCTCGCTAATGTGTATCTGCACTATGTCTTTGATCTGTGGATAGATGTCTGGCGCAGGAAAGTGGCTAAGGGCGACGTCATCGCCGTTCGTTATGCCGACGATCTTGTGCTTGGCTTCCAGTTAAAAGCTGACGCTACGCGGTTCCTTGAAGGGTTCAAGGAGCGGCTGGCAAAGTTCACTCTGGAACTTCACCCGGAGAAGACCCGGCTGATCGAGTTCGGGCGCTATGCTGCCCGTGATCGAAAGCTGCGGGGAGAGAGAAAACCGGAGACGTTCAACTTCTTGGGCTTCACTCACTACTGTGGGCGACGCTACAAGACCGGAACCTTCACCATCTGGCGCATCACAGCGAAAACGCGCATGGCAGCGAAACTGAAGGCCATCAAGGCTGAACTTCGTCGCCGTATGCATGATCGCCCCGGCCAGACTGGCGCATGGCTCCGCAAAGTCGTCGTCGGTTATTACCGATACCACGCAGTGCCGGGCAACATCGGACAACTGAGTACCTTCCGTCAGCGTGTTAATCGGCTGTGGTACCAGGCACTCGCACGCCGCAGTCAACGCGCACGCAAACGGTGGGAGGCACTCATTCCGATGTTCGAAAGGTGGATACCGCGCCCACAAGTCCTGCACCCTTATCCCGATGCTCGCTTCTACGCCACTCATCCTTCATAAGAGCCGTATGCGTAGACGCGCTCGTACGGATCTGCGCAGGGGGCGATCAGTGATGATCGTCCCTACTGCGACAACAACTGACGGCGCAAGCAGCGAAGTGGTGGATTTCATTCCGATCGCAAGCCTTGTCAGCGTCAACACGGTGATGTCGTCATCTTGCCCAAAGGCCACAGCGGCGGCTCTGTCGCCTCTTTTGCATCTGGCATAGTCGCCATCAGTGCGCGCACTCTTTCAAAGCTGAAGATTTCACCTTCTGCATTGCGTGCTTCGAGCAGGCCATCCGTGTAGAAAGTAAGGCGATCACCAACGGCGACCCGAAATGCGGTCCTTTCATAGATTGCGTCGAGATCAAGCCCGAGCGGGAGAGCGTTCGGCAAACTCATCTCGTCTTGGTTCAGGAAAGGTGCAAGATGGCCCGCGTTGGCTAGTACGCAGCCTCCCTCTGAATCAAAGCGCAAAACTAGGCAGGTCGCGAATCCATTGTTCTGCCGCCCATGCAGTCGTCGATTCAAACCAGCCAATATCTCCGCTGGATCGTTCGTTACTTCGACGAGTGTTCGCACTGCACCTACGATCAGTGAGACCGTCATTGCAGCTTTTAGGCCCTTTCCACTTACGTCCCCGAGAATCAGAAGCGCTGAGCCGCCCTCTCGCTCGATGAATTGAAAGAAGTCACCACCAACCTGCTGCGCCGGCTGATACGCGCTGGTGACGGCATAGCCCTCAAGAGACGGCAACGACTGCGGAATAAGCACACGCTGTAACTCCTGGGCGCTCTTGTATTCCTGCTGCAAAGCGATCCGACGTTCACGTTCTTCGAGATAGACCGCATACGCGATCGAGAGAACCAGGATTGTCGACAGAATCGCCTGCGGCGTGAACGGTACACCAACCAGGGTGAACAGGGGGTCGTCCATTGTGGAAGCCAGCGTCCAGTGTGTAAACCGCCGACCTTGGAGGGCGGTATGCTGCACCACATCATACATTTCCACAACGAATACGATAGCCGCAACCAACCATCGCGGCGGATCCAACTGCCGCCGCCTTAAGGCGTAGCCAATAATCACAAATGGAAAGAGCTCGACCACCGAAAAGCCAGTGGTGAACACGGCATCGAGTATTTGGAATGCCGCAACATGAGTATTGCTCCACTGCAATGTAAACAACAGGTTGTCGAGTGTTGCCGAAACGAACGAAACCACGGCGAGAGTCTTTGCCCATCGCCACAGGGAAGGCTGCTTATTCAAATCGAGGAGATACAAAAGCAGGTACCACAGCGAGATGTCCTCAATGCAATGGACTGGCCACAGAACCAGCACCTGGATCCTGTGAAGCCATGGGATGTCCAGTGGAGTCGTCAACAGGGTGAGGATCGAAGCGCCGAGGAACAGGAGCATCCAGAAAAGCAGCTTCTGATTTCGGTTACGCATCCAGGCAACGAAGCCGATCAGCACGATCTCTATCAAAATCAGCATCTGAACAAGACCGAACAGGCTCCGCTTCGCCTGGATATGTCTGTTTGCCGACTCTATCTCCGCAATTGCTTCGGAGGTTCCGACGAGAGGTGTTGCCGTCATTCCCCTGTCATTTCCGGCGGAAGCTGAATCCAGGGGCGCGGTCCAGGCCCGGATCGCCAGCACCCCCTGCCGCGGCCGGCCGAGTCCAAATGTCTGCGGCAGCGAAAAGCGAAAGAAGGGCTTCGCCGGCAGACTTCCGAAGTGACCAACCAGCAGGCCATTCCAATACACCTCGTACGCACAACGGACATGCGGCATATAAAGAACGACTTCGACGGGTGAGCTCGGACTCTGCACGAAATCGACATGCCGGCGATACCACGCAAAGCCTGCGTAGCCGTAGTGTCCCTGGTCCCCCCATGGCTGATCGACGCGCAGATGCTCCCAGCCAATTTCATCTAGCGTTGGTGAGGACCAGGCTGGATCATCGCCCACATGAAACTGCCACAGCCCATCGAGCGCAACTGTGCCCCTGCCCAATCCTTCAACCACCAGGGAAGATACGGCGGAGGGCTCCGTTGCTCGCAGAGCGGGTGCAGCGAGGGCAAAGAACAGCGGAAAAGACACTAACATACCCTGAAAAAGATGCCAGAGCATCGTTGCACTCGCATGTCCGCTCGAAGCGGAAGGAATTTTGCCGACCGGAGCGCTCGCTTGTGCCACCAAATCTGGGCCCTCTCGCGATGGCATCACCCGAAACTGGTTGCTCCTCAGCAATTGCTCTTTAATTGAAGGTGTACGTGGCACCAATTACAGCCCCAGACATAGCGGTATCGAGAAGAGCGCCTCAGTTGCTGTAGTCCACGTCGAGGTAGCGATACCCCGCTTGCAATTTCCATCTCTGACTGAGGTTGTATCCCAGGGCGCCGCCGAATTGGTACTCGAGTTGCGAGCCCGCGCCCCAGCCACCTACGTCACCAAATACGATCAAGAGGCTTTGGGGGACAGCTCTGTTTCGATCCGTCCCGCCCACTACAGGATCCACCCAGTTCGGGCGTCGGAATAATCCAGCCCCAGCCGGGACGGGCTGAACGCAAAATCTTGTCCGATGTGCCAGTAGCGAATTCCTGCAAGGGCATCCACCTTGAACTTGTTCGTATCCACCACCCGACCGCCCAATTTGGGAGTTAGGATGATCTCGTCCAGCTTCACATTCGCGCTTGTCGCTGGAAGATTCGGAAACGGCAGGGCTTTGTCATCGCCGAGCCTGATCCAGATGATGTCGACAGGAGTGACAATATGGTTGTGGCGGGCATCGACCGTAGCCATGAGACCAAAACGGAAATTTGAGAGAAGACCAGCCGCGCTCGCGTGCACGGCTATATCCCGGCCCAGTGCCCCTACCGACCCGTGAAGTCCCGCAAGCCAGAGGTATGGGCTGACAGCAAGGTGCCACTGGTCGTCATTTGAAGTCGTGCTCGGCGCAGGCGTGCTTGCTTTGGTTGAATTCTGAGGAGTCGCGTCTTCCGGCGGATCTTCTGCCTTGGTGAGCTTACCACATAAGCATGAGGTGGCCAATAACAGAACTGATAACCGCACGATTGATCGAATGTGCATGTGCAATCCTTCTGGCAGCCTGGCGCGGGCAATGAAGCCATTTCTTACCGGTGGACATGACAGAGTGAGCAAGGTGTGCCGATCGAGCTAGGACTTGGGCGGATAATTCTTCAGTAGCTTGGCTATCGCCTTGTCCAGATTTTTCTGATTTTTTTCTTGGTTTCTTGCCTGGCTCCACTGTTTTGGTCGCGCGGCCAGTCCAGACAAGTTGCTTAGTCGATGGGTCATACATGTCGAATACAAGCGTCCCGATATCGATGGTCGAGCTCTGGGCAGAAGCCATCCCGCCTCCCCATCGACCGCCCATACCGTATGCGTTCCACTGCTTCTGCTGTTGCATCGCGATTTGATAGGCAACATGGAGGTCGGCTTTGTCGCTGTCAGTCATGGTCAAGCCCTTGGCTGACAACTGGGAATTCACCGCGTCCTTAATCTGCTGGTCCACGATCTGATTCGGGTACTCCGCGCCTTCCACTGTGACCCAATTGTACGTGTGAAATTTTGAGAAGCTTACTCCGGGCATGGCGTTGCTTGTTACATCTTGTGCAGCAACACTGGATGCGACCAGCGTTAGCATGAAGCCAACTCCGATCGCCACAACCGCTTTGCGAGTTTTCTGCAACATGAATTTCTCCTCTCTGGATGCAATTCTTAATTGACGACTGAAAGCAAGACTGCGTGCTTGCTCGTTCTCAGCAACCCTGCAGGTCAAGATGCCTCTCGTTTTTCAAGTTGGGGTTGGAGCGCTCCTGCCTGATCCGACTCGAGAACGCCTCGGTAATATGGCAATATCGTCAGCCATGCGGTGATCGCGATTCACTACTGGTTTCTGCGCGTGCGCGTGCCTTTCTGCTGGCCACCTCCGCAGGCTGGCGTGCGCGTTAATGCTTCCGATGGGCGCGGTGTCGGATGTTGAGTTGCCGGTGACATCGATATAGGCTGCTTCAGTGGCATCGGGCCCAAGGTGTGACTTCGGCAGCAGCGTAAGCTGTGCAATCAAGTGGAAGGGCGCTTCCGTTTCCTTCCACTCAACACTCGCATTTTCGATCCAGAAATCGGCGTCATGACGCTTGCCCCAATAAGTCATTCTTTCGGTATCGAGGAACTGGACACCAAAGTCGAATTCGCTCATCCGGCTGTCTTCCTGAACATGCCGGACCAGTTCGTCCTGCAGGCCGTTCGGGTTGCCCTTTTGCAAAGGCTGCGCGGGATTGTCCGGGACCGGGATAACCGAATGCTTCACTGCCTCGGCCGCTCCATGACGAAACGGCACGTTGCTCCAATAACGGAGCTGCTGGTAGGGCCGGATGGCCTGGTGC